>NZ_JACUZI010000018.1:0-25387 GCF_015355705.1 Nocardia sp. XZ_19_231 | reverse complement strand
ACCAGCAGGGAGACACCAAATGAGTACGAACGGACCACTGGCCGGAATCAAGGTTGTGGAACTGGGCGGCATCGGGCCCGGCCCCTTCGCCGGCATGTTCCTCGCAGATCTCGGCGCTGACGTCCTGCGGGTCGACCGGCCCGAGAACACCACCGAGCCGGGCCGGGGTGACCCCACCGATGTGATGAACTACGGCAAGAGATCGGTCGTTCTCGACCTCAAGCACCCAGCGGGCGTTGCCACCCTGCTCGAGCTGGCAGGGCACTCCGACGTGCTCATCGAGGGCTTCCGACCCGGTGTGACCGAACGGCTCGGCATCGGTCCGCACGACTGCCTGGCCCGCAACCCGAAGCTGGTGTACGGCCGGATGACCGGTTGGGGCCAAACCGGTCCGTTGTCGACCGCGGCGGGCCATGACATCACCTACATCGCGCTCACCGGCGCACTAGGTGCTATCGGCACCGTCGGTGGCCCGCCACAGATTCCGCTGAACCTGGTAGGCGACTTCGGCGGCGGTGGCTGCTACCTCGTGATCGGGGTCCTCGCCGCCCTGCACGCCGCGCAGCGCAGTGGAACCGGGCAGGTCGTCGACGCCTCGATCGTCGACGGCACCGCGCATCTGCTCGCCAGTACCTTCGCCAAACTCGCCCGCGGTGCCTGGTCCGACGAACGTGGCGTGAACCAGCTCGACGGCGGTTGGCCGTTCTACGCGATCTACGAGACGGCCGACGGCGGCCACATCGCCGTCGGTGCCCTGGAATCGAAGTTCTACCGGCAGCTGATCGAACTCCTCGAACTCGACGTGGATCCGGCCGACCAGCACGACCGCGCCGCATGGCCGCGGCTGCGGCAACTACTCACTGAGAAATTCGCCCAGCGCACCCGCGACGAATGGGCCGCCCGATTCGAAGGCACCGACGCCTGCGTCGCGCCGGTACTCGGGCTGACCGAGGCACGGAAACACCCACACCTCGCGGATCGGCGGACGTTGATCGAATCACACGGTGTCGTCCAGCCGGCCGCCACGCCGCGGTTCTCCGAAACACCGGCAGCGCGCGGTCACGCCGCACGGCCCGTCGGCGCCGATACCCGCGCGGCGCTGGCGGACTGGGGCATCACCGATATCGAGGCGCTGATCACCTCCGGCGCGGCCCTGCAAACCGAAACACCCTGACTTACCACCAATTTCGTACACCGGGCAGACCGGCGCACGCAGCGAGAGGAACAACCATGAGAGAAGCCGTCATCGTCGATGCCGTGCGCACCCCGCTCGGCAAACGCAACGGTTCGCTGGCCGAGATCCACGCAGCCGATCTGTCGGCAAAAGTGCTCACCGCGTTGGTGGAACGCACCGGAATCGACCCCGGCCTGGTCGACGACGTCATCTGGGGCTGCGTCACCCAGATCGGCGATCAGTCCAGCAACATCGGCCGCTTCGCGGTGCTGGCGGCCGGCTGGCCCGAGCACGTACCCGGCGTGACCGTCAACCGTGCCTGCGGCTCGAGCCAGCAGGCGCTGGACTTCGCCGCCCAAGCGGTGATGTCGGGTCAATACGACCTCGTGGTCGCCGGTGGCGTCGAGACCATGACCCGGGTACCGCTCGGCTCCCACCGCACCACGGGTATGCCGTACGGCCCCGGGGTGCTCGCACGCTACGACAACTTCGAGTTCAACCAGGGCGTCGGCGCCGAAATGATGTGTGAACGCTGGGGTTTCAGTCGAGTCCAGGTCGACGAGTTCGCGGCGAACTCCCACACCAAGGCTGCCGCCGCCATCGATTCCGGCGTGTTCGACGACCACATCGTGCCGATCGATGTGAACGGCACGAAGTTCACCACCGACGAAGGCCTGCGACGAGGTACCTCGGTGGAAACTCTGGCGAAGCTGCGCCCGTCGTTCGCCAAGGATGGCGTCATCCACGCGGGCAACTCCTCGCAGATCTCCGACGGTGCCGCCGCGCTGCTCGTCACCACTCCGGAGCGGGCCGCGGAGCTGGGCTTGACCCCGATCGCCCGCTACCACACCGGCGCGGTCAGTGGCGCCGACCCGATCGTCATGCTCACCGGCCCGATCCCGGCCACCGAGAAGGCGCTGCGCAAGGCCGGTCTGACCATCGACGACATCGGAGCCTTCGAGGTGAACGAGGCCTTCGCCCCCGTGCCCATGGCCTGGCTGGCCGAGACCGGCGCCGATCCGGCGCGGCTCAACCCTCTCGGCGGGGCCATCGCGATCGGCCACCCGCTGGGCGGTTCGGGCGCAATCCTGATGACCCGGCTCATCGCCCAGATGCGCAGGGAGAATCTGCAGTACGGCCTGCAGACAATGTGCGAGGGTGGCGGCACCGCCAACGCCACCATCGTCGAACTGCTGCGCTGATCCCCGGGCCGCACCACGATGGCTGTGGTGCGGCCCGCCATGCCCCTGCCACTCCACCGAAGGACACCCGAGATGGACGCTCCGGTCCGCCCACTTCCCCAGCCGACCCCCGCCAGCGAGGAATTCTGGCGCTCCGGGGCGGATGGAGTGCTGCGCCTCTCCCACTGCGAGGACTGCAACCGGTTCTTCCACCCGCCTGCACCGCTGTGCCCTTCGTGCCGCAGCCGGGCGGTCTCGCTCGCACCGACCTCCGGGACCGCGGTGGTGGTGGGGTTCAGCGTGAATCATCAGACCTGGCTGCCTGCGTTCCCGCCGCCCTACGTCGTAGCGGTGGTCGCGCTGACCGAAGACGACCGCGCCAGACTGACGACCAACATAGTGGGCTGCCCGCCGGAAGACGTTCATGTCGGCATGCGGGTCCGGGCGCGCTTCGAACAGCACGGCGATGTCTATCTGCCGCTGTTCGAACCGGATCCCGAGGCCGCGCCGGGCGAGGGGCCGTCACCACAGCCGCGCGACGTCCGATCAGCCCTGCGCCCGATGGCCTCACCACAGAAGTATGAGGACAAGGTCGCGCTGACCGGCGTCGGCCAGTCTCAGGTCGGCCGCCGCCTGATGGTCGACCCCGTCTCGCTGACCGTGGATGCCTGCCTGGCGGCGGTCCGCGACGCAGGGTTGGAACTCGACGATATCGACGGCCTGTCCACCTACCCCGGCACCGGTGCGCCCGGCGGGTTCGGCGAAGGCGGGATCACGGCCCTCACCGAGGCGTTGCAGCTCCGGCCCACCTGGGTCAACGGCGCCCGCGAAGTGCCGGGACAGATCGGGTCGATCACCGCGGCCATGCTCGCCGTCGCGGCGGGACTGTGTCGGCATGTCCTGTGCTTCCGCACGGTCTGGGAATCCTCGCACTCGGCGCTGGTCCGGTCCGGCCGGTGGCAACCTGACCGAGGGCCCGCTACCGGGATGTTCGAATGGCGAGCACCGTTCGGCGCCATGTCCGCAGCCCAGTGGATCGGCTGCAACGCCTCGCAGTACATGCACCGCTACGGTGTCGGACGCGAGGCGCTCGGCGCCATCGCCGTGGCCGCGCGCGAGGGTGCCATGCGCAATCCCGAAGCGCTGTACCGAGATCCGCTGACCATCGACGACTACTTCGCCGCCCGCATGATCACCACGCCGTTCGGACTCTACGACTGCGATGTGCCCTGCGACGGTGCCGTCGCGGTGATCGTCTCGGCGATCGAGACCGCGGCGGACCGGCCGCAGCCGCCGGTCTTCGTGGAATCCGTCGGCACCGCCATCCTCGAACGGCTCAGCTGGGACCAGGACACCCTGACACACCTGCCCCAGTCGCTCAGCCCGTCTGCTCACCTATGGACCCGGACGGAGCTCACCACTGACGATGTCGATGTCGCGTTGCTCTACGACGGGTTCACCTTCAACGCATTGTCCTGGATCGAAGGATTGGGTTTCTGCGGCCTGGGTGAAGGGACCGACTTCATCGACGGCGGCAAAACCATCGCACTCGACGGCGCACTCCCCCTGAATCCGCACGGTGGCCAACTCTCCGCAGGCCGGCTGCATGGGTACGGGTTCGTCCGGGAGGCCATGCTGCAGCTACGCGGCCAGGCTGCTGGGCGTCAAGTCGACGGAGCCGGGGTCGCGGTGGTGACCGCGGGCGGTGGCGTGCCGTCCGGGGCGATGCTGTTGCGCGGCGCCTGAGCGACATCGGATCGGTGTGGCGGGCACGAATATCTGCCCGCCACACCATGATTCACTACCCTCGAGGAAGTCCGAGCCCGCGCTCGGCGATCTGGGTGCGGAGAATTTCGTTGGCACCACCGGCGATGGTGTACGCCCTCGAATACAGGTGCGCGTCCTGCCACCATCCATGCGCGGTGGCATCGGGATCACCGTCGACCAGCAGGCCTTGGGTGCCTTGCAGCCGCATCCCAGCAGCGACCAGATCGTGATTGAGCTCGCTGAAGAAGATCTTGCCGACCGGTGCGTCGGCCGACTGTTCGGTGTGGTGCAGCATGCGCGACTGCGCGAGCGCGATCATCGCGGCATTGACCTGAGCGCGGGTGGCGAGTTCACCGATCAACTGCCGGGTTGCCGAGTCCTGGAGCGCAGGCTTGCCCCGTACCGTCGTCGCCTGCGCGAGCGAAACGAGGTCGTCGAGGGCAGCGAACATCTCCACGCCCCGCGCGGCCACCCCGGAACGTTCGTGTCCGAGGCTGCTCATCGCCACCCGCCAACCGTCGTTGACCTCGCCGATCACATTCGCGCGTGGGATGCGAACACCGTCGAGAAAAACCTCGTTGAAGTCGGTGGTGCCGGTGATCTCCCGCAGCGGCCGGATATCGACACCGGGACTGCGCATGTCCAGCGCGAACGCGGTGATGCCGCGGTGTTTCGGCGCATCCCGGTCGGTGCGTGCCAGCAGATATCCCATGTCGGCGTGCTGACCGTTGGTGGTCCAGACCTTCTGCCCGTCGACCACGAAGACCGCGTCGTCACCGTCGCCTTCCAACCTGGCTCTGGTCTGCAATGCGGCGAGGTCACTGCCGGCGCCCGGCTCGCTGAACAACTGGCACCAGATATCGGTGCAGGTTCGGATCCGCGGCAGGAAACGCTCCCGCTGTTCGTCGGTGCCGAAGTCGATCACCGCGGCCGCGGCCAACGTGGCCGCACCGATCGGCGCCCATGTCCGTGCACGGCTGATCTCCTCCGCGACGATGAACGATTCCAGCGGATGCGCACCCGGCCTGCCACCGAACTCGACCGGCCAATTGATACCGAGGAAGCCGTTCTCGAAAAGCTTCGCCGTCCACTCGCGGATCGCGGGCATCAGCTCCGGTTCAGGAGCACGCACACCCGCGTGCGCCTTGATTCCGGGCGCATGCTCGGCGACGAACGCGCGAACTTTCTGACGGAACACCTCGAGTTCCGGTGTCGACTCCAGCCGCATCTATTCGCTCCTCGTCGCCGATCGCCGGGCGCGCGGGGCAGAACCTACGATCCGCCGCCCAATATCCCTAAAGAGTATACTCTGTTAACGGGAAGGGAGCCTCACCGGCCATACGGGCCGGTCGCACAGTTCCGATCTTGGCGCTTACATGCGCTTAAACTACTGAGGATCCGCAAATCCATCCAAGGAGTTGGCCACATGGTGACCGCTGTCGAGCTAGAGCCCGCCGATCGCGAGCGCGACCCCGAGCTCGTCGGCGAACGGGAGGCCCCGGTAGGCAAACTCGCCGCTCAAGTCGCGCGGCGGATCGAGGAAACCGTCATGCGGCGGGGATGGCCGGTCGGCCAGTCGCTCGGCTCGGAAGTGGACCTGCGCACCGAACTCGGTGTCAGCCGTGCTGTTCTACGAGAAGCCATTCGGCTCGTCGAACATCATCAGGTCGCCAAGATGCGGCGGGGCCCGAACGGCGGACTGTTCGTCTGCGCACCCGACGCGAGTCCCGCCACTCAGGCGATGGTGATCTATCTCGAGTACATCGGCACGTCAGTGACAGATCTGCTGCAGGCACGACTGTTGCTCGAGCCCATCGCCGCCGGACTCGCGGCCGACCAGATCACCGAGAACGGGATCACCGCCCTGCGCGCGCTCCTCGACGACGAGCTCGCGCACCGTGACGTGCCCGGCGTCCAATCCCAGGATCCCCTACACCCCATGCTCGGCGAGCTGTCGGGAAATCCGGTGCTGCACTTGTTCATCGATGTGCTCACTCGCCTGACCAACCGTTACGCACATACGTCACGCCGACTCACCAAAGCCGATGTATTCGCCGCCAAGGACACCTCCCACGACGCGCACCGGGGCATCGTCGACGCCGTCGTCGCCGGCGACAGCGCCAAGGCCCAGACCGCGCTGACCGCTCATCTCGAATCGGTGGCGGCCTGGATCGCCAAGCATCGGGTTCGGCGCGGGCCACGCATCACGGGCACCGTCGTCGAGCCACAGCGAGTGGAAGGTCCACGAGCCAAGCTGGCCGAAGTCGTCGCGGCCCGTATCCATGACGACATCGCCGCCCGCGGTTGGCAAGTCGGCCAGGTACTCGGCTCCGAAACCGATCTGCTCGCCCGATACAACATCAGCCGCGCGGTCTTGCGCGAGGCAGTCCGGTTGCTCGAATACCACTCGGTCGCGCGGATGCGCCGCGGTCCCGGCGGCGGTCTCGTCGTCGCCGAACCGGAGCCACAGGCAAGCATCGGCACTATGGCACTGTTCCTCGAATACCAGGGTGTCACCGCGGACGACCTACGTACGGTCCGCAATGCGATCGAACTCGGCATCGTGGCCCGAGTCGCCGAGCGCTGCCGGGACGGCGAAGATGAAGTAGCTCAGCGGCTGACCGCAGCCATTGCACAACCCGTGAGCGGTGGCTCCGGTGTCACGCACGGGGCAGACTTCTTCCACACGGAAATGGCCGAACTGGCCGGCAATCCGGTGCTCTCGCTCTTTCTGTCCATCATCACAGAGTTGTTCCGGCGGCATGCCGACAGCGCCGATCGGCCGCTACCCGGTGACGCCGCTGCCGCCGAAGTCCAGCATGTGCATCAGCGCATTCTGGATGCCGTTGTCGCCGGCGATGAGGGCATCGCACGGTACCGGATGCGACGCCATCTGGATGCGCTACTCCCATGGTGGCACTGACGGCACAGCTGCCTGTTCTGCGTCGAAGTGGCAGACGTCGAGGTGGCAGGCGGAGCTCTGCTACCTCGCCCCAGAGGCGTAACGATCAGGGATGCATGCCGGTCATCAAGAGCTTCCAGGCTTGCCCGGCTACCGCCGGACGCGCTGCGGGTGCCGTCTGACCCAGCAACGCCGACAACATCTCCAATGCCAACAGCACATCCTCGACGGTGAGGTCACGGCGTACCTCGCGCATCGCTGCGGATTGCTCGAGTTTGTGGGCCAGCATTCGACCGATCCGGCGGTTGGGCTCGATCAGCCGGGGATCTGCCGAGGACCACGGATCGAGCAAGCTGATGAAGTCCATCGACACGGTGATCTGATCGACGATGACCTCGAGCACCGTGCGCAGTGATGCCGCGGGGTCGTCGGCGAGGCCCTCGATAAAGGCGATGTTCTCCGCGAACACGGCCAGCGCAATACTCTCGTGGTCCGGGAACTCACTGTGCAGCGCCTCGAGTGTGAGACCGGCCCGACTCGCCACTCGAGTCAACGGTGCGTCGTAGCCGAGTTCGGCGAATACCTCACGAGCACACGCGATCACCAAAGTCCGGGTTGATATCGGAATCGACCCGTTCGAGCCGCGCCGCTGCACACTCGCCATTAGGCAATGCTAACAAATCGGTTGAGAGGTGTTCGCAAAAGCGCCGAATCGATGTCGGCCGCCGGACCGGTTCAACAGTACGTCAGAAAACCGGCACCCGCGCCACCAAATATTCGATCAGGGTGATCAGAATCTGCTTGCACGACTCCCGGTCGCGCATGTCCCCCATCACCGCCGGCACGTCGCGGTCGAGGTCGAGCGCGTCACGCACCTCCTCTGCGGTGTATCGCGGCGCCCCGTCGAATTGATTCACCGCAACACAGAACGTGACACCACGACGCTCGAAGAAGTCGATCGAGGCGAACGACGAGGACAACCGGCGTGGGTCGACGATCACCACCGCGCCGAGCGCGCCACGCGCGAGCTCGTCCCATAGGAACCAAAATCTGTCCTGCCCCGGAGTCCCGAACAAATACAGAACCATGGAATCATCAATGGTCAGCCGACCGAAGTCCAGCGCCACTGTTGTTGTTGTCTTCTCACCGACGCCGGACAGATCGTCGATACCCACGGACAATTCGGTGACAATTTCCTCTGTTCGTAACGGCGCCACTTCACTGATTGCCGCGATCATCGTGGTCTTGCCGACACCGAAGCCACCAGCTACCAGAAGTTTGACCGAGGTGGCCAGCTGAGCAGTTGCATTCACGTCTATATCCTGCGAATTCCCTCGAGTACTGCATGGAGGAGGCCGACGTCATCGGCCCCTGGCTTGGTGGTGCAGGGTGGTTGGAAGGCGAGACTTCCCGCCGCGACCAGGTCACCGACCAGAATCTTGGTCACGGCCAGGGGCAGATGCAGCATCGCCGATACCTCGGCCACCGCTAGTGGCACGTGGCATACCCCCATGATCGCGGCGTATTCCGGATCGCTGAACCGCATCACGGGCGCAGGGACGACCGCACAGACGATCGTCAGCATGTCCATGTCGGCACCCGCTCCCGTGGTACGCCCGCGAGTCAACGCATATGGCCGCACCATCCGGCCACCGGCGTCGTCGAACCACCCTTGCTCCGAACCGGTCATGTGTTAGGTGCGCGTAACTGCAGCACCTGCGCCTGCCGTGACCCGGTGGACAACAGCGTCCCGATGCGCTGAACGGTGACGTTCATCTCGTACGCGACCAGGCCCAGACTCACCTCGGTGCCGACCTGCAGTGCGATGCACGCGTTTTCCCCCGCGGCGGTGACGAACAGCACCGCGGACGCCAATTCGATGACAGCCTGCTGCACCGCGCCACCTCCGAAACGTCCGCCGGCGCTGCGGGCCAGACCGTACAGCGTCGCCGACATCGCGCCGAAGTGCTCGGCGTCCTCACGGCTCATCGCACTCGATCGCCCGAGCACCAGCCCATCGGTCGACAGCACAACTGCAAAGCGAACACCGGCGATCCGATCGACTAGGCCGTCGATGAGCCAGTTCAGATCACTAGGGCTGGAAGAATTCACGATATCCCTTCGATTCATCAATGGAGTGATGTCGCCCCGAGTCGGCCGGTTCGACCACATCGGCCTGCCTCCCCTGCCGAGTTCCGCTCTCGAGAGCAGACATTCGGTCGCGCGCCTCTTCGGCAGAACGAGCGGTGACCGGTTGTCCGCTCCCCTTCGATGCGGGCCCGGCGAGTTCTGGGGCAAGGCTGGCTTGACGGGTCCGCCGGGGTAGCGGGGGACGTTCGTCCTCGGACGGCGGCAGAGGAATACCGACATGGGATTCCGTCCAAGACATTCCGCCGCGGACGACAGGTGTCGCTGCCGTAGGTACAGCGCCTGCCGGCGGCGCAATCGCGCCGTCCCATGTCGCCGTCTGCTCGCGGACCGCTGCGGGCTCGATGTGGCGACCCGGCGCACGAGGTGGCATGACATCGATCGAGGTCGGTTCTTCGGCGAGCAGCACCGACGGGATCAGCACGACGGCGCGGATCCCGCCGTAGTCGGATTCGCTGAGTCGCACCGTGACGCCCTGACGCTCAGCGAGTTTCGCCACCACGAACATTCCCAGGCGCGAATCCGACGACAGCGCGGCGACTCCGAAGTCAGGCGGCTCGGACAGCATCCGGTTCACCTGAGTTGTCTGCTCGCGCGTCATCCCCACGCCGCAGTCCACGATGTCGACCGCGACGCCACGACCGACCACCGATCCGACGATGTCCACGCGCGATCCCGGCGGCGAGAAGGTGGTCGCGTTGTCCACCAGCTCGGCGAGAAGATGGATCAAGTCCGCCACCGAGTCACCGAGGACGAAGACCTCAGGCTGCCGTCCGGTCTGTACCCGTGCATAGTCGATGGTTTCCGAGGCGGCACTGCGCACCAGCTCGAGCAGTGGCACAGGTTTTCGCCAGCGGCGTTCCGGCCGACCACCGCCGAGGATGATCAGATTCTCGGCGTTGCGCCGCTCGCGGGTCGCGAGGTGGTCCAGTCGGAAGAACATTTCGAGCAACGCCGGATCTTCCTGACGCTGCTCGGCCTCATCGAGGAGTTCGAGCTGCCGGTTCACCACGAGCTGGCTGCGGTGGGCGATGTTGAGGAAGACCGCGCGAACGCCCTCCCGAGTGCGCGCCTCCGCCACCGCGGCACCGACCGCGGCACCGTAGGCCGCGTTGAACGCCGATGCCACCTCGCCGATCTCGTCCCGCCCGAAGTCCAGCTCTGCCGCTTCGGACTCCGGGTCGACATCGGCGCCTGTGGAGAGCCTGCGGATGGTCTCCGGTAGACGCTGCTGAGCAGCGACCAGCATCTCCTTACGCAGTCGGCGCAGCCTGATGATCAGCCGGTTGGCCAGCAACAGCGAGCAGGCAAAGGCCAGCACGGCGACAGCAACCGCCACGCCGCTGCCGTAGAGGGATTCCCTGGCTATCTCGGCACCGGAATCGGCGGCATGGCGCCAGGAAGCCTCGTTGTCCACCTTCCACAACTCGACCAGCTGATCGGTCACCCGTTCCGCAGCAGCACGCCAGTCCATGACCATATCAGCGGGATTGCGCTGTCCAGCAGGCACTTTCACCGACTCGGGACGCAGGAGGGCATCCTCCATCGCGGCAACCTGTTTGAAATCGGCACCGTCGATCAGCTCTGCTGCCATCCGCGCGGACTCCGGGCCGAGTTCGCGGGCCAACTGTGCGAGTTCGGCGTGGTAAGCACCGACAAGGTTGCGATACTCGGTCTGCAACGCCGCAGGGAGACCTTCCGGACTCGATGCCGCGAGGGTCAATGCTGTCGATCGCGACACCGACTCCAGCACACCGAGCAGAGCGAGCGTGCGGGATAGTTCGAGTGCCGACGTGACATCCGGCGCGTTTCGCTCGACAACCGCGGATCCGGTGTTCATACCGTCGAGCAATCGGCTGTAGAAGTAGAAGACGTCAGCCAGCGGAGCCGCGCCGGTATCAACGCTCTCACGCAGCTTCGGTAGCTGGATGCGCAGCTGGTCTAATGCGCCGACCGCCTCGTTGATCTGACCGTCACCGGTCTCGCGGAAGTCGGCTTCCACCGTCACTATCGCGCGCAGCGCACTGTCGAATCGGTCCCGTGCTGCGCGCACCGCCACCGGGTCGGGATGGCTACCGGTGAGCTGCGCGACCGCGAACAAGCGCTCCTGCTCGACCGAGAGCACGATTTCCAGAGTCGGACCGGTGTGGCCGTGCACGGTTTCGGCGAAGTCTTGCGCATGTCGTCCGCGGTCGATCAGGACCCCGGCCGCGACGATGCTGATGGCAAGCAGAACAAGGCTGGGTACAAGAGCAATGAGGAGAATTCTGGCGCGAATTCCCGAAAACCAATGCGGCAACACAGGGGTAACTTTTCTCGAGTCGGACGTGGTACCCGTTGTCACCCAGCTGATCTGCTGGAAGTCGGCGCACCACTGGACCGCGGGTTCGGGACACGACGTAACACGCGCGCCGCACCCGTAGGGAACTTATGTCCCAGTGACAAAACCGGACCTCCGACACCAATGGCTGGTATCTCCCACTCACTGGAACACCGAATCCCAGCCGGCGGATTCGCCACACCACATCTCGACACCCGCCGGGCGATCGGCATCGATCCGGTGCGGTTCGTGGTGTACCTGGCTACACCATCGATTCGGGACTGCACTCCATCGCCGTCACGGCGTCATCGCGGAATAGTCGATCTCAACGATCCGCAACATCATCGCAATCAAGGAGTACCTGATGAAATCCCTGCTCAGCTCGAACCCCGCACTGTGGTTCCTGTTCGTTCTCAACCTGACGATCGCGCTGGCCTTCGGTTTCGAACCCGTGGCCGACAGCCTCGGACTCGACGGTACGCAGCAGGTTCTGGCCAGCGTCTTCATGGGGCTCATCGGTCTCGGCGCCGGTGCCAACTTGCTGCGCCGTCGCCTGCAGACTCGCTGACCATCATATCGGCGTCGTCGACGCCGGCCCGACCTTGAAAGAGAGCCACCGGTGAGTAATCCAGCAAACGTGTTGGTTGTCGGCGCTTCCGCCGCCGGACTGTCTACCGCAGAATCCTTACGACGCAACGGATATCAGGGCGGAATCACCATCTTGGGTGCCGAAACGGAACTGCCGTACGACCGGCCCCCGCTGTCCAAGCAGATCTTGGCAGGCACATGGGCCCCCGAGCGCGCCCTGCTCCGGCCAGATTCCCACCTGTCGGCGCTGAATCTGGATTTCGTGCTCGGCGATCCCGCGATCGGACTGGATACCGGTGCGCGAACCGTACACACCGCATCCGGACTCGCAGTCCAGGGTGATGCGATCGTGATCGCTACCGGTGTGCGCCCCCGAACCTTGTTCGGTGCGACCGCGCGTGAGGGCGTACACGTTCTGCGCACCCTGGAAGACACCCTCGCCCTCCGGGCAGATCTCCTCGTTTCCACGCGTCTCGTGGTCGTCGGCGAAGGCGTGCTCGGCTCCGAAATCGCCGCTACCGCACGACAGTTGGGGCTAGAAGTCACCATCGTCGGCCCGCTCACCGCACCGATGGCCGGGCAGCTGGGTCCGCGCGTCTCGGGGCTGCTCGGTGACCTGCACACCGACAACGGCGTCACCCTGCGTCTCGGAAATGGCGTGAGCGGGTTCGTCCATCGCCGGGGACGCGTCGCCGGTGTACGACTCGAGTCCGGCGAGGAACTACCCGCCGACCTCGTCGTCGTCGCGGTCGGCGCCACCCCGGCCACAGAATGGCTCGAGGGGAGCGGACTGACCCTGGACAACGGCGTGGTCTGCGACTCGCAGTGCCGGGCCGCGGAGGGCATCTACGCCGTCGGCGACGTCGCCCGCTGGCACCACAACCACGTCGGCGGGCTGGTCCGTCTGGAGAACCGGACCAACGCCACGGAGCAAGCCGCGGCGGTCGCCGCCAACATTCTCGGGGCCGAAGTTCCCTATACCCCGATCTCGCATTTCTGGACCGATCAGTTCGACGCCAAGATCCAGGTCTACGGCACGCTGCCCACGGATGCCGAAGTGGCCGTCGTGGAGGGCTCGACCGACAACCGAAAGTTCGTCGCCCGCTACCACCTCGATGGCCGGGTGACCGGCATCGTCGGCTGGAACATGCCCAAGCAGACCCGGCTTCACCGCCAGGACATCGTCGACACCCAGGTACTCGCCGCGCACTGACAGCGGCCGCTGGGACAGCAACCACCGAGGAGGACACCATGAAGGTTTTCATCAACGAGGACAAGTGCGTCGCCTGCGGGCAATGCGTGGCCGAAGCGCCCGACATCTTCGATCAGCGGGACGAGGACGGCATCGTCGTTCTGCTCGACGCGAACCCGCTCGACGACCAGGCCGAGGCCGTTCGCGATGCCGCGGGCGTGTGCCCTGCGCTAGCCATCACATTCCAGGAATAGCCCGACCGGAGAGAGGAACATTCCATGCCCGAGTCAACGAACACCACGGCGCTGCCCGAATTCCCGAACGCCCGCGCGGCCGGCTGCCCGTTCTCGCCGCCGCCCGAACAGCGTGAACAGCTTGCCGTTGCCCCGGTATCGAAGGTCAGGATCTGGGACGGTAGCAATCCATGGCTGGTCACCGGCCATGCCGAGCAGCGCGTCGTCTTGTCCGATCCCCGGGTCAGCGCCGACGAGCGGCAGCAAGGGTTCCCGCACCAGAACCTCGGCATGGCCGAGACGATCGAGCACCGTCCGCTCACGATCTTCAATTCCGATGCACCCGAACACAGCCGATTCCGCCGGTTGATGACGCCGCCGTTCACCGTCAAGCGTGTCGAGGCACTGCGTCCGGTCATTCAGCAGATCACCGACGATCTCATCGACGAGATGCTCGCCGGACCCAACCCCACCGATCTCGTTTCCGCACTGGCCCTACCACTACCGTCGCTGATGATCTGCGAATTACTCGGTGTGCCGTACGAGGACAAGGACTTCTTCCACCAGCATGCCGGTGTCGCGGTCGACAGTTTGGCGACACCGGAGGAGAACGCGCGATCTGCCGGGGAAATCGTGGAGTACCTCGCCGGTTTGATCACTGCCCGGCTCGATTCGCCGGGTGAGGGCTGGGTCTCCGACCTGGCCGCGCGGGTGAACGCCGGGGACGTCACTGTGCCCGAAGCTGCCCAGATGGGTGTGGTGCTGCTGATTGCCGGGCACGAGACCAGCGCGAACATGATCGGTCTCGGCACGCTCGCGCTGCTGGAGAATCCGGAACAGCTCGCCGTGTTCCGCGACAGCGACGACCCGAAGGTCATCGCAGGCGGCGTCGAGGAGATGCTGCGCTATCTGTCGATCGCCCAGCACGGGCTGCGCCGGATCGCCCTCGAGGATATCGAGGTGGGTGGCCAGATCATCCGGGCTGGTGAGGGCATCATCACGCCACTGCCGATCGCCAACTGGGACCCGGCAGCGTTCCCCGCCCCGGAACAGCTCGACCTGCACCGGCAGGCTCGTCAGCATCACGCCTTCGGATTCGGTATCCATCAGTGCGTCGGTCAGCAATTGGCCCGCGTGGAACTGCAGATCGTCTACGGCTCGCTGTATCGCCGCATCCCCACCCTCCAACTGGCGACCACGATCGGCGAGATCGAATTCAAAGCCGATGCGTTCGCCTATGGCGTCAAAGAACTGCCGGTTACCTGGTAGACCACCCAACGAAAGGTAAAGATCACCATGACAAAAGAACTGACCGAGAAGGTTGCCATTGTCACCGGCGGTGCTGCCGGTATCGGGCGCGCGATCGTCGACACCTTCGTCGCCGAAGACGCTCGAGTCGTCATCGCCGATATCGACACCGAACTCGGTGCGGCGGTGGCAGCGGAGTACGGACCGGAGGTCACGTTCGTACCGACTGATGTCGCGAACTCCGATCAGGTCCGTGAACTGGTCGCCGTCACCGTGCAGAGATTCGGTGGTCTCCACATCATGGTCAACAATGCGGGCATACCCGCCGATATGCACACCAGCCTGCTCGAGGATCCGCTGGAGGATTTCCAGCGGCTGATGGCAGTCGATCTGCTGGGGGTGATGCTCGGAACCAAGCATGCGGCCGCACATATGGCAGACAACGGCGGTGGTTCGGTCATCAACACCACGTCGATCGGCGGTATCCGGGCAGGCCGAGGTCAGGTGGTCTATCGCGCGGCGAAGGCAGGCGTCAACCACTTCACCAAATGCGCTGCCATCGACTTGGCCGAGCACGGGATTCGCGTCAACAGCATCGCACCGGGTGCCATCCCGACCGCGATTCTGGGCAATACGATGAGCCGTATGCCCGACAAGGAGTCGGCTGTGCGAGAGCTGCGGGATGCCATCAAGACCATCCGGCCCCTGCAGCGCGACGGTACTGCCGCCGATATCGCCCAGGCGGCCGTCTACTTCGCCGGCGACCGCTCCGCGTACGTCACCGGCACGATTCTGCCGATCGACGGTGGCATCGTCGCTGGGCATGCCATGAACTCGTTCGCCGAGATCGAAGACGCGTACGCCCCGGCTCGGTCGGCATGACCGGGTGGACCACGCGATCACATAGCCTGGCCTGGTGAAGAGCACTCTGCGACAGGCGGCACGAGCCACCGCGCAGCTGGCCGCCGCCGCCGCACTGGGCTTCGGTTCGTATCTGTTCGTCACCGTGTTGCTGACAACGGTCCTCGGCACACTCGTTCTGGTGGGCATCGGTATGGTGCCGATCGCCGTGCTGCTCGTCCGGCAGTTCGCCAGCGCGAAGAGAAGGCAGGTCGCGGTATGGACTGGCCATCCTGTACGCGAGGTTTACCAGCCGATCGACGGCCCGCTGCGGCAAACGCTCGTGACGGTTCGCCGGGATCCCACGACCTTCGCCGATCTGCGGTGGATGATCAGCTATTACGTATACGGCTTGCTCGCTTACCTCACCGTCCCCCTGTGGATAGTCGGACTGCCGGTCGACGGGCTGTGGTGCGGGCTACTCGGCCGACCTGCAGTAGTCCTGCCACTGATCGGACGGCTGGCCGACGTGGATGCGCGATGGTCACGTCGTCTCCTCGAACCTCCGCCCAAAGCCCTTCTCGATGCTCGGGTACGACAACTGGCACAGACCAGGGCCGATGCGATCGCCGCCCACGGAGCCGAACTGCGCCGCATCGAGCGGGATCTGCACGACGGCACTCAAGCACGACTCGTCTCCCTCACCATGCGGATCGGTCTCGCGAAGCGCGCGCTGGATCACGACCCCGCGGCTGTGCGCTCGCTGCTCGACGACGCGCAGCTGGTGACGGAGCAGGCGATGACTGAACTGCGGCACATCGTGCGTGGAATCCACCCCCCGATCCTCACCGATCGAGGTCTGGTCGGCGCGGCGCGGGCGCTCGCGGCAGGCACCGGGCTCGATGTCACTGTCGAAGTGGACGGCCCTGAGGACGGCCTGCGCGCACCCGCCGCGGTGGAGGCCGCCGCGTACTTCGTCATCGCCGAGGCATTGACGAATGTTGTCAAGCACAGCGGTTCACGCCGAGCCACCGTATTGATCGCCCGGAAACCGAGGGGCCTGCGAGTCATGGTGTCCGACGACGGAATCGGCGGCGCTGGGTCGGCAACCCGAATGCCCGAGTCCGGTGAGATCGGATCAGGTCTGTCGGGCATGCTCCGACGTGTCGTAGCAATCGATGGAAAATTCTCCTTGACCAGTCCACCCGGAGGCCCGACCGTGATCGATGTGGAGCTGCCATGCGTGTGGTGATGGCCGAAGACAACGCCTTGCTGCGGGAAGGACTGATACTCCTGCTGGCTTCGGCCGGGCACACCGTAGTTGCTGTTGCCGAGAACGAACCCGAGATCTTGCCCGCGATCCGCGACCACTTGCCCGACATCGCAGTGCTCGATATCCGACTGCCACCCGGATTTCGCGACGAGGGCCTGCGGGCAGCGCTGAGCGCACGCGCCGAGATACCCGGCCTCCCGGTTCTGGTATTGTCGCAATACGTCGAACATTCCTATGCCACAGAACTTTTGGGCACCGGTGTGGGTGGCGTCGGCTATCTGCTGAAAGACCGCGTCGGCCGCGTCGATGAATTCCTCGACGCGATCGATCGGGTCGCCGCCGGTGGCACGGCGCTGGACCCGGAGGTGGTGAATCAACTGCTCACCATCCGCCGGAACTCACCGCTGGACTCGCTGACGCCGCGGGAACGCGAAGTATTGGAACTCATGGCCGCCGGTCACGGCAACACCGCCATCGCCGAGACTCTGGTGATCACTGAACGTGCTGTGAGCAAGCACATCGGCAACGTATTCCAGAAACTCGGACTCCCGCCCACCGACGGCGGACACCGACGAGTGCTCGCAGTGCTCGCCTACCTGAACAACACCTAGAGTCACGTTATTGCCCGCGTGGCGCAGCCGGAGGACTGAATGGCATTCATCGGGTATTCGCACATCGGCCTCACGGTGACCGCTCTCGACGACCTCTCGGACAGACTCGCCGAGAGCGGCGCCGAGTTCACCCCGAAGCGAGAGCTGCCGTACGGCTGGTTGCCGAACTTCCGAGACCCGGACAATATCGCGCTCGAGGTCATGCTCAGCCGATAGACGAATCGACATCCGCCGGCGGCCGCAACGGCGACCCGCTGCGGTTCTCCCCGAAAACGCCCGCAGGGTATCTGTTGAACAGCCGTTCACCAGATACCCTGCGGGTTCAGACGATCGAGCCGTGCCGGCGGCAAGGGTGGACCACGGCAAGACCCGACGTCGGACTCAGACGCGGAACCGCGCCAGCTCGTGTGCCACCATGCCTTCCAGATCACCCGCAGGCGGGGTCGGGAGTTCGACAGCGCGCCCGCGAGTAGGAAGCAACACCACCGCCGTCCCCGGGGTGGTGATCTCGCCCCGTTGGTTCTCACAGCGCACTTCCAGATGCACTTCGTGTCGGCCGTCGACCTCACGCTTGTCGGTGACGGTGCCACGCACCCAGGTGGTGTCGCCGAGGTAGTTGAACTTGCGGTGTTCGCAGCGCAGCTTCCACAGCCAGCCGTCGTCACCGATCCAGTCGGTGAGCAGGTGACACAGCCAGGTCTCCCGCATACCGCCGTAGTCATATGGGTTCGGCAAGCCGAGAGCCTTGGCCCGCTCCGGTTCCCAGTGCAGGCGCTGCACGGTGTCGGGGATGTTGAGGTCGTTCGGGGGGTAGAGACCCGGCGCCTTGCGGCGGGTCTTCGCGGCGATCTTGAAGGTTCCAGGCGGCGTCAACTGCATGCCCCAGCCCAGGTGCCAGACAACGACATCGGTCGTCGTGAGCGGGCCTTTGGCCTTTGGCGCCAGCTCGTCGCCGATCTCGATGTCCTCCCAATAGCGCGGCTCGCCGCCGCGGCGGGTCTCGGCGGCGTAGGCGGCGTCGATCTCGGCCAGCTGATCCTGGGTGTAAGGCTGTTGCACGAGCTGTTCTTTGGCGCGCTTGGCGGACGCGTGCCGCTCGGCGTTTATCCAGGTGCCTCGCCGCACGGCATGCATCTCGCCGCGACCGTTAGCGTAGAGGTAGTCCTGAGTGACGTGTGCGGTCCGGCCACCGAAGCTGCTCGGCTTGGTCTCTACACCGACCTGAGTCTGCAAGACCTTGCACCTGTCACCGACGCGCAACGGTTGCCACCACTCGAATTCCATGACCGCCTGGTAGGAACCGAGCCCGGCGAACGGATCGCCTTTGAGTATCTGCTTTGCCTCGGCATCGGGCGCCGGTGCCGCGTCCTCGCCCATCGTGTAAAGGAACGTCGGCGGTGCGACCAGGCCGCCCCAGCGCGTATCCGCCGCGTAGTCCGGATCGCAGTACAGCGGATTGTCGTCACCGTAGCCGAACGCAAAGTGTCGTGCGCCGTCCCACGTCACCTCATAGTTATGCGGCGGATTGCGTTGTGGGTTCGGGATACCGAGCCGGCGACGGGAGCGTTCGATCGCCGCGTCGGTCAACTGCCCGAACTGCTCGGTGGGCTTATTCTCGGTGCTGGTCATCGTACTTTCTCCTCGATACTGTCGGACGGTCGTTTGTCGGTGCTCACCGGCCCGGCGGGAGCGCTGATCCGTACCCGCGACCGCACGAGATCGAGCAGGTCGACTCGGCTCACCTTGCTCGACGGCGTCCGGGGCAGCACATCGACAACGACGACGTGGGCGGGTACCTCATAGGGCAGAAGCTGTTTCCTGCACAGCACGATCAGCGCGTCGACAGTGGGTGCGGCACAACCCGGTTCGATCTCGACGACCGCGACAGGCACCGCGCCCAGTCGCTCGTCCGGTAACCCGGCGACCGCCGCCTCACGCACCGACGGGTGAGTCTCGAGTACCCGCTTGACCAAGTCCGGCTGCACCTTGAAACCGCCACGGATGATCGCGTCGTCGGCACGGCCTTCGATCCAGAGGAAACGGTCAGCGTCGATCCGCGCCAGATCACTGGTGCGCACCCACGTGCCGGGCTCGGCGGCCTGCGCGGTGCGGATCTCGAGGATGCCGGACTGCCCAGCCGGCAGATCAACCCCCGCCGTGCCGACGACGCGAAGCTCGACGCCGTCGAAGGCACGACCGGCACTGCCCGCCTTACGATCCCACCATTTCTGGTGCAATGCCAGGGTCCAGCCTGCCACCGCACCGGCGAACTCGGTCGCCCCATACGTCATGAGCACCGGGATGCCGTATGCCCGGTAGAAACCGTCGGCGAGTTCGGGTGGGCACGGCGCGGTTCCGGAGGTGACCACCTGCAGGCTCGCCAGGCGCTCCAAAGGCACCTCGGCATCGAGGACCGTGCGAAGAGCGGCCGGAACCAGGCTCACCGCACGCAGTTGATGTCGCTGGACGACGTCGAGCCACGGCTCGAGTGCGAACTTGGGCATGAGCACCATGCGGCGACCGGTCGCCAAGCACGACAATGCGCGCCACAGCCCACCGATGTGGACCAACGGTGCAGAAACCAACGCAGTCCCACTCGACAGCAACCGCCCCGGCTTCGGCACCTGGCCGCCGGAAACCATCGCTTGGTCGAGCTGCGCTGTCGATAGATGCACTCGCTTGGGCGGACCTGTGGTTCCGGATGTCAGCATCTCGACCGCGGTGCCCGGACTGGTCGGCGCCGTCTCGGGCACCTGCCCGCCTGCGGGTCGCACCGCGCCGTCGGTCCCCAGCTCGAGCAGCAGACCGTGTGCGGTGGCGGCGGCCCGGACGCCCTCGCGTCCGGCGATCTCGCTGCCGCACAGGACTATCGGCAGATCACACCGATCGATGTCGGCGACGAGCCTCGGCGCGGGTTGCAGCGGACTCAGCGTCACCACACACCGGCCGGTCGCCAGAACCGCCGCGACCGCGGCAACATGCTCCGGCCGGTTCTCCAGCACGATGCCGATGCGAGCGTCTGCGGGCAGCCGTGCCGCGGTCAGTGCCGCTTCGACAGCACGCGCGGTCTGCCGCACCATGGCCCAGGTCCACCACGCACCCTCGTGCTCGATGGCTTCGGCCTCGGCGGGTGCCTCGGCGAGCAACAGGGAGAGGCGGTCGCGAATACCCACGTGATCAGCCCTTCGGACGGCCGGACGCGTAGCCCGGCGAGGACGGAAAGCGGCGCCCGAATTGTTCGCCACCATAAAAGAGTACCCTCAATTATCAGAGGTAACGGCATCGGAGATCACTTCAGAGCGGCGATGTCGGTCACAGCGATGCAGCTGCGATCAGATTCCGGCCAGCTCGGCAACCCTGGCACGGTGCCTGACCGGACCGCCGAACAGCAATTCGGACGACTTGGCCCGTTTGAGATGCAAGTGCGCGTCGTGTTCCCACGTGTAGCCGATGCCACCGTGGATCTGCACGTTGTCCTTCGCCGCCTGTGTATACCCCGCCGCACACGATGCGCCGGCCAACGCCGTGGCCAGGCCGAGGGTGTCGGTGCCCGATTCCGCCGTTTCAGCCGCCAGCGCGCCCATGGACCGCGCCGCCTCGACCGCCAGCAACAGATCGGCGCACTTGTGCTTGATCGCCTGGAACGATCCGATCGGCCGATCGAATTGGACTCGAATCTTGGCGTAGTCGACTGCCGCATCGAGGCACGCCTGCGCCCCACCGACCTGCTCGGCCGCCAGCGCGACCACGGCGAGATCGAGAATCCGGCGAACGGCAGAATCGCCGTCGGTGCCGGTATCGACCCGTTGCGCCACCACGCGATGTAGTTCGATCCGGGCCAGCCTGCGGGTGGGATCGAGCGTAGCCAGACGAGTTCTGACCAACCCGACGGCGTCGCCCGGAACCGCAAAGACGCCGAGGCCATCCGCCACTCGGGCAACCACAAGGACCAGATCGGCCGCGGCTCCGTCGATGACGAACATCTTGGTGCCGGTGAGCTCCCAACCGTCCGGACCGGCAACAGCCAACGTGGCGATGCCGTCGGGCTGCCAGATGCCAGACTCCTCGGCAACAGCAAGCGTCGCGGTCAGCGAACCATCGGCGATCTTCGGCAACCAGGCACTGCGGGCAGCTTCGTCGCCACAGGCAGTGAGCGCCTGCGCGGCCAGACCCACGGTCGCGAAGTAGGGCGACGGGGTCAACACGCGGCCCATCTCCTCGAACACGATCGCGAGCTCGACCGGTCCACCACCAGCACCGCCGTACTCCTCCGGGATCGCCAGCCCCGTCAATCCGAGCTGCTCGGACAGTTGACACCAGAGTGCCTGGTCATAGCCGGTATCGGACTCCATCCAGTGCCGGACGGCCGAACTCGGCGACTTCTCCGCCAGGAAGCGGCGTACCACGGCGCGCAGCTCTTCCTGCTCCTCGGTGAACCTCAGTGCCACGTGACTCCTCCATGATCGGCGGATCACCGACCAGTACCGAATCCGGCACTCCCATCAGGATCCTCTGGTATCGAGAATACCCCCTCGAACCTCAATAGAGGATACTTAATGTTGCAATGTTCCGGCGGGTGGGACATCAGAACGATCTCCGGGGAGATCAGCGGCGGGGCTGGGCCATCGAATGCCCACCGCCTGGCCGGACGCCCTCGCTCCGGGTAGACCAGCTCTCCACCGCCAGTTCACCCGTATGAGCGCGCCCGGGAATCGCCCATGGCACCCGCCGCTGCGCCGTCTTGCCGACGTTCAGGAGGGCGGTTGGAAGATGCTCCGGTCGACGATTTCGATCCGGACACCCGAAGCAGACAGATGATAGGCGAACAGCGCCATCGCCCCCTCCACCTCGGCGCACGCTTCCAACGCGTAGCCGGCGCGCTCCAGCCACTCCGACGCGGCGGCCAGATCGTCACACAGGTATCCGATGTGGTGGGTGGCGACCAGCGGTGGCGCCGCCACCCACGGCGTACCCGGAATCTCTTCGACCAGCTCGACGTAGGGCGTCTCGAGGGAATACGCATAGCGCAACGTCAGCGTGCGGACCCCGTCGAAGAGCCTGATCGGCAGCTCGTAAGTGCGGGTCTCGTCCCACCGATATCCCACGGCTTCGGTCAACTGCGCCTTCGCAGCTTCGAGATCGCGAACGACCATCCCCGTGTGGTAAAGGTCGGCAGGGTTGATCGGCGATGTCATCGCGCCCTCACCACTGCAGCTGCAGCGACTGCAGCCCATACATATTGCCGGTCTGCTCGAGCTCCTGACCTGGCACGATCTGATACTCGGGAATCCGCTTGTGCCATTCCTCCACGGCGACAGTCAGTTCCAGCCGGGCCAGGTGCGAGCCGAGGCAGCGATGCGGGCCGGAACCGAAGGCGATGTGGTTGTTGGTTGTCCGTTCGAGGTCCACCTCGGTCGGGTTGTCATAGCGGTCGGGGTCCCGGTTCACTACCGACAGCGGGAACATCACCATCTCGCCTTTCTTGACCGGGCAACCACCGACCTCGGTATCGTCCATAGCCTTGCGTCCGGGCACGACGAACGAGTAGACGCGCAGGATTTCCTCCACGGCAACCGGAATCAGTTCAGGGTCGGCCAGGATCGCCGTCCGATGCTCGGGGTGACTGGCAAAGTGATACAATGCCCAGCCGATCGAGATCGGCACCGTGTCGAACCCTGCCTGGAAGATCAGGATGCAGAAAGCGTGCATGTCGTAATCGCTGATCTGCTCGCCGTCGATCGTCCAGCTCATTGCTCGTGAGAGCAGGTCGTCGCGTGGAGTTTCCCGGCGCAGTGCGATCTGCTTCTCGAAATAGGCCGACACCTCACGCATCGAGGCGAGCTGACGGCTGCCGTCGGGGTCCTCGGCGTGGGTCAAATGCAGCAGCTCGTGTGCCCAGGCCAGGAACTGACCGAGATCCTCTTCGGGCAGACCGATGAGCCGCATGAAGATCCGGGTCGGGAACAGGCGCGCGAATTCGTCGAGCACCTCCGCACCGTCACGGCCGGCGAGCTCGTCGATCAGATCGACCGCGATCTGGCGGATCTCCGGCTCCATGGCGGCCACCGTCTTCGGCGAGAACTCGTTGCCGAGCAGTCTGCGCCACGATGTATGGACCGGCGGATCGAGCATTTCGGGAATCCACAGGAACTTCGGGTCCGGTTCGAGAACCGTCACCGAGGTGTTGGAGAAGGTGCGCCAGTTCTGCAGGGACTGCTGCACATCCATGCCATCGGTGACGACCCAGAACCCCCGCGCGACTGTGCTGCGGAATCCCGCATGGGTACAGGCGAGCTCATCCCAGCGTTGCTGATGCGACAGCAACGGACCGGCGAGCCTGTTGTCGAAGTGATACGCGGGCACGCCCTCGTACGTACCTCCCGACTCGGGCATGGTGCTCATCGTGTGGATCCTCTCGTCGAACTGGATCGAGCGTACCGCCCGATCATAATTCCGTATACCCATTCTCAGGTCATCCTGGCCTACTGTGCGGAAAATGCGGAATATTGCCGCGAAAGAGGCCACTTACCACCGAGCTAGGTGATAGCGCCCTCGATTTTCAGCGCGATCAGTTCCTCGTCGGTCAGCCCGAGTTCGCGCAATACGTCATCGGTGTGCTCGGCGAACTGCGGCGCGCGCGTGAGCGGAACAGGCGTCTCGTCGAACTGCACCGGATTGGTCACCAGTTCCCGGTCGCGGCCCTCAGCATCGACGATCGCCGCGATGTGCCCGTTCGCGCGCAACGAGACATCCTGACCGACTTCCCAGGCGTTCTGCACCACCGACCACTGACCAGCACCGCGTTCGAGAATCTCGGTCCATTCGTCCAGGGGGCGACCAGCGATCAGCTCGGCGACCAGATCCGCGGCAGCGGCGGCGTTCGCCATCAGCTGCTCGGTGGTACCGAAACGCTCGTCTTCGGCCAACTCCGGCCGACCGGCGAGGCGAACGAACTCCGGCCAGTAGCGGCCCGGTTGCAGCATAGACAGCTCGAGCCATCGGCCATCCGCAGTACGGTAGGCGCCGATCAACGGGTTGGTCGCCGATCCATGCCGGGGCGGGGTCTGGGCGGGAAGTGGTCCACCGTTCATCAGCGCGAGATTCACCGAGAATTGGGTCGCCCACGCGCCGAGGCCGAGCAGTGACACATCGACTACCGACGGCTCACCGGTGGTCGAGCGCGCGTACAGGGCGGCGGCGATGCCGCCGGCGATCGTCAGTCCACCCATCGAATCGCCGTAGGCACCTGCGGGCATGCGGGTCATCCGATCGGCGCCGGCCGGCGTCACACCCGCGGCGCTGCCCGCGCGGGCCCAGAAGGCGGTGCTGTCGTATCCGCCCTTGCCCGCTTCCGGGCCGCGCTGGCCGAAACCGCTGCCACGCACGTAGATGATGTCGGGATTGATCGCCCGGATGTCATCGACGTCGATGCGCAGCTTGGCGCGGGCTCCGGGCAGGAAGTTGGTGAGGAAGACGTCGCTGTTGCGTACCAGCTCTTCGAACACTTTGCGCGCGCCGGGCTTCTCCAGCGCGAGACCGACACTGCGTTTGCCGCGATTCGGGCCTTCCATGATGGGGAAGAACGACGAACCCTCGCTACCCCCGGCGTAGCCGAGTACCCGCGAGAGTCCACGCTGCGCGTCGCCTCGCTCGGCATGCTCGATCTTGATCACATCAGCGCCCCAGTCGGCGAGTACCGCACCCGCGGCGGGCACGAAGGTGAACTGGGCGACCTCGAGTACCCGGACGCCTTCCATCGGCCTGAACATTGATTCGATCTCCTGTCGGATGGTGTTCGACGAGGCAGCACCGCGCGGGAAGAGCGCCTGGGTGCCCCGGAATAACTACTGTGAACCGGCTCCGGTTCGGGCGGGGCCAGCCTTCCGATGACTGGGACACCGCCGTGCCGA
>NZ_JACUZI010000017.1:0-57561 GCF_015355705.1 Nocardia sp. XZ_19_231 | reverse complement strand
CGCCCAGGGCCTGTGCTCCGGGTCGACACACGGTCAACCCGCCGAAGGGGGTGGGGACTTTTAGGTGGCCACCAGTGGTGACCTACACGTGGCCACCAGTGGGGACTTTCTCATGGCCAGGGACACCCTGCCCTGCGTATGCTCGCACGAGCGTCAGCTGTCCGAGTATTCGATCTCACGCCAGGAATCCCTGGGATGGGCCTGCGAAACCTCTTCTCCGAAGCTGACGAGGCGCGGCGTGATCGCACCATGCAGGTCGCGTTGCCAGCGTTGAAGCACTCGCAGGTGCGTCAGGTCATTGATGGACCGTCATGGGAGCAGAGAGACGAATGGTGGTCCTTCGCGGTCAGGCACAAGCCGGTCGCCGTTGCGCAACGCAGGCATGCATGCCTACCCGTCGACCAACTCGGTCAGCCCGGCGTCGAGGGCGACAGCGTGTGAAACCGGGCCTATGTTGGGCGTTGCTCGAGTGCAAACGTCCAGCGATTGCCCATTCGTGTGGCTCGTCGAATCTTCCACTCGCGACAGACTCGTAGAAGCTGCTGAGCACCTCAGACCACTCTCGAAATTCGAACCCGGTCTGATCACCCAGGTTCGACTACGACACTGTCCGAATACGTCCTGACCTGCACATACTGCATGACACGGGAAACTCGAACCCCTGACCCCCACATTGCGAGGTTCGAGTCCACAGCCAGCCGCTAATACCGAGCAACAAAGCCGCCGCGAGCAGTTGGCTTAAAATCCCCGCTCGCCGGTGCACACGGTGACAAATGCAATGTTCAGCCCCACGATTCGGGGTCCGCCCCGCTCGCACGGGCGAGCACGGCACTCTTCGCTACGCCGCTGGCGAGTTGGTCGGCGAACGCGGACTGGGCCGCGGCGATCAGTTCCGCTGAAACGACGGGCGTGGCGACCATGATCTCGAGCAGCGCGTCCTGCACATCAATGCTGAGGGACAAGTGGGTCCGGCTGCGACCCTGCTGGGCTTCACCGAGTGCCCATTCGAACTGTCGACGCAGCTCGGCGTTGGTGCGCGGCCAGGAAGCTCGGCGTATGACCATGGCGTCCTCCGTGAAATCTTGGTGTGCAGGACGGACAGAGCCTTGCTCGGTCACTGGTTCGCCCTGATCTTGCCAATGAGCCCTCCCCTCTTTCGCAGCCGGCACGCCCAGGCCGGTCCAGAGGCAGCATGAAGTCGACACAGGTTGAGCCTGGACGTGATACGACTCGCCTCGACCGATGAGCCGGTCGAGGCGAGTCCTTCCCCGTGCACCCACGCGCCGCCGCCACGTCGCGGGGCGCGGTCCAGCCTAGGCGCCGCAGGACCACAGGCACAGGAGCCGCGCCAGCCCACTGGATATCGCATCTACGGTCGCTTGGTTGCCACTGCCACAGCCAACTTCGCGGATCGCTCTGCTGCCCGCCGCACGTGATACGAAGGCCGAGCTTCGCGATTCCCCACAGGGAGCAGCGACTTCGGCTGCACCAGCGCATACCCGAGATCGAGTGAGTCCAGTTCGGCTCACATGCGCGGGCCGCCCACCGACAGGTCGGGCGGTTGGTGCCGTCGCATCGATCCTAGGTTCGTTGCTGCATCGGTCGGGACAGAAGCGGGACTCCGCCGCACGGGTCGGCGCTGAAGGCTGCCGTAAAAGGACTGCACCTGACCGACCGCACCGACCTCTCCCAGTAGCCCGGTTGAGCGGAATCGAGAGGCACTGGACAGGTGATCAGATTCAAAACTGTGGAGTTTCTGTGGAGTTTGGGCAAACCACGTCAAATCTCGGGGTACAAGAAAACCCCCTCCGACCCAGGTCAGAGAGGGTTTTCACTGTCGGGCTGACAGGATTTGAACCTGCGACCACTTGACCCCCAGTCAAGTGCGCTACCAAGCTGCGCCACAGCCCGTTCTTGCACCCGTCTCCGGGTGCTCGAAAAGATTACCTCACGCCTTGGCGAAGGTACTAATCGGCTGGTAGATGCACCTTTTCCCGAGCTGGACGAGCGGTCACCAGAGGTGCGGTGGATCCCGACGAGGGTGCCGAGATCATCGGGGTCCCACGTGGTTCCGGGAAGCTCGGTGCCGGATCGGCAATGTGACATACTCGCGTCAGGCGGCATCGAGTTTTTCGGCGCCCGACCTGCCTCGGCTGCGGTGAAGATCGACCCGCATCGCCTTCCTGAGCGCACATCCGCGACAAGCGCATCAGATGCACCTCTCCCCCGGTTCGCCTCCGCCGTTGGGCGCGTTGCACCTGCCCTCGTAATCAGTGACCGAAGCGGCTCCCTGCCTGTTACCCGACTTCGCTGAGTCTTCAATAAGCAACAGAATGGAGTGAAAGTCCATGGTCTACCAACCTGATTACCACCGGCGCCGAGCGAGCGATCATCGAGAACACGCTCGATCGCAACCGCGAAGCGCTCATCGCGACCGCACGCGGCCTGTCCGACGACGACGCCCGCCGACGGCTCGTCGCGTCGCTGACGACGCCGATCTCCTTGATCAAACACGCGGCTGCGGCGGAACGGATCTGGTTTCAGCGGTTCTGGGCGGGACTCGACGAGACCGAGTGCGACGGGTACTCGAGCCGGGACGAGGGCACCTTCGTAGTTGCCGACGACGAATCACTGGACGACGTGATCGCAGAATTCGAGCGGGCCAGCGCGCGATCACGGGTGATCGCTGCCCGCTTCGGCCTCGACGACACGAAAGACAATCCCCGCGAAGGGACGGTCAGCATGC
This sequence comes from Nocardia sp. XZ_19_231, assembly GCF_015355705.1. Taxonomy (NCBI): domain Bacteria; kingdom Bacillati; phylum Actinomycetota; class Actinomycetes; order Mycobacteriales; family Nocardiaceae; genus Nocardia; species Nocardia sp. XZ_19_231. Next base: position 54,815 of record NZ_JACUZI010000017.1, on the reverse strand, counting down.
GATGGACCCTGCTCGCCATGATCGAGGAATTCGCCCGCCACGCAGGTCACGGCGACATCCTCCGTGAGCAGATCGACCATCCACATACGACACTCTGAGAACCGCGAATATCGCATGAAGGCTGTCGATCCCGACCGCAAGACCGCGACGATCACCATCACCGCACAACAGAACGGCAAGAGGATCTTCGGACGAGCGGTAGCCGTGATCCAGTGCGCGGATCGATGGCCTCCGAGCGATATCCCGTCTCAGCCGTCGAGGCAAACGGCGAGCAATCCGTCACTGACGCGAAGGCGCTCGGCCATCGTGACGAGGATGTCCATGGCCTCGCACGACAATCCGACGGCACGCACCAACAGTGCGCGCGGCTCCCCGAGTTCCAGCTCACGGATGAGCGTGTGATCGTCGGTCTCCGGATGGTTCGCCGCGAGGAAGAAGTAATCGGGGGTGACCTGGAAATAGGCGGCCAACGCCGCCACTGTTTTCGGGGATGGGTTGTCGCGATGCCCCGACCGAAGCTGTGACAAGTACGGTGCGGAGATGCGGTGGCCGGCCGCCTGCAGCATGCGCGCCACGTGACGGTTCGTGCATTGACGCACGTCCGGCTCCGAGGGGTTGTCGAAGAGCTCATTGAGGCGGGTGGCGAAGTGCGTCACAGCGGTTCCTCGGCGTCATGTTGATCAAAAGACCATCATGAGACGTGGACTGTGATTCCGGCAATAGTCCTAGCAAACTTGCGGACCTCATCACAGAAAACTAGACAGGCAGTCTGTTCGGCGTGACGACCGCTGACTCGACAGTGCCCTGTCCTATGCAAAACTGCATCCTAATTGTCCCCGCCCGTATCGAGGTGCTCACAGCGCCGGTGAAGGAGGCCTGACGGTGGGAGCTCGTACAGATACGCGCCAGAAGATGCTGTGCGGTGCGATCGAACTCCTGGGCGAGCGCGGTGCGGCGGGCGTGACCGTCGACGCGGTGCTCGCGCGCAGTGGCGCTCCGCGCGGCTCGGTGTACCACCACTTTCCCGGCGGACGTGCCGAGATCATGACCGAATCACTCACCCTCGCAGGCGACGCGATCAGCGCCCTCATCACCGAGGCAGCCGATCGCGGCGCCCTCGCAGTGCTGGCCGGGATCGCCGAATTCTGGACGGCGACCCTGGTGGCATCCGATTTCGAGGCGGGGTGTCCGGTGGTGTCGGTGGCGGTCGGCGGATCACCCGAAGACCGCCACTTACAACCCGAAGTAGCCGACATCCTGCACCGTTGGCACGACACCCTGACCGTCGCGATCACCGCGGAAGGTGTCGCACCGGCACGTGCGGCGCGCTTGGCCACGATGGCGATCGCCGGCGTCGAAGGGGCGGTGATCCTGTGCCGCGTCGACCGCTCCACTGCCCCGCTCGACGCGGTTGTCGACGAGTTGCGTGTACTGCTCGCCACCGCCGTCGACAAATAGATCAGTAGGTCGGCCATGGTCCGCCCCGGACCGGTTTGGTGGCGGTGACGCGGTGCTCGTTGTCCCGGAAGCGGGGTTCGTAGTGGGTGAAGAACACCTTGGCGACCAGGTCACGCCGACTGCGGACGCCGGTCTTGTCGAAGATGGCCTTCAGGTGCTGCTGCACGGTGTGCGCGGAGACGGTCATGTCGTGGGCGATCTGTGAGGTCGACGCGCCCTGTAGTACCAACCGGGTGACGTCGCGCTCGCGCTCGGTGAGCCCGTAGGCCGACATCAGCAGCGGGTAGATGCGGCTGGGATGGGCGGGTTCGATGATCACCGCGACCCTGGTCTGCCCGGTCGAGGTCAGGCGGGCGCCGTGCAACACCACCCAGGTGCCCGACCTGGACAGCGCTCGCGAGACGAGCACCTCGTCTGGGCGATCCTCGGCCGCGTTGCGGAACGCACGGGCGGCGAGGGTGACCACCGCACTCGGCAGCTTCTGACGATCCCAGTCACCGTCGGGCAGATCGGCTATCCAGCGCTGTACGCCCGCACTGGCCGATTCGATCTCGTAGGTCGAATCGAGCACCAGCAGACCGGGCGAATCCACGTATTCGGGTTCGTCCGCCTGCCCGATCAGCAGGGACCGGCGTACGCCGTCGGCCAGTGTCGGCGCGACGGTCGCCACGAATTCTTTCTCGGCGGGGTCGAACATCGCGGCACCGGGTTCGCGATAGAGCGCGAGCGCTCCCCACACCTCACCGGAGCGGGTGCGCAGGCGCGCGATCATCTCCTGGTCCCCACCCATCGTCATATTGCGTTGCCAGCGTTCACTTTTCGATGGGTCACCGCCGAGGGTGTCGTGCAGGGTCGACAATCCGGTCGCCGACCTGACGACGTCGACGATGCCGTTGCGCTCCTCGCCGTACTCCACGGCCAGCCACTGCGGCGGAAATTCGGCGAGGCCGCTATGGAAGTGACTTGTCATCAGCAATGACGCGGGATCGAGGGTGTACCAGCACGGCGTCCAGTAGTGCGGGACGGCGGAGGCCAACACCTCCGTCGCCTGCTGCCACAGCGACACCAGATCGTGCGGCTCGCGGCACACTCGCCCGATCTGGTCGGCGGCGCGTCGCATCGAATCCGTGCTCACCAGATCAACGGTAGGCCGTTGCCGGACCAGGGGAAATACCACGTTTGTGGAATATCGCTCGGACCGGAATGCTCCTAACCTCGATATATGACGAATACCGAAACCACGAATGTGCGACTCAGTCCGCCGCCGCCGGAATTGATGCGACTGATCAATCCTGTGGTTCGGCGCGTCTTGGCGACCCGATGGCTCGGCAATCGCATCCGACGGCAGGGAATGGTCGAAATCACCGGCCGTCGCACCGGCCGCAGTCTGCGGATCCCGGTCTGTCTGCATCGCGTCGGTGACGAGACGCTCATCTTCACCGAGCGGCCGTGGCGCCACAATCTGGCCGGCGGCGCACCCGTCACCGTCACCCATCGCGGGCAAATCCGTCACGGTCGTGCCGTGCTCGTCGACGCCGCACCTTCGCAGGTCGGTGCCGCGATGCGAGCGGCGATGGACGACGGTGCCCGCCCGTTCGAGCTCGGACTGAAGGTCACCCGTGGTTACGACCCGACCGCCGACGATCTCGGTGTCATCGCACGCTCGATCATTCGAGTCGATTTCGAGGACTGAGGAAACACCATGCGTATCAATCGAATCCAGCCCGACATCACTGTTCTCGCCGACGAATTGGAGGTTCCGGGTATCGGCCATCTACCGGTGAATGCCTACGTTCTGCACGCGACGGAACCCGTTGTCGTCGACACCGGACTCAGCCTTCCCGACCGTGGATTCATGTCGGCGCTGAGTTCTGTCATCGATCCCGCCGACGTGGAATGGATATGGCTCACCCATCCTGATCGCGACCACACCGGATCGCTGTTCGACCTGCTCGACGCCGCCCCGAACGCCCGGCTGATCACGACATTCCTCGGCCTGGGCATCATGTCGTGCGCTCGACCGGTCCCGATGGATCGGGTGTATCTGCTGAATCCGGGGCAGTCCCTCGACGTCGGCGACCGGCGTCTCACCGCGTTCCGCCCACCGCTGTTCGATAACCCGAGCACCGTCGGGTTCTACGACGAACACAGCGAATCATGCTTCACCTCGGACTGTTTCGGGGCTCCGATGCCGAGCGCCGAACTCGCGACCGCCGACGACGTGGGTTACGCGCCGTCGGACGCGATTCGCGCGGCGCAGCACCTCTGGGCGGCGGTGGACAGTCCATGGGTGCACGCCGTGGACGAGAGAAAATACCTTGCCACGGTGTCGGCGGTGCGCGCGTTCGACCCACGACGGATACTCAGCACACACCTGCCGCCCGCATCGGGACGCACGTCGCAGTACTGGGACATGCTTGCCGAGGCGCCGCAGGCAGAGCCGTTCGTCGGTCCTGATCAGGCTGCTCTCGAGCAGATGCTGGCGAGCTTCGAACCGTGAACGTCAGGCGGGGCGCAGGATTCTCAACGCGGCCCGCTCGATGCGGTCGGCGATTTCGGAGTACGACTCGTAGCCCATACCCGCCCGCACCAGCGCGCCGGCGTAGATCATCTCGAGCCATTCGATGACCTCGGTGTCGGCGTCGGGGCCGAGTGCGCGCGCGAGCCTGCCGCGGATCTCGATGCCGATGCGGGTGCGCAGGTGTTCGACGTCCGGGTCCGAGCCCAGGAGTGCGCCGGTGACCGCGCCGGACAACTCCTGCTCCTCGGCCACCAGTAGCGCGATGTTGCGTAGCTCGGCCAGCACCCGCACCGTCGGGTCGGGATCCTCGTTCGCGGGCGAGCCCGAGGCCAGTAGACGACGCCAGAAGATCTCGGCGACCAGGTGCTCCTTGGAGGAGAAGTAGGTGTACGCGGTCGCGGTGGCGACGCCCGCCTCTGCGGCGACCAGCCGAATCGTCATGCCGGAGAAGCCATCACGTGTCAGCACCACCAGCGCGGCCCTGGTCAATCGATCGACGGTATCGGCCTGCTTACCGGTCAATCGACGCCTGGTTGCTTCGAGGCTGATGGAATCGCTTTCAGACATGCGTCCGGATGTTACTCGGCAGTTCCGATGCCTCGGTGAACCGCACCGCGCGGGCGGGTTGTCCGGGGTTGATTCGGAATACGGTCCAGAATAGTATCTGGACACATGTCTGATGAACGAAACACCAGGTCCGTCGTCGGTAAGGTAGTCGTTGTCACCGGCGGCGCCCGCGGCATCGGACGGGCGGTCGCGAGCACGCTCGTCGACGCCGGATCGGTCGTCGCCATCGGCGACATCGACGCGACCACGGTCGCCCGCACCGGAACAGAGATCGCCGCGACGGTGGCACTGCACCTCGACGTCACCGACCCCGCCTCGTTCGCGACCTTCCTCGCCGAGGTCGAAAAGACCTGCGGCCCTGTCGATGTGCTGATCAACAATGCGGGCATCATGCCGGTCGGCCGGTTCACCGAGGAATCCGACGAGATCACCCGCCGGATTCTCGACATCAATGTCTACGGCGTCGCCCTCGGCACCAAACTCGTGCTGCCGTCGATGCTGGCTCGCGGCCGCGGCCACATCGTGAACATGGCCTCGATGGCGGGTGAGAATCCGACGCCGGGAATGGCCACCTACTGTGCGAGCAAGCAGGCCGTGCTCAGCTTCACCGAAACCATGCGCCTCGAGCACCGCGGCACCGGCGTGCGGTTCTCGGCGGTCCTGCCGACGTTCACCAGGACCGAGATGATCACCGGAACCCGCGCACCGCGCGCATTGCTCGCCGACCCCGCCGACGTCGCCGCCGCGGTCGCCGCATTGATCGCCCGGCCACGACGACGCGTCTCGGTCACCCGCCTCGCGGGCGTGCTCGCCGCCTTCAACAAGCTGACCCCACGCCCGCTCGGCGAATTCATGGCACGCCGGCTGGGCGTGCACCGCACCTTCATCGATGTCGACCGCGATGCCCGTCGCGTCTACGACGACCGGCTCGCGACCGACTGACCGCTCAGGCGCCGGTGCGGGAGAGGATCACCACGGGGATCTCCCGCTCCGTCCACGACTGGTAGGCATCGAAATCGGCGTAGAGCTCGGTCAACCGCGGCCACAGTCGTTGCCGCTGTTCGGCATCGGCGACGCGGGCAAGGACCGGGTAGTGCTCGGCGCGGATCCGAACGTGCGCGTTCGGATCCGCGAGCAGATTCAGATACCACTGCGGGTGATTGGCCAGGCCGCCCTGTGAACCGACGATGACCAGATCCTGGCCGTCGACGAGGTAGAGCAGTGGCGCGGTGAAGACCTTGCCGGACTTGCGACCTCGATGTTCGAGCAGCAGGGTCGGCACCGGCTTGCGGAACCCGGCCCCGATTCGCCAGGTTCCGCCGACGCGCCCGTTGGTGCGGCGATAGATCCACGCTTGCGCGCGCGATCCGTATCGGATGATCCGCGTCGTCATCGGCGCGTTCAGCCCTTTCGGCTGATTCTTCGGCATACCCATCGACCGCACGCTACAGCGGTCGCGGACGGCCGGGTTCGGCGTGTGTCATTTCTTGCGCCGCTCCTGCGCGATCACCTTGCCGACGGTGCCGTCGAGCGTCGTCCCCGCCGGCCAGCCGACGTAGTGGCACAGGAACAGCGCGATCTCGCGCAGCTGTTCCTCGGACAACTCACCGTTGCGCAACGCGGCGCCGATCTGGATCTCGGCGATGTCGAAACTGCCCTGCGCGGTGAGCGCACCGAGCAGCAGCAGGCGCCGTTCACGCACGGTCAGCGCGGGCCGCGACCAGATGTCGGCGAACAGATGGTCGGCGGTGACGGCGAAATGGTCGCCGGGACCGTCGGCGAATTCCCAGCCGTAGACCTCGCTCATCTTGGCCAGGCCACGCTGCCGGATGTCGGCGGGAGTCTCTCCGTCGGTGGTCATGATGTCTCCTTGTCGAGCACGGGGTGGGCGACGCCGAGCCCCTCGGCCAGGCGCGCGATGGCTAGTTGTGCCAAAGGCAGGTCGACGTCGAGCCGGTCACCGAGTTCGAGCGCCAGCGACAGGTCCTTCTCGCCGAGATCGCGCACGTGGCCGAGGATGGGAAACCAGAAGTCGTCCGGCTCGATCGGCGCGGTGGTGTCGCGCAGCATGATCGCGCCCGGCCCGCCGGTCACCGCGTCGGAGTGCCGGACCACCTTGCCGAGCGCGGTGAGACTGATCCCGGCGGCCTCGGCGAGCCGCTGCGCCTCGGTGGTGGCGGTGAACGAGATGAAGTGGAGCAGGTTGCGCGCCAACTTCATTCGCGTGCCCGCTCCGACCGGACCGGCGTGCACGATCAGGTCGGCGAAGCAACCGAACGGCGCCCTGATCTGGTCCACCGCGGCGTCGCTGCCGCCGACCATCACCGCCAGCCTGCCCTGGGTGGCGCCGGGCGCGCCGCCGCTGACGGGCGCGTCGACGAATTCGACCTCGTGCTCCGCGCAGCGGGCGGCCAACTCCTGCGCGGTCCGGTCGCTGATGGTGGAGTGCACCGCGACGACCGTGCCCGGCGCCGCGGTGGAGAGGATGCCCGCCGGGCCGGTCAGGACCTCGGTCACCTGCGCGTCGTCGATGACGGTCACGCAGATGATCCGCGCGTGCGTCGCGACCTGCGCCGGATCGGCGACCGCACGCGCGCCCGCCGCCACGAACGCTTCGGTGACCTCGGCGCGCACATCACAGACCGTCAGCCCGCCCGGCCATTCCAGCAGCCGTCGCGCGATCGGTGCGCCCATATTGCCGAGGCCGATGAAACCGACCGGGGCACTGGTGGATTCGGTGGTCATCGGATGATCTGTCCGCCGTCGACATTGAGGATCTGGCCGGTGACCCAGCCCGCGTCGTCGGAGAGCAGGTACAGGCAGGCGCCCACCAGGTCCTGCGGGGTGCCCATTCGCTTGATCGGGATGCGCTTCACCATGTCCTTGACCATGTTTCCCGGCGTGACAGTCAGGGTGGCTTCGGTGTCGATCGGACCGGGCGCGATGGCGTTCACCCTGATCTGCGAACCACCGAGCTCGGTGGCGAGCTGCTGGGTGAGCCCGTTGATGCCGACCTTGGCCAGCCCGTAGAAGCCCGAGTACAGCCAGGCGGCAGTGGAGGACTGGTTGACGATCGAGCCGCCGCCCGCCGCGACCATCGGCTGCCAGACCGCGCGCGTCACATTGAGCGCGCCGTCGAAGTTCACGCCCATGAATTTCTTGTAGTAGTCCCACGGCACGGTGAGCAGCAGATCGAGCTTCATCTCCCCGTAGATGGCCGCGTTGTTGACCAGATGGTTGATGGCGCCGAACTCGGCGACGGTGAATTCCGCCAGTGCGGCGGCGGATTCGGGATCGGCGACGTCGACGCGACGGAAGGCCGCCGACCCGCCGTCGGCGACGATCTGCTTGGCCACCTCCTCGCCGCGCTCGACATTGAGATCGGCGACAACGACATTGGCGCCTTCGGCGGCGAGCGCAGTGGCGTAGACCGCGCCGATGCCCTGCGCGGCGCCGGTGACGATCGCGGTACGACCAGTGAAACGTGCCATGGTTTTCAGCTCCTGAGTGTGGATGATTCGGTGAGGTCAGGCGGGGGTGGCGATCAGCTTGGTCTCGAGGTATTCCTCGAAACCGGCGACGCCCATCTCACGGCCGATGCCGGACTGCTTGTAGCCGCCGAACGGCGCGTCGGCGTGGTACCAGAGCCCGCCGTTGACGCTCAGGGTCCCGGTCCGCACCCCCGAGACCACGCGCTCGACCCGGTCCGGATCGGTGCCCCAGACCGAGCCCGACAGGCCGTAGGGCGATTCGTTGGCGAGCCGGATCGCGTCCTCGTCGCCGTCGTGGGCGATCACGACGAGCACCGGCCCGAAGATCTCCTCCTGCGCGACGGTCGCGGAGTTGTCGAGCCCACTGATGAGCGTCGGTTCGATGTAGTACCCGCGCTCTTTGTCCGCGGGCCTGCCACCACCGACTTCGATGTGTCCGCCTTCGGCGCGCGCGCTCTCGAGGTAGCGCTCCACCCGCGCCCGCTGCCGCTCGGAAATCAGTGGCCCGCAGACGGTTCCGGGCTTGTTCGGGTCACCGGCCTTCAGCCCGCGCAGCGCACCCGCGGCCGCGCTGACCGCGGCGTCGTAGGACTCGCGTGGCACCAGCAGCCGGGTGGTGAGTGCGCAGCCCTGACCGGCGTGCACGGCGACCGTGAACGCGGTGTAGCTGGCCGCTGTCGCGATATCGGCGTCGTCGAGCACGACGGCGGCGGATTTGCCGCCCAGCTCGAGGAAGGTGCGCTTGAGTGTCGCCGACGCGCCGACCATCACCGAGCGACCCGTCTGGGTCGAGCCCGTGAAGGTGATCATGTCGACCCGCGGATCGAGGACCAGCTGGGCGCCGATGCCGTGATCGGACGAGGTGACGATATTGATCACGCCCGCCGGGATATCGGTGTGCTCGGCGATGAGCGGGCCGAGCACGGCCGCGCACCACGGAGTGTCCGGGGCGGGCTTGAGCACCAGGGTGTTGCCCGCGGCCAGTGCGGGCCCGATCTTGGCCAGGTTGATCTGGTGCGGGAAGTTCCACGGCGTGATGGCGCCGACCACACCGACGGCCTCGCGGCGGACGACCCGACGGCTGGAGATGCCCATCTGGTCCCTGGTGCCGAGATCGGTTTCCCAGACGTAGTTCTCGGCCAGGTCGGCAGCGAAGGACAGGTCAGCGATCGGTCCCTCCAGCTGCGGCCCGCTGGTCAGCATGACCGGTGCGCCGACCTCGGCGATCGTGATCGCCCGCAGTTCCTCGAGGTTCTCGCCGAGCACGTCACGTAGTTGACGTAGGCAGTGCGCGCGGAACGCCGGATCGCGCGACCACTGCGTCTCGTCGAAAGCGGTGCGCGCCGCGGCGATGGCCGCCTCCATGTCGGCGCCCGAGGCGTCGGCGGCGTAGCCGAGCACCTCCTCGGTGGCGGGATTGATTGTCGCGAAGACACCGGAGCCACCCGGAATCAACTTGCCGCCGATCAACAGTGGTGTGCCGTCTGGGGGGACGAGGCCGTTCATAGCGAGGCTCCGATACGTGTCTGGACAGGTGTACGGAATATAGTTCGGTTTATCGACAAGACGCAAGACCATACAGTCCATTGGCCTGTACACCCGGCTGTAGTAGTATCCGGACACATGTCCGAAATCGCGCCTACCGGCATCGAAGCAACTCGCCGACGCCTGACCGAGAAGCAGGCCGATACCGTGGACCGCCTGACTGTCGCCGCTGTCGATGTGCTGTCGCGCGAGGGCTACTCGGGGACGACGATCCGGCTCGTCGCCGCGGCGGCAGGCGTCGGCACCGCCACCGCGTACACGTACTTCTCCTCCAAGGAACATCTGATCTCGGAGGTGTTCTGGCGACGACTGGTCGCCATGCCCCCACTCGAGGCAGGCGATGCCGATGCGACCACGCGCGTGGTCGCCGTCCTTCGACAGGTCTCGATGCTGGTGGCCGACGAACCCGCACTGGCCGGGGCGGTCAGCAGCGCGCTACTCGGCGACGACCCCGACGTACATCACCTACGAGTTCGCATCGGCATGGAGATCCGCCACCGACTCGACCAGGCGCTCAGCACTAAAGATCCGGAACGCCTGGCCGCACTCGAACTGCTGTACTCGGGCGCACTCCTCCAGGGCGGCATGGGCCTGCTGTCCTACGAGCAGGTCGCCGATCTGCTCGAAATGTGCGCGCGCCGGTTGATGGTCGAGCCCGCCACCGACGACTGACACGCTGGATTCGGGCCGATCGAGCCTTGTCGCACGCCCGCTACCGTAGTACTGTCCAGACACATGTCCACCAAGTGTCTGGACAGTATTCCGGGAAGGACGTTCCAATGACGCTGGTCAAACCGCAGCGCGTATCCGGAGGCGAAGAGGAACACGGGCACCTCGCCGAGTTCCGCACCGACCCGATCGCGCTGATGCGGCGCGTGCGAGCCGAGTGCGGCGATGTGGGGTCTTTCGAACTCGCGGGACGTGATGTCGTCCTGTTGTCCGGCGCCGAAGCCAATGAATTCTTCTTCCGCGCCGGCGACGAGGATCTCGATCAAGCCGCGGCCTACCCGTTCATGAAGCCGATCTTCGGCGAGGGCGTCGTCTTCGACGCACCACCGGAACGCCGCAAGGAGATGCTGCACAATTCGGCACTGCGCGCGGACCACATGCGTGGGCACGCGGGCACCATCGCCCACGAGGTGGACCAGATGGTCGCCCAGTGGGACGACGAGGGCGAGATCGACCTGCTCGAGTTCTTCGCCGAGCTGACCATCTACACCTCCTCCGCCTGTCTGATCGGCGTGAAGTTCCGCAATCAGCTCGACGGGCGCTTCGCGCACCTCTATCACGAACTCGAGCAGGGCACCGACGCCCTGGCCTACGTCGATCCGTACGCGCCGATCGAGAGCTTCACCCGGCGCGACGCGGCGCGTGTCGCCCTGGTCGAGCTGGTGCAGGCGATCATGGATCAGCGGGAGGCGAATCCGCCCGAGGGCAAAGACGACCGCGACATGCTCGATGTCCTCATCTCGGTGAAGGACGAGAACGGGGCACTGCGGTTCTCGGCCAGCGAGATCACCGGCATCTTCATCTCGATGATGTTCGCGGGCCACCACACCACCTCGGGCACAGCGGCCTGGACGATCATCGAGCTGCTGCGGCACCCCGAGACGATGGCCGGTGTCGTCGCCGAACTCGACCAGCTCTACGCGGACGGCGCCGATGTGAGTCACCATGCGCTGCGCCAGATTCCGAATCTGGAGGCCGCGCTCAAGGAGTCGCTACGGTTGCATCCGCCGCTGATCGTGCTCATGCGCGTGGCGCGCGCGGAGTTCGAGGTGTGCGGGCATCAGATCGCACCGGGCGACATGGTCGCGGCCACACCCGCCGTCTCCAACCGGATTCCGGAGGACTTCCCCGACCCGGACGCCTTCGATCCCGCGCGCTACCTCGATCCGCGCCAGGAAGACATCCTCAATCGCTGGACCTGGATTCCGTTCGGCGCGGGCAAGCATCGCTGTGTCGGAGCTCCGTTCGCACTCATGCAGCTCAAGGCGATCTTCTCGATTCTGCTGCGGGACTGGGAGTTCGAACTCGCCCAGCCGTCGGACACCTACCGCAACGATCACTCGAAGATGGTGGTTCAGCTCGAGCAACCCTGCCGCGTCCGTTACCGCCGCAGGCAGCGCTGAGCGCGGGCGGAGGATCACTGTGACAGCGTCGTCCATTCCCAGCGGATTCGATTTCACCGATCCGGCACTGTGGGAATCCCGCAACCCCGTCCAGGAATTCGCCGAGCTGCGCCGCACCGCCCCGGTCTGGTGGAACGCTCAGACCGACGCGCAGTCGGGCGGATTCCGCGACGGCGGCTACTGGGTGATCTCCAAGCACGAGGACATCAAGGAGATCTCGCGCAATCCTGAGCTGTTCTCCTCCCAGCAGAAGGGTTCGGTGATCCGGCTGCCCGGTGAGGTGACTCCCGAGCAGATCGAACTCACCGGCGCCCTGTTGTTGAATATGGATCCGCCCAAGCACACCAAGATCCGCCGCATCATCTCCAAGGGGTTCACACCGCGCGCGGTCGAGGGGTTGCGCGCGGCGTTGACCGAACGGGCGGCGGCGATCGTGCACGCGGCGCGGGAGGCGGGCGGCGGCGATTTCGTCGAGCAGGTGGCGTGTGAGCTTCCGCTGCAAGCCATCGCCGAACTGGTCGGTGTCCCCCAGCAGGACCGCCGCAAGCTGTTCGACTGGTCGAACCAGATGCTCAACTACGACGATCCGGAGTACGGCGACGCGACCACGACCGACGCCTCGTCGACCGCGGCGATGGAGATCCTCGGCTACGCCTGGAACATGGCCGAACAGCGGCGCGCCGAACCGGCCGACGACATCGTCAGCACACTGGTGCACGCCGATCTCGACGGGGAGGCGCTGGGCTCCGACGAGTTCGGGTTCTTCGTGATCCTGCTGGCGGTGGCGGGCAACGAGACCACCCGCAACGCCATCACCCACGGCATGAAGGCGTTCATCGACAATCCGGATCAGTGGGAGCTCTACAAACAGCAACGCCCACGGACCGCGATCGACGAGATCGTGCGGTGGGCGACGCCGGTGACGGTATTCCAGCGCACCGCGACCGCCGACACCGAGCTCGGCGGGCAACTCATCCGCGCTGGTGAACGTGTCGGATTGTTCTACAGCTCAGCCAATTTCGACGAGGATGCCTTCGAGCGCCCGTTCAGCTTCGACATCCTGCGCGACCCCAATCCGCATCTGGCCTTCGGCGGCACCGGCACCCATTTCTGTGTCGGCGCCAACCTGGCCCGGCTCGAAATCGAGCTGATCTTCAACGCCATCGCCGACGTGATGCCCGATCTGTCCCAGGTGTCGGAGCCCCAGCGACTACGGTCTGGGTGGATCAACGGCATCAAACACTGGCAGGTCAGCTACGAGTCGGGAGAACGGGACTGATGAGGATCGCACTGCTGTCCTACCGGAGCAAGCCGCACTGCGGCGGGCAGGGAGTGTATGTCCGGTACCTGAGCCAGGGGCTCGTCGAGCTCGGCCACGAGGTCGAGGTGTTCTCCGGACAGCCCTATCCCGAGGATCTCGATCCGCGGGTGCGTCTCACCGAGGTTCCGAGTCTGGACCTCTACCGCGACGAAGACCCCTTTCGCACACCGCATCCCCGCGAGATCCGCGATCGCATCGATCTGCTCGAGCTCGCCGCCATGTGGACGGCAGGGTTTCCCGAACCGCGCACGTTCAGCCTGCGCGCCGCCAGGCTATTGTCCTCGCGCGCACAGGATTTCGATGTCGTGCACGACAATCAGTGCCTCGGCTACGGCCTGCTCGACATCGCCGAGCAGCTGCCGCTGGTGGCGACCGTGCACCATCCGATCACTCGCGACCGCGCGGTCGATCTGGCCGCGACGCCGTGGCGGCGCAAGCTGTTCGTGCGACGCTGGTACGGCTTCCTCGGCATGCAACAGAAAGTCGCACAGCAGATTCCGGATCTGATCACGGTGTCCTCGTCTTCGGCCGCGGATATCGCCGAAGACTTCGGTGTGCGGCCGGGACAGTTGCATACCGTTCCCCTCGGCGTGGACACCGAACTGTTCCGGCCACGCGAGACACCGAGGGTGCGTGGGCGGATCGTCGCGGTCGCCAGTGCCGACAAGCCACTCAAAGGCATTGCACACCTGCTGAAAGCCGTGGCCCGGCTGCGCCATACCTGCGATGTCGAGCTCCGGCTGGTCGCGAAGCTGGAACCGAACGGCCCCACCGAGAAGCTCATCGCCGAACTCGGCATCGCCGATATCGTCACCCCGGTCAGCGGAATGAGCGACGAGCAGTTGGCCGAACTGCTCGCCTCGGCCGAGCTCGCCTGCATTCCGTCGATGTACGAAGGGTTTTCGCTGCCCGCGGTCGAGGCGATGGCCAGCGGCACGCCGCTGGTCGCCAGCCGGGCGGGCGCGCTGCCCGAGGTCGTCGGCGAGTGCGCCGAACTGGTCGAGCCGGGTGATGTGGACGCGCTGACCCGGGTGCTCGGCGAGCTGCTCGCCGACCCCTCCCGACGCGAGCTCCTCGGCGCGGCGGGTCGTGTTCGCGTTCTCGAGCTGTTCAGCTGGTCGGCCGTCGCCGCACAGACGGTCGCGATCTACGACCAGGCGATCACCCGCCGCTCCCCCACCCCGCCGGGCACCGCCCGATGACGACACCGCCCGACCCTGTGCAGCACCTGGAGGCCTCATGTTGACCGTCGATTTCGACCGCTTGGGCGTCGGACCCGGATCACGGGTGATCGACATCGGCTGCGGCGCGGGCAGACATTCCTTCGAGGCCTACCGCCGCGGAGCCGACGTCGTCGCGTTCGACCAGAACGCCGCCGACCTGGCCGATGTCGACATCATGTTCGAGGCCATGGCCGCGGCCGGCGAGGCGCCGGAGTATGCCAAGGCCGAGACCGTGCGCGGCGACGCGCTCGATCTGCCCTACGGCAACGAGGAATTCGACGTGGTCATCGCCTCGGAGATCCTCGAGCACGTCCCGCAGGACACGCAGGTGATCGCCGAACTGGCGCGGGTGGTCAAACCCGGTGGCACGCTGGCGGTCACGGTGCCGCGCTGGCTGCCCGAACGCATCTGCTGGGCGCTCTCGGACGAGTACCACGCCAACGAAGGCGGCCACGTGCGCATCTATCGCGCCGACGAGCTGCGCGACAAGATCACCGCGCGCGGTCTGCGCTACCACCACCAAGACTTCGCGCACGCGCTGCACGCACCCTTCTGGTGGCTGAAATGCGCTGTCGGCGTGCGCAACGACAAGCACCCACTGGTGAGCGCATATCACCGCATGCTGGTGTGGGACATGATGTCGGCGCCCGCCGTGACGCGCACGGCCGAACGTGTGTTGAATCCGCTGGTCGGCAAGTCCGTCGCGCTCTACTTCACGAAACCGGCGGTGCGCGGCGATGCCCGTTGAGCTACCGGCCGTTCCCGGGGTCGTCTCCGCGCGGGATATCCGCCAGACCGCCGAATCCATCGCCGCCACACAGGAACCCGATGGCGCGATTCCCTGGTTCAGCGGCGGTCACACCGATCCGTGGGACCACATCGAGTCCGCGATGGCACTGACCGTGGCCGGCCTGTGGGACGAAGCCCGTGAGGCCTACATCTGGTCGGCGAAATCGCAACGCTCCGACGGCTCGTGGCCGATGCAGGTGCGCGGTGGCGTGATCGAGAATCACGACGCCGACACCAACTTCTGCGCCTACCTGGCCACCGGCGTCCTGCACGCCCTCTCGATCACCGGCGATACCGGCTTCGCCGCCGAGCTGTGGCCGACGGTTCGCGCCGGCATCGACTTCGTGCTCGGCCTCCAGCTGGGCGCGCACGGCGAGATCCATTGGTCGGCAAACGAATCCGGGTCCTCGGGCGAAGCCTTGCTGACCGGCTGTTCCAGCATCTTCCACAGTCTCGGCTGCGCGGTGACACTGGCCGAGCGGGTGGGCGATCCACGCCCGGACTGGGCGGCGGCCCGCGACCGGCTCGGCCACGCCCTGCGCCATCGTCCGGAAGCCTTCCTGGACAAGAGCCGCTACTCCATGGACTGGTACTACCCCGTCCTCGGCGGTGCGGTGCGCGGCGTCGCGGCCACGGAGCTGATAGCTCGGCGCTGGAACGAATTCGTCGTCGGCGATCTCGGAATCCGCTGCGTCTCCGACGCACCGTGGGTCACCGGCGCCGAGACCTGTGAACTGGTGCTCGCCCTGGACGCCATCGGTGACACCGCTGCCGCCGCCACCCTGTTCGCCAATATGCAGCATCTGCGCGAACTCGACGGTTCCTATTGGACCGGACTGGTTTTCACCGATGGCAAGCGCTGGCCGGAAGAACGCACCACGTGGACCGGGGCGGCTGTCGTGCTCGCCGCCGACGCCCTCACCCGCACCACCGCGGGCAACGGCATCTTCCGCGACGCGCTCCCCCGCTGAGGCGACTCAGCCGCAGGCGGCGGTGCGCTGCAAGATGCGCAGCGAACCGGTGACCGAGAGTTCGCTGAACTTGCCGCTGTCGAGCGCACGGCGATAGATGTTGAACGGCGCGCTGCCGCCATCGGCGGGGTCGGGGAAGACGTCGTGGATGGCGAGCAGCCCGCCGCCCGCCACCCAGGGCACCCAGTTGTCGTAGTCGCGCTGAGCGGCTTCCTCGGTGTGGCCGCCGTCGACGAACAGCATCCGCAGCGGGGCCCGCCAGATGCGCGCCGCGGCGGTGGACGAGCCGATGATCGCGGTCACCGTGTCGGTGAGCTCGGCCCGAATCATGGTGCGCCGGAACGTGGTCACGGTGTCGAAGACGCCGGTCTCCGGGTCGACCAGGGTGGTGTCGTGGTACTCCCAGCCCGGCTGGTGCTCCTCGGAGCCGCGGTGGTGGTCGACGGTGAACACGGCGGCGCCGGTCTCGCGGGCTGCGGCGCCGAGATAGACGGTCGACTTGCCGCAATAGGTGCCGATCTCCATGATGATTCCGTCGCCCGCGTACGCGCGAGCGGCAGCGTAGAGGGCGTGTCCCTCGTCCGGCGGCATGAATCCGATGGTCTGTTCGGCGAGTGCGAACAGGTCGCTGGTACCGGCGGAGATTTCGTCTACAGCTGCCATGCGAGCCACGCTAACATATGAACTGGAATACAATCCGGACTACTGTCCGGAAACCTGCTCGGATAGTCGGAACCAAAGGAGAACACCGATGAAGACTCGCCTCAACTGCCCCTGCGGCGTCGCCATCAAGGGCACCGACGAAGACGACCTGATCAAGCAGACCCAGACGCACCTGGCCGAAAACCACCCCGGACACGACTACACCCCCGACGAGATCCTCTTCATCGCCTACTGAGTCGTCTACTTGGTCGGCAGCGCGTTCTGCAGACCACCCACCTCGGTGATCTGCCAGTCGGCATTGCGGTCGACGGTGAGCGAGTAGGTGACGGTGGTCCGCGTTCCGTCGGGCGTCTGGGCGCTGGTGGAAACGACATCGAGATAGGCGTTGACCTTGTAGATGCCACCGCTTTCCGAGGTCACGGTCGCCGAGAGCGGGGTCGCCTTCGACGTCCACTGCAGCGGCAGCAGGATCTGCTCCAATTGCGGTGCGGTGGCGTCGAATTTCGCGGCCAGTTGCGGGGTGGTGCCGGTTCGCAGCCGGGTGAACCACGCCTGCACGTCGCGGTAGTCGATGGTGGACGCGCCGATCCCGTAGTCCGATGCGATCTGTTCGACGTGCCTGGCGTCGGCGTCGCGCGCCTCGCGATCGGCGATCGTCGCCTCGGCTGAGAAGTACAGCGCCGCGAAGGTGACCACCGCGGCGACGAGGACCGCGATCGTGGCGGTGCTCAGCACGGTCGACAGTCGCAGGGATACGGTGCGCGGCGGCTGCTCGGCGGCCTCGGTGGTGGTGGCTTCTTCGGTCGCTGTACTCATGGTCTGTCCTTTGTCCGACTATTTGACGCCGATGCGCAAATGCACTGTGCCGTCGGCGTCCACGCTCTGCAGGGCTTGCTCGATCAGGGTGCTGATGTCGATGGCGGGTGTCCGGTTCACCGCATCGGTGACCACCGGACCCAGCACCTGTCCCAGCGGGGCGATGCTCGGCCCGATCTCCTCGATCAGGGTGGTGAGCTCGGCCAGGAACGGCACGAGGCCGTCACCGGTGAAGTACGAGGGCACCGGGCGACTCTCGACGAGCTCCGATCCCGATTCGACGATCGCGTTCAGCGTCACGCCGAACTCGCCGAACAGCGGACCCGCCGTGCCGAGCGAGGGTCCGAGCCATTCCATGTTGCCGCCGAGGGCTTGCACATCGGCGAACAGTTGCCGAACGGCCTCGGTGCGGCTGAGCAGGGTGGCCGCGAGCAGGGTCGACGACCGCTGCAGGGTCTGCATCGCCGTGTCCGTCCCGGCGAGCGCGCGGTCGAAGGTGTCGACCAGGTTCGCGATCGCCTCGGGATGGATCTGCTCGAGCAACTCGACCAGTCGGGCCGACAGTGCCGTGATGGTCATCGGCAGGTGGATCCGGTCGGCCGCGACGACCTGACCGTCCTCGAGGTACGGGCCTGCACCCGATTCCGGTGCGAAGGCGATATACGGCTCGCCGAGCGCCGAGAGCTGCTCGATCCGGACGTTGCTGGACACCGGGATCCGGTAGCGGCTGTCGATTCGAAGCCGAACGAGCACCCCGCCTGCCTGTTTGCGCACCGACTCGGTGCGCCCGACCTGCACACCGGCGAGCAGGACAGGCGAATTCGGCGCGAGCCCGCCCGAATTGTCCAGCCGCATGTCGGCGGTGATGTAGCTCAGTCGCGGGTCCAGCCGCAGCACCCCGAGCGACATGTACCCGACACCGAAAACCAGGACCGCCGCGATCGCGGAAAGCGACACTGTCGCACGGAGATTCATCGTAGGAGTCCGATCATCCGCAGGGTGTCGACGATGCGGGCGGTGTGATCGTCGGCAGTGCTCGGGCCGGTCGACGGCCCGAGGGTGACATCGACCAGGTCGACCTTCGGGCCATGGGTGGCGAAGGGAACGAGATCGTTGTTGATCAGGTCGATGAGCGCCTTCATGTTCGACGGTGAATCGGCGTCGAGCGGGCGGCTGCCCAGCAGCATGGGAACCAGGGCGCGGGTGGTGTCGTCCAGGGAGGACAGCAGTGGGCCGAGCCACTGCGCGCTCGGCGCGACCGGGCCGAGCGCGGTCAGCACGAAGATGACCCGGATCTGCGCGTTCACCGCATCGGTGGTGTGTTGGACGCCGTAGGGGGTCAGCAGTTCGTCGAGAATCGGCAGGTTCTGCTGCATACCCTCCTCGACCGTGGCCTCCAAGCCGTCGAGCAGGGCGTCGACCGAGTGCAGGTGGTCGCCGAGGTCGGTGATGTCGGCGCCGAGAAGACCTGCGAGACGGGCGGTGTCGCGCGGATCGTCGGGGAACACGCCGTTCATGGTGCGGATGATGGATTGGAAGTCGGTCACCGCGCCGCTGCCGATGAAGGTGGACAGTCCAGCCAGGATGTCCTCGATCGGGGGTGACTGGGTCGTGTCCGCGAGTGGGATGGTCGCGCCCGCCGTCAGTTCGCCCGGCCTCGCTTGCACCGGTTCGGTCAGCGCGATGTGGACGTCGCCGAGCGGAGTCTCCTGGCGGAGTTCGGCGGTGGTGCCGACCGAGAGCCGTACCGACTGCCCGATGGCGACATCGGCGATGGCATAACCCGGCACGGCCTGACGGTCCGGTGTGGCGGCGACCGGATCGACGAGGGTGACCCCGGTGAGTATGCCGACCCGGACACCGGCCGCGATCACCTTGGCTCCCTGTGGGAGATTGAGCACATCGGCGAACTCGATCCGCAGCTGATACGTCGGACCGTCGACGCCCGAACCCGGTACCGGCAGGTCGGCGGGCTGGAAGCCACAGCCGGTGGCGGCGAGCAGCACCGTGAACAGGAGCAGGGCAACGCGTTTCATCGTGCGCTCACCGCCCCGAGCAGCAGGGGCAGGGCAGGAATCGTCATCGCACCGCTTTCGGTCGCCTGGCAAGGCTGTCCGGTAATGACCTGCACGGCCGCACAGACCTGGGTCGTGTCTTGCTGGGCGAGTACGAGTTTCGGTGGCGCGTAGCCGATGGTCAGTGCTCCGCTGGCCGGGTCGACGGCGCCGGCGAAGCCGCTCGCGACGGCCGGGGCCATGGCGATGACATCGGCGAGCGAGCCGACGCCCGCCGCGATCATGCGCGAAAGATCCGGCACCGAATCCAACGCGCGCAGCGCCGGCGACCCGAACATCACGATCACGTCGTTGAGTTGGGGCAGCAGGTCGGCGAGCGCGGCGACGATCTCGATGATCGGCGGGAACGCGATGGTGACGATGTCGTTGAACGTCTGCGGCAGCCCGCTCACCGTGGTCTCCACCTGGGACCAGCCGCCGCGGGCTCGGTGGGCGAGCTCGGTGAGCGCGTCGAGCAGTTGCCCGATGTGGCCGATCGCCGCGTCGGGTGCGACCAGTGCCCTGCTCAACGCGGCGATGATCTCGTTGATCTGATCGCCCGTCCCCGCTGTCGCGCGATCGAGCGCGTCGACCCCGGCCCCGACGGCGGTGCGCTGCTGACCGGTTTCGCCCGCACCGTTGAGCTGGTCGGCGAGCCCGGCGAGCGCGTCGAAGGTCTGCGTCAGGCTTTTGGGGGTCAGCGTCTTGGTGATGCACGCACTCGAATTCCAGCCCGGCCCAGCGGGTTCGGCCCCGATCAGGGCCAGCCGCCGGTCGGCGATCAGGGTGTCGCTGACGGTCACCGCTCCGACATCGGTCGGCAGCTTGCGATCGGCGCGGACGGTGAATTCGACGCGCGCCACCGCACCCTCGATGCTGATCTCGGTGACGCTTCCGACCTGCACCCCCATGACCGTGACCGCGCTGCCCTCATACAGCCCGATACTGTCCGGCATGTCGGCGCAGTAGCTACGCATCGGCGGATTCGGCGAACTCAGCCGCAGGCCGATCGCACCGGCCAGGACGAGCGCCACGACGACCACGGCCGACATCAGCCCGCGCGATCCCAGGATCTTGTTCAACATCAACAACCACCTCCCGGCAGCGGCACGCACACAGCGGGGAGTTGGATGGTCGCGCCGGACTGGTCGACACTCACCCCGCCGCCCGCGGGCATCAGCGGGAGCAGTCGCTGTTCGAACGCGCGCACGGCATCCAGCAGGGCGCCCAGGCGCCCACCGAGTTGCTCGAGCGCGGGGATGGCATCGGCGAGCGGCTGGGCGCGCTCTTTGATCGACGCGTCCCACGCCCGTCCGAGCGGCGTGAGATCTTGCAGGATCACTGCCAGGTCGTACAGGGATTCGGCGACCTGCACCTTGTTGGTCTGGATGATCTGTTCGAGCGTGCCGAGGGTGATGATCAGATCCGCCATCACATCGGCGTTCGCGTCGAGCGCGGTCAGGTATTCGTCGGCTATGGACAGGGCACGGGAGATGTCGGCGTTCTGCTCGTCCAGGATCGCGACCACGTCACCGGCGGCGCGCACCGTCGACCGCACGGCGTCCGGGCTCTTGTCGATCGCGGTGGACAGTGCGGCGAGGTCTTGGCGGAAGACGCTCCCGTCGATCCGGCGGACCGGCTCCACCGCGTCCTGGAAAGCCTTGGTCAGGTTGTAGGGCACGATGACTCGCTCCATCGGGATCACCGCGGCGCCGAGCGGTTTCGTGCCTGCGGGCAGGACGGCCACGTAATAGCCGCCGACGAAGGTGAGCATCCGAATGTCGAGGGTGGTCTGATCACCGAGGAACGCGTCCTCGGCGACGGTGAACTCCATCCTGACCCGATCGGGCAGCAGGGTCAGCGCGGTTACCTTCCCGACGGGTATTCCCGCGAGCCGCACGTCGTCGCCGGTGCGGACCGAGCCCGCCTGGGTCATCTCGGCGGAATACGTACGCTCAGCGGTTGTTCCGGTGACATAGACCGCGCCGATCGCGACCAGCAAGAGCACGGCCGCGCACATTCCCGCTATCCCCCAGCGTAATTCGCCCGCCCGCGGATCGGCGGCGCGTCCGCGCGCTATCGGTGACACAGCACGATCCCCTGTCCGGCGATGAGTACTTGCAGAGGTTGGGGCGCCGCGGCAGCACCGCGCGAGCAGGTGAGGTCGGGCCCGGTGGGTGGAATCGCCTGTGTCATGGCCTGAATCAGGCCGGGCATGCTCTCGAATGCGGCCACCGCGTCATACGGATCAGGGAAGGCCCTGCGTAGCGCGACATCGAGGTCCCCGTCGGGTTCCCCGGTGACCCCGAAGACGGTCAGCATGCTCCGAAGTGGTTGCAGTACACCGGGTATGCCGTTCGCGAAGTCGACGAGTCCGGGCAGCTTCTCGGTGATGGTGATGAACAGGTTGGTCAGATTGGTCAGCAGGGTCATCGCATTGCCCGACTTCCCGCCGAGATGATCGGCCACCTGGGCGAGGTTGGCCACCAGCGTCGACAGCACCGCCTGCCGATCGGAGGCATAGCGGCTGAGCTTGTCGATGGCGCCCAGCGCCTGCCCGACACCCGTCCCGTCGCCCTGGACCACCGCGAGAATGCTGGTCGCGAACTGATTGAGATCATCGGGCGAGAGTTCGGCCAGCACCGGCTGTAATCCTTTGAACAGTCGGGTGATGTCGAAGTCGGGCACCGTCTCCGCGGTGCCGAAGACCGATGCCGGATCACGCCGTCCCGCAGGCTGTTCGGGCTGCTCGACATCCAGATACCGGAAGCCGGTGAGGTTCTGGTATCGGATGGCGATCACGGTGTTGGTGAACACCGGCCGATCCCTGCTGACGATGAAAGTCACGCGAGCGAGCGCGCCGTCGAGTTCGACCGCACGCACCTTGCCGACCTGAACGCCGTAGAGGCGCACGTCGTCGCCGGCACGCAGACCGTTCGCATCGGTGAACAGCGCTGTGTAGGTGTCGGTTTCGCCGTCGATCGGTCGCTCGATCACGCGCAGGACGCCCACCAGTATTAGACCCATCAGCAGAACCGCAGCGGCTACGCGCAACAGCAGGGAACGTGTCGTCATCAGCGCACGCCTCCGAGTATCGAGGCCAGCGGTGCCGCCAGACCGGGCACCACATCCAGTTCGACCCCGGCGGTGAGCACCGGGCCGTCGGGTGTGTCGCGAAAGGCGGTGTCGAGACGAGTGAGTAGTTCGCTCAGCTGCTCCGCCGAACGGTGCGGGGTGCTGACCGACGCGGAAAGGCGGTCGAGGACAAGGCTGATCATGGGCAGGATTCCACCGAAATACTGTTGGGACGTGCTGAGCAGTTGGGTGACCGTCGGCAGCAGTTGGTATTGGATGCCTTCGAACATCTGGCCGAAGCGTTGGAGTTGGTCGGGTACCGCCAGGTACTTGTTCGTGTACTCCGCGTTCAGCAGCGTCAGCCCGCCGGTCAGCATCGGCGGCAACCCGGT
Organism: Nocardia sp. XZ_19_231; assembly: GCF_015355705.1. Taxonomy (NCBI): domain Bacteria; kingdom Bacillati; phylum Actinomycetota; class Actinomycetes; order Mycobacteriales; family Nocardiaceae; genus Nocardia; species Nocardia sp. XZ_19_231. Next base: position 31,797 of record NZ_JACUZI010000017.1, on the reverse strand, counting down.
CAGCGCCGAACCGAACTGTTCGAACAACATCGACGGCGGGAGCTGCCGGGTCTCGGCATAGGAGCGGGCGGTCGTGCCGATCGCCTGCATCAGCGGCGTGAAGGCCGTGAGGTCGCGCGAGATCGTGCTGAGCAGTTCGACGAGTTTCGGTGTCAGCACCTCGTCGGTGAGCTGTCCCGTCGAGTTCAGCAAGGCCGAGAGGGTGGCGTCGTGGACTCGATCAGCTTCGCGATCGGTCAGGTCGACCGTCGAGCCGTCGACCAACTCCGCACCGCCCGCCGTCGAATGCAGCTCGATGGCGCTGATGCCGAAGAGGTTTCCCGGCGCGTAGTCGACGGTCAGGGCGTTCGTCAGGCCGAACAGCTGAGAACCACTCAGCGTCAGCTCGATTCGCTGCTCGCCGCGGCCCGCGAAGTCGATCGTGGCGACCGAGCCGACGCGCACGCCGTCGAGCCGGACATCGGTGCCCTCCCCGACGCCCTCGCCGACCTGACCGACCAGCAGTGCGACCTGGATCTGGTCGTCGGGCTCACTGTCGGGCACCACCCGCCAGACGAGCACGCCCACCAGCGTGAGCACGACGGCGAGGGTGCCGAGTACGCGGGCACGCAGTGGCCCGACTTCGGTACCCGGCAGAGCATAGGCAGGCATGGCATCACCCGGTGAACGTGACGGGGGATTGGAATCCCCACAGCAGAATGGTGGCGACCATGTCGAGCGCGATGATCGCCACCAGGCTCGCCCGAATGGCGCGCCCGGAACCGATGCCGACGCCCTCGGGACCGCCCGTGGCGAAATAGCCCTGATAGCAATGGATCAGCACGACAGCGACCGCGAACACCATCACTTTGACAGTCGCGGCGAAGACATCCCAGCCGACCACGAACTGCTCGAAGTAGTGGTTGTACGTTCCGGACGGTGTCCCGTGGATGGTCGTGACGATGAAGGCGCAGGAGAAGTAGCTCAGGATCAACGCGACCACGAATGCCGGTGCGACGGCGAAGATCCCGGCGATGACCCGGGTCGTCACGACGAACGGCACCGACCGGATACCGAGCGATTCGAGTGCGTCGATCTCCTCGGAGATGCGCATGGAGCCGATCTCGGCGGTCATTCGGCACCCGGCCTGCGCCGCGAATCCGATTCCCGCCGCGATCGGCGCGAGCTCGCGGGTCACGCCGAAGGCCGAGATGAGGCCGCTGAGTTGACCGAGGGACAACAGGTCGAGCGCACTGAACGCCTCGATGCCGATGGAAGCGCCCATGGCGGCGCCGAGCAACAGCATCAGCGGCACCACACCGCCGCCGATGATCACCGAGCCGCGACCCCAGGTCATGTCCGTCACCATCGTGATCGTCTGACGGCGGTAGTGCACGAGCGTGTAGGGCACCGACGAGAGCACCTGCCAGCAGAAGCCGAGTACGAACCCGATCGACTCGATCGGGCCGAACGGACGAATGCCACGGCGGCGCAGCCAGCCGATCCACCGCAGCGCGGCGGGGTAGTAGGGCGCGCTCATCAGGCCATCCTCACCGGGAAGAACATCGTGACGACCTGGGTGATCACGGTGTTCAGCACGACGGCCGCGGCGATCGACATCACCACGGCCGCGTTGACCCCGTCGGCGACACCGCGTGGTCCGCCCTTGGCTTCCAACCCGCGTTGACAGGCGATCACGACGACCAGGAAGCCGAAGATCAGCGACTTGACCAGTGACACCCACACGTCGATCGAGGTGGTGAAGGCGCCGAAGGACTGCCAGTAGCTGCCCGGGGTGACGTTCAACGCCGACACCGCGACCAGGAAGCCCGAGCCGACGCCGATGAAGATGATCAGGATATTGAGCAGCGGCGCGACCAACATCATGGCCGCGATGCGTGGCACGACCAGGCGTTGCACCGGGTCGATGCCCATCACCCGCAGTGCGTCGACCTCCTCGCGGACGGTCCGTGCGCCCAGGTCGGCCGCGATCGCGGCGGCGCCCGCCCCACCGAGCAGCATGGCGGTGGCCATCGGGGCACCCTGTTTGATGACGCCGAGTCCGCCCGCCGCACCGATCATCGAATCGGCGCCGAGTTCGGACACGATATTGCCGACTTGCGCGGAAACGATGACGCCGAACGGAATAGCCATCAAAATACTCGGTACCGCAGTGACCCTGATCAGAAACCAGGCTTGGGTGAGTGTTTCGTGTACCTGGAATCGCCCGCGAATAGCGTCGATCACACCGATGTAGCTCGCTGCCGCGCCGATACGCAAAGCGCGGCCCAGAGTCGCGACACTCGAAAGGACAGTGTCGGAGAAGTTTCGACGAATTATCTGCCCGGCACCGGCCTGTTCCCCGTCCTGCACCGTTGTGTCGCTCGCGTCCGTCGCACCACCGTTGACCGGTGCAACTTCGTCGTCTACCCGTGCCATGGCGGTGACGGTACCATATGATTTGGACCACATTCCAGACACTGGTCCAGATATTTGACCGGCCTGAAACTCGGCCACCACCAGCCGGTCAGCCCCCGCAAGGCCCCTGAAAGCGTTGTGCCGAACTCGTGTCGATGGTACCGTCCAGACACATGTCCAGCTACCTGTCTCCCTCGGGGTTCTCCGCCCCCGCCGCCGAAGGGGACGACCTATCGAAACCGGGGTATTCGCGATGACCAGCGCCACAGTGGAGCCCGTGACTTTCGACCCGTATGACTACGGATTCCACGAAGACCCGTACCCGACTTACCACCGATTGCGCACCGAGGCGCCGCTTTACCACAATCCGGAGCTCGATTTCTGGGCGCTTTCCCGGCATTCCGATGTGCTCGCGGCATTTAGGGACAGCAATCGGCTTTCCAGCGCCAATGGCGTGTCTCTCGATCCGGCGGCCTGGGGCCCGCACGCCCATCGGGTGATGTCGTTCCTGGCAATGGACGATCCGCGACATATGCGGATGCGCAGGCTCGTTTTCAAGGGTTTCACACCGAAACGCGTAGCCGAGATGGAAGTACGGATCCGGGAGATCACCCTCGAGCATCTCGAGCCGGCGCTCGCGCGCGGCAGCTTCGACTGGATCGACGAGGTCGCGGGCAAGCTGCCGATGGACGTCATCTCGGAATTGATGGGCGTGCCCGAGCCCGATCGCGCCGAGATCCGCCGCTTGGCCGATCTGGTGGTGCACCGCGAAGAGGGCGTGCTCGATGTGCCCGTCGACGCGATCGACGCCTCGATCCGGCTGTTCGGCTACTACGCCGACATGGTCGCCCAGCGCCGCGCCGCACCCAGCGACGATCTCACCTCGGCGCTGCTCGACGCAGAGATCGATGACGACACCCTCACCGACGAGGAGATCATCGGCTTCATGTTCCTGATGGTCGTCGCCGGAAACGAGACCACCACAAAGCTTTTGGGCAACGCGCTCTACTGGGCGGGCGCCAACCCCGCGGAGTACGCCAAGGTCGTCGCCGAGCCGGAACTGGTCAGCGACTGGGTGGAGGAAACCCTGCGCTACGACACCTCCAGCCAGATCGTGGCCCGCACCGCGGCGGTCGACCTCGAGTACCACGGCGGCACCATTCCGGCGGGCGCGAAGGTGCTGTTGCTGATCGGCTCGGCCAACCGCGATCCGGCGGCCTTCGACGACGGTGACAGCTACGTCATCGACCGCAGCAGCAGCTCCGCGCTCGCCAGTTTCGGTGCGGGCGTGCACTTCTGCCTCGGCGCGCACCTGGCCCGACTGGAGGCCACCATCGTGCTCGGCGAATTCGCCTCGCGGGTCACGGCTTTCGACGTCGCTGCCGACGGCATCGCCCGAGTGCACTCCACGAACGTCCGTGGCTTCGCCAAACTCCCCATCACAGTAGAGGTCAGCTAGTGCCCCGATTCGAACCCCATCCCGACCGCAGGCCCGTACTCGTAGCCGGTGCCTCCTCCGGCATCGGCGCCGCGAGCGCCGTCGCGCTGGCCCAGCTCGGCCATCCGGTGACGCTGGGCGCGCGTCGGGTCGAGTTGTGCGAGGAAATCGCCGCCAAGATCCGCGCCGACGGCGGCGAGGCGTACGCCCACCGGCTCGACGTCACCGACGCCGCTTCCGTGGACGAGTTCGTGACGGCCGCCGAGCGCACGCACGGCCCCACCGAGATCCTCGTCTCCGGTGCGGGCGATATCGAATTCTCGCTGGTGGGCGAGATGGACCCGGAGCGATTCCTGTTCCAGGTGCAGGTCCACCTCGTCGGCGCCCAACGCCTCATCCACCGGGTGCTGCCGGGGATGACCGCGCGGCGGCGCGGCGATCTGGTCGTGATCAGCTCCGATTGCGCCGACAATCCCCGGCCGCGCTCCGGCGCCTACAGCGCCGCGAAGAACGGCCTCGAGGCGATGGTCGGCCAGCTGCGCATGGAATTGGAAGGCAGCGGCATCCGCGCGTCACTGGTGCGGCCGGGCCCGACCCTGACCGGAATGGGCATGGATTCGACCCCCGAGATCGTCGGGCCGGTGCTGCGGGACTGGAAGGACTGGGGCCTGGCCCGCCACCCCTACATGTTGCGGCCGCAGCATCTCGCCGACGCGGTGGCGACGGTGGTCTCCGTCCCACGCGGGGTCCACATGGTGTTGGTCGAGGTGCAGCCCGAGGCGCCCCTGCGGCCGGTGCCGGACGGAGACGGGTCATGAGAATCGTGGTCGATCTGGATCTGTGCCAGGGCCACGGGGTCTGCCAGGACGAGGCGCCCGCGGTCTTCAATGTGCCCAAACGCGGCCTGGTCGAGATCGTGGACGCCAACCCCGGCGACGCGGAACGCACGGCCGTCGAGGCCGCGATCCGCTACTGCCCCACCCAAGCTCTGTCGATCGCCGACGGTGGCGAATCCGACTCCTCCGTGAAAGGCACAGACTGATGGCAAGTTTCGAGCGGGCCGAACTCGACGAGATGGTTCGGCGCTGGGTCGTGGAGAACCAGCGGTGTGAGGAGAAGGGCGACTGGAAGCCTCTCGCCGAGATGTACACGGTGGATGCGACCTACGGCTGGAACTACGGTCCCAAGCAGGAGTTCATGTCCGTCGGTCGCGACGAGATCCGCGACTACGCCCTCGGTCAGGAAATGCTCGGCCTCGAGGGCTGGACCTATCCGTACCAGGAGTTCGTCATCGACGAGCGCAGCGGCACCGTCATCGGCTTCTGGAAGCAGATCAACGAGGGCAAGCGCGCCGACGGCCGCCACTACTCCCCCGAGGGCATCGGCGGCAGCTGGTTCCGCTACGGCGGCGACTTCCAATGGTCGTGGCAGCGTGACTTCTTCGACTTCGGCAATGTCTCGGCGATGTTCCTCGACATGATCACCGACAACGCGCTGTCGCCGGGCATGCACAAGCGCATCGAACGCTCCGTCTCGCGTGACCCGCTGCCCGGCTGGTACCGCGTCGGCGAATCACCCGCTTCGCTGTGGTGAGCCCGATGAGCAGCTACGCCGGGCTGTCCCGGCACCAGCTGGCCGCGCTGGTCCCCGAGCTGTTGCTGTGCGGTCATCTCATCGATCGGTCCGGGATGGCGCACACCATCGCCGCCTTCGGCCGGGAGGGCATGACGGCGGTGGCCATCGAGGAGTGGCAGCTGGCCAGCCCGATCTACACCCGCCGGATGCAGCGGGCCCTGCGCTTCACCGGCGACAGCGTCGAGACCATCTTCAAGGGGCTGCAACTCGATATCGGCGCGCCGCCGCAGTTCATGGACTTCCGGTTCCGGGTCGACGACCACGATCACGGCGAGTTCTGGCTCGATCACTGCGGTGCGCTGGCCGATGTCGAGCCGATGGGCGAGGAATTCGTGGTGGCGATGTGCCACGACATCGAGGACCCCACCTTCGACGCGACGGCGCTGGCCACCAATCCGCACGCCCAGGTTCGGCCGGTGCACCGCCCACCGCGCCGGCCCGCCGACCGCACCCCGGTGTGCGCGTGGACAGTGGTCATCGATCCCACACACGTCCCGCCCGCGGTGCCACGCAATGCCGCGCTCCTCGCGAATTCCGTTGCCGCGGGGCTGGAGTTGGCCGAGATCGATCCCGGCGACGAGGGCATGGCCGACTACGCCGGGCCCCTGCTGAGCGATCTACGGTTCGCCGATTTCTCCCACGCGGCCCTGCGGCGGATGGCCGATGAGATCTGCCTGCAGCAGCATCTGCTGACCCTCGGGTTCATGGTCGCCATCAACGAACGCTCCGACGCGGACACCGCTCTCGGGATCGGGCGCAAGCAGTTCGCCGGGATCGCCGGACTGACCTCCGAGCGAATTCGTCGCTGCCTGGCCCTCGGCGACGATCCGCACGCGCTTGCCACGGTCCTGCGCCTGCATCCGGCGCTGAACCCGGTGAACTACACCGGAGTCGACATCGCGGTGCTGTCCTCCGGTGCGCGCCTGCGTTTTCCGCACGTCAGCGGGGCTCGAACCGACGGGGCCTGGTCTTCGATGCTGACACCCGAAGACCTGCGCCCTCTCGATGCCCTGGTCCGCGGAGTCAACCCGCGCTTCGTCGCCCGCGTCGCGGCGACGGACCAGCACGGCTGGACCGTCGACATCGACCTGGCCGAGCAACCGTTCCGAGAAGCATCCGAGGTCGCGGTGACCCGCTTCAGTACCGGTGCGGGCTTCTCCTTCACCGACCGCGGAAAACCCCTGCCACTCACCGTCGTGTGAGAGATCGTCAAGAGATGGACTGACATGGCCAACAATTTCGCCGACCTGTTCGAACACTCCGTCGACGCCATGCCCGATCGAATCGCCCTCATTCAGCGCGATCGTCGAGTGACCTTCCGAGAGCTCGATATTCGGGCCAACCGCCTGGCCAACCAGTTGGCCGAGTCGGGCGTCGGCCACGGCACGCACATCGGCTTCCAGATGCACAACAGCATCGAGACCATGGAGACGTTACTCGCCTGCTTCAAGCTGGCCGCCGTCCCGATCAATATCAACTACCGGTACGGCCCGACCGAGCTGGCCTACGTCTACGGCAACGCCGACCTCGAGGTGTTGATCTACCACGCCTGTTACGGCGAGACCGTCCGGGCGGCCCTCGAGGTCACACCGACTGTGCGCCAGTCGATCTGCGTCGACGACGACCGTGATGTCGGTGTACCGGGGGCGGGCGCGGTCCTGTACGAGCCGCTCGTCGAGGCGGGAAACCCGGTCCGGCCCTCGGTCACTCGCACCGCGGATGACCTGTTCATGATGTACACCGGCGGCACCACCGGCATGCCGAAGGGCGTTATGTGGCGTCAGGAAGACATGTGGCGGGTGCTCGGCGGCGGGGTCGACTTCTACAGCGGCGAACCGGTGCGCGACGAGTATCAGCAGTCCGAGACCGGCGCCCAGGGCGTGCCGAGCATCTGGTTCGTGCTCCCGCCGCTGATCCACGCCGCGGCGATGATGCCGACGTTCAACGCACTCTGGTCGGGCAATACGGTGCTGTTCGAGCCGCGCTTCGAACCGGCGCGGGTGTGGCAGTCCGTTGCCACGCACCAGCCCCACGTCATGGTCATCACCGGCGACGCGATGGCTCGTCCGCTCATCGACACCTTCATCGAGGAACCGGTGGACGCCTCCTCGCTACTCGTCATCGCCTCGGGGGCCGCGCTGCTGTCACAGCCGGTGAAGAACGCACTGCTGGAGCAGTTTCCGACATCGATGGTGTCGGACTCGATCGGCTCGTCCGAAACCGGTTTCGGCGGTATCGGTTTCGCGCAGAAGGACGACGATCCGGCGCGCGGCCCGCGAGTGCAGACCGGACGTGGCGCGGTGGTCGTCGACGAGGACGGGCGGCCCGTCGCTCCCGGCGAGGAGGGCTGGCTGGCCAAGACCGGCGCGGTCCCGCTCGGCTACTACAACGACCCCGAGCGCACCGCCCGCCTGTTCAAGACGGTGGACGGCGCCCGCATCGTGGTCACCGACGACCGCGCCCGCGCCGAGTCCGACGGCTCCATCACCCTGATAGGCCGCGGCAACATGGTGATCAACACCGGGGGCGAGAAGGTCTTCCCCGAGGAGGTCGAGGCCGTCGTGAAATCCCACGACGCGGTCTACGACGCGGTGGTCATCGGCGTCCCGCACGAACGATGGGGCCAGCAGGTCGCCGCGATCATCTCGATCGCCCCCGACCGCACCCTGGACTTCGATGCCGTGCGTACCCACCTGCGCCCCCACCTCGCCGGGTACAAGATCCCCAAACGAATCTGGATAGCGGAAACGATCTCCCGCTCCCCCAGTGGCAAACCCGACTACCGCTGGGCGAAGGACTACGTCACCGACCGCGCCCCTGACCACCGGACCGATTGAGAAAGCGCTGTCGACAACAGCGGTATCCGCACCCGAGCTCGGCAGATACCGCTGTGGCGCCTTCGACCGTCAGATGACCTTGGCGTCGATCAGCAACTTCCAGATCTCACCCTGGTCGACGACCTCGACGCCGAGCTTCTCGGCCTTCGCCAGCTTGCTGTCACCGACCCCGGCGCCGGTGATGAGCATGTCGGTGTTGGCCGAGACCGAGGACGCCGCCGTCGCCCCTGCCTGCTCGCAGAGGCGCTGAAAGGTTGGGCGAGCGACCTTTTCGCCGGAGCGTGGGTCGCTGATCGCACCGGTGATCACCACCGTCTTGCCCTCGAGGGGCGCGCCCGCCGCGATGACCGGCGGCAGGTCCTCTTCGCGCACATCGAGACTGACGCCGAGTTCTCGTAGGCGGTCCAGTTCCGGACGCAGTCGCGTCAGATGCGCGACCAGGGAGGCGGCGACCTTCGGGCCGATGTCCTCCACCGCGACCAGTCGTTCCTCGCCCGCGTCGGCGACCTCCTCCAGGGAGCCGAAGCCCGACCGGGCCAGGCGCGCGGCGGTGCCGTCGGAAGCCATCGGGATGGCAAGGCCGATCAAGGCGCGGCGCAGGCCGACCTGACGGCTGGCGTCGATCGAATCGATCATGCGCGCGGCGGAGACCTCGCCGACGCGGTCGAATTCGAGCAGCCGCTCTTTGGTCAGCGTGTAGAAGTCCGACGGGCTCTCGAGAATGCCCGCCTCCGCGAGGCGTTCGATCCACACTCCCCCGATGGCGTCGATGTCGGCGGCCGCGCGCGAGGCCCAGTGGATCAGCCTGCGCACTGTTTGTGCGGGACAGGAAACGTTGGTACAGAACAGTTCTCGGCTGTTGCCCTGCTCGGTGACCGGCTGACCGCACGAGGGGCACTCGGTGGGCGAGACGATGTCGAGTTCCTCGCCCGTGCGCTTGGCGGCGTCGAGCACACCCGCCACGAACGGGATGACATCACCCGCGCGGCGCACCAGCACCGTGTCACCGACCTTGATGTCGCGAGCGCGGATCACCTCTTGGTTCGCCAACGTCGCCTTCGTGACCGTCGTGCCGCCGACGAACACCGGCTCGAGCCACGCGACGGGAACGATCTTGCCCGTCTTGCCGACATCCCAGATCACCTCGCGCAGCAGCGTGGTCTTCTCCTCGGCGGCGAACTTGAACGCCAGCGCGCCCCGCGGGGAGTTCGACCGGGTCCCGGCCGCCGCGTAGGCATCACGGTCGGCCAGGCGTAATACGGCACCGTCGATGTCGTAGTCCAGATCATTGCGACCCTGCTCGATCTCGGTGATCGCCGCCTGCGCCTGCGCGGCGTCGGCACACAGCCGCATCTGCGCACCCGCGACCCCGATCGCACGCAACCCTTCCCCGAGGTCGTGCGCGGCGTCGTCGGCCGAGGTATCCAGGTCGAAGCCGAAGAACTGTAGGCGCCGCTCGGACACGGTGGCCGGGTCCTTCGCCCGCAGGGTGCCCGCCGCGGCATTGCGCGGGTTGATCAGCGGCTTGTCCGGGTGCGCGGCGTTGTAGGCGAGGAAGGTCGACCGCAGCATCACCGCCTCACCACGCACCTCGACGCGGCCGGGCAGCTCGATCCGCTCGGGGACGCCGTCGACGAGGGCACGGACCAGCGGGGTCACGTCGTCACCGGTGGTGCCGTCACCACGGGTGACCGCACGCGCCAGCCGCCCCTTCTCGAAGACGAGGGCCAGCGACAAGCCGTCGAGCTTGGGCATCACGACCACCGACTGACCCGGGAAACGACCGAAGAACGCCTCGACCTGCTCCGGCTTGGTCGCCTTCTCCAGCGACAGCATCGGCCGTGAGTGCCGTACCGGGGCGTGCAGCACGGCGGGCGCACCGACCTGCTCGAGCGGATTCGGGTCCGGCGTGAGGTCGGGATGCGCCTCGATCAGGGCTCGCAGCTCGTCTTCGATCGCGTCGAATTCCGCGTCGGCGACCAGCGGCTCCCCCTGGTAGTAGGCGTCGCGCAGCGCCACCAACCGATCGGCGAGTTCTCGGATACGTTCCCCTGTTTCCACAGACAAGACGCTACCGATACACACCGACAACTTGCGCAGGTGGCACGCTGCGACTGTCCTACTTGGCGTCGCCGTAACACTGGACGACCGCGGTGGTGAACGGGAACCGGACCGGCGTCTGCCCGAAGACGATCCGGCCCGCTGCGTCGGCGGCGGCGGCGATCGCTTCGGCCACCGCCGCGGCCTCCTCGGTCGGGCAGTGCACGATCACTTCGTCGTGCTGGAAGAAGACCAGTTCCGCGCGCAGGTCGCGGATCGCGTGCCGGATTCCGGCCAGTACCAACAGGGCCCAGTCGGCGGCGCTGCCCTGCACCACGAAGTTGCGGGTGAAGCGGCCGCGGGCACGGGCGGCGGAATCGGCGCGGGTGTCGCGGGGCGCGTCCGTGTCGTCGAGCCCGACCGACAACGGCGTGCAGGTGCGCCCCAGCCAGGTGCGCACCAGGCGGCCTTCCTCGCCCGCGTGCGCCGCGTCGTCGACGTAGGCCACCGCGGCCGGGTAGCGCCGACGCAGGCCGGCGAGGTGGGTCAGGGCGTCGCCGGAGGTCTGTCCGTAGATGGCGCCCAGCAGCGCGATCTTGGCTTGGTCTCGATCGCCGCCGAATCCACGAGCCGCCAGGTCCGCGTAGAGGTCTTCGCCACGGCCCGCCACTTCCATCAGTCCGGGATCACGCGAGATCGCCGCCAGGACCCTCGGCTCCATCTGGTCGGCGTCGGCGACCACCAGCGACCATCCCGGATCGGCGCGGATCGCTTGCCGGACGATCTTCGGAATCTGTAGTGCGCCACCACCATTGGTGGTCCAGCGCCCCGACACTGTGCCGCCGGGTAGGTACTCGGGGCGGAAGCGGCCGCCGTGCACCCACTGCTCGAGCCAGGACCAACCATGCGCCGTGTACAGACGGTAGAGCGATTTGTAGGCCAGCAGCGGGGCGACCGCCGGGTGGTCGATCTGCTGGATCTCCCATTTCCTGGTGGAGGACAGCAGGATTCCGGCGCGACCGAAAGCCCTGATGATGTCGGCGGGCAGATCGGGCCGGACTCGCACCCCTGGCCCGAACGCCCGCGACACCTCCTCGGCCAACTCCGCCATCCGCCGAGGTTCGGATCCCCCCGGAAAGCGCTCGCCCAGCATCGAATCCAAGAGTTCGCGGTGTACATCGGCGCGCCACGGAATTCCGAGCTGCCCCATCTCGACAGCGACGAGCATGCCCGCCGATTCGGCGGCGAGCAACAGCCGCATGCGCTCGGGATGCTCGGCCCGAGCGGTGCGCGCGACCTGTCCGGCATAGACCGCCAGCAAGGCGGTGAACTCGTCGATCCCCGGCGGCAGCGGCACCGGGCCCGATTCGAACAGCGACGGCTGGGTCTCGGCGGCCCGCACCGGAGCATCCGGCGGGACAGCCAGATTGTGCAACCGTGCCCAGCCCGCCGCCAGCGAGCGCGCCTGCCCCGCCTGCCCTTCCTCGTGTCCGATCAGCAGAGACTCCGCCGCCTGGACGTCATAGCACCGTTCGACCCACACGCCCGCCGCCAGCAGCGCACGGTAGATCTCGGCCGTGGACCGCCATACCCACCGCTCGACGTCAGGGCGGGAGCGCACCGCCTCGACGAGCGAGGGCTCGTCGAGGACCGGTCCCGCCGGGTGACCGTCCTGATCGAGCGGACACAACCGAGCGCCGCCGTCGCCCGTCTCCGCTATCGCCCATCGCACCTGCCAGAGTCTGGCACCGGGGTACGACAATCAGCGGCAACCGCACGCCGACGACCAGCACCGACGCCTCAGGAGACGCTGACCGCGGCCTGTTCTCGACGCTCACGCGACGGCATCGCCAAGGTCAGCACCGCGAGCACCATCGCGACGACGGCGATGGCGCCCATCATCATGATGCTGCCGCCCAGGCTGTGCGAGCTGAAGAACACCGTGGTCAGTACCGCGAGGCCGACAGCATTGCCGATCTGTTCGATGGTCGGCAGCACACCGGAGGACTCGGCCATCCGATGCGCGTCCAACCCGGACAGCATCATCGGTTGCAGCTGCACGCCGAACAGGCCGACACCGAATCCGGCCGCGAACACCGGACCGGCGCACAGCAGCGCGTTCGCCACACCGTCGACCAGATACAGGTACACCCCGCCCGCCGCGATGCACCCGCCGAACAGCGCGATCCCGGCGGCCAGCGCCCAGATATCCCAGCGGGGCACCAGAATCAGCGAGCCGAGGGCACCGGCGCCGGCACCGAGGGCGAACAGGGTCATCACCATGCCGGTGAGCAGCGGCGAATAGCCGAGCACATCCTGCATGGTGATCGAGGCGGCGAACACGAACGCGGTGAACAGTCCGAAGAAGGTGCCGACCAGTGCCGAGCCGATCCGGAAACCCTGGTTGCCGAACAGGTCGAGGCGAACGAGCGGGTCGGCGCCTCGCGCGGTGCGGGCGCGCTGCTGGGCGAGGAACACCGCCGTCAGTACGAGCCCGCCACCGGTGACGGCGATGAGGTGGAGTCGCCACCCGTGCTCCTGGATCTGCGCCATGCCCGCGATCAGGGCGAACAACCCGAGCCCGGACAGCGTGGCACCGACCAGATCGAGTCGGTGACGACCGACCGGGCTGTTCCGGTCCAGGAATTTCCAGGCCAACCCGAACGCGAACAGACCGATCGGCAGATTGATCAGGAAGACCGACCGCCACCCCCACCCACCGATGTCGATGGTGAGCAGCACGCCGCCCACGATGGGCCCGAGCATCCCGGCGAATCCGGCCACTCCCCCATAGAGCGCGAAGACCAAGGGATGGCGTTCGCGCGGAAAGCCGGCCGTGAGAAGAGCGATCGTCTGGGCCGCCATGCCCGCCCCCGCCGCTCCTTGGACCACGCGCGCGATCACGAGTTCAGTAGGGCCAGCGGCCAATCCGCACCACACGGAGGCGGCGGTGAAGGCGACCACCGACACCAGGAACATCGTGCGCCGACCGACCATCGCACCGATCCGCGCGGCGGTGAGCAGGGTGCAGGCGAACGCCAGCGCATAGCCGGAGATCACCAGCAGTTGCGCCGACCTCGACGCCCCGAGGTCGGCGGTCAGGCTCGGCAGCGCGGTGTTCACGATCGTCACGTCGATCATCTGCATGAACACCGCGATCAGACAGGCACCGAACGCCAGCCACGCGCCGAGCTCGGGTACCTGTGCCTTCGCGACCCCGGTGGTTTCGCTCATGACACCAGTTCCATCGTGGCGCGCGGGGCCGACATCGACATCTGGGTCGGGAAACTCATCTGCACCATCCGATGCGGCGCCGCCACCTCGAACAGCGCGATGAACGGCGGCACGACCGAGCCGACCATCTTGTCCAGCATCCCGTTCACCTGCTCGAAGCCGGGCCGCAACCGCACCTGCCAACACGGGAACACCCCGGCCGTCCCCGCGAAGACGACCTGTTTCTCCACCCGGACCAGCAGTGGCCAGTGCACGGAGGACGCGAGCCACACGTCGACCGTTTCGACCAGCCCGTCGGCGAAATCCAGTCCGCGCAACATGGTCAGTCCAGCGGCTATCGGCATCACATTCGGGGGGAACGGACCGGGCAGGCCGCCGAACTGCAGATGCACGGTGTCGACGAAATTCACCTCTTCGCGAGAAACCACCGTTGCTCCCGACAGTGTCTGCGCGCGATAGCTTTCCGCGTGCAGTCGCCCGTCGATGCGCCCTATTCGCTGTTCGACCGTCATGACCAGTGCACGGTCGCACCCACTCTTGTCTTCCGGGCTCGCCTCGATCGTCGTGTGGTAGCCGCCCCGGTCGTGCACGACGACGTGGGAGACCTCGAAGCCGCCGGGCTCGCCGGAGATGCCGACGCGGTATCTCGACTTCTCGCCGTCGGGAATGCCGGGGTCACGAAAGATGGTCGGTTCGAATTCTTCTCGGATCATGGGTGCTCCGTGGCGCTGTCGATGATGGCTCCGAAAACGGACTGCATGGTGGCCAGGTAGCGCCGCACCGACTCCTGCGCGATCGCGGTGTCGGGGAAGATGACGCTCAGCGTCGTTTGCCCCGGTAGCCGGTTGATCCAGATGAGGGCTTCCTCCGAGGCTGCGCGGTTGGCGAAAACCCCGGCTTTCATGCCGTCGAACAGCTCGTTGCCCAGAAATTCCCTCGCGTCGATGAACGAGATCATCGGGGTGACCCACCCCGGCTCGGCCTTGATCTCGGAATCAGCGGGCAGCAGGTCGAGAACACGGTGAAAAGAGGTGGGCGCCAACAGCAGTCCGCTGTCGTAGGCCCGTTGCGCGATCATGAGCGCGCGGGCGAAGGTCATGCGTTCGCTGAGCGGGAACGCGACCGGAACGAGCGTCACGTACCAGCCCACCGAATTGTTCTCGGCTGCCGTGGTCCTGGTACTGACCGGGGTCATGCCGAAGTAGTAGTCCGAACCGACCAGCTCGCGTTCGGCCAGTGCGGCCGCGGCGAACACACCGCCGACGAATTCGGCGCCGTTGGCCCGGCAGACCTCTTCGAATCGATCGGCCTGTTCGTCGTCGAACAGCACGACACTGAGGTGGGCGCTGCGATGGTAGCCGTCGGTCTTCTCGCCCAGGTCGAGCGGGAAAACCGGTAGCCGATTGTCGTTGCCACGCAACAGCGCGAGCCACTTCTTCACACCCGCCGAGGACAGGCTCTGCTGCTCGCTGAAGAGCCGCTCGTTGCGGCAGTAGTCGAGATAGCTGGCCGCGGGAGCGAGCGGTTCGGCCTCGTCCCACAGCTGCGCGGCGTAGAGCTGGGCGAAGTCGGCCGCGGACAGGTACTGCCCGAGACCGTCGGTGTGCAGATGGTCGACGGCCAGGTACACGGTGGTGGAATCGCCGTGCTCGATGGTGCCGAAGGTGAAGCAATCCCATTGGAACGGGCCGGGTGTCGTCTTCTCCACGTGTCGGCAGATCGACTCGGGGTCGTCGATGTGGCCGTAGTCGACCGGGACGAACTCGACATCGGCCTCCGGCACCAGATGGCGCCGCACCGTGCCGCCTGGTTCGACGGCGAACCACGTGCGAAAGGTGTCGTGGCGCATCAGGAATGCGCGGATCGCCCGGGTGATGGCGTCGCGGTCGAGGTCACCGGTGGGGATCTCGGCGGTCACCAGGCACAGGCCGGAGAACCGGAAGTCCGCGCCGCCGTGCCGGTCGGCCAGACGCAGATACTGCTCCTGCTGGAGCGAGGGCGGTGCCGGATGGACCGGCGCCCCGGCCGCGCGCGCGACCGAGTCCGCCGAGGCGAACCAGGTCACGAGCCGACCGGGAGACGGGCGCCATTCGTCGATCAAACCGAAGTCGACCATCAGTGCGATCCCGCCATCGAGACCTCCGCCGATCGGTCGACGGTCCATCGGTCGGACATCTCGACACTCGGCGGGCCGGATTCACCGGACACGGACGCCACCTCCGGAAGTGGCGGTGTCACAGTGGGTTCGGAGGCGAGAATCAGCTCCGCGACCTTCGGACCGGCCTGTTCCAGGCTGAACGAGCGACCCATCTGCATCGACATCAGGTCGATGCCGAGCGTCTTGGTGACCCGCGCGCCCAGTTCGACCGCCATCAACGAGTCGAGCCCCAGCTCGGGCACCGGCACTGTCATGTCGATCGACTCGACGGGAACCCCCATGACAACGGCGAGTTCGTCGGCCATCTTGCGGGCGATGGCAGGTCCGCGCTTGGCCTCCTCCATCGCGGCGAGTTCGGCACGGAGCCTGGCCAATTCGGAGGTGTCCTTGGCCGAGGATTGGGCCAGGGCGGCGGTGCGGCCGGTGCGCACCAGCTGCGGGAAGGTTCCGGTCAGTTTCGCCCAGTCGGTGGGGATGATCGCCGCGTTCGTCACGCCGAGGCGCAGGGTCTGTTCCAGGTAGGCGGTGGCGTCGGCCATGTCGATCGGACCGAACCCCACCAGGTCCAGATACTTTTCGGCGGTTTCGTCCGAGGCCATGCCGCCCGAGGCGCCCGACAGGTGGCCCCAGCCGATGCACAGTGCGCGCTCACCGACGGCGGCCCAGCGCCGTGCCAATGTTTCGACGGCGACGTTGGCGGCGCAGTAGTTGTACTGACCGTAGATCCCATACATCGAGCCACCCGAGGAGCACAGGACGAACATGTCCAGGGTGATGCCCGCATCGGCTACTGCCTGGTGGATCACCTGCGCGCCATGAACTTTGGGGCGATAGACACGGTCGAGCTCGTCGAGCTCCATGTTGGCGAGTCGGTTGTCGGCCACCGCGCCCGCGGCGTGGAATACCCCGCGCAACCGATGTTGTTCGCCGTGCGCGCGAGCGACGATCGCGGCGACCGCGGCGGCATCGGTCACGTCGGCATGTTCTTCGATCGCCTCGATGCCCACCGCGCGCCACGCCTCCAGCTGGCGCCGGGCTGTCTCGGTGGTGGCGCCGCTGCGCCCGACCAGCACCAGCCTGCGCGCACCGCGCAGCGCCAGCCAGCGACCGATCGCCATGCCGAACCCGCCGAACCCGCCGGTGATGAGATAACTTCCGGCGCCGTCGATGTCGAGTGGCGGCAGGTAGGGCCGCACGGGCGGTTGCGGGTCGTCCATCCGCAGCGCGACCCGGCCCACGCGCGAGGACCGCAGTGTCTCCTCGAACGCCTGGCTCACCTCGTGCGTCTGGAACATCTGGTACGGCAACGGGGTGTAGACACCCTCGGTGACCTTCTCGAACACCCGCTGCAGCAGTCGCGACAGTCGTTGCGGGCGCACCGCGACCAGGCGGTCCAGATCCATCGAGTAGTAGGCGAGATTCTTGTCGAAGTTGGCCAGTTCCAGCAGCCCGCCGGTGTAGATATCGGCCTTGCCGACCTCGACGATGCGCCCGAATTCGGCTGCGGCATTGAAGTTCTGGCGCAGGATCTCACCGGGCGCGCTGCTGACGATCACGTCGGCACCGGCACCGCCGGTCAGCGCGAGGACGTCGTCGACGAAGTTGAGCGAACGCGAGTTCACCGCGAAGTCCGCGCCCATGGCCAGGACGTGTTCGCGGCGCTCGGGTGAGCTCGCCGTGCCGATGATGCGGGCGCCGATCGACTTGGCCACCTGGATGGCCGCGGTACCGACACCGCC
Organism: Nocardia sp. XZ_19_231; assembly: GCF_015355705.1. NCBI lineage: Bacteria > Bacillati > Actinomycetota > Actinomycetes > Mycobacteriales > Nocardiaceae > Nocardia > Nocardia sp. XZ_19_231. Next base: position 14,319 of record NZ_JACUZI010000017.1, on the reverse strand, counting down.
TGCCGCGCCGTGGATCAGCACGGTCTCGCCCGCTTCGAGGCGGGCCAGGTCGTGCAGCGCGTATTCGGCCGTGCCGAAGGCGATGGTGCTGGTGCAGTAGCCGGGATCGGTGTCGGCGGGCACGATCACGGCCAGCGCCCGATCGACGACGGCGAATCTGCGCATCATGCCCTTGGACGCCACCGCGACCTTGTCGCCGACCGCGACATCGGTGACGTCGGCGCCGACCCGCACCACGGTGCCGATGCCCTCCATGCCGGGCACGGTGCCGAAATACGTCGGCGCGAGTTCGCGTTCGCCGAGCAGTCCGATGACCTTGAGCGGATCCTTGTAGTTCAATCCGATCACCGCCATCGCGACTTCGACCTGGCCCGTGCCGGGTTCCGGACGCGGGCACTCACGCCACGCCACCTGCGAGAGCACACGCGTGCGTGGCATATCCAGCTCGAAGTTCACCTCCGGATCGGCCAACGGATGCGACGTCTCGAGCTCTTCGATGCGCTCGGGCAGCGGCTTGGTCACCATCGGCACCAGGCGCTTGCCCGCGCGCAGCAGCACCTCGTCGCTGTTGTCGAGAGTGAAGGCACCGGGCACACCGAGTTCGGTGACGAGTTCGCCGATCGTGGTGGCGGGCTCGGTGTCGATCAACCGCCAGCGCAGTGGGGTCTGTTCATTGAGCAGCACCCGGCGGCCACCGGCGAGGGCGGCGTGGCGCGGGTCCGGTTCGACCCCGCTACCAGGAGCCATGAAGGCGGATTCGGTCACCAGCGTGGCGTGGACGTTGCCGTCGCCGAAGCTGATCTGTGGCGGGGCGCCTTCCACGGTCGGGGTGACGTACTCCGACACCGCGACAGCGACGCGCTTGAGCGTCCACAGGTCGGCGACGTCGTCGGTACCCGCACCGACCACGACACAGACGTGTGTGCGCTGCGTGTCGTCGGCTTTCGCCGCCTCCAGATTCGTGACGAGATCGGACTGCAGTTCGTCGCTGTTCGGGTCGACGAGCAACACTCGCGACCCCGGCATCGCGGCGGCGAGTTCAGCGGTGCGCGGGCTGTCGCCGAGCGCGACGATCACGGTGGACACCGACCCGGCTTCGACCAGGGACGCGGGGTCGATCGGGTCGCGTTCTTCGAGCACCTCGGTGTAGTAGAAGTCGGCCATCCGGTGCAGTGGGCTGTCACCGGGCTTGAGCGCGCCGATCTGCAGGCCCGTCAACCGCGCGACCAGCTTTCGGTCGCGGTCGAGCAGGTCGACATCGGCGCGCAGGCGAGCGGCGGGGTCGCGGCGGGCGACGACGGTGATCTCCGCGGGCAGTTCGGCGAGCAGCCGCACCGCGTTCACTCCCACGGGCACCATGACGCCCTCGTTGATCCGCTCGTCGGTGAAAAGCATGGCCGCGCACTGCATCGCGGCGTCGACGACGGCCGGATGCGCCAGATGCCGCGACCCTTCGGCGATGCTGCCGTCGACGGTGGCCAGTACGACGTCGCGTCCGACCCGCACCGAGGTCACCCGCTGGAACGTGGGACCGTACTGCAGCCCGGCCGAGGCGAGGCCCGCGTAGAACATCGCCGGGTCGACATCGACACCGATCTCGATGGTGGGCAGCTCGACTTCGGTCTGTTCGTGACTACCGGTCAGCGAACGCCCCGTCGAGTGCACCGTCCACGCCGTACCGGTCGCGCTGCGCGATCTGATCATGAAGCGGCCGCTGGCCTCCTCCACGCTCATCGCGACCAGCGGAACATCGGGGGCGCCCATGATCAGCGGAGCGACGAACCGAACCCCCTCCAGTGCAACCTGTTTGCTGCCGATCCGGGCAGCGGTGGCGCTCAGCGCCGCGTCCAGGTACGCCGCACCCGGCATGATCTTGACGCCGTTGACGACATGGTCGACCAGCCACGGCAACAGTTCGGTGCCCACCTGCAGCAACCACTCGGGACGCCCCTCCACATCGGGGTCGCCGAGCATCGCGTGGCCGCCGGGCGTACCGAGGCGTGCCTGCTCGAACAGTGGCAGCGACGAGTGCAGACGGGTGCGCTGCCAGGGATACCGCGGCAGCGGCACGTGCGCGGTGACGCCCCGCTCCGCTGGGAACAGCACGTCACGATCGAGCACACCGGCGGCATGCAGGCCGATGAGGGTGCGCCGGAAGCTGTGCGAATCGGACTGCTCGCGGTCGAGAGTGGGCACCGTGGTGCCGTTCACGTCCGCGTCGACCAGAGCTTCGCGGATATTGCCCGACAGCACCGGATGCGGACCGACCTCGAGGAAGATCCGATTGCCCGCGCCGATCAGGCTCCCGATCGCGTCGAAGAAGCGCACCGGCTGACGGACATTCGACCACCAGTACTCGCCGTTCCAATCACCTTCGGTGACCAGCTCGCCGGTCACCGAGGAGTACAGCGGCACCGACGGCGCCTGCGGCGCCAGATCGGCCAGCGCCGTGAGCAGTTCGTCGTGGATCGGATCCATCAGTCGGCTGTGATAGGGCACCTCGACCCGCAGCCGGCGTGCGAATATGCCGTCCTCCGTAAGCTTTTCGGCGATCTCGTCGAGTCGGTCGACGTCGCCGGACAGGGTCAGCGAAGTGGGGCTGTTGATCGCGGCGATGTCGACGCGCGGATCGCCGGCGATGAGCGCGTCGGCCTGATCCTTGGTCATGCCGACGGCGAGCATCCCGCCGCTTCCCGCGGTCGTGGCCTGCAATCGCGCCCGGTGATAGGCCACGCGCACCGCCTCGCGCAGTGACAGCATGCCGCTCACATACGCCGCCGACACCTCACCCACACTGTGGCCGACGATGGCCGCGGGGACGATGCCGTATTCGGCCAGCTCGCGCACCAGGCCCACCTGGACGAGGAAGTTCGCCGGCTGGGCGACCTCGGTGCTGGTGACCCGGGACTCGTGCTCCGGCTTGCCCAGTTCCTCGATGATCGACCAGCCCGCGATCGCGCGGAATTCCGCGTCGATCTCCTCGGCGGTTTCGGCGAACACCCCGCCGGCCGCGAGCAGACCACGGGCCATCTTCCAGTGCTGCGGACCCATCCCCGAGAACACGAACACCGGCTCGGCGGCGCTGGAGGAGACTGTGCGGCTGGCGTCGCGTCCGTTACCCGACGCGTACTCGTGCAGTTCATGGACCAATTCGTCGGTGGAGCCGTCGAGGAGTACGCCGGTGCGGAACGGGTGGTGCGACATTCGGGTCCACGCCGCTTCGGCCAGCTGATCCGGGTCCGCCCCCGCGGTGATCAGGTCGGCGAACCGGCCCGCCAACGCACGCGCGGCGCCGGTACTGCGGGCCGAGATGGGCAGGATGCCTAGGTGGCGGGCCGGTTCGGTCGGCGATTCGGGCGCGCGGAACTCCTGCAGGATCGCGTGGGCGTTGGTGCCGCCGTAACCGAAACCGTTGACCGCCACCGCCATCGGCGCGGCGTCCTCGGGCAGCGGTTGCGCCTCGGTCTGCACGTGCAGACCCAGCTCGTCGAACGGAATGTCGGGGTTCGGGTTGTTCAACCAACCCTGCGGCGGCAGCGTGCGATGTTGCAGCGCCAGTGCGGCTTTGATAACGCTGGCGACGCCGGCGGCGGCCTCGGTGTGACCGATCGTCGCCTTCACCGAGCCGACGCCGATGGTGCCGGTGCGCCCGGACGGTGCGCCGAAAACCCTGCCGAGAGCACGCAATTCGACCGGATCGCCGACCAGCGTTCCGGTGCCGTGCGCCTCCAGGTAGGTGATCTCGTCCGGTGCCAGGCCCGAACGTTCGCAGACGGTGCGGGCCAGCGACTCCTGCGAGTCGGCGTTGGGCACCGTGATCGCGGTTGTGCGCCCGTCCTGATTCGACCCGGTGGCCTTGATCACGGCATAGACCCGATCACCCTCGCGGACAGCATCTTCGAGCTTCTTCAGCGCCACCATTCCCGCGCCTTCACCGCGACCGTAGCCGTCGGCGGAGGCGTCGAAGGACTTGCAGCGACCGTCCGTGGCCAGGAAACCGCCTTTGCACATGAGCACGAAGGTTTCCGGCTGCAGCATCACATTGACCCCGCCCGCCAGCGCGACCTTGCAGTCGTCGTTCTCCAGCGCCTGGCAGGCCAGGTGCAGCGCGACCAGCGACGAGGAGCACGCGGTGTCGACGGTGATCGCCGGACCGACCAGGTTCAGCGCGTAGGCGATCCGATTGGACAGCATCGTGTAGGAGGCACTGGCCGGGGTGTGCATGTCGGTGTGGAACAGCGCGGGGCCCACCACGCCGATCACCGACTGGTCGACGACGAAGCCGCCCACATAGACCCCGACCTGTGCGCCGGCCGAGCGCCCCGCGATCCCGGCGTCGTCGAGGGCCTCCCAGGTCACCTCGAGCATCAGCCGCTGCTGCGGGTCGAGCACCGTGGCCTCGCGCGGTGAGATCCCGAAGAAGTCGGGATCGAACTCCCACGGATCGTTGGTCATGAAGGCGCCGTGCTTGGTATAGCTGCGCCCCGGCGTCCGTGGCTCGGGGTCGTAGTAGCGGCGCCAGTCCCAGCGATCGGCGGGCATCTCCACGACGCCGTCACGCTTGTCGACGATAAAGTCCCAGAACGATTCCGGGGAGTCGATCCCGCCCGCGAACCGACATCCGATTCCGACAATGGCAATATCCGACACGTAATTTCCTCCGGTTCGACCGGCCTGTGGCAATGACCGTTGGTGTCAACGTAGAAGCCCACCACCGTGGCGATCGTCCGATTACCGACCTCTGGAATTTCGGACGGGTAATAGCGAGCCTCTCTGTGATCGGGCCCATATAGCGAAGTCATGCCTCACAACAAGACTCGGAGATTCATTGTGACCGGCCGCAACATTGCGCGGTAGCGACCGAAAAGACCACCGGCAGTGACAAGTTCGACACATCGCGAGCAGTTGGGAGGCGAATGTGTTCGCCGAGTTGACACAATGGGCAGACACCGTCGTGCGGCGGCGATATTTGGTGATCTTGATTATGGTGACCGGATTGTTGGCACTGGGAACTTACGGGCTCGGGCTCGGCGCGGATCTGAGTTCGAAAGGGTTCGACGATCCGTCCTCGGAATCGGTTCGTGCGGCGCACGTGCGCGACAACGCATTCGGTCGTGATCACAGCAGCGATGTGATTTTGTTGGTTCGGGCGCCCGAAGGCGCCACAATCGACGATCCAGCCTTTACCGAGACAGTCGTGGCGGGACTGAACAATCTGCCGCAGCGTTTCCCGAACGAGATCGACCGGATCAACGGCGCGTATTGGCCGACCGATACCGGCGTGGCGCTTCCCGACGTCTTCGGCTCGCCCGAACGTGACTACGCGTTCGCCTCCGTCGCGGTCAGCGGCCTCGATCCCACCGAACAGGGCCGCAACTACCGCAAGATCGCCGAGGAGTTCGTGATCCCCGGGGTCGAGGTCGAACTCGCCGGCGGGCAACCGGTCGCTCTCGCGTTGAACGACACCATGGTTCAGGATCAGCGACGCGTGGAGTTGTTCGCCATCCCCGCGGTCGCGATCCTGCTGTTCTTCCTGTTCGGCGGCGTCGTCGCCGCGGCGCTGCCGCTGATCATCGGCGGACTCACCATGCTCGGCGCGTGGGGGCTGCTGCGCTGCCTCACCGCGGTCACCGAGGTGAACTCCTTTGTCTCCCCTGTTGTCTCGATGATCGGCCTCGGCCTGGCGATCGACTACGGGCTGTTCGTGCTCAGTCGTTTCCGCGAGGAACTCGCCGACGGCCGCACGGTCGACGACGCGGTACGGCGTTCGGTGACCACCGCGGGGCGCACGGTGTTGTTCTCGGCCTTGATCGTGGTGGTCGCGGCCGCGGGCATTCTGGTGTTCCCGCAGGGCTTCCTGCGATCGTTCGCCTACGGCGCCATCATCACCATTTCCCTGGCGGCGCTGACCTCGATCACCCTGCTGCCCGCGATGCTGGCCGTGCTGGGCAGGCGAGTCGACTGGCTCGGCGTCGACTGGTTCCGCAAACCGGTCGCGAGCGACCGCGTCCCCGACAACAGGTGGGGCCGATTCGCCGCAGGCGTGATGAAACGTCCACTGGTGGTAGCGATTCCGATTTGCCTCGGACTGCTGCTGCTCATCGTTCCGATCCAGAATCTGGCCTTCGGCTCCATCAATGAGCGCTTTCTCCCGCCGACCCATCCGACGCGCTTGGCCCAGCAGCACTTCGACGAACTGTTCCCGCTGCGCCAGATCGACCCGATCGACCTGGTCATCGTCACTTTCGACCCCGAGACCGCCGAGACCGTCCGCGCCGACGCCAACCACGCCCCCGGCCTCGGCGCACCGTTCGCCGAGCCGATGCAGTCGCCGTTCCAGCCCCAGGTTCTCACCACCCACACCGTGCTCGCCGGTTCCGACGACGCCGAGGCGACCGTCGACTATCTGCGTTCGATGCCACTGCCGCCCGGCACAACACTGATGGTCGGGGGGAATCCCGCCGTGGAAAAGGACAGTATCGACGCACTCGTCGAGCGGATGCCGCTGATGATCGCGTTCGTCTTCCTGGCCAGCACGCTACTGATGGCGCTGACATTCGGTTCGCTGATCCTGCCGCTCAAAGCGGCCGCCTTGAACCTGCTCGGGCTCGGCGCCACCCTCGGCGTGCTGACGTGGGTCTTCATCGATGGGCACGGCGCGGGGTTGCTCGGCTTCACCCCGCAACCCATCATGTCGCTGGTCCTGGTCGTCATCGTGTCGGTGGTCTACGGGCTGTCGACCGATTACGAGGTATTCCTGCTGTCTCGCATCGTCGAAGCCAGGGCAGCGGGCGCCTCCACGACCGAAGCGGTGCAGGCGGGTATCGCCCGTACCGGCCGCATCATCACCGCGGCCGCGCTGATCCTGCTGGTCGTCACCGGCGCGTTCGCGTTGTCGGATCTGCTGATGATGCAGTACATCGCCCTCGGCATGGTCACCGCGCTGTTCATCGACGCCACCATCCTGCGGATGCTGCTGGTGCCCGCCTCCATGCGATTGCTCGGGGACGCCTGCTGGTGGGCGCCGACGTGGCTCAAACGCCTGCAGCCCACTGCTGAACACGAATCTCTCGCCCACTCGACACCTTCCGGAGCAGCTCCGACGCCAGTCCGCGGCGACCGGGACTGACCCCCGGAGTACCACCATGAAAGTCCGGAGCGGCACCGTCGACGTGCCCGCCGCACCCACCCGCGCGCTACCCGCCTTCGCGTGGCGCGAGGTGTCGATTGTCGCGACCGTGGCCGCGACCCTGTTCCTCGCCAGGATCGACCGCTACCGCATCGGCGGCGACGAACTGTATTTCCTCGCGGCCGGGCGACATCCGTCGGTGAGCTATGCCGATCAGGGCCCGTTGGTCCCGCTGCTGGCGGCACTGTCGGACTTCCTCGCGCCGGGATCCACTGCCGTCCTGCGGTTGCCCGCGCTGCTGTTCACGGTGCTGGCCATCGTGCTCAGCGCGGTGATGGCCAGAGAGTTCGGCGGTGGACGACTCCCCCAGACCCTCGCCGCGCTCGCCTACGCGACCACCCCGATGGCGGTGATGCAGTCGGCGATGCTGAGCACCTTCGCCCTCGACATCACCTTGACGGCGATGCTGGCGTGGCTGCTGATCCGCTGGGTGCGGACCCGCGAGGACTACCTACTGATCGCAGCGGGGTTCGTCGCCGCGGTCGACTTTCAGGTCAAGTGGCTGATTCCGATCATCTGGGCGGTGCTCGCCCTCGGTGTGGCCGTATTCGGACCGAGGGAGATGCTGCGTCGGCCCGCGTGGTGGCTGGGCTCGGGGTTGCTCGTCGGGTCGGCTGTCCCGATTCTGTGGTGGCAGCACAGCAATGGCTGGCCGCAGTTGGCGATGGGCGCGGTCGTGCGCGACGAACAACTCGCCACCGCCGGGTTGATGGCGGTGCCGTGGACGATGATCCAGGTCACCGGAGCGGGCGGGCTGCTGTTGATCGCCGGCATGTGGGCGGGTTTGCGCGCCGAGCGATTCCGGCCGTACTACTTCCTGATTCCGATGATCGCGCTCGGTCTCGGCGCGGTGGTGCTCGCGGGTCTGCGCCCCTACTTCGTCGCCGGTGCGTTTCCCGGCCTGTTCGCGGCGGGCGCGGTGTATCTGGCAGACCGTGGCTTCTCCCGGCTCGGGGCGATCATCAGCGGTGGCATCGGCGCACTCGCGACCGCGATCTGTGTCGCGCTCGTCGTCGTCCTGCCCCTACCGGACTCGGCACTGCGACAGTCCACCGACGACTATTCACAAATCCACTCGCGCAGTCTGCTTTTCGGGCTGGACGGTTGGGACGACCTGGTCACCGCAGTGGCCGAGACCTACGACCGGGTACCACCGCGGCAGCGCGAAGATCTGGTGATCGTCACCCAGAACTATTGGCAGGCAGCCGCACTCGACGACCTCGGGCCCGCCGCCGGTCTGCCCGCGGTATTCAGCCCGAACCGCGGCTACGGCTACTTCGGCACACCACCCGACACCGCCACCACCGTGCTCTACGTCGGGGTCGACGATCCAGACACCGTGCTGCGCACCCGCTTCAACCGGACCACCCTGCTGACCCACATCGACGAAACGCTCGGCTTTCCCGGCGTGAACCGCGGCGTCGCGGTGTGGCTGTGCGACGGGCCGAGCGAACCGTGGTCGGTCCTGTGGCCCGATGCCAGGCAACTGCGGTTCGTCGACGGGACGAGCCGCCATGAGCGATAGCGACGACACCGGAGCGAACGGAGACAAGACAGTGGTGCATTCGATGATGCGGCGGCTGGCACTCGCGGTGGCACTCGCCGCCACCGGACTGCCCGTCGTCGTGACAGCGCAGGCGGCCCCCGACCTGGTCGCGGCCCACGCCATGGCGGCGGCACTACCGGCGCCGAACGGCTCCTTCGCCGTCTCGGCGGCCGCCAACGGTCCCGGCAAGGTGATCGACCTGACCGTGCACTCGGCGGCGATGAACCGCCCGGTCACCGTCGCGGTCATTCCCGCCGCCGATCCCGCGGCGCCCGCGGGCTCGCTGTATCTGATCAACGGAGTAGACGGGGGCACCGACACCCCCGATTGGCGGGAGGGCAGCAACTGGTTCACCAAGACCGATGCCGTCGAATTCTTCGGCACCACGCAGGCGAACGTGGTGATGCCGATCGGCGGCGCGGGCGCCTTCTACACCGACTGGCAGACCGACGATCCGGGCACCGGACGCAATCGCTGGCTGACGTTCCTCACCACCGAACTGCCCCCGATCATCGACTCGGCCTTCCACGGCACCGGCCGCGATGCGGTGGCCGGTCTGTCGATGGCCAGCGCGGCGGTGTTCCGGATGGCACAGGAAGCGCCGCAACGATTCCGGATGGTCGGCTCCTTCAGCGGCTGTATCCAGACCAGCAACCCGGCTGGACAGGCGATGGTGGCCTCGATTGTCACCGCGCGGCGCGGCAACCCGCTGAATATGTGGGGGCCGCCCACCGATCCGGCCTGGACGACCAACGACGCGGCCCTCAATGCCGAGAAGCTGCGCGGGGTGCAGGTGTATGTCAGTACCGGCAACGGCCTGCCCGGCCCGCTGGACAACCTCAACGGCCCCGGCGTCAAGAGCAATCCGATGAAGCTGCTCGACCAACTGATCATCGGCGGTGTGCTCGACGGGATCACGGTGGTGTGCACCGCGTTGCTGCGCGACCGACTGGCCGCACTCGATATCCCGGCGACGTTCGACTTCCGCCCGGCGGGCACCCATTCCTGGGGTTACTGGGAGCAGGACATGCACACCTACTGGGAACGTGCCGCCGCACTGGTCGTCCCGTAGTCACACGAAGATATGCCTTTCCGAGAGCGAAGGAAAAATCGGCTGTCGAGCCGCGCCGAAGGTAAGCCAGGATAACCGGCACGAAAATCGCTTTCGGTTCGACTCACTCCGGGCGCCTTTGTGCGGGAAACGCACGTCCGAGCACAAACCTTGATGAGCCGACTCAATACCTGACCACCGAGCACCGAAAACCGGCTCGCGGAATCTACCCTTCGCCCATGGCAACTCGACGTTCCCCGCCCGGCAGTTCCCCCTGCACCATGCCGCCGCCGCGATCGCCCGACCGACGTCAGCGGTGGGACCGACTTCGCCGAAAAGGAACTCCGATGCCACCGAAACCCGTCGACCGGCGAATCCGCCCGAAACAAGAGCGAGCGAAGGCGACCAGGGAACACATTCTCGATACCGCCGCGGAGTTGTTCGGCCAGCGAGGAATCGACAACACCTCCACCAATGTCATCGCGGCGCACGCGCAGATCAGCATCGGAACGCTGTACCGGTACTTTCCGGAGCGGTCCTTCCTCGTCGACGAACTCCTCGACCGGCTCATCACCGACGTCGAGCAGGATTTCACCCAGCGCGTATTCAGCTTGACCGTAGAGACCTCGCCGACCAGCAGTGACGACTACGTCGCGATCGCGTCGGAGATTCTCGACGTCTTCGCCGATGCGCTGGCCGCCAAGTCGGATCTGGTTCGCGCGCTCGTGCGCAGCGTGCAGTTCTACAGCAGTGGGTTGCCCGAATTCGAACCGCGACTGCGGATGCTGCTCAAGCTCATCGTGATCCAGTTCGTCGGGCCCGGACACGACCATGACCACGACATGATGTCGTGGGTTCTGGTCAACACCGGTTTCGCCGCAGTGTTGCGTGCCTCGGCCGACGACGTGGCCGATGGCGACCGCGCCGCCGCCATCGCCATGACCGCACGGATGATCGGCACGTGGCTGTACGGCGAGATGCGACGCCATGAATAGACCGGTCGCGCAGTCCGTTACACCGGCACCTCGTCGCGGGCTTGGAGATCGGCGAGTACCAGGCGCAGTAGTTGTTCGGCACGGATGCGCTGCCAACCCAGCATCGCGTGCGGACTGAACCTGGCCTCCTCGAACAGCGCGACCAGTTCGTGCGCACCGTCGTCGTGCAGCACGCCACTGTCGAAAGCCCGTTCCAGCACCTCTCTCGGCGTATCCGAAACCAGCGGTGCCGCAGCACGATCCGCCGCCAGCCCGGCCTCCATCGCCACGTAGCAGGCGATCACGGCGGTGCGCGGATCCTGCCCCGGCGCGTTCATCGCGGCCAGGCCCATCTCGGCTGCCCTGGTCAGCGAGTCGACCGTATTAGCCACTTGCTCCTCGGTCAGTTCCACCCCTTCGACCAGGGGCGTCCGCCGCCCGGAGACGGTGACGCCGACGAGACCGACCAGCGCGATGCCGATCAACACGATCGCCAGCCCCACCACCCCCAGCAACGCCGTCCCGCTGAGACGCGACGAGTCGACCGCCGAGTCGACCACCTGCACCTCGACGGCACCCGACACCGGCGGCGTCCCTTCTGCCACGGTCGCCGGTGAAGTCGGTTGCCGCCTGGCACCGGGCAAGACGAACAGCATGGTGATACCGACAGCGAACGTCAGCGCGACAGCGCTGAGCGCGACGGGAGCCAGCACCGCGAACCGCTTGAACGACAGGCGAACCCCGAGATCACTTTCGAGCGCGGGCATCGCCAAGGGCAACCGATGCTGACTGACAATGACTCCGGCTAGCAAGATCACCACCGATACCAGCAGCAGTACCGGCATCAATGCGACGGCCACCGGCGAAGCACCGCCGGTTTCACTGGGAACAGCGGTCCCAGGTAAACGCCCGTTCAGCGCGATAATCGCTGCGACAATCAACATGATCGCCGCGAACAGACGACCTATTGGCGCCAATATCTTTCCCACTGCTGTACCGCCGAACCCCTGGAAGTCACCCGAAATGCCCACATAGTGGCATTTCGCCCGCCCACCAGGAACCGACTACACAAGGTTTGGTCGAAATCCCTCCGCACCCCCCGATTCCTTGTTTCTTACAACACTTCCTACCGCGGGGCAATGAAATTCTCAGCCAGGCATATCAATCGGCAAGAAAACTGGCGGCGTTCGCGTGTGCCCACTGACTGAAGGTGGTGGCGGGCTTGCCGGTGATGTCCTCGACACTGGTGATGGGCAGGGATTCCGGGGTCGGAGCGAAGTCGATCAGGACGTTGTCGACGTACCAGGTGGCGTTGTCGCCCATCGTGGGCCGCAGGGCGGTGATGGTTTCCTCGCGGGTGGAGGTGCGGAAGGCGATCTCGCGGTCGAGCGCGTCGGCGAGATGTGCGAGCAGGTCGGTGCGACTGAGGATCTCCGGGCCCGCGAGGGCGTGTGCGCGGCCGATGTGACCATCGGTCAGTAGCGCGGTCGCGGCGACCGCGGCGATGTCGTTCATGGCGATGGGTGCGCTCGCGGTGTCCGGGTGTGGTTCCCGGACCGCACCGCTTTCGCGGATCTGCTGGGACCACGTCAGGGTGTTCTCCATGAAGTCGGCGGGCCACAAATGGGTCCAGGCCAAGCCGCTGCCTTCCACAGCGTTGCACACACTGCCCCACCAGCTTTCGGGCTCACCGGACAGATCGACGACGTGTCGCACACCGGCGGCCCGCGCCAGCTCGAGCACCTCGGTGACAGTGCCCGGCGACGGTGCCAGATACATCCGGTCGACGCCCTCGAATGCCGCGGGCAAGCTGCCCGGTCGACCCAGATGCCCGCGTGCCACCTGGACCCCGGCAGGCAGTGCGGCTTTGCCCGGGTCGATGGTCAGCGCGCGAATGTCGGTGGCACCTCGCGCGATCAGCTGGTCCACGACCAGCCGCCCGATATTGGCCGTCGCCCCGGTAACCAGGATTGTCATCGGTTTTCCCTCCGTCGCGGCTCGTTGAACCCTTCGATCCTGCCAACGAAATCCGACCGACGCACATGGCAATTTTGCGCCGTGATCTCCGCCGCGGCCCCGCGAGTCCGCGGCGCCACAACGAGTCCAGCCGCCACGGCAGGGGGCTTTCGCGCCTGTCGAATCAGTGCTAATTTGGCACCGGAGATCAAGTTACTGGCCAGTAACATACTGTTGTCGGCCAGCGGAACGGGGGGCAATACCGTGAGCACTGCGACGTTCGCACTCGGGATCATCGGGGCCGTCATCACCGCGATCTGCTGGGGGTCACTGCTTCTCGGCCTGACCCGGATGGCGCGTGTTCTCCGCGCCGGTCAGCCCGACTGGTCACGAATACGCCCCGTGCTGCCACGGATGAAGACCGTCATCGTCGAGGTCGTCGCGCACACGCGGATGAACAAGTTCCGGACCGTCGGTTGGGCGCACTGGCTCGTGATGGTCGGATTCCTGCTCGGCATGGTGTTCTACTTCGAGTCCTACGGACAGACCTTCGACCCGGAGTTCGGGTGGCCGATCATCGGCGACACGTTCGGCTATCACCTGCTCGAGGAGATTCTCGGTCTCGCCACGGTCGTCGGGATCGTGGTGCTGATAACCATCCGCCAGTTGAACCATCCACGCCGACCCGAGCGCCTGTCCCGATTCAGCGGATCGAATCTCGTTGCCGCATATGCCATCGAGACGATCGTGCTCATCCACGGCCTCGGTGATGTTCTGCTCAAGGCAGGCAAAATCGCTACTTACGGCGGTGGGCATGTGTCGAGCGATCTGGTCACGATGCAGGTGGCACGGCTGCTCCCGGCCAGTCCTCTGATGATCTCGGTCTTCGCGTTCGTCAAGATGCTGGCCGGCGCGGCGTTCCTCTATCTCATCGGTCGCAAACTCACCTGGGGTGTGGCCTGGCACCGCATTTCGGCGTTCTTCAACATCTACTTCAAGCGTGAGGACTCCGGTGGCGTCGCCCTCGGAGCGGCCAAGCCCATGATGTCCGGTGGCACGGTCCTGGACATGGACACCGCCGATCCCGATGTCGACACGCTCGGCGTAGGCAAGATCGAGGACTTCACCTGGAAGGGCCTGCTCGACTTCACCACCTGCACCGAATGTGGTCGCTGCCAGTCGCAGTGCCCCGCCTGGAACACCGGAAAGCCGCTGTCCCCCAAGCTGCTCATCACGTCGTTGCGAGATCACGCCTATGCCAAGGCGCCTTACCTGCTCGCCGGTGGAGACGGAGACAAGCTGTCCGAATCGGACCGTGCCGAGGCGGAGCGTCCGTTGGTCGGTGGCGAGGATGTCCACGGGATCATCGATCCCGAGGTGTTGTGGTCGTGCACGACCTGTGGTGCGTGTGTCGAGCAGTGCCCGGTCGATATCGAGCACGTCGATCACATCATCGATATGCGCCGCTACCAGGTGTTGATCGAGTCGGAGTTCCCCTCCGAGCTCGCTGGTCTGTTCAAGAACCTGGAGAACAAGGGCAACCCGTGGGGTCAGAACTCCAAGGACCGCCTCAACTGGATCAAGGAAGTCGATTTCGACATCC
>NZ_JACUZI010000016.1:0-63578 GCF_015355705.1 Nocardia sp. XZ_19_231 | reverse complement strand
TAGAGTTACGGTAGTTATAGCGGTGGGGAAACGCCCGGTCCCATTCCGAACCCGGAAGCTAAGGCCACCTGCGCCGATGGTACTGCACTCGACAGGGTGTGGGAGAGTAGGACACTGCCGGAACATCTTTGCGAAAGGCCCTCAACCATTGGTTGGGGGCCTTTTTGCGTTCCCAGGGCAGTCGCCTACAGTGCTTGGGTGCGCCTCGTCATTGCTCGTTGCCAGGTCGACTACGTCGGTCGACTGACCGCCCATCTCCCGATGGCTCGTCGGCTGTTGCTGATCAAGGCCGACGGGTCGGTGCTCGTGCACTCCGACGGTGGCTCCTACAAGCCGCTGAACTGGATGAGTCCGCCGTGCTGGCTGGTCGAAGAGGACGTGCCGGACGCGATGCGTGCCGAGTTGCCCGACGGCGTCACGCCGCTGCGGGAGGGCCAGGAACCGGAGCCGGTGACCGCGAAGGCGCTGTGGGTGGTGACGAACAAGGCCGGCGAGGAATTGCGGATCACCATCGAGGAGATCGAGCACGATTCCTCGCACGAGCTCGGCATCGATCCCGGTTTGGTGAAGGACGGCGTCGAAGCGCATCTGCAGGAGTTGCTCGCCGAACACGTGACGAAGCTCGGGGAGGGGTACACCCTGGTGCGGCGCGAGTACATGACCGCGATCGGCCCGGTGGACCTGCTGTGCCGCGACGCCGACGGCGCCACGGTGGCGGTGGAGATCAAGCGACGCGGTGACATCGACGGTGTCGAGCAGCTCACCCGCTACCTCGAACTGCTCAACCGCGACCCGCTGCTGGCCCCGGTGGTCGGGGTGTTCGCGGCGCAGCAGATCAAGCCGCAGGCGAAGACGCTGGCCGAGTACCGTGGAATCCGCTGCCTCACGCTCGATTACGACGAGCTACGTGGCACGGAGAGCAACGTTTTCCGCCTCTTCTAGGAGGGAAGTGGGATGCCGCGACGAAAACCACGCACCGGGCGTCCTACGGGCCCCGCACCGCTCGGCGACGTGTACGGCCGGACCGAGGACGGGCCGGGTGATGAAACCTATATCGTCCGAACGGTTCCCGGTGCCCGCGCGGTGAAGACCTATCGGTGCCCCGGCTGCGACCACGAGATCGCCGTCGGTGTCGCCCATATCGTCGCCTGGGCCGCCGAGGGCGGCGAGGACGACCGCAGACACTGGCACCAGGGTTGCTGGAACGGCCGACGCACCCGCGGCATCACCCGCCGCTGGTCCTGACCGACACCCGACCCGCGGACAACGAAAACCGAAGGCCGCCTCGTTGATTCGAGGCGGCCTTCGGTTTTCCGGGTGAATGTCGTTACGAGTCCGACAGACTGATCAGTTGACGTCGGCGCTCTCGCGGTCCTCGTCGACGATGTCCTCGTCGGCGACCTCCGGGATGGCCTTGTTCTGGCGCGAGCTCGAGACCGACTTGTTGCCGTTGTTGCTGATCGACTTGCGCTCGGGAGTGCCGTCGAGCAGTTCGCTCTCGCGGTTGACCGCGGCGAGCATGGCGGGCACGGAGTCGAGCTGACCGCGAATACCGAGCAGCTGGGCGAGCACCCGGCCGCGCAGCACGCGCATCTCCTCGGCCAGTTCCTTCGCGTGCGCGATCTTGCGCTCGGAGGTCTGGGTGGCGGAGCTGATCAGGCGGTTGGACTCATCGGTCGCATCCTTGATCCGCTGAGCGGCCTCGGCGCGACTGGTGGCCTCGAGCTCCTCCATGGCACGGGTCAGCTTGGTGCGCCGATCGTTCATGGTGGCCTCGAAGTCCTGCTGGGTGGCCTTGCGCTTGGCCTCGGCCTCCTTGCCGAGACGTTCCACATCGGCCTGGGCGGCCTCGATGATCTTGGCGGACTCGGTGCGCGCGTTCGCGAGGGTCTGCTCGAACTCGATCTCGAGCGCCTCGCGCTTCTCCTTGGTCTCCGCGAGCAGCGACTCGTACTTGCCACGCATCTCGGTGGCCTGCTGCTCGGCGATCGACACCATCTCGGCGGCTTCGGCCTGCGCAAGCGCGCGGACCTCGGACGCTTCGTCCGAGGCCAGGCGCAGCATGCGCGAGATGCGGTCGGACATGCCTTCGGCGGTGGTCGGCGGCACAGAAAGCCGGTCGACCTCCTTGCGGAGCTCGTCGATCTCGTCACGCGCATCTTCCAGCTGGCTGGCGAGATTGCGGGCCTGCGCTGCGGCAGCATCCCGGTCGGTGGCGGTGACGCGGAGCTCAGCGTCGAAGCGGTCGAAGTAGTTGCGCACCTCGTCTTGCGCATAACCCTTGCGCACAACGGTGAAGGGCAGTGCAACGAAGCGATTGCGATCGGACTCAGGTGACGACATGGCACACAAAATACAGCCTCGAGCGAGCCTATGGAGACTCGACCGTGATTGTGATCTCGCCGAGATTTACCGACAGTACCGGCGTACTAGTGCGTAACGTCCGGGTTCGGCTCCACGAGCTCGACCAGCACACCGCCAGCATCCTTCGGATGGATGAAATTGATGCGGGAATCGGCGGTCCCGTGGCGGGGGGCTTCGTACAGCAAACGCACGCCGCGTCCGCGCAGGAAGTCCGAAACTGCTTCGATATCGGTGACCCGGTAGGCCAGCTGCTGCAGTCCGGGGCCGCTGCGGTCGATGAACTTGGCGATGGTCGACTCGGCGGTGAGCGGGGCCAGCAACTGCAGGGCGGTCGCGCGGTCGGCGGCGGCGGGGCACGACAGCATGGCCTCGACGACGCCCTGGGCCTCGTTCACCTCGCGGTGGGTCTCGACCATGCCGAGGTTGTCGGTGTACCAGGCCACGGCGATGTCGAGGTCGGGCACGGCGATGCCCACGTGGTCGACGGCGATGACGTAGTCGGCGGGGATGAAGTTCTCGTTGGTCACCCCACGAAGCTAGCGCGGACCTGCGTGCCGGGCGCGGGCCGATACCGGTTACCGTGGAGTCCAACTCCTGAACCCGTGCGGCGATGCCGCCTGCGTCCGGCGAGGTTCGACTCAATGAATGCGAGGCTTTCGTGACCACTTCTGTCATCGTGTCCGGTGCGCGTACCCCGGTCGGTCGGCTGCTCGGCGGTCTGAAGGGCTTCAAGGCCTCTGATCTGGCCGGTGTCGCGATCAAAGCCGCGCTCGAGAAGGGCGGCGTCGCGCCCGCGCAGGTCGACTACGTGATCCTGGGCCAGGTGCTGCAGGCCGGTGCGGGGCAGCTGCCCGCGCGTCAGGCCGCCATCGCCGCGGGTATCCCGATGGATGTGCCGTCGCTGCTGATCAACAAGGTCTGTCTGTCCGGCATCAACGCCATCGCGTTGGCCGATCAGCTGATCCGCGCGGGTGAGCACGAGATCGTGGTCGCCGGCGGCATGGAGTCGATGAGCCAGACCCCGCATCTGCTGCCCAAGAGCCGTGAGGGCTTCAAGTACGGCGACACCACCCTCGTCGACCACATGGCCTACGACGGCCTGCACGACGTGATCACCGACCAGGCCATGGGCCTGCTCACCGAGGATCGCAACGACCTGGACAAGGTGAGCCGCGAGGAGCAGGACGCGCTGGCCGCGGCCTCGCACCAGCGTGCTGCCGCCGCGTGGAAGAACGGGCTGTTCGAAGACGAGGTCGTGCCGGTCGCCGTGCCGCAGCGCAAGGGTGACCCGGTCTACGTGACCGAGGACGAGGGCATTCGCGCCGACACCACCGTCGAGTCGCTGGGCAAGCTGCGTCCGGCCTTCCGCAAGGACGGCACCGTCACCGCGGGCACCGCCTCGCAGATCTCCGACGGCGCGGCCGCGGTGATCGTGATGAGCAAGGCCAAGGCCGAAGAGCTGGGGCTGGAGTGGATCGCCGAGATCGGCGCCGCGGGCCAGGTCGCCGGGCCGGATTCGACCCTGCAGGACCAGCCGGCCAACGCGATCCTCGCCGCGTGCGCGAAGCAGGGCATCACGCCCGCCGAGCTGGACCTGATCGAGATCAACGAGGCGTTCGCGGCTGTCGGTGTGGCTTCGACCCGCAAGCTCGGCTTCGACCCGGAGAAGGTCAATGTCAACGGTGGCGCCATCGCCATCGGTCACCCGCTCGGCATGTCCGGTGCGCGCATCCTGCTGCACCTGGCGCTGGAGCTGAAGCGTCGCGGTGGTGGCGTCGGTGCCGCCGCGCTGTGCGGTGGTGGCGGTCAGGGTGACGCGCTGATCATCCGCGTGCCTGCCTGATCCCGTTCGACCACGAAAGCCCTGGTACTCCGCGTGGGTACCAGGGCTTTTGTTGTGACCGGTCCAACTACGTGGTGTCGTAGATCATGCGGCACAATGGTGGGCATGGGTTTCTTCGATTTGCGGTCCACGGCCAGTCGGTTTCGGTTCTTCGCGGTGCTCGAGGCGCTGTCCTGGATCGGGCTGCTGACCGGCATGGCCTTCAAGTACCTGCCCGCCGAGGGCAACGAGATCGGCGTGAAGATCTTCGGACCGGTGCACGGCGGGATCTTCGTGCTGTTCGTGATCACGGCGCTGTTGACCTCGCGCGAACTGAACTGGAACTGGAAGACCACCGTGCTGGCACTGGCGTCGAGCATTCCGCCGCTGTTCACCGTGATCTTCGAGGTCTGGGCGGTGCGCACCGGTCAGCTCGGTGAGCTGAGCGCGGACGTGAGCAAGGGCTCCGCGGCTGCCGCTCCCACAGCTTCGTGACAAACTGGAAAGCGTGACTCGACCCGCTGCCCGCCGTCCTTCGCCCGCCGCTGCCGCCGCCATGTCCGGTGCGGTGGATCTGTCCGCGCTGAAGCAGCCGCCCGCCGCTCCCGGCGGTGCCGCTGCTGCTCCGGCCTCGGGCAACCACACGGTCACCGAGGCGGATTTCGAAGCCAAGGTGATTCGGCGCTCGACGCAGGTGCCCGTGGTGGTCGCGCTGTTCTCGCAGCGCAGCGCGGGCAGCGTCGAGCTGGTTCGCACACTGGAACGGTTCAACGCCGAAGACGGTGGCGCCTGGGATCTGGCCGTGATCGAGGCCGAAGCCAATATGAACATCGTGCAGGCGCTGCGCGTGCAGGGCATTCCGACGGTGATCGCGGTGGCGGGCGGGCAGCCGCTGGCCGATTTCGAAGGCGCGCAGCCGGACCCGCAGGTGCGGCAGTGGCTCGACGCTGTGATGGACGCGACAGCGGGCAAGCTCGAGGGCGACCCCGACGCGGCTCCCGTCGAACCCGAGATCGAGGACCCGCGCTTCGTCGACGCGGAGGACAAGCTGTCCGAAGGTGACTTCGCCGGCGCCGAGGCGGCCTACGAGGCGATCATCGCCGAGGAACCCGGCAACGAGGAAGCCAAAGCGGCCCTGCGCCAGCTGCGCTTCCTGACCAGGGCCCAGCAGCTCGACCCGGCCGTGGTCGCCACCGCCGACGCCGACCCGGCGAATCTGGACGCCGCACTCGACGCCGCCGATATCGAAATGTTCGAGCAGCGACCCGAGGCGGCCTTCGATCGGATCATCGCGATCGTCAAGCGCACCGCGGGCGACGACCGCACCAGGGCCCGCACCCGCCTGCTCGAACTGTTCGAGCTGTTCGACCCCGCCGAGCCCTTCGTGATCGCCGCCCGGCGCAAGCTCGCCGCCGCACTGTACTGACACCCACAGCTCAGGCACGATCGGTCACCTTCGACGGACTGCCGCGCTCGTACCGCTTCGAAGCCGCCCCGGCCGAACACCGCTGGGGCGGCTTCGCTGTGGGTGAGCGGTGCTACGGTCGAAATATGGCGTCCAAGAACGATATTCAGCATCGGATCGTCACCGCGTTGCAGCGGCGACTGAATCCGATACTGGGCAGACTGCCCGGTCAGCAGTTGCTAGAGACGATCGGGCGGGTGAGTGGGCAGCCGCGGGTCACGCCGATCGGCGGTCGGCGCGTCGGCGACGAGTTCTGGTTGGTCTCCGAGTTCGGGGATCGCTCGCAGTATGTGCGCAATATCAAGGCCGACAACAAGGTCAGGGTGCGCCTGCGCGGGCGCTGGTACACGGGGACCGCCGTGTTGCTGCCCGGGGACGATCCGCGGGCCAGGCTGCGGCAGTTGCCGCGCTACAACAGCACCGCGGTGCGGGCGTTCGGTACCGACCTGCTGACGATTCGGGTCGACCTGGATCGTTAAGCCGTCGAGGACAGCCAGAGGGCGCTGTGGGGGGCCATGGTGATGGTGGCCGAGGCGGGGTGGCCGTGGCTGGGGGTGTCGACGGCGGTGACGATGCCGAGATTGCCGATGCCGGAGCCCGCGTATTCGTGGGCGTCGGTGTTGAGGATTTCGTGCCAGGTGCCGGGATGGGGCAGACCGATGCGGTAGTTCTCGCGGAGGGAACCGGAGAAGTTGAAGACGGCCGCCACCGCGCTGCCGTCGGTGCCCCAGCGCAGGAAGGCGAAGACGTTGGCGGTGCTGTCGTCGGCTTCGATCCAGGAGTGGCCGCCGGGGGTGGCGTCTTGCGTCCACAGGGCGGGGTGGGCGGTGTAGGTGCGGTTGAGGTCGGCCACCATTGTTGAAATGCCCTGGTGGAGTGGGTTTTCCAATTCCTGCCAGTCCAGGCCGCGGTCGTTGTCCCATTCGCGGAACTGGCCGAATTCCTGGCCCATGAACAGCAGTTGCTTGCCGGGGTGGGCCCACATGTAGGCGAGCAGGGCGCGCACGCCGCTCGCCTTGGCGAAGTCGTCGCCGGGCATGCGGGTCCACAGCGTGCCCTTGCCGTGCACGACCTCGTCGTGGCTGATCGGCAGCACATAGTTCTCGCTCCACGCGTACACCAGCGAGAACGTCATCTCGTTGTGGTGCCAGGAGCGATGGATCGGGTCGCGACCCAGGTAGCCGAGGGTGTCGTGCATCCAGCCCATGTTCCACTTCATGGTGAATCCGAGACCGCCGACGTCGGTGCCACGGGTCACGCCGGGCCAGGTGGTCGACTCCTCGGCGATGGTGACCACGCCGGGATGGGCGCGGTGCACGGTGTCGTTGAGCTCCTGTAGGAAGTCGACCGCTTCCAGATTCTCCCGGCCGCCGTAGATATTCGGCTCCCAGCCGCCCTCGGGGCGGGAGTAGTCCAGGTACAGCATCGAGGCCACGGCGTCGACGCGCAGGCCGTCGATGTGGAACTCCTCGATCCAGAAGGCGGCATTGGCGACCAGGAAGTTGCGGACCTCGTTGCGACCGAAGTCGAAAATGAAAGTGCCCCAGTCGAGTTGCTCGCCGCGGCGCGGGTCGGGGTGCTCGTAGAGCGGGGTGCCGTCGAAGCGGGCCAGTGCCCATTCGTCGCGCGGGAAGTGCGCCGGGACCCAGTCCAGGAGTACCCCGATGCCCGCGTTGTGCAGGTGGTCGACGAAGTAGCGGAAGTCGTCAGGGCTGCCGAAACGCGAGGTCGGGGCGTAGTACGAGGTGACCTGGTACCCCCACGACCCGCCGAACGGGTGCTCGGCCACCGGCAGCAGTTCGACATGGGTGAATCCGGTCGCGCGCAGGTAATCGGCCAGCTGATGGGCCAATTCGCGGTAGTCGAGGCCGGGTCGCCAGGAACCGAGGTGGATTTCGTAGGCGCTCATAGGCGAGCGGACCGCGTCGGTCTTCGCGCGTCGGTCGAGCCAGGCGCTGTCGGTCCACACGTGGTCGGCGCGGGTGACCACCGAGGCCGTCGCGGGCGGCACTTCGGTCGAAAAGGCAAGGGGGTCCGCGTGATCGACGACACGACCGTCGGCGCCGTGGACCCGGTACTTGTAGCGAGTGCCCGGTCCGACGCCCGGCACGAACACCTCCCACACCCCGGAACTGCCCAGGGCGCGCATCGGTGCCGAGGTGCCGCTCCAGTGGTCGAAATCGCCGAAGACGGTGACCCCGCGAGCATTCGGGGCCCAGACCGCGAACGAGGTGCCGTCGACCTCGCCGTCGAGGGTGGTGTAGTGGCGCGGGTGCGCGCCGAGCACCTCCCAGAGGCGGGTGTGTCGGCCTTCGCCGATGAGGTGCAGGTCGAATTCGCCGACGGTGGGCAGGAAGCGGTAGCCGTCGGCGGAAACCACCGTCTGGCTACCCGGGTATTCGGCGCGGACCCGGTAGTCGTCGATCTGCGGATACGGCAGGACCGCGTCGAAAATGCCGTGGCCCAACGACTTCAGCCGATGCTCGGAATCGCCGACGAGCACCGTCACAGTGTCGGCGTGGGGGCGCAGCACCCGGACCGCGGTGCCGTCGGCATGGGAGTGTGCGCCCAGGACGGTGTGCGGGTCGGGATGGGTGCCCGCGGCCAGCAGCAGCAGATCGCGGCGCTTCATCACAGTGTCTCGCGGTAGGCCAGCGGTGCGCGGGCGGCGGCGGGGACCGCAGGCAGCGCCAGGACGTGCGCGACCGCGCGCGCGGGGTCGAGGCGCACGAAATTCTGCTGACCCCAGTGGTATTCCTCGCCGCTGATCTCGTCGAAGACCACCGGATGGTCGTGCCATTCGCGACCGATCGCGGGGAGATCGAGCGAAATGTGGCCCTGCTCGGCGGCATAGGGGTTCAGGTTCACGATGACCAGGACCGCGTCGCCGGTGACCGGATCGATCTTGGAGTAGGCGATCAGCGCGTCGTTGTCGATGTGATGGAAGTGGATGCAGCGCAACTGTTGCAGCGCGGGGTGATTGCGCCGGATCTCGTTGAGACGGGTGAGCCACGGTTCCAGCGATTCACCGCGCTCGAGGGCGCCGGCGAAATCGCGGGGACGAAGTTCGTACTTCTCCGAATCGAGGTATTCCTCGCTGCCCTCGCGGACCGCCTCGTGTTCGAACAGTTCGAAACCGGAGTACACGCCCCAGGTGGGGGACAGGGTGGCCGCGAGCGCGGCACGGATGGCGAACATGCCGGGGCCGCCGTGTTGCAGGCTTTCGTGCAGGATATCGGGGGTGTTCACGAACAGATTCGGTCTGGCTTCGTCGGCCTTGGCGGCGATCTCGTAGCCGAACTCGGTGAGTTCCCACTTGTGCACGCGCCAGGTGAAATACGTGTACGACTGGCTGAAGCCGCGGCGGGCAAGGCCGTAGAGGCGGGCCGGACGGGTGAACGCCTCGGACAGGAAGATCACATCGGGGTCGGTGCGGCGCAGCTCCGCGATCAGCCACTCCCAGAAATCGGCGGGCTTGGTGTGCGGGTTGTCCACGCGGAAGATGGTGACGCCCAGCGAGATCCAGTACCGGACCACCCGCAGGATCTCGGCGTAGAGACCGTCGGGGTCGTTGTCGAAGTTGACCGGGTAGATGTCCTGGTACTTCTTCGGGGGGTTCTCGGCGTAGGCGATGGTGCCGTCGGGCAGGGTGGTGAACCACTCCGGATGGGCGGCGACCCAGGGATGGTCCGGCGCGCATTGCAGGGCCAGGTCGATGGCGACATCGAGGCCGAGCGCTGTTGCCGCGGAGACGAATTCGGCGAAGTCGGCTTCGGTGCCGAGCAGCGGGTTCACGGCATCGTGTCCGCCGTCCGCCGAGCCGATGGCCCAGGGGGAGCCCACGTCGCCGGGCTCGGTGGTGAGAGTGTTGTTGCGGCCCTTGCGATTCACCACGCCGACCGGGTGGATCGGGGGGAGGTAGACGACGTCGAATCCCATGCCCGCGATACGGGGGAGTTCACGCGCGGCCGTGGCGAAGGTGCCGTGGATCGGATTGCCTTCGCCGTCGCGGCCGCCGGTGGAGCGGGGGAAGAATTCGTACCAGGAGCCGACCAGGGCGCGGCGGCGTTCGACCAGGACCGAGAACTGGGTGCCGCGGGTGACCATCTCGCGCAGCGGGGTGGCGCGCAGGATCTCGGTGACCTCCTCGGAGAACGCGGGGGCGACCCGGGCCGGGAGTTGTTCGTCGCTGCGCAGGGCGGTGGCGGCGGCGCGCAGGCGTTCGAACTGCTTCTTCGGGACGGCTTGGGCGGCGCGTTCGAAGAGGATCGCGCCGGTCTCGAGGTCGTTGGCCAGGTCGGCGGCGGTCTGGCCGACGGACAATTTCGCTTCGACGGCCGAGCGCCAGGTGGCGACGGGGTCGCTCCAGCCTTCGATGCGGTAGGTCCACAGACCGGGGGCGTTGGGGGTGAAGTGGGCGTTGAAGACGTCGGGTTGGTAGTCGGGGGCCATGCGGATGCGGGTGATCCGGGAGGAGCCGGGGGCTCGGACTGCCAGGGTGGCGGCTACTGCGTCGTGACCCTCGCGCCAGACGACGGCGCGGACGGGAAACACCTCGCCGACTGCGGCTTTAGACGGGCGGCCGCCGGGAATGGACGGGGCGATGTCATCGATGGCTATCCGGCCGGTCACTCGGCTAACTTACTGCATTTTTCTGGGTGGGGAGCGCTGGTGGCCGGGGGTGCGGTGTTGTCGCCCGGTGTCGCTCGGGGTGGATTCAGCGGGTGTCGGCGGCCAGGCCGAGGCCGAGGGCTACCAGGATCGCGGTGAGGGCGGCGCCGAAGTTGTCGCTGTGGCCGCCGGCGTGGCTCGGCATCGGTGCATGGTGGCACGCAGTGCCCCGGGGTACGGCGAACGGATTTCGGGGCGTCATGGGCCGCGCAGGCCAGCGAGGAGTCGGTCGAGGGCGGCGAGGGTGTCGGTCAGCGCGTCGGGGTCGGTGGTGGTGGCC
This sequence comes from Nocardia sp. XZ_19_231, assembly GCF_015355705.1. Classification (NCBI taxonomy): domain Bacteria; kingdom Bacillati; phylum Actinomycetota; class Actinomycetes; order Mycobacteriales; family Nocardiaceae; genus Nocardia; species Nocardia sp. XZ_19_231. Next base: position 52,976 of record NZ_JACUZI010000016.1, on the reverse strand, counting down.
GACCACAGCGCGGCCTCGTTCATCGCGCCGGAGAGCAGTCGGGTCAGCGGGGCGATCGGTTGCGGAGGAAGAACGCCGGTGTCGACGAGAGATTGCAGGGCTTCGTGCAGGTGGCGAGCTGAATTTGCCTCGTCCATGGCGCGCCATTCGTGCCAGCCGAGGACGGCGGGGCCGTCGATCAGCAGGATCCGCTGAACGAGGGGGTCGGCGCAGGCTCGCAGGAATGCGGCGCAGCCGGTGGTGAGCTGCGTCCACGGGTCGGACTCGGTGTCGGCCGCGGCGGCCACCTGTGCGCCGACCTCCTCCTGTACCTGCGTGAGGACCGCGCGGAACAGGTCGGCCTTGCTGTCGAAGTGGTGATATAGCGCGCCCTTGGTGACCCCGGCGGACGTCACGATCTCCGACAACCCCACGGCGGCATAGCCTTTCGCGGCGAACAGGGCCCTTGTCTCGTGTAACAGGAGGCGCCGCGTCTGTTCGCGTTGCCGCGTTCGCGCGGTCGATGTCATCGACTGTCCTCCCGTTGACCTACCGATGGTATGTGAACTATCGTACGACACATACCAACGGTATGTGAAAGGTGAATCCATGAGACTCAGCAGCTACTACCCGGTTCTCGCCACCAGCCGGATCGCGGAATCGCGCGACTTCTACACGGCCTGGTTCGGCTTCGAGATCGTCTTCGAGGCGGACTGGTACGTCAGCCTGCGGCGGCCGGGCGCCGACGACGAGCCGTCCTACGAACTGGCCCTGCTCGACCCCACCCATCCCACGATCCCGGCAGGCTTCGGCAAACCGGTCCAGGGGGTGGTGCTCAATTTCGAGGTCGACGACGTCGACGCCGAGTGGGACCGACTCGTGCGGACCGGCGGCCTTCGCCCCGAACTCGAGCTGCGCACCGAAGACTTCGGCCAACGACACTTCATCGTCGCCGATCCCGCGGGGGTGCTGATCGACGTGATCACCGAGGTCCCGCCCACCCCCGAATTCGCTGCCCAGTTCACCTAGGTCCCCGGTGCGGGCTCGATCGTTTATTCTTCCGGGGTGAAGGCACTTCGTCGGTTCACTGTCCGTGCCCATTTGCCGGAGCGGCTCGCCGCGCTGGGTGAGTTGTCGACGAACCTGCGGTGGTCGTGGCACGGCCCGACGCAGGATCTGTTCGCCGAGCTCGATCCGCAGTTGTGGCGAACCGTCGGCCAGGACCCGGTGCGGATGCTGGGTGAGGTGCCCGCCGAGCGGCTCGACGAGCTCGCCGCCGATCCCGGCTACACCGCGCGGGTCGACGCGGCTGCCGCGGGCTTGCAGGACTACCTGACTCGGCCGCGGTGGTTCCAGGAGCAGACCGGCACCGAGGTGGCGGGGATCGCCTACTTCTCGATGGAGTTCGGTGTCACCGAGGTGCTGCCGAACTACTCCGGCGGTCTCGGCATCCTCGCCGGTGATCATCTCAAGGCCGCCTCGGATCTCGGCCTGCCGCTGATCGGCGTCGGGCTGCTGTATCGCTCGGGGTATTTCCGGCAGTCGCTGTCGGCCGACGGCTGGCAGATGGAGCACTACCCGGCGCTCGACCCGCAAGGTCTGCCGCTGCGGCTGCTCACCAGCGACGGCTCGCCGGTGCTCATCCGCGTCGGTATGCCGGAGGGCCGGGTGCTGCGGGCCAGGGTGTGGATCGCGCAGGTGGGCCGGATCCCGTTGCTGCTGCTCGATTCCGATATCGCCGACAACGATCCCGAACTGCGCGCCGTCACCGACCGGCTCTACGGCGGCGATCAGGACCACCGGATCAAACAGGAGATCCTGGCCGGAATCGGTGGCGTTCGCGCGGTGCGCGCCTACACCCGCGCCAACGGGCTCCCGGATCCCGATGTCTTCCACATGAACGAGGGTCACGCGGGGTTCCTCGGCGTCGAGCGGATGCGTGAATTCATCGCGGGCGGACTGGATTTCGAGACCGCGCTCGCCGCGGTGCGGGCAGGCACCGTGTTCACCACGCACACTCCGGTGCCCGCGGGCATCGACCGATTCCCGATGCCTTTGGTCCGCAGGTACTTCGGTGGCTCGCACGGTGAGTCCGAATCCGCTCTGCTGCCGGGGCTTTCCGTCGACCGGATCCTCGCGTTCGGTCGTGAGGGCGATCCCTCGGTGTTCAACATGGCGCACATGGGTCTGCGCATGGCCCAGCGCGCCAACGGCGTATCGAAACTGCACGGTGAAGTCAGCCGGGAGATGTTCGCGGCGCTGTGGCCGGACTTCGACGCGGCCGAGGTGCCGATCGGCTCGGTCACCAATGGCGTGCACGCCCCGACCTGGGCCGCGCGCGAATGGATCGACAAGGCGCGCGAACTGGTCGGCCCCGAACTGGTCGAGGAGGCGCGCGGCTGGGAGAAGCTCAGCGATGTCGACCTCGGTCAGCTGTGGTCGACGCGGAACACGTTGCGCGGGGTGCTGATCGACGAAGTACGGCGCAGGCTGCGCGATTCCTGGCGACAGCGCGGCGCCGCCGACGCCGAACTCGGCTGGATCGACGACGTCTTCGATCCGAACGTGCTCACCATCGGTTTCGCCCGTCGCGTGCCCACCTACAAACGACTCACCCTCATGCTGCGCGACCCCGAACGTCTGCGCGCGCTGCTGCTCGACCCCGAACGTCCGGTGCAACTGGTGGTCGCGGGCAAGAGCCACCCCGCCGACGACGGCGGCAAGGCGCTGATCCAGCAGGTCGTGCGGTTCGCCGACGATCCCGAGGTGCGTCACCGCATCGTCTTCCTGCCCGACTACGACATGTCGATGGCCCGCTACCTGTACTGGGGTTGCGATGTGTGGCTGAACAATCCGCTGCGCCCGCTCGAAGCCTGCGGGACCTCGGGAATGAAGTCCGCGCTCAACGGCGGCCTCAATCTGTCCATCCGCGACGGCTGGTGGGACGAGATGTACGACGGCGAGAACGGCTGGGCCATCCCCACCGCCGACGGCATCCGCGACGAGACCCGCCGCGACGACCTCGAGGCCTCGGCGCTCTACGAACTCGTCGAACGCACTGTCTCGCCGCGTTTCTACGACCGTGACGCGAGCGACGTGCCGATCCGCTGGACCGAGATGGTGCGCCACACCTTGCAGACCACCAGCCCGAAGGTGCTGGCATCGCGGATGGTGCGCGATTACGCCGAGCAGTACTACGGACCCGCGGCCGCCGCGTTCGGTCGCGCCGCCGCCGACAAATTCGCCGGTGCCACCGAGATCGCCGAATACCGCAAGCGCGTCGACGCTGCCTGGCCCTCGGTACGGATCGCGCAGGTCGACAGCTCGGGCCTGCCCGATACCCCGGTGATCGGCGCGGAACTGTCGCTGCACGCGCGCATCGATCTCGGCGGGCTCGCGCCGTCGGATGTGGTGGTGCAGGCGGTGCTCGGCCGGGTCTCGCCGACCGACGACCTCTCCGACACGACCACGATCGAGATGCGCCACGCCGGCGCCGACGAAGGCAGCGAGCTGTATTCGATCCAGGCTCCGGTCCCGCTGTCGGGTGCGGTCGGGTACACGGTCCGTGTCCTTCCCCACAACGCGTTGCTCGCCTCCGACGCCGAACTGGGCTTGGTGGCCGTCGCGGGCGCGTGACCGTACAGGGTGACACGAGTGCCGGGTTATTCGATTCAGTGAACTTTCCGCTACCGTTCCGGGGTCGATAACTGAGGAGAATCATGGCCAGTCATGCCCTGACCCGTGCCAGAGGGCGCATCGACGGATATTTCGGTATCTCGTCGAGTGGGTCCAGCTTCAAGCGCGAGGCGATGGCGGGCACGGTCACGTTCCTGGCGATGTCGTATGTGCTGGCGGTGAACCCGTCGATCCTCGGTGACGAGGGCGCTCTCGGCGACAAGGGCATTCCGATGCAGGCGGTCTTCACGGCCACCGCCGTCGCCGCGGTCTTCGGCACGCTCGTGATGGGCATCTGGGCGAAGTACCCGATCGCGCTCGCGCCGGGCATGGGTCTCAACGCGTTCTTCGCTTACACGGTGGTGCTCGGCATGGGCATCCCGTGGCAGGTGGCGCTGTCGGGCACCTTGCTGTCGGGCATCATCTTCTTCGTCCTGGCGATTACGAAGGTCCGGGAACGGATCCTCAACGCGATCCCGTTGCAGATGAAGTTCGCCGTCGGCGCGGGTATCGGTTTGTTCGTGGCGTTCCTCGGCTTGAAGAACGCGGGCATCGTGGTCAACAGTGACGCGACGCTGGTGACTCTCGGCGATCTCACCGATGGCACCACTCTGCTGGCTCTGTTCGGCCTGATCGTGACCGTGGTCTTCCTGGTGATCGGCTGGCACGGCGCGGTGCTCTACGGCATCGTCTCGACCACGATCCTGGGCATGGTGACCGGTCTGGTCGACATACCGAACGGCATCGCCGAGATGCCGAAGGGACTGGATGAGACCTTCGGCCAGGCGATCATCCACCTGCCGGAGGCTTTCACCGGGCAGATGATCGTGGTGGTCCTCACCATGCTGTTCGTCGATTTCTTCGACGCCTCCGGCACCCTGATCGGTGTCGCCAACCAGGCCGGCCTGCTGAACAAGGACGGCACCCTGCCCCGCGCGGCGAGCGCGATGGCCGCCGACTCGGTCGGCACCACCGCGGGCGCGATCATCGGTACCTCCACCACCACCGCGTACGTCGAATCGACGGCGGGTGTGTCGGCGGGCGGTCGAACGGGACTCACGGCGGTGACCACGGCGGGCTGGTTCCTGATCGCGATGTTCTGCTATCCGATCTTCTCGGTGGTCGCCGGATCGGCCGAGATCACCTCGGCCGCGCTGATCGTGGTCGGCATCCTGATGGCGCGTTCGCTGGGCGACATCGACTGGCAGAACCTCGAGTACTCGGTGCCCGCGTTCATCACCGTCATCATGATGCCGCTGACGTATTCGATCGCCAACGGGCTGGCGATGGGCATGATCTTCTACCCGATCGTGATGGTCGCCAAGGGCCGTATCAGGGAAGTGCACCCGGCCATGTGGGCACTGATGGTGCTGTTCCTCGCGTACTTCATCTTCCTGGTGGAGTAGGTGTTCCGGCCATAAGTGTGTCTATACTCGGGCTAGCCTAGGCTTGCCTAACTAGAGGAGATCCATCCATGAAGCGTTCGCTCGTTGCCGCGTCGATGGCGTTTGCCACCATCTTCGCGCCGGTCACCGCCGCTGTCGTCGCCACCGCCCCCGCCGCGATCGCCGCCCCCGCCACGCCTTCGGTCGGTCAGCTGTACGGCAAGCTGCAGGCGGCCATGAATGGTTCGGCGTCCGAGCTCGAGTCGGGCAATGCCAGCGGCCTCGCGGTCGTGCGCGACACCGTCAACCGGATCCCCGGCTACAGCTGGGATGTCTCCGGCCCGGTCACCGTGGACGGCGACACCCTGTCGGCCACGCTGAACAGCCGCCTGGGTGACTACGCCTTCCCGATCCCGGTGACCTGGAAGAACATCGACGGCACCTGGAAGCTGTCGCAGGAGTCCGAGGAGACGCTGGTCGGCTACGCCACCATGGCCTGGTGAACTGACGTTTTTCGACAAGGGTCGTCCCGCTGGGGCGACCCTTTTCGTTGCCTTGTGGGCGGGGTCACAGTAATGCCTGGAAGGGCGTGAAATAGTGGCAGTGGACCCAGGGTTGTGACCGAGGAAGGCAATCGGACCACGGTCCGGTTGCGGGCATGTTCCGAATCGCAGACGAGGATACGATGACCGACACCGCTACCCGCATCACCCCTACCGCAACCACCGACGAGACCACCGCCGCAGGTATCGGCCTGCTGGTGCTGCGTGTCGGCTTCGGTGGTCTGATGGCCGCCTACGGAACCCAGAAGCTGTTCGGCTGGCTCAACGGCCCCGGCTGGCGCGCCAATGCCGACAGCTTCACCGCCATGGGCTACAACCCCGGCGAAATCTTCGGCACACTGGCCGGGCTCACCGAACTGGTCGGCGGCCTGCTGCTGGTATTCGGGCTGTTCACGCCGCTGGCCGCCGCCGTAGTGCTCGGAACGATGATCAACGCCATCAACGTGCTGTGGAGCGGCGGGCTCTTCCCGTCGGATCCGTCGGTGCCGGGGTTCACGACGCCGCTGCTGTTCGCGCTGGTCGCCGCGGCTTTGGCGTTCACCGGGCCGGGGCGCTTCTCGCTCGATGCGGGCCGGCCGTGGCAGCGTCAGGGCGTGGTGTGGGGCGCCGGGGCCGTCGCGGTGGCCGTGGTGGCCGCGGTGGTGACGTTGATCTTGAAGGCTGTGCTCTGATCTGACACAGCGCTGTGTGTCGCGAGGGCGGCGTGGTGACCGGGATCCGGTTGCCTCGCCGCCTCTTTCGTGGTGTAGCGAGCCGATTCGTCATCGGGCGTACGTCCGTGGTTCCACGGAGCACGCGCGGGGAGTCGGTGGCAACGATTAACCTCGTGGCGGTGCCTGTTCTCAGCGGCGCCACGCATTGTCCGCGGATGGAAGAGGAGAGCTGCGATGAAGGCTTACGACCTGGGTTTCGGGGACTCGGCGGACAAATTGGCCGAGACGCCCGACGGTGAGCCGCTGACGCTGGACGCGCCGGTGCGCGCCGGCTGGATCGGCAGCGAAGGACCGGCCATCGATCCGGCCACCTGGCCGCGCGGACCCGTCACCGGCCTGCCGATGATGCACGCGCTCACCCTGCGACTGCCGACCGATTTCCAGCGCCGCGGCCCCGGATTTCCCGCGATCGCGCTCTTTCAGGGCGAGGGCCAGTTCGCCGGTACCGACGCGGTCGAGGCGGACGCGGCATCGGATGACCCCCTCGCGCGCGACCTGGTCGCCACCCGCCCGCACCCGAAGTCGCAGATCATGCACGACGAGATCGGCGGCGCTTTCGCGCTGATCTGGCTCACCGAAAAGGAATTCGCCGGCGGCCCCGTGGCCCCGCCCGCCGACGTTCGCCTGCCCGGATCTCCGAGTGCGAGCGATGAGGGCTGTAATGCCTGGGACGATGTGCATCCCACCGTCGGCGTCTGGCTCGCCGAGCGCACCGCCGATCCCAACGTCGGCATCCCCCCGGTCGAGTACGAGCCGAACACGAAGTACCAGGACCCGCTCACCGAGGACTCCGGCTGGACCGCGTGGGCCGAGCCGCTTTTCGGCCGCTCGCACCTCGGCGGCACCGCCTTCCCCGTCCAGGCTCTGCCCGAGGGGTTGACCCCGTACTACCTGGAAATCGAAGAGATCTCCGGCATGAACCTCGGCGGCGGCAACGCTCAACTCGACTTGGAGTCGGGCGTTTTCGATTGGTCCTGTGGATAGTTCAGTTCATCATCGCCGGACGGTCGTCGTCGGGGTGTGGGGCGGCGACGGTCCGGGTCTCGGGTGAAACCTGTTCGGGGGCAGAGAGATCGATGATCGGCTCGACGGGAGCGGGCGGTAGTTTGCGCGAACGAATGTGCAGGGCGATGCCCGCCAGGGTGATCAGGTAGATGATCACGTAGATGTTCATCAGCACCTGGGACAGCGGCCACCACGGGGGAAGCAGGAAGGTGCCGACACTGACCCAGGTGGGGGTGTAGGTGTAGTTCCAGGCGGCGATGGCCAGGTAGAGGCCGCCCGCGGCGAGCCACCACGGTGCGCGGGTTTGGGCGCGGTGGATCAGGTAGACCAGCAGCGGGACGAACCAGACCCAGTGATGGCCCCAGGAATACGGGGAGATCGCGCAGGCGGTGAGGCCGCCGAGGGTGACCGAGAGCAGGGGTTCGCCGCGACGGACCAGCACGGCCGAGAGCCACAGGGCCGCCAGCGCGATCGGTATCGCGATCAACAGCCACAACCACACCGGTGCGGGGCCGTGCGTGAGGTGGGCGATGGCGCCGCGCAGGGATTGGTTGGCCGGGTGGACGTCGGGGGCGATGCGGCCGGAATGGAAGAACGTCGAGGTCCAGTACTGATAGGAGTCCCTCGGCAGTACCAGCGCGGTCAGGCCGATCGACGCGACGAAGGTGAGGGCGCCGGTCGCGGCTGCGCGCCAGCGCCGTTGGGCGAGGTACTGGGCGATGAAGTACAGCGGAGTCAGCTTGATGCCCGCGGCGATGCCGACGCCGATGCCGCGCAACTTGCTGTTCTCGGCGCGGGAGAAGTCCCACAGCACCAGCAGCATCAGCACCAGATTGATCTGCCCGTAGTAGAGCGTGGTGCGCACCGGTTCGGCGAACGTGCAGGCCAGGGTGAGCAGTGCGCAGACGGCGGCCAGCTTGGGGGTGACGCGGTAGCCGAGCATCCGGAAGCTCTGCAGCGCAACCGCGAACAGCACCAGCAGGTTGAGCACCATCCAGGTCGTGGTGACGTGTGCCCACGGAACCAGCAACAGCGGCAGGAACACCAGGGCCGAGAACGGTGTGTAGGTGTAGAGCAGGCCGTAGTGCGTCGGGTCGATGTAGAGCGCCCGTTCGTGCACCACGCGCCAGCCGCCGTCGCGGTAGATGTGCACGTCGAGACCACCGACGAGAATGCCGCCGCTGTCCATCCACGGATCCATGGTCGTGAACAACAGTGTCACGCCGAAGACAGCGGTTCCGAGTAGCAGAAGAAGCGTCAGGGTCGTGCGCGGCAGTGCCACGCCTCGAGATCTCTCCGCCACGGCCGTGCTACCGGCCGGCCCGCATCGTATGCACGACTAAGAACCTACCGCGCCGGGTGAACGACGATCGGCGGCGGACCGACTTCGGTAGGAAAACGACATGAAAGCGGGTACGGCTGGCGGCGAACCGTTCTCGGCCTTTCGAGACCGACCGCGCGACGTTGCGTGGCGCGCCCATCAGGCGGCTGGACGCAACGTCAGCATGGTGTCGGCGCCGTGATGGAACTCATAGCCGGTCTTCTGCAGGGCGGTGGTGATGCCTTTGTCGTGGAGTTCGGTGCGCAGATGATCGATGAGGTCGTCGAGTGGGGCGCCGGTGTAGTCGAGCAGCGGGTAGACCCGGGCTTCGGTGGTGGTGACACGGGCCAATTCGAGCAGGGCGGCCAGGTGGAAATCGGCGTCGAGTCGGTCGGCGTAGCTGAACAGCAGGTGCGAGCTCAGGGCCAGGTCGAATGCGTCGTCGGGGCAGGGGAGCGAGGGTAGGGAACCGGCCAGGTAGCGGTGGGGCGCGGCGCGCACGTCGTCGGCGAAGCGGGCGGCGGCGCCGCGGCGGATCGCGGCGTGCTCGGCGGTGGAGCCGTACCAGTCCCAACGGTAGCGGTCGGCGTGGGAGTGCGCCCAGGCCACCGCGCGTTCGGTTTCGGGGGTCGCGCGCGCGGCGAGTTCGAGCGGCGGGGTGGCGTAGATGGGATCGATCGCGGTGACTTCGGCGCCCAATGCGCTCGCCTCGGCCGCGAAACTCGCTGCGCCACCGGGACAATCGAGGACGCGGCGACCGGAAAGATCATCGTCGGAGAGATGGAACATCGCGCGGTACTCGGCCAAAGATCGTGCGCTGACCAGAAATTCGCCGAGTACCTCGCCATCGGCGTGGTGCATCATCACCACACGTTCTCACGAGTTGCGTTCGCACGCTCGCTGATTCACGAGTGTGGTCACGGCGCTTGCAGGACTCGACTTGCCGGCGCCGGGCAGGTCAGGCCGTATCGGTGAGCCGACGCAGTGCCTTCGCGACCACCTCGGGGTCGCTGGTCTCCCAATACGGCGGCAGTGAGGCGCGCAGGTAACTGCCGTAGCGCGCGGTGGCAAGGCGGGAATCGAGGATCGCGACCACGCCGCGGTCGTCGACGCTGCGCAGCAACCTGCCGGTGCCCTGGGCCAGCAGCAGCGCGGCGTGATTGGCCGCCACGGTCATGAAACCGTTGCCGCCGCGCGACTCCACCGCCCGCTGACGTGCGGTGAGCAGCGGATCGTCGGGTCGGGGGAACGGAATGCGGTCCAGGATAACGAGACTCAGCGACGGACCCGGCACATCGACGCCCTGCCACAGGGTGAGGGTGCCGAACAGTGAGGTGGCCGGGTCGTCGGCGAATTTACGCACCAGCGCGCCCATCGAATCGTCGCCCTGGCACAGGATCGGGGTGTCGAGCCGTTCGCGCAGCGCCTCGGTGGCGGCCTTGGCGGCGCGCATCGAGGAGAACAGGCCGAGTGTGCGACCACCGGCGGCGGTGATGAGCTGTTCGATCTCGTCGAGATAGGCGGGCGAGAGGCCGTCGCGGCCCGGCGCGGGCAGATGCTTGGCGACGTAGAGGATGCCGGACTTGGCGTGGTCGAACGGGGACCCGACATCGAGGGCGTTCCAGCGCACCGATTCCAGGTCGGCGGGTGCGGTGGCGCCGTTGGCCATGGCCGGGTCGACCCTGCCGCCCGACTGCGACGGCAGACCCCAGGTGATCGCGAGCCCGTCGAACGAACCGCCGATCTGCAGGGTGGCCGAGGTGAGCACGACCGTCGCGGTGCCGAACAGTCTGCTGCGCAGGAGTCCGCCGACCGAGAGCGGCGCCATGCGCAAGGTGCGGCGGGCGACGCCGCGCATCTCGTCGGCCGACAACCAGATCACATCGCGGCGGGCGGCGGGGTCGGCCTCCTCGAACGCGGTGAGGGCACGGACCGCGGCGTCGTGCACGTCGTCGATGGCGGCCACGGCCATGGTGCGGGCGGCGGCGTTGTCGGGGTCGTCCTGGGTTTTGACGGTGCCCTGCGGTGCGATGGCGGTACGCGCGTTCCAGGCGGAGTCGCGGACCAGGGCCAGGACCGGGGCGATGCCGTCGGGCATCTGGTCCCAGCGACCGGGCGGTAGATCCTCGAGTGCCTGGTGGAAGGCCTCCGCGGCCCCCTCCAGGCGGTCCACCTCGCGTTCGTCGATCAGTTTGGTGCAGCGGCGGGCGGCGGCGCTGATCGCGGTGGCGGCCAGTTCGGCGGTGGCCACGCCGGTGACGCGGTCGACCAGTTCGTGCGCCTCGTCGATCACCACCACGTCGTGTTCGGGCAGGATCTGGATGCCGCTGATGGCGTCGATGGCCAGCAGCGCGTGGTTGGTCACCACCACGTCGGACTGGGCCGATTCCGCGCGCGCCTTCTCGGCGAAGCAGTCCTGGCCGAACTGGCAGCGGGACTTGCCGAGGCATTCGCGTGAGCCCACGCTCACCTGACGCCAAGCGCGGTCGGTGACGCCGGGGGCGAGCTCGTCGCGGTCGCCGGTTTCGGTGTCGGAGGCCCATTCGTTGAGGCGCTGGACCTCGCGGCCCAGGCGGGAGATGGCGAAGGCGTCGAACAGCTCGGCTTCGCCGCCGGTGTCTTCCGGGATCACGCTGTTGATCTTGTTCAGGCAGAGATAGTTGTTGCGGCCCTTGAGGATCGCGAACTTGGGTGCTCGGCCCAATGGCTTGGTCAGTGCCTCGGCCAGGCGCGGCAGGTCGCGGTCGACGAGCTGGCGTTGCAGCGCGATCGTCGCGGTGGAGACCACCACGGTGCGGCCGGTGCGGACCGCGTGGCGCAGGCTCGGGATGAGGTAGGCCAGCGATTTACCGGTGCCGGTGCCCGCCTGGACCGCCAGGTGTTCCTTGGTGTCGATCGCGTGATCGACGGCGGTGGCCATGGTGGTCTGCCCGGAGCGTTCCTTGCCGCCGAGGGCACGCACGGCGGTGACGAGCAGGTCGGCGACGGGAGGAAGTTCGGGCACGCTGGCAGCTTATCCGTCGGGTCGGACAGGTTTGTTGGAGCGCTGGCGCGCTCGAGTTCGCGGCCCCGCCGGTCCCGTCGATCAGGCACCGTTGCTTGCTCCTTCGTCGCCTACGCAACGGCACCTGATCGACGGGACGGCCGCGAACCCGCCGCTACGCGGCGGATCCCTCCTCGGGGTCGGGATGTGCGGGGCTGGGGTACGCGCTCAGGACTCGCGGACGAAGTCGTCGATGTGGTCGCGGACGTAGTCCATGACGCGCTGTTCGAAGTCCTGGGGTTCGTTGATGTCGTAGATCTCGTCGGGGTCCTCGGCTCGGTCGCCGGTGGGGCGGCGGATCTGGTCGGGGGTGGCGAGGGTCTGGTGTTCGTCTTCCCAGAAGCGGTCGAGGTCGTCGTTCGGGGAGCTGAGGGAGGCGTCGCGGGCGGCGATGATGGCCGCGGCGGCCAGTTGGGGCATGCCTGCTGCCCGCAGACCCCTTGTTGCCCAAGGGAGTTCGCTGCGGCGGGTTTTCAGGTAGCCCGAGAATCCCGCGTCGAGGACGCTGGTGTGCAGGCTCGACAGTGCCAGCAGATGCGAGAAGGCCGGGGGGAGCTTGCCGAACGCGCCGATGCCGAGGCGCTGGAGATCGTCGGTGGCCGGGTTCGACCAGAAGACGGTGTCGGCGGCGTCGTGGATGCTGTCGGTCTCGGCGAGTGCCTTCGTCAGGGCGGATCGGGTGTGCGCCGGGAATCGATAGTCCATGCGGCAAGTATTCAGGGGCGCAGGTGCACGCCCGCATCGCGGAGGGTGGCCAGGGCGGATTCGGTCGTGTCGGGGGCGACGCCCGCGGTGAGGTCGAGCAGCACGGTGGTGTCGAATCCGGCGTCGGCGGCGTCCACAGCGGTGGCTCGGACGCAGTGGTCGGTGGCTATGCCGACTACGTCGACGGCGTCGATGTCGTGGGCGCGCAGCCAATCCGTGAGGGAGGTGCCGTCCGCTGCCGCGCCTTCGAATCCGGAGTAGGCGGCGGTGTATTCGCCCTTGGAGAAGGTTTCCTGGATGGGCGAAGTGTCCAGAGCCGGGTGGAAATCGGCGCCGGGGGTGCCCACTCGGCAGTGGGGTGGCCACGAGTCGACATAGTCGGGCTCGGTGGAGAAGTGGGGGCCGGGATCGATGTGCCAGTCGCGGGTGGCTACGACCGCGTCGTACTGCTCGGCCGCGACGAAGTCGGTGATCGCGGCCGCTACTGCCGCGCCACCCGCTACCGCGAGCGAGCCGCCCTCGCAGAAATCGTTCTGCACATCCACGATTATCAGGCCACGTGCCATGTCATCCTCCACCCTTGTCGACGCGCACCATTCTCCGCTGCGGATGGCTCGGCGGCCACCTTGTCCGAGGCCGCGCGCTCAGCCAAGGAAAGTCGTCGGCACGGCGGGCTCGCCCGCGGAGAGTTTCAGTCCTTCCCACGGCAGGCTCACCAATCCGCGCGCGACCAGGTCGCGACTCTGCGCCAGGGTGGCGATACCGTCGACGACCTTACCGTCGCGCACCAGCGGAATCTGCAACTCCCGCACCTGAAAACCGTTGGTAGCCGGTGCTTCTCCGCCTTCGGGATAGACGATCTCCTCGACGATCGTGCCGGTGGCGCGGGCCAATCGCACGGCCTTCTTCGTCCCGCCGCGCGACTGCTTGTGGCTCGACCGTTTGGCGACCGGGATGCCGTCGACTTCGACCAGCTTGTAGACCATGCCCGCGGTCGGCGCGCCCGAACCGATGACCACCGAGGTGCCGACGCCGTACACATCGACCGGCTCGGCACGCAGCGCCGCGATCGCGTACTCATCGAGATCACCTGACACCACGATGCGCGTGCCGGTGGCGCCGAGTTCGTCGAGCTGGTCACGGACCTGTGCGGCCAACACGCCGAGGTCGCCGGAGTCGATGCGCACACCGCCCAGTTCGGGACCGGCCACCTCGATGGCTGTGGCGACGCCCCTGGTGATGTCGAAGGTGTCGACCAACAGGGTGGTGCCGATGCCGAGCGTGTCGATCTGGCTGCGGAACGCCGCTGCCTCGTGTTCGCCGTCTGCGCCGCTGTGCAGCAGGGTGAACGCGTGGGCGCTGGTGCCCGCACCGGGCACGCCGAAGCTGCGCACGGCCTCGAGGTTGGAGGTGGCGTCGAATCCGGCCAGGTAGGCGGCGCGTGAGCTCGAGGGCGCGGCGAGTTCGTGGGTGCGCCGCGATCCCATCTCGATCATCCGCCGACCGGCCGCGGCGCTCACCATGCGTGCGGCCGACGAGGCGATCGCGCTGTCGTGATTGAAGATCGACAGTGCGAGGGTCTCGAGGAGTACGCACTCGGCGAAACTGCCGCGCACGGTCAGGATCGGCGAACCGGGGAAATACAGCTCACCCTCGGCATAGCCGTCGATATCGCCGGTGAAGCGATATTCCCGCAACCAGTCGACGGTGGCGGGGTCGAGGAACTTCGCGACCACGGCCAGCTCGTCGGCGCCGAAATGGAAATGGGCCAGCGCGTCGAGCAGGCGGCCGGTACCGGCGACGACGCCGTAGCGGCGCCCGTGCGGCAACCGCCGAGCGAACACCTCGAAGGTGCACTGTCTACGGGCCGAACCGTCGGCCAGCGCCGCGGCCAGCATGGTCAGCTCGTACTGGTCGGTCAGCAGCGCGGTGCTGGCGAACTCGTCACGGATCTGCACACCAGAAACTCTAGTCACCGCAAGTGTTGTTTCCTGCGGGCCGCGTCGTACCCTGGTTTTCATGGCCGTGTGCAATACCGTTCGGGCCGGCGCCGTCACCGACGCTGTGAACGCCGCACTGCCGGCACCGCAGGCGACGCCGGAGACTACGGAATACACCGAGATCCTGGAGGCTGAGGACAGGCCCTGGGTCACCGTCGTCTGGGACGATCCGGTGAACCTCATGCACTACGTCACCTACATCTTCCAGAAGCTGTTCGGCTACAGCAAAGCCAAGGCGACCGAGTTGATGATGCAGGTGCACAACGAGGGCAAGGCGGTGGTGTCCTCGGGTTCGCGCGACAAGATGGAGCAGGACGTGCGCCGATTACACGCCGCGGGGCTCTGGGCAACCATGCAGCGCGACTGACGACCTGAGTAACCTGGGCCCTGTGCGTAAGTGGAGCAGGAAGAACTCACTGAGTGGCCTCAAGCTTCGATCCGAAATGGACGAGCACGAGGCGACCGTCCTGCGCTCACTGATCGGCGCGGTGTCCGGACTGCTCAGCGACCGTGCCGCCGACGCCCCCGAGGACGAACTCGCCGCGCTCACCGGCCTGCGTACCGGCAACTCCACCCCGCCCGACGATCCGCAGCTGCTGCGCCTGCTGCCCGACTTCCATCGCGCCGAACCCGGTTCCCCCGATGCCAAGCGCGCCGATCTCAACAGTGCGCTGCGCAGCCTGCACGAGCCGGAGATCATCGACGCGAAACTCGCCGCGGGCCGGACTGTGCTCGACAGTTGCCCGGAAATGGGCGGCAAGATCGTGCTCACGCCCGAGCAGGCCGACGCGTGGCTGGCCGCGCTCACCGATGTCCGGCTCGCGCTGGGCACCCTGCTCGACATCGACGACGACACGCCCGACCATTTCGATCCGGAAGACCCGCGCGCTCCGCATCTGGACGTCTACCACTGGCTGACGTGGATGCAGGATTCACTGCTTCAATCGCTCGCGCCCTGAGCGCGATGACCGAATTCGCGGACTCGAGGACGAAATGATGCGCAGCGGCTCTGGTGTACGTAACTCGATCACTGATGTCGCCGGGGTGCTGGTCGGGCACCACCAAGCGCTCGACGCCGAAGTCACCCTCGGTACCGGCGCCGCGACGGGCTGCACGGTGGTGCGGGTCCCCGGCGGCGCGACGGCCTCGGTCGACGTCCGCGGCGGCGGACCCGGCACCAGAGAAACCGACCTGCTCGACCCGGCCAACACGGTCCGCCGACTCAACGCCGTGCTCCTCACCGGAGGTAGCGCCTACGGCCTCGCCGCCGCCGACGGGGTGATGCGCTGGTCGGAGGAACACCGCGAGGGCATTCCGATGGACCCGGCCGACCCGAGTCGGGTGGTGCCGATCGTGCCGGGCGCGGTGATCTTCGATCTGCCGGTCGGTGACTGGGGCATCCGGCCCGACGCCGATTTCGGATATCGCGCGGCCGCGGCGGCGTCGACCGAGTTCGCCAGGGGCACCGCGGGCGCCGGTGTCGGTGCGCGGGCGGGCGCGATCAAGGGCGGAATCGGTTCGGCAAGTGTGGTTCTCGCGGACGGCCCCGGAGCAGGGGTGACCGTCGGCGCGGTGATCGTGGCCAATCCCGTCGGGTCGGTCGTCGATCCGCGCACCGGGTTGCCGTGGGGCGTCGGCACCGACGGACCCGACTTCTTCGGGTTGCGGCAGGCGACACCGGACGAGATCGCCGCACTTGCCGCGCTACCCGCGAAGAGCATGGTTCTCAACACGACGATCGGCGTGATCGCCACCGATGCCGCCCTCGACCCAGCCGGTTGTCGACGGATGGCCGCCACCGGGCACGACGGACTCGCCCGGGCGATCCGGCCCGTGCACTCCCCGCTCGACGGCGACACCCTGTTCGCGCTGTCCACCGGCACGATCGAGGTCGCCCCGCTCGCGCTGCCGCCCGCATTTCCTCCTGATCTGCTGCTGCTCGACCAGTTGTGTACGGCCGCGGCGGTGGTCGTCGAGCGCGCCGTCGTCGACGCGGTGCTCGCCGCGACCTCGATCGCCGGAATCCCCGCCTATTACGACCTGTTTCCACGCTGATCGGCCCGAACCACCTGCTGACCAGCTCTTCGGCGACTTGCCGCGCCTGCTGTGACGACCCGGCCGGGACCGGAGTGCATGCCCCACGGAATACCCGAATAGGGTGAGTCGTTGTCGAGGAAGGTGCTCGACAGCACGCATGCAGGATGTGGAAAGGGTCGACAAGTGCTGGTGATCAGGGCCGATCTCGTTGACGCGATGGTGGCGCACGCCCGCGCCGACCACCCCGACGAGGCCTGCGGCATCATCGCCGGTCCCGAGGGCAGTGACCGGCCCGAACGCTTCGTCGCGATGGTCAACGCCGAGCGCTCGCCCACCTTCTACCGGTTCGATTCCGGTGAACAACTGCGGGTGTGGCGCGCGATGGACGACGCCGACGAAGTGCCGGTCGTCATCTACCACTCACATACCGCCACCGAGGCCTACCCGAGCCGCACCGACATCTCCTACGCCGCCGAACCGGACGCGCACTATGTGCTCGTCTCCACGCGCGATCCGCAGTCCCACGAACTGCGCAGCTACCGCATCGTCGACGGCGAGGTCACCGAAGAACCGGTGCGCATCGTCGAGTCCTACTGAACCCGTCCGAGAAAAGTCACCACCCCGAGGAGTCCCCATGCCGGTAACCGTGTCCATTCCGACCATCATGCGCGGTATCACCGGAGGTGAGAAGCGCGTGCAGGGCGAGGGCTCGACGCTGTCGGCGCTCATCTCCGACCTCGACGCCAATCACCCCGGGCTGGCCGAGAAGCTGCTGTCGGACGGCAAGCTGAACCGCTACGTCAACATCTACGTCGACGACGAGGACGTGCGCTTCTCGGGTGGTCTGGACGCCGAGGTGCCCGCGGGCGCGTCGGTGACCATCCTGCCCGCCGTGGCCGGCGGCGCCTGACACCGTGGCCCGCTACGAATCCCTGATCGCGACGCTCGGCAACACCCCGCTCGTCGGATTGCAGAAACTGTCGCCCCAATGGGACGGCGACGATCATGTGCGGCTGTGGGCCAAGCTGGAGGACCGCAATCCCACGGGGTCGATCAAGGACCGGCCCGCGCTGCGGATGATCGAACAGGCCGAAGCCGACGGGCTGCTCACCCCCGGGTGCACGATTCTGGAGCCGACCAGCGGCAACACCGGGATCTCGCTGGCCATGGCGGCCAAGCTCAAGGGTTACCGGATCGTCTGTGTGATGCCGGAGAACACTTCGGTGGAGCGGCGGCAATTGCTGACGATGTTCGGCGCCGGGGTCATCGACTCGCCCGCGGCGGGTGGGTCCAATCAAGCGGTGGCGATGGCCAAGCAGATCGCGGCGCAGAATCCGGACTGGGTGATGCTGTACCAGTACGGCAACCCGGCCAACGCGCTCGCGCACTACGAGAACACCGGGCCGGAATTGCTGGCGGATCTGCCGGAGATCACGCATTTCGTCGCGGGGCTCGGTACCACCGGAACCTTGATGGGCACCGGTCGATATCTGCGTGAACATGTGCCCGATATCGAGATCGTGGCCGCGGAACCCCGGTACGGCGAGCTGGTCTACGGCCTGCGCAATATCGACGAGGGTTTCATTCCGGAGCTCTACGACGAGAAAGTGCTGACCACCCGTTTTTCGGTGGGGCCCTACGACGCGGTGAAGCGGACTCGTGAACTGGTCGGCGAGGAGGGAATCTTCGCCGGGATATCCACCGGGGCGATCCTGCACGCCGCGCTCGGCATCGCCAAGAAGGCACAGAAGGCAGGCAAACGGGCCGATATCGCGTTCGTGGTCGCCGATGGCGGATGGAAGTATTTGTCTACCGGGGCATACGACGGCACGCTGGACGAAGCTGAGGAGAAGCTGGACGGGCAACTCTGGGCCTGACCGGATGCGGCCCAGCTTCGGTACGCTCTGGTCAACGGGCTGTTCGACAGTCCCTTGCCGGAGTGGAGGCGATGTCGGTGAGCGGTGGGGTGGATGCCTCGTTCGATAACGCGAGTCCGAGCGTCGGTGCGTCGCGAGGCGGGTCGTGGATTCGGGCCGCGGTGGTGATTCTGGGCTTCGTGGGGTCGCTGTATGTGATCGAGGGCGTCGACATGGTGCTCTCCTACGATTCACCCCCCGGCGCGCCCGGCGAACTGGACTCGGCAGGTATCGAACCGCGTGAGGTAGCCGGGCTCGACGGCATTCTCTGGGCGCCGCTGTTGCACGGCGGCTGGGACCATCTGTTCGCCAACACGCTGCCGTTGCTGGTGCTCGGGTTCCTTGTGTTGCTCTCCGGGGTCGGGCGGGGGATCGCCGCGACGGCGATCATCTGGGTGATCGCGGGCGTCGGCACCTGGCTCACCGGGTCGACGGGAAGTGTGCACGTCGGAGCGTCGTCGATCGTGTTCGGTTGGCTGACGTATCTGATCTGTCGCGGGTGGTTCGCGCGCAATGTGGGCCAGATCGTGGTGGGGCTGGTGATCCTGGTGTTCTACGGCTCGATGCTGTGGGGCGTGCTGCCGAGCGACCCTCGAATTTCTTGGCAGGGACATCTTTTCGGGGCGGTGGGTGGAGTGCTCGCGGGCTGGGTACTCTCGTCAGATGAACGTCGACGCCGCCGTGGAGCATCGGTCGGCCGCGCAGCACCAACGCGGTAACCGGGGATCCGGTCTGGAAATTGGGGGGATCCTGCATTGAGTACCAGCACGTCGTGGCAGCATGGGGGCATGCGCCTTACCGTCCTCGGGTGCTCGGGCAGCGTGTCCGGCCCGGACTCCCCAGCGTCGGGCTACCTGCTGACGGGCCCTGATATGCGGCCGACAGTCATCGACTTCGGCCCCGGGATCTTCGGCGCGCTGCAGAAGCACATGAACCCCGCCGATGTCGACATCTTCCTCACCCACCTGCACGCGGATCACTGCTTGGATCTGCCCGCACTGCTGGTGTGGCGTCGCTACCATCCGAATCCGCCGACCGGTAAGGCCCTGGTCCGCGGGCCGTCCGATGCGCCGTTGCGGATCGGAAACGCGTCCGCCGAGATCGGGGGCGAGACCGACGACTGGTCCGACGTGATCGACTCGCAGGCCTGGGTCGAGAACACGCCGATCCCGTTCGGTCCCGGTCATACGGTGGAAGCTCGGCGGATGTTCCACCCGCCGGAGTCCTATGGGCTGCGGATCACCGCCGCCGACGGTCGGGTCTTCGTCTACACCGGCGACACCGCGATGTGCGATGCCGTTGTCGAGATGGCGCAGGGCGCCGACGTGCTGTTGGCCGAGGCGTCGTGGACCCACGATCCGGCCAATCGTCCTCCGGGGATTCACCTTTCGGGAACCGAGGCGGGCGAGATCGCGACCCGTGCCGGGGCGAAGGAACTGTTGCTGACTCACATTCCGCCGTGGACTTCGCGGGAAGATGTGATCGCGGAGGCCAAGGCGGCGTTCTCGGGGCCGGTGCACGCGGTATCGCCGGGGGAGACGTTCGACCTGTAGGCGCGGGGATCCGCCGGCCGGGAACGCGGTCATGGCGGACCTGGGGTGGTAGGTCGCGAGGTACGGGTTAGTCTGTCCAGCGTGTCTAGACGAGCTGATGGTAGGGCGGATGACGAACTCCGCGACGTGAAGATCACTCGGGGTTTCACCAAGCACCCGGCGGGTTCGGTGCTGGTGGAATTCGGGCAGACGCGGGTGATGTGTACCGCGAGCGTCACCGAGGGGGTGCCGCCGTGGCGCCGGGATTCGGGCTTGGGCTGGCTGACCGCGGAATACGCGATGTTGCCTGCCGCCACGCACACCCGCAGTGGTCGGGAGTCGGTGAAGGGCAAGGTCGGCGGTCGGACGCAGGAGATCAGCAGGCTGATCGGGCGTTCGCTGCGGGCCTGCATCGACCTGGCCGCGCTCGGCGAGAACACGATCGCGCTCGACTGCGATGTGCTGCAGGCCGATGGCGGCACCCGCACCGCTGCGATCACCGGCGCCTATGTGGCGCTCTCCGATGCGGTGACCTACCTGGCCGCCGCAGGCAAACTGGCTGACCCGCAGCCGATCTCGTGCATGATCGCCGCGGTCAGTGTGGGTGTGGTCGATGGGCGCGTTCGCCTCGACCTGCCCTACGAGGAAGACTCGCGCGCCGAGGTCGATATGAACGTGGTGGCCACCGACACCGGAACTCTGGTCGAGATCCAGGGCACCGGCGAGGGCGCGACGTTCCCTCGGTCGACCCTGGACAAGATGCTCGACTCGGCTTTCCTCGGCGCCGAGCAGCTGTTCGCGATCCAGAAGGCGGCGCTGGCGCTGCCGTACCCGGGCACACTGCCCGAGCTGTCCGCGAAGAAGTAGTCGTGGCCGCGCGTGTGCTGGTCGCCAGCCGAAATACCAAGAAGCTGATAGAACTTCGCCGAATTCTCGATGAAGCAGGCGTGGCCGGAGTCGAATTGGTGAGCCTGAACGAGGTGCCGCCCTACGAGGAGGCGCCCGAAACCGGCGCCACCTTCGAGGAGAACGCGATCGCGAAGGCGCGTGACGGTGCCGTTGCAACCGGATTGCCTTGCGTGGCAGACGATTCCGGCATCGAAGTGGACGCGCTGAACGGGATGCCCGGCGTGCTGTCGGCCCGTTGGGCGGGCGGGCACGGTGACGATGCCGCGAACAACGCCCTGCTGCTCGCCCAACTCGGCGACGTCCCAGACGACCGCCGCGGTGGTCGCTTCGTCTCCACCTGCGCGCTGGTCCTACCCGACGGCACGACCACGGTGGTGCGCGGCGAATGGCCGGGCACCATCGCCCGCGAACCCCACGGCGACGGCGGTTTCGGCTACGACCCGCTGTTCCTCCCCGAGGGCGGCACCGGCAGCGCCGCCGAACTCACCCCCGCCGAAAAGGATGCGGTCTCCCACCGGGGCCGCGCCCTGACCCAGCTCATCCCCGCCCTGGCCGCCCTGGCCTGAGCTCGGGGAGCTGACCGTACAACGACAGCGCCGCCGCTCCGGATCATCGGGGCGGCGGCGCTTTTCGTCGAGGTCAGAGGCTGTACTGCTGCTTGATCTCTTTGGCGTTGCGGTGCTCGACGAAGAAGGAAAGCAGGGGGATGGTGCCTGCGATGAGGGTGCCGACGGTGCGCCCGATGGGCCAGCGGACCTTCACGGCGAGGTCGGCGGTGACCAACAGGTAGGCGAAGTACACCCAGCCGTGCACGACCGCGATCCAGCTGGGGGTGTCGGCGCCGAAGCCGTACTTGGCGATCACCTCGACGGTGAGCAGCAGCAGCCACAGACCGGTGACCCAGGCCAGGACGCGGTAGCGCAGCAGGGCCGAGGCGATCTTGGCGGTGGGGGCGCTGCCCGCGGGGGCGGCGGAGTCGGTGTCCAGCGACGGTGCGGTGGTGTTGTTGTCGGTCACCCGGCATTCCTCTCGGGGGAGTGCAAGCCGGCGGTGCGGACCTGCGCATCGATGTCGCTGGCGTGCAGTTGCGCCAGGTACTGGTTGTAGGCGGCCGTTTCCGGGTCGTCGGCCGAGGCGGCGGTGGGGCGTTCCGGCAGGATGCCCGCGGGGATCTCGCGCGGCGCCTCGGCTTTGCCCGCACGCGGCGGCGTCGGCTCGTCGGCCTCGCGTTCCAGTCGCACGAACCGCACATAGGCGAACACCGCGAAACCGGCGAACAGTGGCCATTGCAGTGCGTAGCCGAGATTCTGGCCGGTCCCCGACGACGATTCGTACCGTTCCCACTGCCACCAGGCCAGCGCCAGACAGCCCAGCGCGGCGACACAGACCAGCGCGATCAGAGCCGGACGATTGTGCGCCGGGCGAGGAGGTGGAACGGACACGCGCTCCACGGTACCCGCCTACTACAGGCTGCGTAGGAGCAGGTCGCGGTGCTCACCGTGTGGTCCTGGCGTGGAAGGTCTGGCGATAGGCGGTAGGGGAGACGCCGATGGTGGTGGCCAGGTGTTGACGCAGGGAGGCCGCGGTGCCCAGGCCCGCGTCGGCGGCGACGCGGTCGATGGGAAGGTCGGTGGCTTCGAGGAGGTGGCGGGCGTGGCCGACGCGTTGCTGGGTGAGCCATTGGCCGGGTGGCAGGCCGGTCTCCTCGCGGAAGCGGCGGCAGAAGGTGCGCACGCTCATCCGGGCGTGGGCGGCCAGCTCGGTCAGCGGGAGCGGGTGATCGAGGTGGGTCAGCGCCCAGGCGCGGGTGGCGGCGGTGGTCGCGGTGGCGGGTTCGGGAATCGGGCGGTCGATGAACTGGGCCTGGCCGCCCTCGCGCCACGGCGGCACGATGCACAGGCGGGCGACTCGGTTGGCGACTACGCTGCCGTGATCGTGGCGCAGCAGGTGTAGGCACGCGTCGATTCCGGCGGCGCTGCCTGCCGCGGTGACGATGCGGCCCTCGTCGACGAACAGCACGTCGGCATCCATGCTGACCTTGGGGAACAGGCTGCGGAATCGATCGGCCTGCTTCCAGTGGGTGGTCGCGGGGCGGCCGTCCAGCAGTCCGAGAGCGGCCAGGGCGAACGCCGCGGTGCAGATCGACACGATGCGAGTATCCGGACGCAGGCGTCCCAGCGCATCGGCCAGTCCGGCGGGCATCCACTCCGATTCCGGCGCGTCACAGGTGGAGAACGGTGGAATCACCACGGTGTCGGCCTCGTCGAGCGCGCTGCTGTCGAACTCGACGGCGATGGTGAAGTCGGCATTCGTCGACACCGGCGCCCCGTCGAGGCTGCAGGTGCGCACGTCGTAGAGCGCGGCACCGTCGGGATCGGTCGCGGTGCCGAAGATCCGCGCCGGAATCCCCAATTCGAACGGATAGACCCCGTTCAGTGCCAGAACCACCACGCGATGCATGGCAAGATTCTTGCACATATTGACTTTCTTGCCACTCGTCGCCGTCTCGCCGACCCGGCATCGTGGTTCTCGCACAGCCGGTTCCATTCGAAACGGCATGCGAGACAAGGGAGAAGAGCAATGCGGGCAATCGGGCAGGACACCTTCGGCGGACCCGAGGTACTGCGGGTGATCGAGGTCGACAAGCCGACGCCGGGCCCAGGGGAAGTGCTGATCCGCGTCCACGCGGCCGGGGTGAACCCGACCGATTCATGGCATCGCAGCAGCGGTGGGCTGTTCGGCGCGATCATCCCGCTGGGCTGGGACGTGTCCGGCGTGGTCGAGGAGGTCGGCCTCGGCGTGACGCTGTTCGCCCCCGGTGACGAGGTGTTCGGCATGCCGCGCCTGCCGCACGCCGCGGGCACCTACGCCGAGTACGTCACCGCGCCGACCCGCCATCTCGCGCGCAAGCCGGCGAACCTCACCCACACCGAAGCCGGCGCACTGGCGCTCGTCGCGCTCACCGCCTGGCAGGCGCTCGTCGACACCGCCGACGTGCGGCCGGGTCAGCGGGTGTTGATCCACGCCGGCGCGGGTGGGGTCGGCCACGTCGCGGTGCAGATCGCCAAGGCGCGCGGCGCGTATGTGATCGCCACGGCGCGCGCCGACAATCGCGAATTCGTCCGTGATCTCGGCGCCGACGAGGTAATCGACTACACGACAACAGATTTCGTAGAGCAAGCCCGCGATATCGACGTGGTGGTCGACACCGTCGGCGGCGAATACGGCCCGCGATCCCTGCGAGTCCTTCGCCCGGGCGGCATCGTCGTATCGCTGGCCTCCCCGGCGGAAGCGGCATTGGTCGAGCAGGCCCGCCCGCTCGGAGTGCGTGCCGGATTCATGATCGTCGAACCCGACGGAGCGAGCCTGCGCGCCATCGCGGACCTGGTCGAAGCGGGTGCGCTGCGTCCCCACGTGGAGACCGTTCTGCCGTTGGATCTGGTGAGCAAGGCCCACGAGATCAGCGACAATCAGCGCACCCGCGGTAAGATCGTGCTCACGGTGGTGGCGTGACTCAGAACTTGTAGCTGATCCCGGTCATCCGCTCGGATTCCTCCCACAGCCTGCGCAGCAGTTCGGGATCGCGCGAGATCTTGCTCGACGGGCAGGCCTCGACCGGGCCCTGGGACTGCATCAAACGGTTGGGACCCCAGTAGGTGGTGGGATCGGCGTCGGGTTCGGTCGCCCCGAACAGTGTGGAGTGCGCGGCCTTGGCGGGCGCGTGGCCGATGAGCCTGATGAACGGCTTGCTGATCCGATCCAGCGGGGTCTCGGTGCGGGCGAACAGATCCGTTGCCGAGACCCCGGGGTGCACGACGTAGGACTTCTTCGCCGATCCGGCCTCGGTGAGCCTGCGCTGCAGTTCACGGCCGAACATCAGGTTGGCGAGCTTGGCCTGGGCGTAGGCGAGATTGCGCTGGTAGCGGCGGTTCTCGTAGTTGAGGTCGTCGATCCACAGCTTCGGGGTCTGCTTGTGCGCGATGCTGGCGATCGACACCACCCGGTCGCGGACGCGATCGAGCAGCAGTCCCGTGAGGGCGTAGTGGCCGAGGTGGTTGACGCCGAACTGGGTTTCGAACCCGTCGGCGGTGCGCGAGAACGGGATGTTCATCAGGCCCGCGTTATTGATCAGCACATCGAATTCGCCCTGCTGGGCAGCGAATTCGCGCACGGAAGCCAGATCGGCCAAGTCGAGCGCGGCCACCCGCACGTCGCCGGGGATGGCGTCGGCGATGGGCTGCGCCTTACTTGCGTTGCGGCAGGCCATGATCACGGTGGCGCCCTTACCTGCCAGCGCCTTGGTGGTTTCGGCACCGAGGCCGCCGTTGGCCCCGGTGATCACGAACGTGCGCCCGGACTGGTCCGCGATGTCAGTTGGTTTCCATGCCATGCTCCTATCTTACTCTGGAGTAAGATAGGAGGGAAGTTCACCCCAGCAATCCGGCTAGCGTACGGGCGCAAGCGGGTCTGCGCAGCTTGATCATGGCTTTCGCCTCGATCTGGCGTGCCCGTTCGCGGGAGAAGCCGAGCGCCGAACCCACCTCCTCCAGCGTGCGGCCTTCACCGCGATCGAGGCCGAACCGCAGCCGGATCACGGCGGATTCTCGTTCGGTGAGCACCATCAAGGCCGTCTCGACGTAGCCGCCGAGCATTCGATCCGCGACCACATCCGCGGGTGCGGGCGTGGTGTCGGGAAGTAGCGAGCCCAGATCGG
Organism: Nocardia sp. XZ_19_231; assembly: GCF_015355705.1. Classification (NCBI taxonomy): domain Bacteria; kingdom Bacillati; phylum Actinomycetota; class Actinomycetes; order Mycobacteriales; family Nocardiaceae; genus Nocardia; species Nocardia sp. XZ_19_231. The sequence continues at coordinate 27,479 of NZ_JACUZI010000016.1, read as the reverse complement.
TGTCCTCGCCGACGGGCGCGTGCAGCGACACCGGCTCGGCTTCGTGTCGCAGCATCGCTTCGACCTGCGCGACAGTGAGTTCGGCGGCGACGGCGAGTTCTTCCGTCGTGGCCGCCCGCCGCAGTTGGTGGGTCAGCTCGCGCCGCACCCGGATCACCCGGTGCAGCACGTCGGCCACATTCGAGGGCAGCCGGATCGCGCGCCCCTGATCGGTGAGCGCGCGACCGATCGACTGCCGGATCCAGAACGTCGCGTAGGTGGAGAGTTTGAGCCCACGCTCGTGGTCGAACTTCTCCACCGCCCGCATCAGTCCGAGCGTGCCCTCCTGAATCAGATCGAGCAGCGACATCCCGGTATTGGTCGGGAACCGGCGGGCGATGGAGACGACCAGGCGCAGGTTCGCCCGCACCATCTGATCTTTCGCGCGCAGACCGTCGAGTTCGGTGCGGTGCAACAGTTCTCGTCGTGCGGCGGTGAGTTCGTCATCGGCTGAGTCGATCTCGGCGCGCGCGGCGGCACCCGCGGCGATGCGCGCGCCGAGGGCGTATTCCTGCTCGGCGGTCAGCAGGGGAGTGCGGCCGATCGTGGTCAGGTAGTCGCGAATGGGATCGGCGGTGACAGTGGTGGTCAAGAAGACTCCCGTTCGATCTGCGGCGAGAAGCAGGACTGATGGGCTCAGTACAACGAGCACAAACTTAGAACGAACATAAAAATATGTCAAGGGTAAATTTATGACGGTTTCAGATATGCTGGTGACATGACGCAACCGGGGCTACGGGCCAGGAAGAAGCAGCAGACCAGGGAGCAGATCTCCGACCGGGCCACCGCGCTGTTCCTGGAACGCGGCTTCGACCGGGTGACCATCGCGGAAGTGGCGGCGGCCGCCGACGTCGCCAAGATGACCGTCACCAACTACTTCCCCCGCAAGGAAGACCTCGCCCTCGACCTCGGCCAGGTCTACATCGAGCAACTCGCCGCGATCGTGCGCGACCGCGAACCGGGGCAATCGGCCCTGGCGGCGCTGCGTCACGCGTACCTGGCGGCCGTCGCGGCCCACGACCAACTCATCGGCTTCAGCGGCGAACCGTTCGCCCGGATGATCGCCGACAGTCCGGCGCTGACGGCCCGCGTGCGCGACTTCAACGACGACCGTCAGGTGGCGCTGGCCGTCGCGCTGGCCACCGAGACCGGCGCCGCGCCCGATGACATCACCCCGCGGGTGGCCGCGGCCCAACTCGCCGGTGTGCTGAGGGTGTTGTTCGACGAAATCACCCGCCGCACGCTCGACGGTGAATCCGACACCGAGATCGCCGCCGCGCTGACCCGCGATGCCGAAATCGCCTTCGACGCGCTCGAACCGGGCCTGGGAAACTACGCCGTGCGCTGAGCGATCGGTGGCGATTGCTGCCGTGTCACTGGGGTCTGGCACCCGACCTGAAAGCCCATACTGAGGCAATGTCGGATGGTGTTGCTGTAGACGAGCCCGTCGAGCCGATGAGCAAGGCGAAGATCAACATCATCTTCGCGACCGTGGTGCTCGGCATGCTCATGGCCGCACTCGACCAGACCATCGTGTCGGCGGCGCTGCCCTCGATCGTCGCCGATCTCGGCAGCGCGGGGCACATGGCCTGGGTGGTGACCGCGTACCTGCTCGCCGAGGCCGTCGCGACCGTGCTCGCGGGCAAACTCGGTGACCTGTTCGGCCGCAAACTGCTGTTCCAGATCAGCGGCATCATCTTCATCGCGGGCTCGGCGCTGGCCGGTGTCTCCAATGGCATGGTCGTCCTGATCGTGGCCCGCGCGATCCAGGGCGTCGGCGCCGGCGGGTTGATGGTCACCTCGATGGCCCTGATCGCCGACACCATTCCGCTGCGCGAACGCGGCAAATATCAGGGCGCGCTCGGCGCGGTGTTCGGCGTGACCACCGTCGTCGGGCCCACCCTCGGTGGGCTGTTCACCGACCACGCGAGTTGGCGCTGGTGCTTCTACGTGAATGTGCCGATCGCGATCATCATGGTGGTGATGGCGGCGCGCACGCTCCCACACCTGCGCGCGGTCGCCCGGCCGGTGATCGACTACCTCGGCATCGGCCTGGTCGCGCTCGGTGTCTCGTCGCTGATCCTCGGACTCGAGTTCGGTGGCAACGAATATCCGTGGGGCTCTTGGCAGATCATCGGTTTGTTCGTGCTCGCGGTGGTACTGCTCACCGGATTCGTGCTGGTGGAGAACCGGGCGAAGGAGCCGATGCTGCCGATGCGGTTGTTCCGCAGCCGGGTGTTCACGGTGTCGTCGGTGCTCAGTTTCATCGTGGGCTTCGCGATGCTCGGCTCGATGACCTACCTGCCCGCCTATCTGCAATATGTCGACGGCGCGACAGCGACGATCTCCGGCGTGCGAACGCTGCCACTGGTCGTCGGCCTGTTCATCACCTCGGTCTTCTCCGGGCAGGTGGTCGGGAAAACCGGGCAGTACCGGTACTTCCCGATCGTCGGCATGGCGGTGATGGCGGTGGGCCTCGGCCTGATGTCGACGATGGGGCACGACACGAGCGTGTGGCTGGAATCGCTGTACATGCTGATTCTCGGCTCCGGGCTCGGCCTGTCGATGCAGGTGCTCACCATCGTCGTGCAGAACACCGTGCCCTACGCCGACCTCGGCACCGCCACCTCGGGCGTCACCTTCTTCCGCACCCTCGGCAGCGCGTTCGGCACCGCCGTCTTCGGCACGCTCTATACCAACCAGAGCAAGACCGCGCTGGAGAACGCGTTGGCGCAGACGCCGGGCGTCTCGCCCGAGGTGGTCGCGAATCCGAAACTGCTGCGAGAACTGCCGTACGAGCAGGCCGCGCCCATCATCGACGCCTACGCGCTGTCGATCGACCACGTGTTCCGCTGGGTCGTTCCGGTGGCGCTGGTCGGTTTCGTCGTGGCGTGGTTCCTGCCGCAGGTGCGGCTGCGTGACAGCGCCCGCCACGGCGCCGGTGACGTCGGCGAGGGATTCTCGGTGCCCGATTCGCACGACCGGGTGGTGCAACTGGAACGCGCGGTCGCCACGACGGTGCGCAAGGCCAGGGCGGAGAAACCGATCATCCCCGAGCTCATCGCGGCCTCCGGCAGCACGCTGAGCCCGGACGCGGCGTGGGCGTTGGGGCAGGTCTACCTCTATGCCAAGGAAGGCATGCCTGCCACGGTGCACGCCATCTCCTACCGATACCGGCTGCCGGTGGAGGTGCTCTCGCCCGTCTTCCGCCAGGCCGCCGACGCGGGTCTGTTGCACGACGACGGGGGCGTCCTCTCGCTGACCGCCGACGGCGACGCCGAGGTCGACAAGCTGCGGGCGGGTTGGCGGCGCTGGCTCGGTGACCGCCTCGACGACTGGAATTCCGAGGATCCGGTCGACCGCGCGCTGCTCGACGAGGCGCTGTCGAAGATCGCGGCCAAGCTGCTCGACCAGGGCGCTGATAGCGGCGAGGTATCGAAAGTCTGAATTGCGCCGTCCACTCCGCTGGACAAGCCTTGCCGCCTAATACTCGTAGACGTATATTCGTAGACGAGTAAGGAGGCAATCATGGCTACGAAGCGCAAAGTGAACAATCTGCTGGCGCTCGCCGTGCTCTCGGTGATCGTGCAGCGCCCGATGCACCGCTACGAGATCGCCGCCACCCTGCGCGCGCACGGCAAAGACCGTGACATGGACATCAAGTGGGGCTCGCTCTACACCGTCGTGCAGAACATGGAGAAGGCCGGATTCCTCGAGGTCATCGGCAGTGAACGCGACGGCGCGCGCCCTGAGCGGGTGATCTACCGGATCACCGACGCGGGCCGCACCGAGATGGCGGACTGGACGCGCGAACTGCTCGCCGCGCCCGAGCCCGAACATCACCGGTTCACCGCGGGCCTGTCGATTCTGGCGGTGCTGCCGCCGGACGAGGTGATCGCACTGCTCGGCACCCGCGTCGCTGCGCTGGAGCGAACCATCGAGACCACCAAGGCCGAGCTGGCCGAGCTGACGCTGCCCCGGCTGTTCCTCGTCGAATCCGAATTCGGCCTGGCGATGCTGGAAGCCGAGGCGAACTGGGCGCGTTCCCTGTGCGCGGAACTCGCCGCGGGCACCTTCGAGGGCCTCGAACTCTGGCGGCAGTGGCATGTCGACGGCATGCCCACCGAACAGATCCCCGAACTCGGCGAGAGGGGGAACGACTAGCTCCGCTCCAAGACCCGGACCCGGTGGCGTGCGGCAACACCCCACCGAGCCCGAGAAACCGTCTCGAAACCAGGCGCACCCGGCCACGAGGTGAGGCAACCACAGGATAGCTGGGTGGCGCCGATACAGATCTGGAGATCATCCATGTCCACCACCCGTTCCGCATTGATCATCGGCGGCGGCATCGCCGGGCCCGTCGCCGCCACCGCCTTGCGCAAAGCAGGCATCGACGCCCATGTCTACGAGGCCTATTCCGGCCCCTCCGAGGGCATCGGCTCCGGGCTCGCGCTGGCGCCCAACGGTGTCGCGGCGCTCGACATCATCGGCGCCGGTGACGCGGTGCGCGAGATCGCCCTGCCGGTCGCGCAGATGCGACTGCGCGTGAGCGGTCGTGAACACATCATGCCGGTGCTGGCCGACCAGCCCCCGCTACAGGCGGTCGACCGCGGTGCATTGCACCGCACCCTGCACGATCACGCGGTCGCCGCCGGGGTGCCGTTCAGCTACGACAAGCGGCTGACGAGGGTCGACGAACATCCCGACGGTGTCACCGCGCACTTCACCGACGGATCGACCGCCACCGCCGATATCCTCGTCGGCGCGGACGGAATCCGTTCCACCGTGCGAAGTCTGATCGACCCGGCCGCGCCGGGCCCCGACTACACCGGAATGCTCGGCTTCGGTGCTCTGGTCGAATGTGACCTCGACCTGCCGGACGACACCATGGTGTTCGCCTTCGGCGCCAAGGCGTACTACCTGTACTGGAAGCAGGCCGACGGCCGGGTGGCGTGGGGTGCGAACCTGCCGAGCAAGCAATACCTTTCGCTCACCGATGCCCGTGCCGTCCCCGCGGAGCACTGGCTGGAAGTACTGCGCGAGACGTACGCGCCCGATTCTCCCGGCGCGGAATTCACCCGCCGCACCACGGCGCAGAACCTCGAGATCACCGGCGCCCTGCACATCATGCCGCCGGTGCCGCACTGGTATCGCGACCGCATGGTGCTGGTTGGCGACTCGGTGCACGCACCGTCGAACAGCTCGGGACAGGGTGCGTCACTGGCGATCGAGAGCGCCGTCCAGCTGGCGCGATGCCTGCGCGATATCGCCTCGCCCACCGAGGCTTTCGCGGCCTACGAGCAGTTGCGCCGGGCTCGCGTGGAAGGCATCGCGGCTCGCGCGGCGAAGATCAACCACAGCAAGACGCCGGGACCACTCGCCCGCAAGGTGATGAACGCGATGATGCCGCTCATGGTCAAGACGGTGATGAACCCGGAGAAGACGATGGGCGCCGAACGCCGGTACCGCATCGATTGGGATGCGCCGGTGCGGGTGGAATCCGCAACTGCCGCACAGTGATCCGGGCAGCCCTCGGTCGGCGGTGATCGAGGGCTGTCACGCGGTGCGCGATCACTGCTTCGTTCGGTGCCGGTCCGCGCGCAGCCGCAGGATGCGCGCGGTTTCCGCGTCGGCGGGCAGGAAGGCCTCGAGGTGGAGTTCGGCGATGGTGACATCGGTGGCCGTCGCGAAGGAGGTGAGGGTGGTGATCAGGCGGAGGTCACCGTCGGGGGTGTGCAGGTGGAGGGGAACGGCGAAGCCGACATGGTCGGGACCGGGGGAGGGGGCAGGCAGGTAGCTCGACAGCTCGGCGACGAGCTGGTCGAGGGCCGGATCGGGGGTGTGCGCGGCGCGGCCCCGGAGCGAATCCATGATGTGCCTGCCCCAGTCGGGAAGGTTGCGCACGCGCGGGGCGACGCCGTCGGGGTGCATGGCCAGCCGAAGGACATTGATCGGCGAACGCAGCAGTTGCGGGTCGACACCCTCGGTGAACAGGTCGAACGCGGCATTGGCGGTGACGAGTTCGCCGCGCGGGCGGGCGACGAGCGCCGGGTAGGGCATGTGCCCGTCGAGAACCGCGCTGATCGCCTCGCGCACCGGTGCCAACTCCGGTGCGGACAGGTCGCTTTCGGGGAATACCGGCGCGAATCCGGCGGACAGCAGCAAGGTGTTGCGGTCGCGCAGCGACAGCTCGAGCGATTCGGCCAGTCGCACCACCATCGTGCGACCCGGCTGCGACTTGCCCTGCTCGAGGAAGCTCAGGTACCGCTGACTGGTCTCGGCCCGAATCGCCAGGTCGAGCTGGCTGACCCGGCGCAGCGTGCGCCAGTGACGCAGTTGGGGGCCGAAACCGGTCGTCGGCAGCGCGGTCGTCATGACCGGAGTAAACCGCGTCGACGGCCGCCGCCATTCCCCGCCGTGGACCAGCGCCCATACCCTCCAGGGAATCGCGCGGTCTCACCGTCGCCGACACAGTTGTTCCCATGCCGCACAACGAACTCCACCCCGACCACGCTTTCGCCTACCACCTCGACGGTGGTCTCACGCGGACCGAACAGCAGCGGCCCGAACCGGGCCCGCATCAGGTCCTGATCCGGGTCAGCGCCGCCTCGGTGAACCGCCGCGATCTGATGCTGATGGACGGCACCTACCCGTTGCCCGCCACCCCCGGCATCATCCCGCTCTCCGATGGCGTCGGCGAGGTGATCGCGCTCGGCCCCGCGGTGACCCGCGCGGAAATCGGCGATCGGATCACCGCGAGCTACTTCGTCCACTGGGTCGACGGTCCGCAAACCCTCGCCACGGCCGCCGAACAGTACGGCGCGAACTACGACGGATTCCTCGCCACCTACGCACTCGTCGAGGAGGATTCGATCGTGCACGTGCCCGCCCATCTCACCGATGCGGAGGCGGCGACCCTGACGTGCGCGGGCTTGGTCGCCTGGTCGGCGCTCACCACACCCGTTCCGCCTGCCCCCGGTGCGCGCGTGCTCACTGTCGGAAGCGGCGCGGTGGCGCTGTACGCGATCCAGTTCGCGAAAATCCTCGGCGCCGAGGTCATCTCGATCACCTCCAGCCAGGCGAAGGCCGACCGGTTGCGCGCGCTGGGCGCCGACACGGTGATCGACCGCACCGTGACCAGGAACTGGGGTGATGCGGTGATGGACCTGACCGGGACCGGCGCCGAGCACATCGTCGACGCGGTCGGCCTGCCCACGCTCGAACAATCGGTGCGCGCGGGCGCGTACAACTCGACGGTGACGATGGTCGGCGCGATGGCGCCCGCACCGGGAACAACACTGCCGGACAACCCGTTCGGCTCCTCCTACCTGGCCATCCGGCGCATCGCAGTCGGCAGCCGTGCCGGTTTCGAGGCGATGAACAGGGTGATCACCGAGCACCGCCTTCGCCCGGTGATCGACCGCGAATTCGACGTCGACAAGGCCACCGACGCCTACGACTACCTGCGTTCGGGTGCCTCGTTCGGCAAGGTGGTGATCGCGGTGGGCTGAGGGCCCAGCACGCGGGTGAACACGGTGACGCACAGGACCAGCCACAGCAGGCCGATGATCCAACCGGCCAGCACATCGGTGGTCCAGTGCACACCGAGATAGATGCGCGACAACCCGACGGCGATGGGAAACGCGACCGCGAGCACGGTGGCGGTCAGCCGGAGCCAGTGCTTGGTGATCCGCGGAACCAGGACGATCGCCACGATGCCGACGACCACCGTGGAGCCGAGCGTGTGCCCCGACGGGTACGACAGGCTGGGTTCGAAGATCAGCCGCGACGCCTCGGGCGGTCGCTGGCGGCCGACGAGACGTTTGATCACCCACACCAGCACTCCCGCACCCAGCGACGTGATGGCGACCAGGGCGGCGACCGGCAGGTTGCGCCGCAGCGCGAAGACGCCGACGGTGAACGACGCCAGAATCGTCATCGACAGTGTGCTGCCGAGGTCGGTGATCACCGTGGCGATGCTGGTGAGCGGTTCGCCGCGGTGCGCGATCATCCAATCGAGCACCGCGGTGTCCATCCGGCTGATGCCGCTGGTGACCTCCCAGGTGAGGGCGATGATCAGCACCGCGGCGGTCGCCATGAGGGCGAGCACGCGCGGTGTCCGACGGCACAGCGTCGACCAGGCGATGTCGGGTGGCGGCGATTGTCGAGAGGCAGTCGGCATAACTACCAGATTGCCAGGTGAATCCTCATGCTTCGAAGACCACGATGTTCCCGGCGACATCTCGGGTGCCCGCGTCCTTCTTGATCGCCTTCACCAGGTCGGCGACGCAGTCCCAGGTGCGAGGGGGCTCGCACTCGATGTTGCCGATCGTGAACCAGGTATCGGTGCCGCGGTAGCGGACGAGGCCCTTGCCGGCGTCGTCGAGCATGACATCGAGCTCGCCGGACACCGTCCCTTCCTCTTCGGTCATGACGGCGCTCTCGGCGGTGATCTCGATGGGCTCGCTTATTTGAACTCTCCTCGGCGGAGGCAGTCATCGACTGCGGTGCGCAATGCGGTGTGCTCGGCGGTATCAACGGTCAGTGCGTATTTTACCTTCACTTTGACGTAGTGCTCCACATAGGCGCACCGGAAGTTACCGGGCGGCAGATAGTTCGCGGGATCCTGATCACCCTTGGAACGGTTGGCCGACGGGTCCGCGGCGACCAGGTTCATCGAGTCGTTGGCGATGCGGCGGCGGGTGTCCTCGTCGCGGTCGGCGGCACCGGATCGCCATGCTTCGGCAAGGGCGACAATGTGTTCGGCGTCGACCTTGGACGGATCGGTGATGAACTTGTAGGGCCCGAGTTGGCCGGTCTTCTTGTCGATGAAGCCGTAGTGGTCCTGCCAGCCGCCACCGGCTGCCACCGTCAAGTCGCAGGTCTTGGCGTCGAGGGTGACCTTGCCGTTGGCGTCACGCAGCATCATCACCTCGCGGCTGGTGCATTTGGCGTACTTGGCCAGGTCGCCGGTGAAGCCGTGCTCGGGCTTGTTGGTGTCCCAGTGCGGGAACTTCTCGCGCGTGTAGCCCGTCATCGGGCCTTCCTTCGCGACGACGAGGGTGGCGACCAGATCGCCGACCTCCTTGCCCGACATCGTCACCGCGCCCGCGGCGCCAGGACCCGGATTCACCTTGTCCAGCAGCGAGTTCGAACAGGCGCTCACCACGGCCAGGCATACCGCCGCGGCGAAGGCGAGCAGGGCTCGTCCCAGGATCGTGCCGTTGATCGAAGACCACTTCATGCCCGTACCGCCCAGACGCTTCGTCGAGAAATGAACCGGCACAACCTAACGGCCGCACCGGGTGTCGTCAGTGATTGTCCGCTATGCGGTTCCGCACAGCACAGCGGGAACCGATTGCGGCTCAATAGCGTTCATCTATCGACGGAAATGACCGTTGACGCCCGAGTGCAAACTCGAGGTGACCGACATCACAATCCATCAGTCGGGCAGTGATCCCGATTCCGGCGGAATCCCGGTGTCCAGGAAGCGGATCAGCCGTGCGATGCGGGCGGCATGGTCGACGCATCGCTGGAACTGACTGCCCAGCAACGCCATATCGATCGCGGCCTCGGTGCTCACCTCGGCCTCGCTGAGGGCGGTGCGCAACTGCTTGCACAGCGTTTCCATCGCGTCGATGTCGCTGCCGTCGTCGGCGGCGAATCGACCGCTGGCCACCGACGCGCTCACCCGTGCGACACAGGCGGCCGCGAGCGTGCCCATCGAGACCAGTTCGGTGATCACCGATGCGGGGGCGACCACGCCCGGATGCGCCCGATACACGTACTGCCCAGCGGTTTCGGTGCGCCGACCGATCCGCGACAGCTCGCCGGCAACCTGAATCGCGGTCACCACATGGCGCAGATCGCGCGCGACCGGCGCCTGCAACGCGAGCAGGGCCATGGTGCGGGATTCGCAGGCGGCGAACATCAGTTGTAGCTGCTCGTCGAGCGCGAACACCTCGTAGGTGGCAGCGAGGTCGGCTCCGGCCAGCGCCTGGGTGACCCGCTCGGTCGCGTCATGGGCGACGCGCGACATCAGGGTGAGATCGTTGGCCAAAGCGACGAGCTCGAGGGTGAACTGGGTCCGCACGCGCTGAATTGTTCCCCATGGAGGGGGCGCGAGTGAATCCATCGCCGAGATCCATGCCGCGACGGATCCGGGTGTGCCCGGTCGTAGCTGGAAGGATGGAGGTCATGATTGCCGCGTTGACGACTAAATGGACCATGTACGTGCCCATCCTCGCCGCGCTCGTACTCGTACTCAGCTGGGGCCGTTCGGTACCGGGATTGATCGTCGCGCTGGTGAGTATCGCCTTGGTCGGCGCGGTGCTGGCGGCGGTCTATCACGCCGAGGTCGTGGCCCACCGGGTCGGTGAACCCTACGGTTCGCTGGTGCTCGCGGTGGCGGTGACCGTGATCGAGGTGGCGTTGATCGTCACGATGATGATCTCCGGCGGCGACAAGGCGGCCTCGCTGGCCCGCGACACCGTGTTCGCCGCGGTGATGATCACCTGCAACGGCATCTTCGGATTGGTGCTGCTCGTCGGCGCGCTGCGCAGGCGGGTGGCGGTGTTCAACGCGGAGGGAACCGGCGCCGCCCTGGCCACCGTGGCGACCCTGGCCACGCTGAGCCTGGTGCTGCCGACCTTCACCACCAGTGCGCCCGGCCCTGAGTTCTCGCCGGCGCAGCTGGCCTTCGCCGCCGTCGCCTCGCTGGCGCTCTACGGGCTGTTCGTGATGGTGCAGACGGTGCGTCACCCCGACGATTTCCTCCCGGTGGAGGACGGCGGCGCGGTCGACGACAGTGACGCCCACAGCCACGCGCCGTCCAATCGGGCCGCACTGATCAGTCTCGGAATGCTGGTGCTCGCCCTGATCTGCGTGGTCGGCCTGGCCAAGGTGGTCTCGCCCGCGCTCGAGTCGGCGATCGCCTCGGCCGGATTGCCGCCGTCGGCGGTGGGTGTGGTGATCGCGATGCTGGTGCTGCTGCCCGAGACCATCGCGGCGGTGAACTCGGCGCGGCGCAACCAGGTGCAGATCGGTCTGAATCTGGCGCTCGGTTCGGCGATGGCCAGCATCGGCCTGACCATTCCGGTGATCGCCATCGCGACCATCTGGCTCAGTGGTCCGCTGGTGCTCGGTCTCGGTGCTACGCAGATGGTTCTGCTCGCACTGACGGTCGTGGTCGGCACGCTGACGATCGTTCCCGGCCGCGCGACCCTGCTACACAGTGGCGTTCACCTGGCGTTGTTCGCAGCTTTTGTGTTCCTGGCCGCAAGTCCGTAGCTGAAGTGTTGCGGATCACATGGCCTTTAGATCTGTCATGGAAACCGCGGAAAAGCGACCAGGGTCACCCACTGGAAATTTTGTTGTGACGCAGAGTACCGGTTAGCTTGCTGGAGTTGGCACCGACGCCGAAGCCAGAGAGTGCGGTATGAAAATCACCAAGCCCCGTGCTTCGCGAGCGGCCCGGAGGCATCTCTGATGCCTACCGATCTGCACTCCGCGAAGCCGGATTCCGCTACCCAGATCGTCCGCAAGAATTTCACCGACACCGTCGTGTCGTCGCTGCGGACCTTCGGGCGTGCGGTCGATCTCGCACAGCAATCGGTCGGCGGCTCGTTCTCCGACATCGCCCGCAGGCAGTTCCAGTGGCGGGAGACCCTCGTGCAGGCCTGGCGCCTGATCACGGTCACCGCCATTCCCGCGATCCTGATGGCGATTCCGTTCGGCGTGATCGTCTCGGTCCAGGTCGGCAACCTGATCCACAGCCTCGGCGCCGACTCCATGCTCGGCGCCACCGGCGGCCTCGGCGTGATCAAGCAGGGCGCGCCCATCGCCACCGGCTTCCTGCTCGGTGGCGCGGGCGCGGCGGCGATCGCGGCCGACCTCGGCGCGCGCACCATCCGCGAGGAGATCGACGCGCTCAACACCATGGGCATCAACCCGGTGCACCGGCTCGTCATCCCCCGGCTGGCGGCCATGCTGCTGGTCGCTCCGATGCTCAATGTGCTGATCATCTTCGTCGGCGTGCTGGCCGGTTACGCGGTCGCCGTCGGCGGTCAGGGCGTGACCCCGGGTAGCTACTGGTCGACGTTCGGTTCGTTCGCGACCGCCGGTGACGTGTGGGTCTCGCTGCTCAAGGCGCTGATCTTCGGCTTCCTGGTCGTGATCATCTCCTGCCAGCGCGGCCTGGAGGCCAAGGGCGGTCCGCGCGGTGTCGCCGACGCGGTGAACGCGGCGGTGGTGCTCTCGGTGGTCTCGATCGCGATTGTGAACCTCCTGGCCAGCCAGATCAGTGCCATGTTCCTGCCGACGAAGTTGGCGTGATGGCTGCCTCGTCGTATATCCCCACCTCGCTGCACTGGCTGCGCAAGCCCGCCCGCACCGGCAAGCGGATCGTCACCGCCGGTGAATCGATCGGCTTCGTCGCGGTGTTCGTCTGGCAGGTGCTGTCTTCGGTGCCGCTGACGCTGCGCCGCTACCGGGACGAAACGCTGCGCGCGGTCACCGATATGACCTGGGGTCGCGGGTCGATCATCGTCGGCGGCGGCACCGTCCCGATGATGATCGTGCTCGGCCTGGTGATGGGCGCCTCGGTGGGCGTCGAATCGTTCGCCTCACTCGACATGCTCGGCATGGGCCCGGTCACCGGCGTGATCTCGGCCTACGCGACCACCCGTGAGCTGGCCCCGATCGCGGCGGCCATCGGCTTCGCCGCGCAGGCCGGCTGCCGGATCACCGCCGAGATCGGTGCGATGCGCATCTCCGAGGAGATCGACGCGATCGAGGCGCTCGGCCTGCGTTCGGTGCCCTATGTCGTCACCACCAGGGTGATCGCGGGCGCCATCGCCATCGTGCCGACCTTCCTGATCGCGCTGATCCTGGCCTACGGCGCCTGCCGCGGGCTGCTCACGATGGTCTACGGCCAGTCGGCCGGTGTGTACGACCACTACTTCTTCCAGTTCATCTCCGGCTTCGACATGATCGCCGCAGTGATCAAGGTGGCGGTGTTCGGCACGGTGGTGATCCTGGTGCACGCGTACTTCGGGTTCTTCGCCACCGGCGGTCCCGAGGGGGTCGGCATCGCCTCCGGTCGCGCGGTGCGCGCCAGCTCGGTGGCCATCATCGCCATCGACATGGTCCTCACGATCATGCTCTGGGGCTTCAACTCGGCGATCAGTTTTACGGGGTGAGCTATGCCTAACTACGGAATGCCGGGCGTCGCGGCCGATCGGCGCAGCGCGCGCACGACCGGCGCGATCATCCTCGGACTGATCACGGCGGTCTTGCTCGGAACTGTCGCCTACAACAACCTGCGCACCGAAGACGGCCTGCGTATCGCCCTGCACACCGAACATCTCGGTGACGGCATCAGCGCGGGCAGTCAGGTCCGCGTCGACGGCGTGACGGTCGGCGAGGTCGCCGAGGTGACCCCCGGCGCGCGCGGCACCCAGCAGATCTCGCTGCTGCTCGACTCGCAGCGCCTGGTCGGCATCGACGACAGCCTCGCGATCGACTACGCCCCGACCAATCTGTTCGGCATCGCCGAGATCGAATTGCGCCGTGGCGCGGGCGGTTCGCCGCTGCGTGAGGGCGCGGTCCTCGACCTCACCGGCAACAACGGCGACCGGGTCTACGACGCCACGATGAGCGCGATCCTGCGCAGCCTCTCGCAGGTCGGCATGACCGTCACCAGCCCGCAGATGGCGACCGTCATCTCCCAGCTGGCCGCCGACTTCAAGGCCTTCACCCCGCTGGTGCAGGCCCTGATCACGGTCGCGAAGACCATCGCCGACAACCAGGACGTGATGCCCTCGGAGCTGTTCGGCAAGCTCGGCCCCGCCTTCGACGGCGGCGGTGAGTTCGCGGGCGCCACCATGAAAGTGATCGACCGGCTCAGCGAGATCCGGGTCACCCAGGTCGACAAGGAGCGCTACGACATCGGCGTCGGGGTGATCGGCGGCAGCATCCTGCCCGCGCTGACCACCACGCTGAGTACCGCGGGCGGCCACTTCGCCGAGACCACCGACATGCTCGCTCCGATGCTGCTCGCGCTGGCTCAGATGTCGCCGAACCCGCGCAGTACCGGTGCCGATCTCACCGCCCTGCTGCACAACCTGCGCGGCGCCATGCCCGACAGCCCGAACGGTCCTGTCCTCAACCTCGACGTCGAGCTCAGCGGTGTCCCCGGCATCGCGGTGCCGCTGTTCGGAAAGGCCGGTGGGCGATGAAGATTCGCGGAACCGCGCTGCGCCTGGGCGCCTTCACCCTGGTGATGATCACCGTCCTCGGGCTCGTGTTCACCCTGATCAAGCGTCCTGTCGACGGCGACACCTTCGCCCACGACGCGCTGTTCACCGACGCCAACGGCCTCAAGGTCGGCAACGACGTGCGGATGTTCGGCGTGCAGGTGGGCAAGATCGAGAAGATCAGCCTCGAAGGCGACAAGGCCAAGGTCGCGATCACGGTCAAGACCGACACCCCGATCTACGACAACTCCAAGCTGGCCATCCGCTACCAGAACCTCACCGGCCAGCGCTATATCGACCTGCAGCAGGCGCCGAACCCCGGTAAGGCCATCGCGGCGAACGCCAGGATCGGCGCGAACATGACCGTCCCGTCCTTCGACGTGACGAGCCTGTTCAGCGGCCTCAAGCCGGTGCTCGCCACGCTGTCGCCGGAAGCGATCAACCAGTTCACCGCGAGCATGCTCGCCGTCATCGAGGGTGACGGCACCGGCCTCGGTCCCGCGCTGACCGCGATCGACCAGCTCGCGAACTACGCCGACGATCGTCAGCAGGTGATCGGCACCCTGATCCGCAACCTGTCCGACATGGGCGACCGGCACGGCGGTCGGGTCGGGTACCTGCTGCCGCTGCTGGCTCGGCTCACCGATGTCTTCGAGGCGATGCAGCGCAATATCGGCGGCGTCGCGCAGTTCGCGATGACCGCGCCCTCGGTGCTCGCTCCGGTGGACCGGTTGCTCGCTTCGCTCGGCCTGGTCGAAGGCGGCGGCGCCGATGTCGACGCGATGATCCGCGGGCTTTTCCCGAATCCACAGGAAGCTGTCGAGGTATTCGGCAAGCTCCCCGGTCTGCTGGCCACGGTCGACGCCTCGCTCTCGCGCGGTTTCGCCGACTTCACGCCGCACTGCAGCAATGGCGCCGCCGAGGTGCCCGCGCCGCTGCAGGTGCTGATCGCCGGACAGAAGGTCACCGTATGCAACCGCTGAAGAAGCTCACCGGGATGTTCGCCGGTGATCGCCCGATCCCCGATGAAGCGGGCAAACGCGCACGGGAACTGCGGATGGGGATCATCGGCCTGAGCCTGGTCGTGCTGTTCATCATCGCCGCGGGCGTGGTCTACGTGGTGCCGCTGGGCAAGCACACCTACACCGCCGAGCTCAGCGAAGCGCAGTCGGTGCGCGAGGGCGACGACGTGCGCCTGGCGGGCATCTCGGTCGGCAGCGTCACCTCCCTGGAGCTGAAGCCCGACAAGGTCCTCATGCAGTTCACTGTCGACAACGAGGTGTTCGTCGGCGACAAGACCTCCCTCGATGTCCGCATGCTCACCGTGGTCGGCGGCCACTACGTCGCGCTCTACCCGGCAGGCACGGCCCCGCTGGGGGACAAGGCGATTCCCTCCGATCGAATCCGCTTGCCCTACAGCCTGATCGAGACCTTCCAGGACGCCACCGCCCCGCTGGCCGCCATCGACGGCGATACCGTGCGTAACAACCTGGCCGCCGCGAACTCCGCGATCGCGACCTCGCCGGAGGCGCTGCGCACCACGCTGGACACCGTCGGTAAGTACGTCGACATGCTCGATCGTCAGCGCAGCCAGGTGTCGAAGTCGATCGCGGTCGTCGACGAGTACATCTCCATGTACGACGGCGCCAAGTCCGATCTGGGCAGGCTGATGGACAACGTCAACCTTCTCGAAGATCTGCTACTGAGTAAGAAAGCCGAACTGGCCGAAGCGGTTCGGTTGCTCACCTCCGTAGTGAATCGTCTGGCCGGCCTCACTCCGACCTGGGAATCGACTCTGAAACCGCAGGTGCAGGCCCTGGCCGACACCCTGCCTCGCCTGCAGGAACTCGGCGGCCGGCTCGAGCCTGTCATCGGGACCGTCGGTGCCCTGCAGACGAAGTTGTCGCAGCTGGCGACCCCCGAAGCCGGTGTGGTGGTCGACCAGTCGGGCGCCCGCGTGTGCGTACCGCTGCCCGGGAAGGCGTGCTGATGCTGAAACGACTGCTCGGATCCCAGGCGTTCATGTCGATCGCCGGTGTCGCGGTGCTCGTGGCGCTGGTGACCGGCGGCTACTTCGTCGCCTTCGATCCGCTGAAGAAGACCGAATCCTATTGCGCGCTCATGCCCGACGCGATCGGCCTGTACCCCGGCAACCACGTCACCATGCGCGGCATGGATGTGGGCGAGGTGACCGCGGTGCGCAACGAGGGCGCCAAGGTGCGCGTCGAATTCGAGGTCGACGCCGAATTCCCGGTCTACTCGGATGCTTCCGCCACCACGGTCGCGTACTCGGTCGCGGCGGACCGCAATCTGGCGGTGCTCACCAGCGGCAAGACCGCGCCCCCGCTGGCGGGTGGCTGCATCACCAAAACCCTGACCCCCAAGAGCATCACCGAAACGCTCACGGCGCTGGCGAGCCTGTCCGATCAGCTCTCCGGCGGCGCCGCGGGGGAGCCGAGTGCCCTGTCCGACGGCCTGTCCTCGCTCAACCGTGCGACCGAGGGCACCGGCCCCACGGTCAACGAACTCATCCACAAGCTCGGTTCGGCGATGACCAAGCCCGACGCAGACATCGGCCATCTCGCAAGCCTTTTCGACGCGTTCGCCTCGGTGTCGAACCGGGTCGCCGCCAACTGGGGTGACCTGCAGACGATGCTGGTCCGCCTGGCGCCGCTGCTCAACATGGCCTCCGACGACCTGCTCATCCCGGCCACGTCGCTGTTCGACGGTCTCGGCGAGGTGTTGCCGATGCTCAACGACATCGCCGTCATCCTCGGTGACCCGCTGATCGGCGCGCTCGACGACACGGTCCCGCTGGTGAAGTTGTTGCGCGCCAACGTCGGATCGCTGAGTGAGATCGTGGCGAAGATGCCCGCGCTCGCCTCCGCCTTCCGGAGCGCCACCGATCCCGCGGGCGGCACCGCGATCACCTACGCGCCGCCGAAGGTCGCCCTCCCTGCCGGTGCGGCCGACCAGGTGTGCGGCGCGGTGAACGAGCTGATCCCGGGGCAGTGCCCCGATCCGGCGCAGGGACTGGCCGATGTGAATCTCGTGCAGGTCGTGCTGGGAATGGCAGGTGCTCGATGAACACTCGAAAGATGGTGCGGCGCAGTGCGGTCGCACTGGTGATCGCGGCCGGGCTCGCGGTCGGCGGCTGTGGTTTCGACCCCGCCGAGGTGCCGGTGCCCGGCTCGACTGTCAGCGGTTCGACCTACCGCGTGCAGATCGAGTTCAGCAGCGCGCTGAACCTGCCCGCGAAGTCGAAGGTGATCGCCAACGGCGCCGAGATCGGCATCGTCGACGGGGTGCGCGTGGTCCAGCCCGCCGACGCCCCCGCCGGTCGCGGCGGTTACGTCATCGTCGAGGCCGACATCCTCGACACCGTGCAGTTGCCGACGAAGTCCATCGCCGAACTGCGTCAGGACACCATCCTCGGCGATATCCACCTCTCGCTCACCACCCCGAAGGACGGTTTCGGCGAGCTGCTGCGCGACGGCGGCACGATCCCGATCGAACGCACGAAACCGCCTGTGCAACTGGAGGACACGATGGCCACCATGGCCCTGTTCGTCCAGGGCGGGGCGATCGGTCAGCTGCAGGAGATGCTCGGCCGGATCAACTCGGTGATGCCACAGGATCCCAAGGAAACCGCGCGCATCTCAGCGGTGATGGGCGCTGACGCCGCCGACCTGGCCGCGAATCTGGACCAGGTCGACCTGCTGGTCAACGGCCTGTCCCGCAATGCGACGATCCTGCACGACGACACCGAACAAGCGCTCACCGACATCCTCACCCCCGAGGCCGTCGCCTCGCTCACGGGTACGCAGGACTCGATCGCCAAGACCATGAAGATCTTCGCCGCGCTCGGTCCGGTCGGTTCCTCGCTCACCTGGCTGGCTCCGATCGCGAGCTCCGGTGACGCCGCCGCGACCGCGTTCCTCCCGCTGGCCACCGGCGGCTCGGCCGACCTGCGCTCCTCGACCAACATGGCACTGCTCACAGCCCTGTTGCGCGACAAGATCATTCCCTTCGCCGAGCGCGGACCGAAGGTGAACGTCACCGGTGTCGAGGTGTCCGAACAAGACCAGCTGGCGCAGATCGTCACCGCGCTGCGGATGATCGGAATGGTGCGATGAAGATCGGTGCACTGGCCTCACTCGGCGGCATCGCCGCCATCACCGTGCTCGGTGCGAGCTACCTCACCTTCGGGGTGGTGCGCGTCGACCCGTTCGCCGACTACACCGCGGCCTCGATCGAGATCGCGAATTCCGGTGGCCTCAGCGTCGGTTCGCCGATCCTGCTCACCGGCATCGAGATCGGCGAGGTCACCGGCGTCGACACCTCGGCGAGCGGTCGCGTCCAGGTCGGATTCCGGTTCGGCGCCGATCACAAGGTGCCGATGAGCAGTGTCGTCACCATCGAGCACCTGTCCTCGCTCGGTGAGCCGTACGTGCAGTTCGTGCCGCGCGACGCCAACGGTCCCTATCTCATCGACGGGCAACGCCTTTCCGGCGAGAACGTGCGCACCCCGATGTCGATCCCCGAGGTCGCACGGCTGGTCACCAAGACCGTCGAGCAACTCGACCCCGCGGTCGTCGGCTCTCTGGTCGACACGCTCGGCACGGCGATGGTCGGCACCGAGAACGTGGTCCCGGAGCTGGCAAGGGCAGGCGACCTGCTCGCCGCGGCGCTCATGAGTCGCGCCCCGGCGATCGGCGAGCTGCAGAACAACTTCGAGTACGTCTCCGGCGACATCGGCTGGGCAGGCCCGGCCACCTCCGCGGCCGCGCCCGCCTTCATCCGGTTGAGTCAGGTGATCGATCAGTTCGTCGAATCGGTCGGCCGGGCCACCGAGGGTGATCCGCAGATGTACCTGCGCGAGGGCGGATTGGTGCCGTTGCTCGAGCAACTCACCGCCAAGCTGAACGAGCTCGGCCCCGAGCTCTCCGCGCTACTGCCCGGGCTGCGCCCGCTCACCGAATCGGTCACCGCGACCGCTCCGCAGCTCGATCTGAGCGCGCTGATCACCCAGGCGCTGCACAACACCGACGCCGACGCGGTGAAGGTGCGGGTCGCGATCAAGTAAACATCTGGCAACCATCGTATATAGGTATCTGCCCTGGCCAGTGGTTGTTCGGCCGAGCCGAGTGGCCTGCGAGCAACCGTGCGGTAGCCTGCTGGACGGGGGACCTGGTCCGCGGTGGAGGCGGTGCGATGGCAGAGAGCAGCGAGGGTCCGGAAGCTCGGACCGGCAGCAGTACTCGAATGATCGCGATCGCGGCGGTACTCGCCGCGATACTCGCACTGGTGGGTGCGCTCGGTCTGTTGCTGCGCGCCGACCAGGGTGACGACAACCCGTCGGTGAACCCGATGGGATCCGACGCCAACGGTCTCCCGATCGCCGGTTCCGATCGGGAAGCCGCCGACCAGGACCAGAAATTCGCGCCCCCGTGGCCGGCCAGGCGAGTCGGCGGGAACTGCTCGGCCGGTGGCATCGTCGCGCACTGGCGCGTCCACGACGACGGCCAATGGCAATGCACGGTGACCACCCCCGACGCCCTGCCCCCGACAGCGGCCCCCGGGCCGCCTCCGCCGCCCCCGCCGCCCGGAACCGAACCCGCCCCCGGGCCCGTGCCCGTGGAGGAGCCTGCGCCGCCGCCCGCATTCGAGCCGCCCCCGCCGCCTGTCTACGAGCCGCCTGTCTACGAGCCGCCGCCCCCGCCCGAGCCGCCGCCGGTCTTCGAACCCGAACCCGCCCCGGCGCCGCCTCCACCACCTCCGCCGCCCCCTGTCCTGCAACTCCCGTTCCCCCTTCCGCCGATCCTGCTCCCACCGGCGGCAGCCGTCCGGCCCTGATCTGCGATCGCACCGCGCCGTCGATGTGGACCGGGTCTCCGGTGCGTCGCGCGGGTGAGTCGAGTCAGCCGTTCGACCCCCTGACCGGCGGCGGGTCGATGCCCGCGCACCGTCGATGTCGGTGAGACTGGTCAGCTATGGACCAGTTGGTGCTGACTCTGGTGATCCTGCTCGCGGCCGTACTCGCCGAACCCCTCGGTGCGCGCATCGGTCTGGCGCCCTCGATCCTGATGACCCTGTTCGGCTGCCTGCTCGCCCTGATTCCGGCCGTGCCGAGCCTGAGCATCCCGCCCGAGTTGATCCTGCCGCTGGTCCTGCCGCCGCTGCTCTACGCCGCCGCCCGCCGCACCTCGTGGCGGCAGTTCGCGGAGAACTGGCAGATCATCGCGTTGCGCGCGGTCGGCCTCGTGATAGTCACCGCGATCGCGGTCGCCGCGGTCTTCCATGCCTGGAGTCCTGGTACCGCCGTCGCCGCGGCCGTGGTGCTCGGCGCCCTCGTCGCGCCGCCGGACCCGGTGGCGGCCACGTCGATGGCGGGCCGCCTCGGTCTGCCACGCCGACTGATCGTCACGCTGGGTGGCGAAGGTCTGTTCAACGACGTCACCGCGATCGTCATCTACACCGTCGGTCTCCAGGTGGTGATGACCGGCCTGTTCAGCCCGTGGCACGCGCTCGCCGACTTCGCGATCGCCGCGGTGGTCGGGCTGGTCGTCGGACTGGTGCTCGGCTGGCTCGGCAGCACGCTCACCAAGCACCTCGACACCGCCACCGGCCAGGTTGCCCTGAGCCTGCTGCTGCCCTTCGCCGCCTACGGCATCGCCGAACACTGGGAGGGCTCGGCGGTCCTTGCCGTGCTGGTCTGCGCGCTGTATCTCACCGATGCCGTGACCGAGATCGGCGACCGTGACTATCGCCTGGTCGCCGACTCGTTCTGGGACATCACCGAAATGCTCATCACCGGTTTCGCCTTCGCCCTGATCGGGCTGGAACTGCGGGTGGTCATCGAAACCACCGGCCACAATTGGCCGGGGCTGGCCGGGGTCACCGTCGCGGTGATCGTGGTCGTCGTGGGATTGCGCCTGGCCTGGCTGATGGCCACCTGGGCGATCAGTAGCAAACTGCCCTACACCGACGAACCGTTCACCTGGCGCGAGGTCATCGTCACCTGGTGGGCCGGAATGCGCGGCGTCGCCACGGTGGCGCTGGCACTGGCCGTGCCGTTCACCCTCGACACCGGCGCCGACTTCCCGGCCCGCTCGGAAATCCTGTTCATCGCGTTCGCGGTCGTGCTGTTCACCCTGCTCGTCCAGGGCCCGACACTCCCGCTGGTAGTCCGCCTCACCGGCGTCCACGCCGACACCCGGCACGAACGCGCCGTCGAACAGGCCCTCTGGACCAGGGTCGTGAATGCCGAACTCGCCGAACTCAAAGCGATCGCCGCCCGCGACAACCTCCCCGAAGACGTCTACGACGACCTCAAGGCCCTGTTGCGTCGGCTGTCCGCCAAGGCCGATCCCGAAGCGGCCGACGCCGACGCCAAGGCCGCTCTGGACAAGGAACGAAAACTCGCCTCGCAGATGCGCGCGGTCCGCGCCGCCGTCACCGAAGCGGGCCGCCGCGAGGCCCAAACCGCCCGCCGCGAACCCGGCATGCCCCCGGATGTCGTCGATCGGGTCACCCGCCGCCTCGACCTCGGCCCGATGCACTGAGTGCGCAGATCCGGGTAGTTCACGGATTCGTGGTCTGACCTTGTTTTTTTGGAAGGCGCATACACGGCCGGGTTCACGGATTCGTGGTCTGACCTTAGTTGGTAGGCGCATACATGGCGGTTTGCGGATTCGCTGGGTGTGCGGGTGCCGAGGCAATTCAGCGGTCGGTCTGGTTGGAGCTCAGCCGGAACTCAGGGAGTCGGTGAGGGCGCCGATTCCGTAGGTGATCGCCATTGCCAGCGCTCCGCCGACGACCACGCGGACCACCGCTCGTCCGCGGTTGCCGCCGCCGAGGCGGGCACTCACCGAGCCGGTGATCGCCAGCGCGATCAGCACCGCGGCGAAGGTCACCGGCACCCGCCATGCGGTGGGCGGCAACACGATCGCCAGCAAGGGCAGCAGCGCACCGCAGGTGAACGCGATCGCCGAGGAGATCGCGGCCGCCCACGGGTTGGTGAGCGAGCGCGGGTCGATGCCGAGTTCGGCCTCGGCGTGCGCGGTGAACGCGTCGTGGGCGGTGAGCTCGGCGGCCACGACGCGCGCGGTGGCCGGGCTGAGGCCCTTCTGCTCGTAGATCTCGGCCAGTTCGGCCAGTTCGAAATCGGGCTCGTCGGCCAATTCGCGGCGTTCCTCGGCCAGCAGCGCCTTCTCCGAATCCCGCTGGGTGCTCACCGACACGTATTCGCCCGCGGCCATCGAGATCGCACCGGCGACCAGTCCCGCGATACCCGCGGTGAGGATCGTCTGGGCATTGTTCGTGGTCGCGGCCACACCGACGACGAGCCCGGCGGTGGAGACGATGCCGTCGTTTGCGCCGAGCACCCCGGCGCGCAGCCAGTTCAACCGCGACGCGAGGCCCTCGGTATGTGGTTCGTGGGGATGGCTGGTCGATGACGAGTCCGGCACCGGCCCAGCCTAATCGGGAGCGGCCACCAGCCCCGCGCGCAGCGTGTCGGCCAGTCGCACAGCGAGCGCGATCACGGTCAGCGTCGGATTGACGTGCCCGTTCGTCGGAAACACCGAACTACCGGCGATGTAGAGGTTGTCCACCCCGTGCACCCGGCAGTGCTGGTCCACGACGCCGTGCCGGGGATCGGCCGACATCCGGGTGGTCCCGCAGGGATGCGCCCAGTCGGTGAGCGGCAGGGGATCGGTGCTGTCGGGCAGCGCCGCGGGAACCACCTGCGGCGTCGGCAACCCGAGCCGGGCGAACTCACCCACGAGCAATGCCGTAGCCCGGCGCACCGTTCGATCCTCCTGCTCACTCGTCCGCCAATCCACTTGCGGCAGTGGGATTCCCATCGGATCAGTCCGCGTCGAAAGCCGGACCCTACTGTCGGCGTTCGGGGTCTGCTCCACCATCGCCCGCACCTCGACGCAGGCCAGTCGATGCGGTACCCCGACACTGTCGACCAACCTGCGCCGCGCACCGTCGAGCAGAAGCCCGGTGTCGGACAGCATGATCAGCAGGTCCTGCCAGTGAGCCCGTCCGCGCAAGAACCGCTTCACCGAGGCCCACGGATCGTCGTCGGCGGTGACCTCCTGCAACCACAGCGCACAGTTCACCAGCGACTCGCGCCGTTGCAGCGCGGACGACAGCGCCATGCCGTGCAGATAGGTGTGGCGGCCCCGCACACTCTTGACCACGTACTTGCCGAACCGGTCGAGCGCCGCCCCGGCCTCCGCGGTGCGCAGTGTCGCCACCACCCCGCAGCGGTGATCCATCAGGTACCGCCCGACCTGGTCGTACCGATTCCCGATCCCACCGGCGACGGTGCGCCGCGAGGCCAGCAGCAGCCGTGGCGTGGCGATTCCACCCGCGGCCAGCACGAACATCCGTGCCTCGACGGTGCGCACGCGCCCGCCCGCACCGGTCACCTCGACCGAATTCACATGCGCGCCGGTGGCATCGGTGTCGATATGGGTGACCGTCGCGTTCACCAGCACCCGAGCTGTCGGCGCGACGATGTCGCGCACGTGCGGACCCCATCGTTTGCAGTCGAACCGGTTGGTCGGGTCGCGGCTGATCTGCCAGAAGTAGGGGCGCAACGAGGCGGTGTCGAGCGCGTCGGCCGGTGCTCGCCGCCCGGCCATGGCCCAGAACTCGTTGTCGGTGAAGCCGGTGCCGTGCCCGAGCCCGGCATGCGCGGCGGCACGTTCGGCATAGGGCCGCAGCGCGCCCGCGTCGATCGGCCAGCCGGACCGGGCGACCCAGGGCCGATGGGCGAAGTCGAGGTCGTCGAGCACGCCGCAACGTCCGGCCCAGCTGTGTGAGCTCCCGCCGAGCACTCGGTTTCCCGCGATCCGGTGTTGTTCCGCACGCGCAGCGCCGATGCTTTCCATCGCGGCGAATGCTGGTTCGTCCGCGGTGATCTCGTGCCCGCCACTTTCCAGCACCAGCACTCGCAGTCCGGCGGCGGCGAGTTCGGTGGCCACCGTCAGTCCCGCGGGGCCCGACCCGATGACGCAGATCTGGGTGCGCAGCGCGTCGTCGCCGACGGTGCGCAGATCCTCCACAAGCATCGGCGGTCCTCTCACCAGCGCTGCCCCCGAAGTGCTGGTTTCACTGTAGGAGCCGGACCACCGTGTGTCAGTCGGTCTCGCAATGCTGATTGACGAAAGCTCTGATGTACCCAGCGGATTGGCGCACATACATCCACGTCCAGAACTCCGGCCCGGAATCCGACGGGCTGGCGACCATGGTGATCTCGCCGTCGTAGCACTTCTCGACGATGTATCTCGCCCGCGACACATGTGGCGTGAAGGTGACCACGATGATGTGGCGCCATCCGTAGATATTTGCGCGCCGGACGATTTCGCGCGCCTCACCGTCGGTGGTCCACGGGTCGGGCACGAAACACGAGACCCGGAAGGCGAATCGGCCGCCGCAGTACTTGTCCATCATCGGATCGTCGGGTCCGGTGGACTGCGAGATCAGCACCTCGGGGGCGAGGCCGCGCTCGGCGAGTTCGATGCCGAGGTCGAACCGTTCGTAGGCGGTGCCACCGAGCACCACGATCACGTCCGCGGGCCGCAACGGGTCGACCTGGGGGTGCACGAAGACCGGCCATCCAGCGAACGCGGCAGCCAGCACGATGACCAGTGCGCCGACGAGCAACCATCCCGCACGCCGAAAGATCGACACGGCTCCGACGATACCGAAACCTCGACGATGGCCGCCGGTCCGCTGTCGACCGGGCACACGCCCTTCTGTCGCGGTCGCAGGGCAGGCACACTGGAGCCCATGACCGACACCGCCGTTGCCCCCGAACACCTCGACGTCGTCATCGTCGGCGCCGGGTTGTCCGGCATCGGGGCCGCTTACCGGCTGCAGACCGAGCACCCGCATCGCAGCTACGCCGTCCTCGAGGCGCGCGCCGACCTCGGCGGCACCTGGGACCTGTTCCGCTACCCGGGCATCCGCTCGGATTCGGACATGTTCACCCTCGGCTACCCGTTCAAGCCGTGGCGCGCGGCCCGCTCCATCGCCGACGGCTCCGCGATCCTGGACTACATCCGCGAGACCGCGCAGGAGAACGGCATCGATCGGCGCATTCGCTTCGGTTCCCGGGTGATCGGCGCGGATTGGTCATCGGCGCAGGCCCACTGGCAACTCACCATCGCCCACGAGGGCCCCGACGGCCCCGAACTGAGCACCCTGACCTGCGGTTTCCTCTACGCCTGCGCCGGCTACTACGACTACCAGCAGCCGCACGCCCCCGAGTTCCCCGGCCGCGACGACTTCGCGGGCACCGTGGTGCACCCACAGTTCTGGCCCGCCGACCTCGACACCAGCGACAAGCGCATCGTCGTGATCGGCAGCGGCGCCACGGCCGTCACCTTGGTGCCCAACCTCGCCGCCGACGCCGCACACGTCACCATGCTGCAGCGCAGCCCCACCTGGATCAGCCCCGTCCCCGGCCGCGACAAGCACGCCGACAAGCTCCGTAAACTGCTCCCCGCCGGCCTCGCTCACCGGCTCATCCGAACCAAGAACATCCTGTTCAACATCGGTTTCTACCAGTTCTGCCGCCGTCGCCCCGCCGCCGCGCGCAAACTGCTCACCGACCTCACCGCGCGCATCCTCAAAGACGACAGGCTCGTCGCCGAACACTTCACGCCCGACTACGACCCGTGGGACCAGCGCCTGTGCGCCGCTCCCGACGCCGACTTCTTCAAGGCGATGAAAAAGGGCAAAGCCTCGGTGGTCACCGACCACATCGACGCCTTCGTCCCGTCGGGGATCCGCCTGGTCTCGGGGGAGACGCTGCCCGCCGACATCGTGGTCACCGCCACGGGCCTGCGCCTGTTGGCGTTCGGCGGCATCGCGCCTTCAGTGGACGGCACCCCCGTTCCGCTGGCCGATCAGTTCGTCTGGCAGGGCGCCATGCTCACCGGCCTGCCCAACTTCGCCATCTGCGTCGGCTACACCAACGCGTCGTGGACCCTGCGCGCCGACCTCACCTCCCGTCTGGTCTGCAAAGTCCTCACCCACCTGGACCGCACCGGTAGCGCCGCGGTCGTCCCCGAGCCGAAGGGCTCGCTCGCCGAGCGCCCGCTACTCGATCTGAACGCCGGCTACGTCCTGCGCTCGATCGCTGCCTTCCCACGTCAGGGCGACCGTCATCCATGGCGGGTCAGGCAGAACTACCTGCTCGACGCGCTGATCACCCTGCGCACCGACCTCGGCAAGACCCTGCGACCGGTGTCGCGTCGGGTAGGGGAGTTCACCCGCAACGGGTGAGGCGCGCGACACGCCGGGTTTCCTACCGTTGTCGTGTGCCGTGGTGGCACGTGGCGTTGACCTCATGGGAAGGCCCAGCGATGACAGACACGAATCAGCACCACCTGCGCGACGGAATTGCGGCAGGAACCTCCATCGGCGCTGGCATCCTGCTGGCCGTTGTCGGTGTTCTGCAGATTCTCCAGGGAATCTCCGCGGTCGCCAAGGACGACCTCATCGTCGTCGGACCGGAGTACATCTACCAGTTCGACATCACCAGCTGGGGCTGGTGGCACATCGTTCTCGGCGCTATCGCGGTGATCGTCGCGATCGGCCTGCTGGCCGGTCAGACGTGGGGCCGGGTAGCGGCGATGGTGATCGCGGCATTGTCGATCATCGCCAATTTCCTGTGGCTGCCCTACTACCCGTGGTGGTCGATCCTGATCATCGCCGTCGACATCGTGGTGATCTGGGCGGTGGCCACCTGGCGACCGAACCGCGTCTGAGCTGTCCTGATCCATTCGACAACGCCGCCCCGGTCACCGGGGCGGCGTTGTTTGTAGTCGTCGCTCGTGATGTTCGCCGACGAGCGCCGGCCTTCAACCGTGGGTAGGATGTTCTCGTGACCTGGGGAAATGCCGGATTTTCCAGGCGATTTGACTTCGTGTTTGTCGGCACGTAACTTTATTCCAGTCAGAGCGACACGGACACCGACTCAGCCGCCCAGCGGCCGGGACACGAGGTAGTACGATGAGCGCCTGACTGATTGCGTGTTCAGCAGAACTCGGATCGGATTTGCTTCCGGCCGGTTGGCTGAGCTAAGTTTGAACCCTTGCCTCACCGAAACCCCGACGACATGTTGTTGGTAGAAGTGTGTGCGTGTGTTCTTTGAGAACT
>NZ_JACUZI010000015.1:0-70449 GCF_015355705.1 Nocardia sp. XZ_19_231 | reverse complement strand
CGTGATTGTCAGCGGCCTTGCCAGACCGGCGCCCGCTTCTCCGCGAACGCACTCGCCCCCTCCTTCGCATCCGCCGACGCGAACACCGGAGCCGTGATCACCGCCTGCTCAGCCCACCCCTGCTCCCACGACCACTCCCGACTCGCCCGCGCGATCCGCTTCGTCGCCGCCACCGCCAACGGACCATTACCCGCCACCACCGCAGCCAACTCCAACGCCCCCGCCAACGCCTCACCCTCCCCGGTCAACCGATTCACCAACCCCACCTCGAACGCCCGCTCCGCCGAGACCGGCTCACCGGTCAACAACAACTCCAACGCCACCGCGAACGGCACCCGACCCGGCAACAACATCGCTGCACCAGCGCGCGCGACCAAACCGCGGGTGACCTCGGGGACACCAAGGCGAGCGGTCCGCGCCGCGACGACAAGGTCACACGCCAGCAGCAGCTCGAAACCACCCGCCAACGCCCACCCCTCCACCGCACCGATCAACGGCTTGACCGGCGGAGTCATCGAGATGCCGCACAAACCGCGGCCCTCGATCGCGGGTGACTCACCCCGCAGGAACGCCTTCAGATCCATACCCGCCGAGAACGTCGACCCCGCCCCGGTCAACACACCGACCCGCAACTCGTCATCGGCATCGAGCTCATCGACCGCCGCCGCCACCTGCACAGCCACCGCCGCGTTCAACGCGTTACGCGCCTGCGGCCGGTTGATCGTGATCACCTGCACGCCACCCCGACGCTCGACCAGCACCTCGTCCGACATCACAAACTCCTTCGCTGCGGCAAGTTCCATTGATTAGGATACTTAATACCGCATTTGGCTGGACGGCCGCTAGGGTGCACTGTACAGAGTGCTGAATACGTACACTGAATATGGACCGAAGTGGGCGATTGTCATCCGCCGACGGCCGGTCGATCACCGAAGGAGAACCGATGCGCCGGACCCTGTTCACCCAGGACCACGAGGACTTCCGGCTCCTCGTCCGCGAGTACCTCGTGCGAGAGGTGGTTCCGTTCTACGAACAGTGGAGGACCGAAGGCCTGGTGCCGCGGACGTTGTTCACCGAGCTCGGAAAGCTCGGCATCATCGGCACTGCGATTTCCGAAGAGTTCGGCGGCGGCGGTCAGGACGACTACCGGTTCAATGTCGTGATCCAAGAGGAGACCGCACGAGCCGGCGTCACCCTCGGCGGCCTGCGGACCCATCTCGACGTCGTCGTTCCCTATTTCCTCGGTCTGGCGAACGCCGAACAACAGGCGCGCTGGTTCCCCGGTCTCGCCTCCGGCGAGCTCTACACCGCGATCGCCATGAGCGAACCCGGCACCGGATCCGACCTCGCGGGTGTGACGACCTCGGCTGTCCGCGATGGTGATCATTTCGTGCTCAACGGCGCGAAGACCTTCATCACCGGCGGCTACCATGCCGATCTCGTCATCGTTGCGGCTCGAACAGCCACCGACCCGGAAAACCGGCGCGCGGGGTTGTCCCTGCTGGTGGTCGAAAAGGGCATGCCCGGCTTCAACGTCGGACGCAAGCTCGACAAATTGGGCCTGACCGTGCAAGACACCGTGGAATTGTCGTTCGCCGACGTCCGGGTGCCGGTGACCAACCTGCTCGGAGTGGAAGGCGCGGCCTTCACCCACCTTGGTCGCAACCTCGCCCAGGAACGGCTGGCGATCGCTGTCGGAGCTGTAGCGCAGAGCCGCGCGGCGATCGATCAGACCGTCGACTACGTCCTGGATCGGAAGGTGTTCGGCAAGCCGGTCGCCCACTTCCAGAACACCAAATTCGAGCTCGCGGCGATGGCAGCCGAACTAGAGGCCGCCCAGGCTCTGCTGGATACAGCGATCAGCGCGCTGCTAAGGGGTGAGCTCAGCCCGGTCGACGCGGCCAAGACCAAACTGTTCTGCACCGAGACCCAGGGCCGGATCGTGGACCGTTGCCTGCAGTTGCACGGTGGCTACGGATACATCCTCGAGTACCCGATCGCCCGTCTCTACGCCGACGCGCGGGTCAGCCGGATCTACGGCGGTACCAGCGAAGTCATGAAGACCATCATCAGCAAGTCCCTCGGCCTGTAAGGAGTTCGGCATGAATATCGATGGAACCTCGGCGCTCGTCACCGGTGGCGCCTCCGGCCTCGGCTTGGCAACGGCTCGCCGGATAGTCGAGCGCGGCGGCAAGGTCGTGCTCGCCGACATCTCGGAAGAGCACGGTGCCAAGGCGGTCGCAGATCTGGGTGAGTCGGCACGCTTCGTGCGCGCCGATATCACCGACCCGGAAGCGGTCGGCGCCGCGCTGGATGCTGCCCAGGAGCTGGGTACGCTGCGCTCGGTCGTGCACTGCGCCGGGCGCGGTGGCGACCGCGTGCGCATTCTGGACAAGGAGCGCAACCCCGGTGACATCGATACCTTCGCCGAGGTGGTGCGGGTGAACCTCGTCGGCACGTACAACGTGCTCCGCCTGGCCGCTGCCCGCCTGGCCGGCAACGAGGCGGTCGACGGTGATCGCGGTGCCATTGTGCTGACCGCGTCGGTCGCCGCATTCGACGGTCAGATCGGTCAGACCTCCTACACCGCGGCGAAAGCCGGTGTCCACGGCATCACACTGGTGGCCGCGCGCGATCTGGCCAGCTGGCAGATCCGGGTCAATACGATCGCACCCGGCGTGATGGACACCCCGATGCTCGGCCGGCTGCGCGAGGATATCCGCGAAGGCCTTGCCGCTGCGGTTCCGCACCCAAAGCGGCTCGGCGACCCCGACGACTACGCAAGGCTCGCCGTCGAGATGCTGGAGAATCCGTACCTCAACGGGCAGACCGTCCGGCTGGACGGTGCTATCCGGATGGCCCCGCGCTGACCACCCTGCCATTGTGCGGAAAGGAGACTCCGTGACCACCGCGACTGTGCGGGATCTGCCCGGCGATCCAGTCGAGACCGATGCCGCGTTCCGCGACCGGCTGCGCGCATTTCTGCGCGAGCACCATCCGGGTCGCAGGCCCAAGGACACCGTCGATCGGCTGGCCTGGCAAAAGCAGTGGCTGTCCTCGCTCTACGACGCCGGATTCGCCGGGCCGAGTTGGCCGCGCGAATACGGCGGAATGGGCCTGAGTTTCGCCAGGCAGGTGATCTACCAGGAGGAGTACACCAAGGCCAGAGTGCCTGGACCATTGGGCACCGGCCTCGGCATCGCGGCGCCGACGATCATCAAATACGGCAGCGAGGAGCAGAAGCAACGCTATCTGCGCCCGATGCTGCGTGGTGACATGGTCTGGGCGCAGGGCTACTCCGAACCGGAAGCCGGTTCGGACCTGCCATCGCTGCGCACCTCGGCCAAGCGTGTGGGCGGCGGGCAGGATGATCCCGGCGCCGAGTACGTCGTCAACGGACAGAAGGTCTGGAACAGCGCAGCCGACATCGCCGACATCCTGTTCACCCTGGTCCGGACGGGCACACCGGAGTCGCGGCAGGACGGCATCAGCTACCTGCTCATCGATGCCCATGCGCCCGGTGTGACCGTCCGGCCGCTGCGTGATCTCACCGGGGACGCGCATTTCTGCGAGATCTTCTTCGCCGATGTGCGTGTGCCGGTGGCCGACCGGGTCGGTACGGAGAACGGCGGCTGGCCGCTGGTTCGTACCAGCCTGGGCCACGAGCGGGCAGCTGGGGCGATGAACCAGGCAGCGTTGTACCGTCGCGTTCTGGACGAACTGATCGAACTGGCGCGTGAACGCGGTGCGACCACGGATCCGATCGTGCGCGATCGACTGGCCGATTTCGAGACCAGGGTCTGGATCATGCGGCTGACGGGGATGCGGACTATCGCCGACATCATGGACAAGGGCGAACCGGGTCCCGCGTCGTCGACCTCGCGACTGTTCATCGTCACCTTCGAACAGGAGCTGCACGAGTTCGCCGTCGATCTGCTCGGCGCGTACGGTGCGCTGGACAGGACCGATCCGCATGCGATCCAGCGAGGACGCTGGGTATGGGGCTTCTTGCGCACGCGTGCCTCCACGATCGGTGCTGGTACCGCGGAGATCCAGCGCAACACCATTGCCGAACAGGTGCTCGGGTTGCCCCGTGACCCGGCTATGCCTACCTCGGGAAGGATCCGATGAAAACCGCGCTCTGCACGGAATACGGTGCGCCGAGCGGGCTCTCGGTCGTCGACGTGGACGATCTGGTCCCCGGTTCGGGCGAAGTTCTCGTCGATGTGCACGCCGCGGCGGTGAACTTCCCCGATGTGCTGGTCGTCGCGAACCGTTATCAGCTCTCGGCGCCGGTGCCCTTCACACCGGGTAGCGAATTCGCCGGTGTGGTGGCCGCTCTCGGCCCTGGTGTGACCGGTCCACCGGTGGGTTCACCGGTGGCGGGTGCGGTGTTCACCGGTGCGTTCGCCGAGCAGGTCGTGGTGCCGGTGTCGTCCTTGCGTCCGATTCCCGACGGTCTGGATATGGTGCACGGTGCGGCTTTCCACGTGACCTATGCGACTGCCTACCACGCACTGGTCACAGTCGGTAACGCCGCGCCAGGGGAGTGGGTTGCCGTACTCGGTGCCGCAGGCGGTGTCGGCTCGGCTGCCGTAGATATCGCGACCCGGCTCGGGCTGCACGTGATTGCGGCGGCATCCAGCGCTGAGCGGCTTACCGCCGCCGAGAAACTCGGTGCCGTCGGTGGTGTCGACTATCTCCAGGAGGATCTCAAGACCCGGCTTCGCGAGCTGTCCGGCGGCGAGGGCGTGCACCTGGTGATCGATCCGGTCGGTGGCCGCTTCTCCGAGGCCGCGTTCCGTGGGCTGCGCAGGCAAGGCCGGTTCGTTACGGTGGGCTACGCCGACGGCGAGATCCCCAGCATTCCACTGAATCTCGTGCTGCTCAAGGATGCGGTGATTCGGGGTTTCGAGATCCGGGTCCTGCGTCAGCAAGCTCGGGAGACCGTCGCCGCCGGCGATCAGGCGCTGGCAGAACTCGTCCGGCAGGGGATGCGGCCGATGGTGTCGAGTGTGCATCCGCTGTCTGATGTCGCGGCGGCACTGACTTCGGTCGCCGAGCGCAGAACGACCGGCAAGGTCGTGTTGACGATGCGCGACTGACGGCCTCGGTTCGCCGCGCTCGATGTGCGGCGAACCGAGGACTCGGTCTCGACCGGCGTAGCCCGAAATCCGAGCCGATCACTGA
Source organism: Nocardia sp. XZ_19_231 (assembly GCF_015355705.1). Classification (NCBI taxonomy): domain Bacteria; kingdom Bacillati; phylum Actinomycetota; class Actinomycetes; order Mycobacteriales; family Nocardiaceae; genus Nocardia; species Nocardia sp. XZ_19_231. The sequence continues at coordinate 65,259 of NZ_JACUZI010000015.1, read as the reverse complement.
TCTGGCGCCTCATTCGTCCGGATGCTCGATCACGGAAGTATGAGAGTCGCGCCGTCCAGTTGTCTTGCGGGACCTGAGAACTCACCCGATTCCCGAGCAACGGCACATTCCTCGACGAATGACAGCAGCTTCAGGTGGTAGGCACGGGCGGTATAGCCCAGGCTCAGGTTGTGTCCGCTGTGGGGCTGCACATTGAGCACCACCCGCGGTGCGACCGCGAACAGGTCGGCGATATCGGCGAGGCCCGCTGGATCATTGCGCCACACCCGCTCGTACTGGCCGACAGAGAACCGCACAGGGATCGTCGTGCGCGCGGCCAGTCGCGGAAAGTGAACTTCCGTCCATTCCTGCATCTGCGCGCCCTCGAAGCGTGGGCCGCCCGCGACGATCGGGCCGCCACCGACGAGTTCGTGCGGATACAAGTGGTGTGGTTGCCACAGCAGTTCGGCTACCGCGCGTCCGGATGGCTTCGGCACCGACAGCGCCGTCTCGGCGTCCGGCTGACGCACCCGCCCGGTACCGGCGAGTTCGAGGCCGAGAAAGCGCGAACCTCGATCGTCGGCTGCCATCCGGACACCGAGATGCGATCCCGCCGAATGCGCCACCAGGAATATCCCCGCGCCGCGAGGTGCGGCGCCGAGATGGCCATCGATGGCGGCGAACATCGCCTCGACCCGTACCGCCGCATCGCCGAAACGATCGACGAACGGCCGGGAACTACCGTAACCCGGCCGGTCCAGTGCCAGCACGGTGAAACCTGCGGCCATTCCGGCACGGAGCAAGGACAGGTCGGGGTGGCCGGGGCAGTCGAAGTACTTCGACGTCGTCGCGCCACCGTGGAGGGCGACAACGACCGCTCGCGGATCATGCACGGCGGCAAGCAGACCTGACATCGGCACACCGTCGACATCGACGACCACGGGCACGACCGGAGGATCGGAACCGACGACGCGGCTCGGCGGGGGGTGGGGCACGGTGCTTGTCATCGATGGCGGTCTCCTGCCGATCCTCCCGTCGCTGGTCAGAAGGCCGGCTGCTGCTGGCGCTTCTTCACATAACCGCCCGCGTCGACCCGCATCTGCATGCCGGTCACGTATCGTGACTCCTCGGACACGAGGAACAGCACCATCTCGGCGATGTCCTCCGGTTCGACATAGGGATTGCCGAAGCCGGTCGTTGCCGGGAACGACACCAGCGCGTCCTCGCGGGTCGGGTTCTCCAGATCGGGACGGAACGACCGGTACATGATGTCGCTGTTCAGCATGTCAGTGTTGACGTTGGTCGGGTGAATGGCGTTGACCCGGATCTTGCGCGATGTCAGGACCGTGGCGAGGTCGTGCACGAAGGCGGCGACACTTCGCTTGGCGAAGGAGTATCCGAGGCCGCCGGGGCCGTTGGACGGATTGTCCACGCTGGCCGGGATGAGGGCGGCGATCGAGCCGGTCGCGATGATCGATGCGCCATCGGGGAGATGCGGCATCGCGGCTTCGACCGCGTGGACCACACCGTTGAAGTCGACGGTGACCGCATCGAGGAAAGCGGCGATACCCTGCTGCGGGCCCAGCGGGGCGATGCCGGCTTGCGCGACAACCGCGTCGAGCTTGCCGAGTTCCGCCACACCATCGGCAACCGCGTTCTTCAGCGCCGCGGGATCACGGACGTCGGCGACTCGTGCCACCGCGCGGCGGCCGAGCTTTTCGACCAGACGGACCGTCTCGTCGAGGTCGGCCTGGGTGGCGAGCGGATAGGCGTTCGTATCGATGTCGGCGCAGATGTCGACGGCGATGATGTCGGCACCTTCCTCGGCGAGCCGGACTGCGTGGGCTCGCCCCTGTCCGCGTGCGGCTCCAGTGATGAAGACGACCTTGTCTTGCACACGACCCATCGTGGTTTCCTTCCATCGGCAATTGTCCGGCCTGGACCGGTCTCCGCAGCATACTGAGCTGATCGGCAATTGGGTATCCCAATTATGTCGCGAATTGCCTGATATCGACCGGAACGCCTGGTCATCTCGTTGAGTGGGATGAAATCAGGTGTACGTAATGGAGTAGGTGCTATAGAGTTGTGTGTGCCAGCGCACAGCTGGTGTCGCAGCTGCCGTGACTGCATCGCAGCGCGGCGGTGAGTCTTCGGTCAGGGGTCCCGAGGCTCGAGAGCGTGACAAGGAGCGTTGCCGAATGCCATTGCAGCCATGGATGAAACTGCTGTCGACCGATGATCATCTGATCGAGCCGCCACGGTTGTGGCAGGACAGGTTGCCCGCGAAGTATCGCGATGCAGGTCCCCGAATCATCGACCAGGCCAGGGGTGAAGGGCGGTCGCCCGCCGAGGTCTGGACCTATGAAGGCCGGATCTATCCCTACATCGGTCTGAACGCGGTGGCGGGCAAGAAGCCCGAGGAATTCGGGATGGAGCCGACCCGCTACGACGAGATGATTCCCGGCTGTTACGACCCGAAGGCGCGGCTGCGTGACATGGATCTCGACGGTGTCTGGGGCGCGCTGAACTTCCCGTCGTTCCCTCGGTTCGCCGGCACCGTGTTCCTCGAAGGTCAAGACAAGCAGCTCGCGCTGCTGAGCGTGCAAGCTTGGAACGACTATGTGATCGACGAGTGGTGTGCGGCCGCGCCCGACCGCTTCATTCCGTTGTGCATCCTGCCGTTGTGGGATGTGCAGGCGAGCACCGCCGAGATCTATCGCATGGCTGCCAGAGGCGCGAAAGCGATCTCGTTCCCGGAGAACCCGGCGCCGCTGGGACTGCCGTCGTTCCATACCGATCACTGGGATCCGGTCTTCTCCGCCGCGGAGGAGACCGACATGCCGCTGTGCCTGCATTTCGGTACCTCGAGCAAGCCGCCGATCACCGCCGACGATGCCCCCTTCGCGGTGACGATCACCCTGTTCGGCTGCAATTCGATGTTCGCGACCGCCGACTTGCTGTACTCCCCGGTGTTCCATCGCCACCCCAAGCTCAAGGTCGGGCTGTCCGAGGGCGGCATCGGCTGGATGCCGTATCTCCTCGAGCGAGCCGACGGAACCTGGGAGCGTCATCGCTTTTATCAGAACGTCAACCAGGACGTACGGCCGTCGGAATTGTTCAACAAGCACTTCCACGGCTGCTTCATCGACGACAAATTCGGTGTGTCGGTGCGACACCAGATCGGCATCGAGCGCATTACCTGGGAATGCGACTACCCGCACTCGGACTCGTACTGGCCCAAGAGTCGAGCCTATGCCGCCGAGGTGCTGGCGGAGGTCCCCGACGATGAGGTGCACCAGATGGTCGAGCTCAACACCCGTCGGCTGTACAACTTCCCTGACACGGCGGCCGAGGTTCGGGCATGAGTCGCAAACCGGAATCCGAGCGTTCCGACTGGACCGACCTCGACCTGCTGACCCGTGAGGAGGCGCACGGCAGGTTGCAGGCCGAAATAGTCGAGTCCGAGGCCAGGCTTGCTGAGCTGGGGCCGGGCGACGACGCCGAAAGCGCGCTGCTGCAGACCCGCCTGAAGGCTCTGCGAGAGGCCGCAACGGAACTTCTCGGGTCTTAGTTCCGCCAGCACGTACGAGCATGAGAGAGCTACTCATTATGGACGCGCATGGGATGCGTGTCCTCGATTGAAGCTGAGGTTGTTATGGGGCAGGCGTCCGTCGGCTTCGTTGGCGCAGGCCGGATCGGCGCGCCGATGGTGGAGCGACTGCTGGCTGCCGGTCATCGCGTGAGCCTGTTCACCCGGCGTGCGGAAATCGGTGCCGAACTCGCGGCGGCGGGCGCGGAACTGGTACCGGATGTGCGGGAAATAGGGCAGTCCGACGTCGTGGTGAGCTGCTTGTACAGCGATGTACAGGTGCTCGAGGTGTTGCCCGAGGTCGTCGGGGCGATGGAATCCAACAGCGTTCTCGTCTCGCATACGACCGGGGCGCCGGATACGCTGCGGCGCCTGGACGAGTTCGCGCGCACCGGTCGTGCCGCTGTGGTGGACGCCGCTTTCAGTGGCACCCCGGACGCGGTTCGCGCGGGCAGTCTCGTGGTCTATCTCGGTGGTGATGCCCACCATGTCGGCACCGTGCGCGAGGTGATCGGCGCGTATGCGGGAACGGTCATCCCCACCGGCGGACGAGGGTCGGCGATGCTGGTGAAACTGCTCAACAACGTGCTGTTCGCAGCGATCTCCCAGGTGACCTTGCTCGGCATCGCGGGCGCCCGCGAGCTAGGGATCGAGGAGAGTTCGCTACTCGAAGCACTCGGTGTCAGTTCGGGGGGAAGTACTGCTGGCCGGTACATCGCCGCGCGTGGTGGTTCCGAACAGTATTCAGACAGCGTCATACCGTTCCTGCGCAAGGACCTGGCGGCATGCAGGGAGGTGGCGGCTGTTTCAGGTATCGATCTGACCGCGCTACTGCGCGTGGCGGGCGAGGGGCCGATGAATCTCGGCGACATCACTTCCATGGACAAAGGAGTTACCCGATGAAAATCACCATCGATAAGGCGAAGTGCTCGGGCCACGCGCGCTGCGCCGCGACCGCGCCCGAGGTGTTCGAACTCGATGATGCCGGTTACGCCCTTCCGATCGACGGTGCGATTCCGTCGGGCCGTGAGGGTTCGGCCGAAGAAGGCGCATGGGCCTGTCCCGAGCGCGCGATCTCGGTCGACTGATCACCTCCTCACACGGTCGGCCAACGGCGACAGCCCGGGATTCCTTCGAATCCCGGGCTGTTTCTTTATCGGTCGGGACGGGGCCATACCTGTCCGCTTCGTTGCTCGATGTCGTGGTTGAACCGCCGCAGTGAGCGGGCCAATTCGGCCACTTCCTCCGGGGTCCAGTCCTGCAGGATGCCGTCGATACCGGCGATCCGTTGCGCGCGTTCGATGTCAAGGCGCATCCCGCCGTCGGCGGTGATACGGAACTTGCGGGCCAGGCCGCCGTCCGGGTCGGGGAAGCGCTCCACCAGGCCGGAGCCGAGCAGAACTGCCGTCTGGCGGTTCATTGTCGAATTGTCCAGCCCGAAGGCGTGGCTGAGCTGGCCGATCGACATCGGGCCCTCGGCTTGCAGGCGGCTGAGCAGCAGATATGCGCTTCGCTCCAGCATCGTGCTCGGTCTCTGGACGGTGAATCGGCCGAGCAGCATGGTTTCGAACTCGATCAGGTGTACGGGCTTGTCCATGCTTCCTTCGCCGTGCTGTTCGGGATGTTGTTCCTGGCCGACATGTCGAGATCTGCATCACATCGACTTTGTGTATCTACCACATCGTATGCATACTGCATATCGATTGCATTATGCAAAATCGACACGGAGGTCAGTGTGAACAAGCCCGAATCCGCCAGGGTGGGCGGAACGATCGGCGTGCTGGCCTTCGCCGGCATCGTCGCCGCGGTCATGCAGACCGTGGTCATTCCGCTCATCGCTCAATTCCCCGAGCTGCTGCACACCACGGCATCGAACGCTTCCTGGGTAGTGACGGTGACCTTGGTTGCCGCCGCGGTGTCGACGCCCGTGGCAGGCCGACTGGGTGATCTCTACGGCAAGCGCCTCGTCCTACTGGGGGCGACCGTTCCGTTGATCGTCGGATCGGTCGTGTGCGCGCTGTCGTCGTCGGTGCTCCCGATGATCATCGGCCGTGGCCTGCAGGGCATGGGGGCAGCCCTGGTGCCGGTGGGAATCAGCCTGATGCGTGATGTGCTGCCAGCCGAACGGCTCGGCTCCGCAGTCGCGTTGCTGAGCGCCTCGCTCGGTATCGGCGCGGCCTTGGGGCTGCCGGTGTCCTCGGCGATCGCGGAGTTCTCGAACTGGCGGATGCTGTTCTGGGGATCGGCTGTGCTCAGTGTGCTCATCGCTGTAGCGATTTGGTACGTGGTGCCCGCGTCGCCGGTGCGTGCACCGGGCAGGTTCGATGTGATCGGCGCTGTCGGCCTCGGGGCCGGTTTGGTTTGCCTGCTACTCGGTGTGTCGAAGGGCGCGATCTGGGGCTGGGATAGTTCGACCATTCTCGGTCTGTTCGCCGCCGCCGTCGTATCGCTGCTCGCGTGGGGCTGGTGGGAACTGCGTATCACCGATCCGCTCGTCGATCTTCGGGTGACCGCGCGGCCGACAGTCCTGCTGACGAATGTCGCCTCACTGGTGATCGGAATCGCGATGTACGCCGCCATGCTGACGGTGCCGCAGCTGCTGCAGGCGCCGCTCGCCACCGGTTACGGGCACGGTCAGTCGATGCTGGCGATGGGACTCTGGATCGCACCGTCCGGACTGATGATGATGGTGATCTCCCCGGTGGGCGCCCGGCTGTCCGCCGCGTACGGGCCCAAGATCACCCTCGTTGCCGGTGGCGTCGTCATCGCGATCGGCTATGGGGCGCTGTCTGTGCTGATGGGCTCGACCTGGGGGTTGCTGATCGCGTTGTGCATTGCCAACAGCGGTGTAGGCCTGGCCTACGGGGCCATGCCGTCGCTGATCATGAGCGCGGTGCCGATCTCGGAGACCGCGTCAGCCAATAGTTTCAACACCCTCGTCCGATCCGTCGGTACCGCGATCTCGGCAGCGGTGGTGGGTGTGGTCCTGTCGCAGATGAGTCTCGATATCGGCGGGCACAGCGTCCCGACCGAGGCAGGCTTCCGTACCACCTTGCTCATCGGCTGTGGTGTCGCGCTGGTCGCGGCCGCGGTCGCCTCTACGATCCCGGTGCGGAGGGCGACGTCGGAGCGCGAACCGGTCGAGTCCGTTACGCCTCAGGTCGAGCGAGTCTGAATGTCTTCCAGAGAAAGTGAGTCGATCATGACAACGATGCGATCAGTGCAGACCGGTGGGTCCGACAAGATCGAGGTCGTCGAAACGGCCAGGCCGGTGCCGGGACCCGCCGACGCGGTGGTGCGAATCCGGGCGTGTGGCATCTGCGGCACCGATACGCAGTTCGTCCACATGGGCGGGATGCCGGCAGCCTGGAGCACCGCGCCGGTGCCCGAGGGCACCGACCCTCAGCAGATCGTTCCAGTAGTCCTCGGACACGAGCCTGCAGGTGAGATTGTCGCGGTCGGTACCGAGGTGTCGGGGTTGGCCGTCGGGGACCATGTGGTGGTCAATCCGCAGGGGGCGCCGTCCGGGATCATCGGCTGTGGTGGCCCGCTCGGTGGTATGAGCGAATATCTGCTGATCCAGAACGCGGTTGTCGGCTCGAGCGTCGCGGTGGTGCCGGACTCGGTGCCCTTCGATGTCGCGGCGATGAACGAGCCCATGGCGGTGGCGAGGCACTGTGTCAACCGGTCAGGGGCGACTCCCACGGACAAGGTCGTCGTTTTCGGAGCGGGACCGATCGGCCTCGGTGCGACCATCTGGCTGAAACTGCGTGGGGTGCAGCATGTCGTCGTCGCCGACATCATTCCGTCCCGGCTGGAAACGGCGCTGGCGGTGGGTGCGGACGCGGTGATCGATTCCTCACGGGAAGACGTCGTCGCGCGGCTGACCGAGTTGCATGGTGTCGGCCGGAACGCGATGGGCGCGCCACGCCTGGGCACCGACATCTACATTGATGCGGCGGGTGCGCCGGTGGTGGTCGATACGGCCATCCAGAACGGAAAATGGAAAGCCAAACTGGTGATCGTCGCGGTGCACAAGAAGCCGGAGCCGGTCGACATCGGGTCGATGTTGCGGAACGAGCTGACCATCATCGCCTCGCAGGGCTATCCGACCGAGATCTTCGAAGTCACGCCCGAGCTGGCCGAGCACGCCGACCGTTTCGAGAAGCTGATCAGTCACCGCGTGCCGTTCGCCGAGATCGACCGTGCCTTCGAGCTGGCGATGACGCCGGGTGCAGCGGAGAAGGTGGTCGTCACCTACGGCGACTGATCCGCGTTGTTCCAGCCATCGGGAGCTCGGCGTCGCAGTCGCGTCTGGCTCCCGATATTCGTCGCCCTGGAGTCGGAGCGCCCGTATCCGGCTGCCGATCAGGATGTCGGCTGGGGACGCCAGAACACCGCCAGTAGACCCGCCGTGGACAGGGCTCCCAGACCGAGCGCAGCGGCGCCGGCCGCCCAGCCGTTCACAGTGATGTCGAAGGCGTGATCGAGCGATAGTCGTCCCGGGCCGAGCATCGCGAGTGCGAGAGCGACGACCGCGAGCACGAGGACGTACTCGTAGCCGTCCTTGAAGACGAAGAAGCCGTTGTGGCGGTGTGCCAGCAGACCGGCGACGAGGGTGACCGAGATGACGGCCGCGCATGCGGCCGATGTAAGGAATCCCGCGATGAGTAGCAGTCCGGCGCCGATCTCGGTGATCACGCTGAGCCAGGCCTGCAGGGTTCCGTTGCGCAGACCGAGGCTCTCGAACCATCCGGCAGTGCCTGCGATTTTTCCACCACCGCGCCAGTGGTTGAGCCCGTGTGCGGCCATCGTCACCCCCAGTGCCAGACGCACAAGGGTTACCGCGACATCGCCGGCCGTCATCGTTCCGCCTTTTCCCGGCCGCGTCAGTCCGGCCGTATTCGATTGTGTCTGGTGGATTTTCGGCGATCGGGTGGGCACGCGCGGCTATGGATCCCAATGAGCGGAAGTGTGACCAGTCACAATCTGTGGGCTTCGTTATGCTCGTCTCATTCGTCAGTCACGCGAAACCTCGTGTGACGAGATCGCCCGTCGGGAGTATCTATGTCCGTTCGCCCAGCCACGGGCGGGGCGTCCGATCTTTTCGGCGAACCGCGGCGCTACACCGAAAGCGAGGTCGCCGCTGCCGCTGGTGTATCGGTGGCGCGTGCACGGCGCTATTGGCGAGCGCTCGGCTATCCGTCTGTGCCCGCGCAGGCAAGGGAGTTGACGGCGTCCGATGTCGAGGTGCTGCGGGTGATCACCGGCTACGTCGACGATGGTGCGCTGGCCGAGCCTGATTCGTTGCGAGTCGCCAGGTTGTTGGGTCAGTCCATCGCGCAGCTGGCGCGATTGCAGCTCGAGATTCTCGTCGATCAAGCCGGTCATGATGGGCTCGCCGACGCGACTGCCGATCTGATGGGCCGGGTTCCGGAGATGGAATGGCTCCTCGGACGGATCTGGCAACGACAGCTGCTGGCAGCACTCCCTGCGTTGCAACCGCGCCCGAACGACCCGGCGACGACGTCGGCTGTGGGATTCGCCGACATCGTCGGGTTCACGGAACTGAGCACGAACCGGACCGACGCGGAACTGACGCGCATCGTGTCGAGGTTCGAGTATCAGATCACCACGATCGTGACCGAAGGCGGCGGCACCGTAGTCAAACTGCTGGGCGACGAAGTTCTGTTCACCGCGGATCGAGCTGTGTCGGTAGCCGGGATCGCTACCCGGCTGCTCGACGCGTTCGCTGACGACCCAGATATCCAGGCGCTGCGGATCGGGGTCGCGTATGGCCCGGTGATCCACTATTTGGGCGATGTCTTCGGGACCACGGTCAACCTGGCCAGCCGCCTTACAGGTCTGACCGAGCCGGGTACGATCCTGGCTGCACCGGAATTCGCCGAGCAGCTGTCCGGCGTACCCGGATTCGGGCTGAAGCACGCGGGCACGCACGATGTCCGCGGTATCGGGCCCGTGGACCCGGTGCTCGTGCGTCGCCTCTGACGCCACTACTTCAGGAGATGGATCGGTTCGCCGCCCACAATCGTCGCCGCGACGGCAGCGTCTGCTATCGAAGTCGTCGCAAGGTCGTGCGGTCCCATCGTCAACAGTGACAGATCAGCGAGTTCGCTTGGCCTGATCGTTCGGCGCAGGGTCGGTTGGTCTGCGTATCCGATGCATAGTCCGACCGCATCAGGAAGCGAGACGGCCTCAGTCTCCGTGTGTTCGGTCGTGCGCGTGACCGCGGCGGCCATCATGCGCCACGGGTCGGCTGACCCGAACGGCGCGTCGGTACCTGCCGCGACACCTACCCCGGCGCGGACCAGCGATCCCAACCGCCACAGGTCGGGTTTGTCCTCGGATGCCACGTCGGCCTCGTATTGTTCACCGCGTTCGCAGGGGAAATGCGGTTGCGTGACAACCGGCACCTGATTATGGCGAAGCCACGGCATGACGCCGGCGGGGATGATTGCCCCGTGCTCGATCCGGTCGCCTGGATACGTACCCGCCACATCGAGGGCCGCCACTGTGAGAATCAGTTGAACCCTGGTTACGCAGTGCACCGCGACCGGCCGATGCGCTGCGTGTGCAGTCCTGATCTGTTCTGCGAACGTGTCGAGGTCGGGAAGTGTCTCGTCGTCGAGCAGTATTTTGGTCGGACCGACAGTGAACCTGTCGATCTCAGGATCGGAGACATCCGGTGATGCCATACAGTGCAGTCGCTGGCGGATCTGTCCCTTGGACACGGCGTCGGAGTATCCCCGGACGGCCGGCGCGTGGAGCCCGGGTGTGGCGTCGGTGAATCCGGTGATGCCCTGTCGCGCCGCTTCCCTGCCGACCGCGGTGAGATCGACCGGGGGCGAACCGATCCGGGCGCCGAGCCAGGAATCCATCCGCCACAGTCGCCCGGTCGGACGCCCTCCGGCATCCCGTTCCACCCCCGGCTCGCCACATTGCTCGAGACCGACCGCAGCACAGCCGGCCGAGTTCAGCATCCACAACGCACCGGAGCGATGCTGAATACGCACCGGACGGGTACCGACGATCCGGTCGAGCGCGGTGCGGTCGAGGGCCCCGGCAACCGACTCGTGGTAGTGCACACCGCGAATCCACGAGCTCGGCGGCGACGAATGATCTCGGGCCCTCAGTTCGGCGATGAACTCGGTGACCGTACGTACGTCCGGCGGACCGAGCCGAGTGGACCCGAGGGTCGCGGCGAGTGCGCGCAGGTGGATGTGGTGATCGTGTAGTCCGGGGATCAACCATCCGCCGCACGCATCGATATCGTCTTCACCTGGGAGCGGACGAAGCCCCGTGCCACACTCACTGATCCGATCGCCGGTCACCCGCACGTCGGTGAAATCCCCGCCGAAAACATGTGCACGCCGGATCAGCATGTCCTACCCCGCCCTGCCGACACCCGCGGCGGCAGCACCTGCTGACTCAGCCCATATGACGGACATTCGACGGCCCATCCCATCGCGTCGGGGCGGACCGGGTGCGGGCCGTGGTCGATCGTCGGCGCGGCTGCGAACGCGGCCGCCGTGTCACGCATCGACACATCGAGAAGCAGACCACCACCGGCCCGCACCGCGCAGACGGCCGCCAACGCGGCGCAGACACCGGTCAGAGGGTCGGCGATCGCATCGGCACAGAAGACCGGTTCAGAGTTCTGCCATCCCACCAATCCGCCCGCGACAGCGGCATCGTCGCCGAACGCGACGCGCATCGGATCGGATCGGCCGTATCCGGTGAGGCTCACCCAGATCTTCCCGCGTCGGTGGCGCAGGTCCTCCGGCGCGAGCCCCAACGCTGCGAGTGCCCGTGGACGCGATGCTTCGATAACGATGTCGGCCTGGTCCAGCAGGTTATGTAATGTGCGCCGGTCACGGGCATCCGAGAAGTCGAGGGTGCGGAATTCGTGCCCGCGGTGCAGCCAATCGAAGAATTGCGGATCGCCGCGCCTGGCGCCGTCGGGCCGAGCTGTGCTCTCGACCTTGACCACGTGTGCTCCGGCGTCGGCGAGAATCCGGGCACACAATGGACCCGCCCACATCGATGACAGATCGACCACGCGCCGCCCACGCAGCGACACCGAGTCGGCAGCTGGAGCGAGCCGGGCCGCCCGCCACGGCACAGCAGATGAGACGGTTCGCGGCAATGCGGCGGCCGGTACTCCGAGCAATTGCGCGCGATCGGCCAGCGCGATGGCCGACCACTCGGCCGCGGCCGCTTCGACAGCGGCCCACGGATCCCCCAGGGTTGGTCGGCCGAGAACCGCTGGCAGGGAGGTGACATCGTCGGGTCTGCTCAATGTCACCGCGCACCAGCCGTCACTGGTCCGAAGCAGCTCGGTCGCTCCGCCGACGGAGACACGGCCACGTCGCTGGGTTCCGGCCGTGGCGGCGCGTCGGGTGAGGATTTGCCCCGCATCCATCTCGACTCGCTCGCCGATCTGGGCGGTCATCGAGGAAAGTGCGCTGACCGTGGCTTCGAGCAGAGCGTAGACAGACGCCGGTGTGACGCTCGGTGGTCCGTCGGCGTGGCCGGTGAGCGCCATCGCACCAGAAGCTGCCCACCTGGACACAGCGCAGCTAGAACGGCGGTGCGGTTCCTCTCGTGGGAGAGCGGGCAGCACCGTGGCAATCCAGTCGTCCATGATGTTCCGAGCGGTCGGTGCAACGACGGATTCGTGCCCTTGCTGTTCCGAGCCAAGACGAATAATTGATCGATTCTGCATAGTCCGCCCAGGTCGGTGCCGAGAATACTGTCGCGGAGGTCACCGTACGCCGGACGCTGAATCACGGCAATCGGCTGTCTCGCCGGCCCGCTGCCGGAACCCCGCTGTGCTGCATGTGACTTTTGCCATGCCGAGCAAATCGGAAAATCCTTCCACCCAGTGGGAGCGTCGCGGACTGGTCGGCAACGACTGGCCACGATGAACCGCAGGGCGGTCCGGTATGTGCAGACATGCGGTCCGTGACAACTGACGAGACGAGAGGGGTGCCAAGATGTTGACTGGGGCTCAACGCCGAGAACTTGCGGGCGAGTTGGCGGGTGCCGAGTCCGATCGCGCCGCGGTCGCGCCGCTCGCCACGCGTCACCCGGCTATGGATGTGGTCGACGCCTACGAGATCCAGCTGATCAACATCACCCGCCGGGTTGGTGACGGCGCGCGGATCGTAGGCCACAAAGTGGGGCTGTCGTCGAAGGCGATGCAACAGATGATGGGTGTCGACGAGCCCGACTACGGCCACTTGCTCGACGACATGGAACTGCACGAAGACACCCCGGTCGAGACATCGCGGTTCCTGCTCCCACGGGTCGAGGTCGAGGTGGGTTTCGTACTCGGCGCCGACCTGCCCGGAGCGGATTGCACCGAGGAGGACGTGCTGAAGGCGACGATCGCCTATGCGCCCTCGATCGAGCTGATCGACACGCGCATCCGCGACTGGAAGATCGGCCTGTGTGACACCATCGCCGACAACGCATCTTCCGCCGGGTACGTGCTGGGCAAGGAACGTGTCGCGCCCGATCAGCTCGACGTCACCGCGATCGACGCGGTGCTCACCCGCAACGGTGAAATTGTTGCGGAAGGACGCAGCGACGCGGTCCTCGGCGATCCGACCGTCGCCGTGGCGTGGCTGGCTCGCAAGGTGGCCACCTTCGGCGTGCGGTTGACAGCCGGCGACATCGTGCTGCCCGGTTCCTGCACCCGTGCCATCGACGCCCGTCCAGGCGACAACTTCACCGCCGAGTTCGCCGGACTCGGCTCTGTCAGTCTGCGCTTCGATTAGGAGAATGCCGTGACGTCACCCAAAGTCACCGCCGCGATCGTCGGATCCGGCAATATCAGTACCGACCTGCTCTACAAGCTGTTGCGTTCGGACAAGATCGAGCCGCGCTGGATGATCGGCATCGATCCGGATTCCGAAGGTCTGGCCCGTGCCCGCGGCCTCGGGCTGGAGACCTCCGCCGAAGGCGCCGATTGGATTCTGGCGCAGCCGGAGAAGCCGGACCTGGTCTTCGAGGCGACCTCGGCATATGTACACCGCGCGTACGCACCGAAGTATGAGGCAGCCGGTATCCGTGCCGTCGACCTCACCCCGGCCGCGGTCGGACCGGCCGTGATCCCACCGGTCAATCTCGACTCGATGCGTGACGCACCCAACGTCAACATGATCACCTGCGGCGGTCAGGCAACGATTCCGATGGTCGCGGCCGTGTCCCGGGTTGTTCCGGTGCCGTATGCGGAGATCGTGGCGTCGGTGTCGTCGGTGTCTGCAGGTCCGGGTACTCGCGCGAACATCGATGAGTTCACCAAGACCACGTCACGCGGCGTGGAGACCATCGGTGGCGCGCAGCGAGGTAAGGCGATTATCATCCTGAATCCTGCCGAGCCACCGATGATCATGCGAGACACCATCTTCTGCGCCATTCCCGCCGACGCGGACCGCGACGCGATCACCGATTCGATCCACCGCATGGAGAAGTCGGTCCAGGAATATGTGCCGGGCTACCGCTTGCTCAACGAGCCCCAGTTCGACGAGCCGTCGCTCGTCTCCGGCGGCATGGCAAAGGTGTCGATCTTCGTCGAGGTCGAGGGCGCAGGCGACTTCCTCCCGCCGTATGCGGGCAATCTCGACATCATGACCGCCGCCGCCACCCGTGTCGGTGAAGTGCTGGCCGATCAGATCATCTCGGCCCGGGTATATAAGGAGTGTCCTCGATGAGCAATGTGCACAAGCCCTTCTCCGGCGAACTCGATGTTCGGGTCACCGATACCTCGCTGCGCGACGGTTCGCACCACAAGCGACACCAGTTCACCGTCACCGAGGTGCGTGACGTCGTCGCGGCCCTCGACGGTGCCGGTGTGCCGGTGATCGAGGTTACCCACGGCGATGGCCTCGGCGGGTCCTCGTTCAATTACGGGTTCTCGAAAACCCCGGAGCAGGAACTGATCAAAGCGGCTGCCGAGACGGCCCAACGCGCGAAGATCGCGTTCCTCATGCTGCCCGGTGTCGGGGTGAAAGAGGACATCCGGATCGCTCAGGACAACGGTGCGTCCATCTGCCGCATCGCCACACACTGCACCGAAGCCGACGTCTCGATCCAGCATTTCGGTCTGGCGCGTGAGCTCGGTCTGGAAACCGTCGGCTTCCTGATGATGGCCCACAGCACGACGCCGGAGAAGCTCGCTGGGCAGGCCCGGATCATGGCCGACGCGGGCTGCCAATGTGTGTATGTCGTCGACTCCGCCGGTGCGCTGGTCCTCGAGCAGGTGTCGTACCGGGTGTCCGCGCTGGTCGCCGAACTGGGCGGCGACGCGCAGGTCGGGTTCCACGGTCACGAGAATCTCGGCTTGGCCGTGGCCAACTCCGTCTACGCCGTCCGGGCTGGCGCCACCCAGATCGATGGCTCCGCACGACGTTTCGGCGCGGGCGCGGGCAACCTTCCCGTCGAGGCATTCATCGGTGTCTGTGACAAGATCGGCGTCAAGACCGGAGTCGACTTCTTCGCGGTGACCGACGCCGCCGAAGACGTGGTGCGTCCGGCCATGCCGAGTGAGTGCCTACTCGATCGCCAGGCCCTGATGATGGGCTACGCCGGTGTCTACTCCAGCTTCTTGAGGCACGCCGAGCGCCAGGCCGAGCGGTACGGCGTGTCCGCGGCGCAGATGCTGGTCCGAGCGGGTGAGCGCAAGCTCGTCGGTGGTCAGGAAGACCAGCTCATCGATATCGCGCTGGAGTTGCAGCGCGAACGCGTGGCCGCCGAGTAGAACCCGAATGATGTCGGGCCCCGATCGGATTCGATCCGATCGGGGCCCGATTGTCATGGCCGTGCCGGGCTCAGCGGTGTGAAGAGCCTGCGTCGACCGGGAGCGCCGCCGAGGTGATGTACCGGCTTTCGTCGCTGGCGAGGAACAGGACGGCGTTGCTGATGTCGCGTGGCTCGACCCAGGGGATCGGCAGCAGATTCAGCGATGTGAATGCGGGGATGGCATCGTCGAGCTCCGGGGACTCCAGGTCGGGACGGAACAGCGCGTACATCGCGTCGTTGCGCACCATATCGGTACTGACCGTGGTGGGGTGCACCGTGTTGACCCGGATGAAGTGCGGCGCGAGTTCCTGCGCGAGGCTCATCATCATGCCTCGCAGGCCGTGCTTGGCCGCGGAGTAGTGGGCGATGTTCGGGCTGGACCGGATGCCGGCGGAGGAGGAGATGACAATGATCGACCCACCGCGGCCCGCGGCGAGCAGCTGCGGCAGCGCGGCTTGACAGGTATTCCATACGCCGGTCAGGTTGATGTCGATCATGTCGGCCCACATCGCGGCACTCATCTCAACAGCGGGGGAGAAGCTGGTGATGCCGGCGTTGGCGACGACGATGTCGAGCCCGCCGAGTTGCTCTACACCGAGCTTCACCGCTTTCGCCAGTGCGGCAGGATCTCTGACGTCGCCCTGGACCGAGACGATGCGCCGACCGGTCTGTTCGACGGCACCGATGGTGACCTGCAGATCGGCGGGTGTCGGCATCGGGTAGGGCACGGTGTCGACATCACCACACAGATCGAAGGCGATGATATCGGCGCCCTCCTCAGCCAAGCGCACGGCATGACTGCGGCCTTGGCCTCTGGCAGCGCCCGTGATGAACGCGACCTTTCCCGCTACTCTGCCCTCGGTCATCATTCTCTCCTCGTTGTGGTGGCATAGGTAGTCATGGCCGCAAGCCCAGCCGGTCCAGCAACCCGTCGTACAGGTGCCGGTCAGTGCGTGGACCACCCGGGGTGCGCTCCCCATAGCGGGCGATCTCCGCGTCCAGATCCAGCGGGCGCGTCGGTTCGACGCCGGGAACGACTTCTTCGGCGATCCGACTGTCGGGTACCAGCCAGGTCACTTCGAACTCGATGCCGTCGGGATCCTGGCCGTAGATCGCTTTGGTCGCCGCGTGGTTTGCGGCACCGGTCAGCGCACCGGCGCTCTGCATGCGGTCGCGTGCGGCCGCGAGTTCAGCAAGCGTCTCGACCTCCCAAGCCAGGTGGTAGAGCCCGACCGTGCCAAACGACGGACGTTCCGCGTTCGCCTGCAACAGCCCGAGATCGTGGTCGTTGGCGGACGCGGTGCCGCGCAGGAATACCGCGCGGGGGTACTCGACGATGGGTTCGAACCCGAGCACTTCGATATAGAACTCGGCGCTGCGCTCGACGTCGGAGACGAACAGCACCGCATGGTTGAGACTTCGGACCGACATAGGCTCTCCCACCGGCTTGTGACACAAGATGAGTCGACTCTATGGCGGAGTGCGGGGGATTCGGCCTCGGTCGTTCCGTTCAGTGAGACACTGCATCGAATGCGGTCACCTCATGTACCCGACTATGCGGGGGGCACTTTTGACAGGCGCCTATCGGTGCTGCAATTATCCATATTAAGTGCACTCAATAAGGCAATGAGTGCGTGCGACCCCAAAGGACTTCGTGTGACTGATCCATTGAAGGCGCTGGCGGACGAAGGCGTCTCGATCTGGCTGGACGACCTGAGCCGACATCGGCTCGTTTCGGGTGATCTCGAGCGCCGGGTGCTCGATGGGCAGATCACCGGGGTGACCACCAACCCGGCGATCTTCCACAACGCGCTCCGTGAGGCAGAGGTCTACGAACCCCGAATGCGCGAACTCGCGCACCTCGGCCTGTCCGCTGAGGAAACGATTCGGGTGCTGACGGTAGAGGACGTCCGAGCGGCTTGCGACCTGTTGCGACCGGTATACGAGGCAGGCACCGGACAAGACGGACGGGTATCGATCGAGGTGGATCCGCGCTCGGCGCATGACACCGCGCGCACTGTGGCGGAAGCTGGGCTCTTGTGGTGGCTGGTCGATCGGCCGAATGTGATGATCAAGATCCCGGCCACCGACGAAGGTCTGCCCGCCCTGACGGAATGCCTTGCTCGCGGCATCAGCGTGAACGTGACCTTGATCTTCTCCTTGGAACGCTATCGCGAGGTGCTCCGTGCCTATCTCGACGGGATGGAACAAGCCAAGGCCAACGGCCACGACCTGTCTGTGATCGCGTCGGTCGCCTCGTTCTTCGTGTCCAGGGTGGATACCGAGGTCGACCGTCGGCTCGGAAAACTCGGCGATGAGGTCGCGCTCGACCTTCGTGGTCGCGCCGCGATCGCCAACGCCACGCTGGCATACCGGCTCTACGAACAGGTCCTCGCCGGCGAACGGTGGCAACGGCTCGCTGGTGCCGGAGCGCATCCGCAGCGGCCGTTGTGGGCATCGACCGGCGTGAAGAACCCGGACTACGAGGACACCCGGTATGTGATCGACCTCGTCGCGCCGGGGACCGTCAACACAGTCCCAGAGGCTACTCTCGCCGCTGTCATGGACCATGGCGTCGTTCGAGGCGACAGGGTGACGCCCAACTACGCCGCCGCGGCGGAGACCTTCGACCGTCTCGCGGCGGTCGGTGTCGACATGGCCGATGTGGTCATCGGGCTGGAACAGGCTGGTGTAGCCGCCTTCCGAGACGCCTGGTGCGAGCTGATCGCCGACGTCGCCAGCGCCACCGCTGCGTGGGGGGCCGACCGGTGACGATGCGGATCGGAATGATTGGTGCAGGCCGGATGGGTGCAGGTCTGGCCCGCAGAATGAACAGTGCGGGACTCGGCTGCGTCGTGTTCGACCCCGATACAGCGGCCGTCGACCGACTGCGTGCCGAGGGTATCGATGGGGTCGGCTCCCTCTCCGATTTGGTCGCCGCGCTGTCCGCTCCTCGCGTGATCTGGGTGATGGTTCCGGCCGCGCTGACCGATGCGGTGATCGCGGATCTTCGCGAACTGCTCGGTGCCGGTGATGTCGTGATCGATGGTGGGAACTCGTTCTACCGTGACGATGTCCGGCGTGCACGGGAATTGGCCGTCGACGGCATCGACTACATCGACGTCGGCACGAGCGGCGGTGTCCACGGCATCGAGCGCGGGTTCTGCCTGATGATCGGTGGATCCGCCGAGGTTGTCGAACGTCTCGACCCGCTGTTCGTCGCACTCGCACCTGGTGTCGACTCCGCGCCACGTACTCCGGGTCGCGTAGGTGCCATTGATCGCGCCGAGCGGGGGTACCTCCACTGTGGTCCAGCGGGCGCCGGACACTTCGTGAAAATGGTGCACAACGGCATCGAATACGGTCAAATGGCTGCCCTTGCGGAAGGTATGGCCATTTTGCGCGAGGCAGGTTTCGGCACCGATGAGCAGGCCGGCGACGCAGAAACGGCGCCAGTGTCCGACGCGTCCTATTACACCTACGACTTCGACATCGCGGCGGTGGTCGAGGTCTGGCGGCGGGGCAGTGTCGTCAGTTCGTGGCTGGTCGATCTGACCGCGGGCATGCTCCACGGGGATCCCGGCCTCGAGGAGTTCTCCGGCCGTGTCTCCGATTCCGGCGAAGGACGGTGGACGGTACAGGCCGCGGTCGATGAAGGAGTGCCCGCGCATGTCCTGACCGCAGCGTTGTACAGCAGGTTCGCCTCCCGTGGTGAGGACGAATACGTCGGGAAGGCTCTCTCGGCGATGCGCAAGGCGTTCGGCGGGCACAACGAGAAGGTGGTGTGTGCGTGAGTGTTTCGCAGACCGCGGCCTGGCGCTCGCTGCAGGCACATCGTGACGAGGTCGCCGCTCTCCGACTGGTGGACTTGTTCGAGCGCGATCCCGGCCGAGGCCCGGAGCGCACCGTCGAGTACGACGGCATTGTGCTCGACTACTCGAAGAATCACATCACCTCCCGCACGCTGGACCTGCTCGTGCAACTGGCGCAGGAGCGCGGACTGGGCCGCGGCATCGAGGCGATGTTCGGTGCCGAGCGCATCAATACGACCGAGGATCGCCCCGTCCTGCATACCGCCCTGCGTGCACCGGCCGATACGGTGGTCCAGGTCGCAGGCCGAAATATCGTTGCCGATGTTACGCAGGCACTGATGCGGATGAGTCAGTTCGCTGCTCAGGTGCGTTCGGGTGCTTGGCGCGGTGCTACCGGTCAACCTATCCGTGCGGTGGTCAACATCGGGATCGGCGGTTCCGACCTCGGCCCGGCCATGGCGTGCCAGGCACTGCGAGATTTCGCGGCCGAGCACATCGAGATGCACTTTGTCTCGAATATCGACGGGCACGACCTGGCACATACCTTGGCGGGACTCGATGCCGCGACAACACTGTTCGTTATCTCGTCGAAGACCTTCACCACCGTTGAGACCCTGACCAATGCGCGTGTCGCCCGTGAGTGGCTGACCCGAGAAATCGGTGAGGCTGACGCTGTCGCAAGGCATTTCGTTGCAGTCTCGACGGCTACGGACAAGGTCACCGAGTTCGGCATTGACCCGGCCAACATGTTCGAGTTCTGGGATTGGGTCGGCGGCCGGTATTCGCTGCACTCGGCGATCGGTCTGTCGCTCATGCTCTCTGTCGGCCCCGAACGGTTTCATGAGCTGCTCGACGGGGCTCACTCGATGGACACGCACTTCCGGACCGCGCCGCTTCGGGAGAATCTGCCGGTGCTGCTCGGTCTGCTCGGAATCTGGTACCGAAATTTCTGGGACGCCCAGACGCACGCCGTGCTTCCTTACGATCAGCGGCTGGCCCGGTTACCCGCATATCTGCAGCAGCTCGACATGGAGAGCAATGGAAAGTCCGCGGGCCGTGAAGGTGGCACGGTCGAGGTCGCGACCGCTCCCGTGGTCTGGGGTGAACCCGGTACGAATGGTCAGCACGCGTTCTACCAACTACTGCACCAGGGCTCGGTCCTGGTTCCTTGCGATTTCATCGGAGTGCTCGAACCAGCGCACGCCCTGGTCGAGCACCACGATCTGCTGATGGCGAACTTGTTCGCCCAGACCGAGGCACTCGCCTTCGGCCGTCCCCCAGACGAGCGCGATTCGGAATCGCTACGCCTGCACCGCACGTTCCCCGGGAACCGGCCGAGTAACACGATCATGTTGCCTCGCCTCAGCCCGTACACCCTCGGCCAATTGATCGCCCTGTACGAACATCGTGTGTTCACCCAGGGCTGGATCTGGGGCGTGAACTCGTTCGATCAATGGGGTGTCGAGCTGGGGAAAGTACTGGCCGCCAAGATATTCGACGAGCTGGGTTCGGATGGGCCGCTGTCACATGACAGTTCGACGAACGCATTGATCGGCCGCTACCAGCGATCCCGCAAGGCGGCGCTCGGCGCGGTCGCGGAAGGAGAACACTGATGAGTTTGACCATCGGCTACAAGGCGTCAGCGGAACAGTTCGGCCCGCGTGAACTCGTCGAATTCGCTGTTCGCGCCGAGGAATTCGGTCTCGACTCAGTGTTGGTGTCCGATCATTTCCTGCCCTGGCGACACAACGGAGGACATGCCCCGTTCGCGATGGCCTGGATGTCGGCGGTCATCGAACGAACGAGCCGGGTCCGGATCGGTACCAGCGTCCTCACCCCGACATTCCGTTACAACCCCGCGGTGATCGCCCAGGCCTTCGCCACAATGTCACTGTTGTCAGAAGGCCGGGTGATGCTCGGTGTCGGCACCGGTGAGGCTTTGAACGAGATCGCGGTCTCGGGTCGTGAATGGCCGGAATTCAAGGAACGCTTCGCCCGCCTGCGCGAAGCGGTCACACTGATCCGCACACTGTGGACAGACAATGATGTCGCCTTCGCTGGCGACCACTACACGACGGTCAATGCCAACATCTACGATCGGCCCGAAGCGACGATTCCGATCTACATCGCCGCCGGTGGTCCGGTGATGGCCAAGTACGCAGGTCGGGTCGGTGATGGGATGATCTGCACCTCCGGCAAGGGAATGGACCTGTACACCGACCGGTTGATGCCCGCGCTGCGGGACGGCGCGTGGGCGGCAGGCCGTGACCCGGCCGGAATCGGACGGATGATCGAGATCAAACTCTCCTACGACCGTCACATGGCTCGCGCGCTGGAGAATACCCGGTTCTGGGCGCCGCTCTCGCTGACCGCCGAGCAGAAGCACAGTGTCGGATCAGCGGTGGAGATGGAGAAACTGGCCGACGAGCTGCCGATCCATCAGATCGCCAAGCGATGGATTGTGGCGTCGGATCCGGACCAAGCCGTCGCGGGCATCAAGCCCTACGTGGACGCTGGAATGGATCATTTGGTGTTCCACGGCCCGGGGCATGATCAGGAACGATTCTTGCGCCAGTTCGCCGAGGACATCCTGCCGCGACTGCGGGACTTGGGCTGATCGGCGCCCGGCGGCAACCATGCGAGTGTTCGACGACGTAGCCGACCTGGCTCAGGCTGTCGGCGATCATTTGGGATACAGCGAATGGCTCACGATCAGCTCCGCGTACGTGGAACTGTTTGCACGAGCGATCAACTATCAGCACCCTCCGAGCTCGGTCGGCGATCCGAATGTTGTCGACGGACAAGTCGTACTCGCTGCGGTGCCTCGACTGGCTGCCGGCGCTTATCGTGTCCGCGGCGTGCGGATGGGAATCAATTCCGGCTGCGACCGGGTCAGGTTCCCCCATCCGGTCCGGATCGGTTCTCGAATACGGGCGAGCGTGGAACTCCACGATGTCCGGCGGACCGATCGCGGGTTTCGCGTTGCGACACGAGTCGCGGTCCAGATCGAAGGTGTCGAGGAACCGGCGTGTACCGCTGAGTTGGTGTCGGTCCTGTTCGATGCGCCGCCGGTCGGTCCGGGTCGCTGACTTATGAATGCGCAGTAGGCGAACGCTGGTTCGCACTGGTAGAGAGGAAGACCCGATGCGAATCGGACTGAGTATCAATTACGCCGGCGGATTCAAGGAGACAGCGGCCGAGGTAGCCGACCTCGAGCGGGCCGGGCTCGACATCGCGTTCGTGCCCGAGGCGTACTCGTTCGACGCGGTGAGTGCACTCGGCTACCTGGCCGCGAAAACCGATCGACTGCACCTCGCGTCCGGAATTCTGCAGCTCTACACCCGGACGCCCACCCTGACCGCGATGACCGCGGCCGGGCTGGACAATGTCTCCGACGGTCGCTTCATTCTCGGGCTCGGCGCATCGGGACCGCAGGTGGTCGAGGGCTTCCACGGTGTGCCGTACGACGCACCGATCGGCCGGACCAGGGAACTCGTCGAGATCTGTCGCGCGGTATGGCGTCGCGAGCGCCTGGAGTATCAGGGCAAGTATTACCGTATTCCGCTGCCCGCAGACCAGGGCACCGGACTCGGCAAGCCGCTGAAGCTGATCAATCACCCTGTGCGAGAACGGATTCCCGTCGTGCTGGCAGCTCTCGGGCAGAAGAACGTGGCACTGGCTGCCGAGATCGCGGAGGGCTGGCAGCCGTTTCTGTTCCTGCCCGAACGTGCCGACCAGGTGTGGGGACAGTCCTTGGCGGTTGGACGTGCCGCCCGCGACGCGGCTCTGGGCGAGCTACAGGTGTACGCCGGCCCGGCGCTGGCTATCGGCGACAATGTCGAGGCACTGCGTGATCAGGTCAAGCCGCAGCTGGCGCTGTACATCGGTGGAATGGGCGCGAAGGGCAAGAACTTTTACCATGCGCTCGCGACTTCCTACGGATATGGGCCTGAAGCGGACCGGATCCAGGAGCTCTATCTGGCGGGTGAGAAGGACGTAGCTGCCAGCGCTGTCCCTGACGATCTCGTCCGTGACATCTCGCTGATCGGCTCGCCCGCGTTCGTCGCCGAGCGCATCGGTGTGTTCCGGGCAGCCGGGGTGAATGTCCTCAATGTGAAGCCGATCGGCACGACGTCCTCAGCCGAGAGAATTGTCCAGATCGAGAAGCTGCGTGCGCTGATCTGACGTGGGCGGCCCGCGGCGGAAGCCGGGGAGTGCTGTGTGCCAACTCAATTGAGGGCTTCGCGGGCGTATGAAGCGACGGCCGAACCGTCCGCGGCCATGATTTCGCCGCGGACGAATCGCCGACCGGCCGAGACGATCGGGTCTGAGCTGCGATGCAGAAGCCATCGACCGGTGTGCACCGGCCGATGGAACCACACACTGTGGGCGGTGGTCATGCCGGCCGCTGCCTCGCCGTCGAAGCCGAGGGCATCATGGTTGCCGAGATCAGTTGCGAAGGCAATCAGGGCTGGGGCGAGGTCGTCGCTGGTCTCGGGTGGCCGAATCCACATTTCGCTTCCGGCACCGCTGATGGCTGATGGATGCAGGGGCGCCTCTCCGGGTATCGACAGCCCATCCGTCGCAGCGCTCCAGTCCCTGCGGTGCCATGCGGCGTGCAACGTCAGGGTGGCGGTCGCGACAACGCGGCCACGCTGACGGACGGTGACGGTCGAGGAGCATTCCGGCCGGGTCTGCTGCTGGATCTGGATCAAGTAGTGCAGCGGCGAGTCCACGTGGAATTCTCTGGTGAATACCACGTGGATCGAACGCACGGACTTCTTCGGTACGGCCATCCCCACAGCTCGCACCACCTGGGCGACCAGCCTCGCGCTCGAGGTGTGGGATTTGTCGAGCTCCACCGCGGGCCCGTCCGCCGAGGCCATCACGGCAAGGCCGGGTGATCCCGGTCCATCGGTTACCGGCGATCGAAAGCGTATGTCGAGGCAGTCGATGACGCTCGTCCAGAGGGCTTGCATTCGACGAATGTACGGCGTTGCCGATCCGGCACCACACCTCCGATCTCGATGATCGGTACGTGCTCACCGATGTCCGCTTGCCGCCGTCCGTGGGCGCCCCGGGTCACCGCGTGAAGCTGGTTATCGCCGTTCCATATCCCGTTCAGCGGAATGGATCCACCGCAGGGAATATCGCAAATCTAGCCTCAGCGTCATTCGGGCGCCCATCTCTCGCCCCGCCCGATTGCGGCGGTCGCATGGCCGAGTTCGTCGTTTGATCTGCAGACCGACCTACCGCTTCGGGCGCGTGCGTATCTGCTCGGATCCGATGATGTGGTGCTGGGCCTGACCGTCCACCACATCTCGCTGGACGGCCGCTCGATGCGGCCCTTTCTGCGGGATCTGCTGGTGGCTTATGCGGCGCGAAGCGGGGGTCACGCACCGGGATGGTCGCCGCTGCCGGTCGACTACGTCGACTACACCCTGTGGAAGCATGCGAGTCTCGGCCGATTCGACGACGAGTTCAGCCGGGCGACCGGGCAGTTGCAGTATTGGGCGAACACCCTCACCGGTCGCCCGAGCCCGTTGGTCTTTCCCTGTGACCGTCCGCGCCCACCAGTGCCGGATAGGACCGGCGCGACGGTGGCGGTTTCCGTCGACCGGCACACCCACGGACAGCTGCTGCAGTGTGCGCAAAACGCCGGGGCCAGTATCTTCATGGTGCTGCAAGCGGCTTTCGCGTTGTCCGTTGCCGAGTTCGCGCGGTGCGCCGATGTCACCGTGGCTACCGCGGTGGCCGGGCGTGACCACCCGTGGCTCGATGATCTGGTCGGCAACTTCTCTGCCGATGTGCTGATGCGCATCCGGCTGGATCGGTCGCGCGATGCGGCTGAGCTTCTCCATCAGGTGCGGCGAGTCTCGCTTGCCGCCTTCGCACGCGCAGATACCCCGAACCATCGGCTCAAGCGCGCACTACCCGAGTGCCCCGGCCATCCGGTGTTCCAAACGACATTGGTCCTGCAGCGCGACGCGGTGACCTACCCGGCGCGGGAATCGGGGCTGTCGGTCACCGAAGTCCCGATCGACGTTGTCCATGCCAAACACGACCTCGAGTTCGGGTTGACCGAGCACTACGACCACTTCGGTATCCCTGCCGGAATCAGTGGCTCGTTCGTCTACCCGACGGCGCTGTTCGATCGGCGAACCTCGGCGCGGTTCGTTACCGGATTCATCGCGACTGTGCAGTCACTGGCGGCGGAGTCGTGGCGGGTCGCCGACCAGCTGCGATCTCTACGCTGATACCCCCGGCGACCGGGAGTTCACGACGCGGTTGGCGCGCGGCCACGGTCGGCCGTCCAATCTCTCGATGTCGGTGTTGAAGCGCGCGAGGTACCGGGCGAAATCGGCGACTTCTTCGGGCGTCCATTCACGCATGACCACGGCGAGGCCGTCGATATTGTCTGTTTGTTCGTGTTCGAGGCGGCAGTCGCCCTCCTCGGTGGTCTGGAACTTGCGCGCCACTCCGCCGTCCGGATCAGCGATGCGCTCGATCAAACCGGCGCGAACCATAGCGCTAGTTTGGCGGTGCACCGTCGAGTCGTTGACACCGAGCGCTTCGCTCAGTTGCCCGATCGACAGCGGACCCTCGGCTGACAAGCGGCTGAGCAGCAGGTAAGCGCTGCGTTCGAGAGTTCCGTCGCCCCGCCGACGCTGCTGGCTCAAGTGATGGCGGCTCAGCAGCATAGTTTCGAATTCCACGAGGTGAATTGGCTTGTCCACACGGTTCCCTTCATCGCTCCGACCGAAGCGTAGAGCCTCTCGACTGTCGTTCGTCAACCTCCGCCTCCGGCCATCGTGTTGACCCGCTGAGATCGATGAAGAGGGTCAGAACAACCTACTGTTCTGACCCTCTTGGGCTGTATCAGCCTGCCTACTTCAGTGCCATCGGGGTCACCGGCGAGCCAACCGCGCCAGTCACCTTCAGGCCTGTGGCGCAGAGCATGAACTCCCAGACGCCATCCGTTGCGCAATCCACGGCCAAGTCCTCGAAGTTGAACATCTCGCCGAGAGTCAGGCCCATGTCACGAATCACGACCTGGTGGAACGGAATGATCGCGCCCTCGATGGGACTCGGCCAGACCTCACCGGAGTAGTTGTCGACGGCCAATGCCGCGACCTCACGCTCGTACAGCCATCGACACATGTCCAGTCCCGGCCCGGGTGAATTGCCCAGGTAGCGTTCGCGATCGCCCTCGAGGAACCACCTATAGTAGCCGGTGCGCAGACAGAGAATGTCACCGGACTCGACCCGAACGCCTTGGCGTTCTTCTGCGGCCAGCAGATCAGCCTCGGTGATCTCGTACGAATCCGCCAGCCTGTCGACGCCTTTCAAGCCGGCGATATCGAGGAGCACGCCGCGCGAGATCAGTCGGTCGACCACCTTTGGGAACGAGTTACGGGCAGCGCCGACAAAGCTGTTCACCGCCCCGGAGGGGACATCGTTGTAGAACTTCTCGCCGTAGCCCACGTGTGCCAGCCCGTCCCACTGGGTGGCCGACTGCAGGCCGGTGATGATCATGTCGTCGGCGGAGATCATGCCATCGGGTGACTGCGCGGTGTCCGAGGGCAGCAGCGTCATCACGTGGATCGGATTGTTCCGGAAGCCGCCGCTCTTGAATGGGCCCTCGTTGTCGAACGCCATGCCGAGATCGAATACCTTGCCGGTACGGACGAGTTGCGCCGCCTGGACGCGCTTCTCCGGAGTGACGAAATTGAGGGTGCCGACTTCGTCGGAATCGCCCCATCTGCCCCAGTTGTTCAGTTCTTTGCCGAGTTCGTGTTGTGGCCAAATGCGCTCGTCGCTCACGTTTGTCTCCATATCTAGGTGCCATATATCGCCCCAGCAGTCCATAGGACTGCTGGGATGCGGGACGTGGAAAGTTTTATGATCTGATTCATGTTCTCGGGCGACACCTTCGTTGGATGTCTGCTACACCTCACGCAAAGAATCCCTGGTAGTCGTTTTCCAGAACCTCACCCATCGTCGCGCGCAGAATCGGCCGACCACCAGGATTCAGCAGCAAGGCGCGCGGCTTACCTTCGATATTGGAACCGAAGAAGTAGCTGTGTTCCCCGAAGGGGGAATACACGGCAAGATCCGCAACCATCTGATTCCATTTGTTTTCGACGTCTTCGGGTACTTCCATTTCCTGATGGCCGTGATCGCGCATGTACTCGAGCGAGCTCGCCACGAAATCAACCTGATCTCCCCCATACCTGGGATTGTTTCCCGCTGCACCGTGCGGACCTCCAGGAAAGAAGAAGTTGGGAAAACCATGAGACATCACACCCAGGAATGTGTGTGGCCCGTCGGCCCAGTACTCCTCCAGGGCCAGCCCGTTCCGGCCGCGAATACCCATCCTGTTCAGCGCTCCGGTGCCGAAATCGAATCCGGATGCCCAGACTATGATGTCGAATTCTCGCAGGCCTGCCGAGGTCTCGATACCCGACTCCGTCACCCGTACGATAGGTGTCTCCCGGAGGTCTACGAGCGAGACCTTCGGATCGTTGTACGCCTCGAAGTAGCCGGTCACAAATGGCGGACGTTTTCCGGCCCATCCGTGGTCGCGGGGAATCAGTTTCTCCGCAGTTTCCGGATCCTTGACGAGCCCGCGAATCTTTTCCGCCATGAATTCACACCAGTCGGCATTGGCCGTCTGATCGGTGAGCATGTCGGCATAGTGGCTGATCACCTTAGAAAAGCCCGGGCTGTGCCACATCTTGTCGTAGAACGCCCGGCGCTCTTCCTCGGTGTCGTCGAACGTCTTGCGCTCGATGAGCTCGTGCAGGAACCCGCTCACGGACGCATCGAGCTGTTCACGCATACGCTCGAACCCGACCTTCAGTGCGGCTTGCTGCTCGGTGTTGATCGGCTCGTTGCGCAAGGGTGTGCACCCGTTGGCCGATCGCTGGTAAACCGTCAGGGACGCCACGTCACCGAGGACGGCCGGGATTACCTGGACCCCGCTCGACCCGGTGCCGATCACCGCGACTCGCTTGCCCTTGAAGTCGACCGGTTCGTCCGGCCAGAGACCGGTATGGTGCGAAATACCCTGGAAATCCTCGCGTCCGGCAACTTCGGGAAAGACCGGAACAGAGAGAACTCCGGTGGCCGCGATCAAGAATCGCGCGCGCAATTCACTGCCGTCGCTCGCCCGCACCAGCCAGGTGGCCGACGGCTCGTCGAACACGGCCGAGGTCACCTTCGCACCGAACTGGATGTAGGAACGAAGGCCCAGCGTGTCGACTGCATAGTTGAAGTAGCGCTCGTTCTCCGGCTGCCCGGCGTACTGTTCCCGCCACTCCCATCCTTCGAACAGCTCCTTGGAGAACAAGTAGCCGTAGGTGTAGCTCTCCGAGTCGAGCCGCGCGCCCGGGTACCGGTTCCAGTACCAGACTCCGCCGACGCCGTCACCGGCCTCCAGCAGCCGCGCGGAGAACCCGGCTTCCTTGGCGCGGTACAGCTGCTGGATACCGGTGACGCCCGCACCGACGACCAACACATCGACATCGATGTTCACAGAACTCATCAGAAATCTCCTAGCCGGGGGAGTGTCATCCCGCGTTCCGCGGGTCACCGGGTGTCAGCCCGGTGGTAAAAGCCCAGGGGATACCGAGGCTGGTTTCGGGGTCGGTGACGATCACCTCGGCGGTCCGGGTGCGAATACCGACGCCCTGCGCTTGCAGGCGGTGCGCCACGCGCTCGAGATCGGCCACCTTCCATGTGATGGAGTGGTAGGTGTCGTTCGGCGCCGTGCTGCGCCAGTCGTCGTAGGCGGTGGTGTCCTGATCGGGAACCGCGTACTCGAAGACAGCGTCGGCCAGGTGCACATAGGTACTGCTCGCTCCGAGCACCTCGTTGCGACCGGAATGGATGACCTTGCCGCCCAGCCCGTCGACCACCACACGCAGCGCACGATCAGGCTGGTTGGTCAGCACGGTGTGATGCGAACACCGCTCGATGCCGAGCGGATCCTCCGCCGACACCGGCGGCACCTCCCAATCTGCTGCCAATCGGTGGTCGAGCGGGAACGGGATCTGCGGCAGGAATTCGTACCGCAGGCCCGCATCCTCAGGGATCGTGAAGAAGATCGGCATGGGTGAGTTCGGGGCGGTCGGTGGATCGTCGCTGTCGGCAACCTCGTCGAGCTGGCCCACCATTCCGATCCCGAGCCGCCGCAGATTGCGATAAGCCTCGGCGATACCATCGACATACCACCCGAACCCCTTCAGATGCGGCTTGTCAACCGTGGGGTACCGCTGGATCCCGTCCAGCACGTAGCGCTTCGGATCGATGGTGTCGAAAAGGACGTCGCTGATGGGCGTGAAGGTCGAATAGTCCGTCGGATAACCAGGACTAGCCGGAGCATTGCGCATCATCTCTGCCAGTGGCCGGCTCGGCCGACCGAATACCCGCTCGAAGAAACCTTCGGCTCCCGCCAAGTCAGGCACATGATGGCTCGGGTGATACAACCGTGTCACATGGAATTCGCTGTCAGTCACAGAATATTTCCCACTTCTCGAATTTCGACTGTTACCAGGCCACCGGCAACTCATAGATGCCGTACGCCTGCGAGTCCTCTTTGAATTTCAATTCCTCGACGCCCACCGCCAACTGCAGCGTCGGAATACGCTTGAACAACGTTCCGAATACGACATGGAGTTCAATGCGGGCAAGCTGCTGTCCAACGCATTGGTGTGGACCCCAGCCGAACGAGTGATGATGTGATGCCGTCCGGGCCAGATCCAAGCGCGCGGGATCCGGGAAAGCCTCCGGATCCCAGTTGGCGGCTGGCAGCGAAGCGATGACACCTTCCCCGGCTCGAATGGTTTCGCCTTCCAATTCGATGTCGTCGACGACCGCCCGGCGGGCCAGCAGATGCGGAATGGTGAGATACCGGAGCAATTCCTCGACCGCGTTCACCACGAACTTCGGATCATCGGAATTGTCACGCAACAGAGCGAGCTGCTCGGGGTGCTGCAGCAACAGTGCAGTACCGAGGGTGACCATGTTCGCGCTGGTGTCGTGTCCAGCGACCAGCAGGATGTGCCCCAGCGGCGCAGCCTCTTCCATGCTGAGCTCGCCCGCTTTGACGCGCTCGCCCAGATCGGATAGGACATCCTCTTCCGGGGCATCCATCTTGGCCTCGATAAGACCGGCGATGTATCGGCGTAGCGTCGCCGTGGTGGCAGCCGATTGCTCCGGTGTCTTGTGGACCGCGTTGGTGACTCCGGCGTGCTTCTGGAAGAACTCGTGGTCGTCGTAGGGAACGCCGAGTAGCGCGCAGATCATCAATGACGGCAGCGGCAGTGACAGTGCCTCGTTCAGGTCGACCGGATTCGGCCCGGCCAGCATTCGATCGATCAGAGTGTCAGTGATCTGCTGGATTTCGGGGCGGAGCTTTTCCATGCGGTGTCGGGTGAACGAGCTCGTCAGCATGCGCCGCCAGCGGGCATGCTCCGGCCCGTCGGTGTTGTTGATCGAGGGCACCTTGATGTCGGCGTGCGCCTTCATCGCCATGGTCGTGTGCGGATATCCGGGGGCGCCGATATTCGCGCTCAGTCGAGCGTCGGTCATGATTTTGCGCTGCGCCGCATGTCCGGTTACCAGCCACGGCGTTGTGCCATCCCAGGTGCGGACTCGAACTACAGGTTTGTCCATTTCATGCATTTTCAGCAGATCCGGCGGCGGAGCGAAGGGGCACTGCGCCGAACGGGGTGTCGGGAATTCCGGGAGAGCTTTGCCCGATTCGATATCGGTCGCATTCTCGCTCATTCGTCACCTTTTCTTTCGTGCTTTTTCACCGGAGGTTGTCAGGCGAAATAACGCCCACCATTCACGCTGAGGGTCTGTCCGGTCACGTAGCCGGCTTCCTCCGATGTCAGATACGAGACCGCGTACGCGATGTCGGCAGGCTGACCCGTCCGCTTCATCGGATTGGTGGCGGCCAGCTTCTCCGGGTCGAATCCTTCGCGGAGCAGGGGAGTGTCGACGGTGCCGGGCGGGACATTGTTGACCGTGATACCTGTGTCAGCGAATTCCGTGGCGAGCGCCTTGGTGAGCCCGATGATGCCGCCCTTCGACGCCACGTAGTGCGCCATGGCCGGTGCCCCGGTCTGCGCGGACGACGAGGAGATATTGACGATCCGCCCCCATTCCGCCGCGAGCATGTCGGGCACGAATGCCCGCGAGACCAGGAACGGCCCCTTGAGGTTGATTCGGATCATCCGATCCCACGCATTCTCGGTGAGATCGGTGAACTGGACATAGTCGGTGATCCCGGCGTTGTTGACCAGGATCGTGACCGGGCCGAGTTCGGCACGGGTGCGCGCCGCTGACGCCGCGACGGCCACAGCGTCGGCCGCATCGCCGACGACGGCTACTGCTTCGCCTCCCGCGTCGCGGATCATGGAGACCGTTTCCTCGGCGGCCGTGGCGTTCAGATCCCACACTGCGACGGCGGCGCCTTGCGCCGCCAGCACGGTGGCGATCCCGCGGCCGATTCCACGACCGCCACCGGTGACAACCGCATTTCTACCGTCGTGGCCCATCAGGACTCCTCTTGGTCGAATGGATTCGATTCTGCAGAATCCGCTATCGCTGTTCGCCCAGCGCCGCGAGGGCGGGCATCGCGTGAAACCGCTGTGGCCGACCGGCGTAGGAGATGAGTACCTCGATCTGATTCAACGGGGGAGAGCCTCAACGCTGTACTGATCAGTCGGTCCAATATCTAGGACAATACGTCGCCCGAAGGCGGCAGGCAATACCCCAAGGCGACGCGAGTTGCATCGAAACATCAACTCCCAGAATGGAGTTCGGATAATTGACCACGCGTCGGAGTCAGCCCAGCGGAAAGTGGCAGGCGGCGAACTGGCCCGGTCGCACCTCACGCACAACCGGCTCCTCGGCCGCACAGATATCCTGTGCCACCGGGCAGCGAGTTCGGAATCGACAGCCCGCCGGCGGTCGCAGCGGGGATGGAATATCGCCGCCCAGTGCCGGACCGGCGAAGCCCCGGTCCGGGTCGGTCAGCGGAACCGAGTCCAGCAGTGCCCTCGTGTAAGGGTGCGCGGGGTTGTCATACACCTCGATGGAGTCACCGAATTCGCATACCTTGCCCAGGTACATCACCATGACCTTGTCACTGATGGTCCGCACCACGCCCAGATCGTGCGCGATGAAGATAATGGTGAGGGCGTACTCCTTCTTGAGCTCCTCCAGCAGGTTCAAGATCTGCGCCTGCACCGAGACGTCCAGGGCCGAGACCGGTTCGTCGCAGATCAGCAACCGGGGGTTCAATGCCAGCGCGCGGCCGATCGCGACGCGCTGTGCTTGGCCGCCCGACAGCTGGCGCGGGACCATCTCGGCGAACCGGTCACCCGGCAGCCCGACCTGCGTCAGCACCGATTGTGACGACTCGGACCGCTGCCGCGCCGACTCGCCGGCGATCGCCAGACCCTCGACCACGATGTCGCGCACCGCGCGGCGCGGGTTCAGCGAGCCCACTGGATCCTGGAAGATCATCTGCATGTCCCGGCGCAGTGCGCGCATTCGCTTCTCGGGCAGCTCTTCGATCCATTCGCCGGCGTAGCGGATGCGCCCGGCGGCGATGGGATCGAGCCGCAGCACGGCACGCCCGGTGGTGGACTTGCCACACCCGGACTCGCCGACGATGCCAAGAGTCTCGCCTTCGATCACGTCGAAGCTGATACTCGCGACCGCCTTGAACGAACCGCCTTTCATCCGGTACTCGACCTCGAGGTTCTCGACGCTGAGCAGCGCGTGTTCGCCCCGCAGGTGAGCTGTTCCACTACCCGCCAACGAGCTCACCTCCGATATTTGAAACCGACTGTGCGCGTGCGGGATTGACACACGCCACGTAGTGGTCGATCGCGATGGGTTCGAGTTGCGATCCCAGCTCGCCACAGGCATCCGTGGCATGGTCGCACCGCGGCGCGAACCGGCAGCCATGCGGCGGATCGGTCGGCGATGGCAGCGACCCACGGATCAGGTTCAACGGTGCGTGCCGTTCGTGGCCGATCGTCGGTGTCGCCCCGAGCAGCGCGCAGGTGTACCGATGTCTCGGTGCACCGAAAACCGCACGGGTGGAGCCCATTTCGGCCATCCGTCCTGCATACATCACCGACACCCGGTCGGTGCGGCCTGCGACGACGGCGAGGTCGTGGCTGATCAGCATCAGCGACATGCCGCGGTCGGTCTGGATCTTGCGCAGCAGGTCCAGAATCTGGCGCTGGATGGTGACATCGAGCGCGGTGGTCGGTTCGTCGGCGATCAGTAGGTCCGGCTCACAGGCCAAGGCGATGGCGATCATGACACGTTGCCGCATGCCACCTGAGAGCTCATGGGGATAGCTCCGCAGGCGGCGCTCCGGATCCGGCACGCCGACCTCGTCCAGCAGTTCGAAGGCCCGGTTGTGCGCGTCGGAACGCGACATGCCCAGGTGCTTACGCATCCCTTCGGTCAGCTGGCGTTCGACCCGCACCACCGGGTTGAGCGACCGGCCAGGGTCTTGAAAGACCATCGCGATCTCCTTGCCCCAGATTGATTCGCGCGCTTTGCGATTCAGCGTCAACAGATCCCGGCCACGGAATCGGACCGATCCCGATCGCGCGGAATGGGCGGGTAGCAAGCCCATGATGGCGCGAGCCATCACGGACTTGCCGGATCCTGATTCGCCGACCACGCCGAGCGCCTCGGACCGCGCTACATCAAAGCTGACGCCGTCAACGGCTCGGACAACGCCGCGGTCGGAGGCGATATGCGCATGCAGGCCACGCACTTCGAGCAGAGGTTCATCGGCCATCTGCCCACTCACTTCTGGATCCAGAGTGTCTCGGGCAGCGCCGATCCCAACCCGTACTGTTGGATGCCGCCGACATTGCTTGTCGCCAGTACCCCGACGGCCGCCCGCTGGTACAGCAGCGTCGGGTTCAGCTCGACCAGCCGCTGCTGAACGGTCTTGTAGGCGGCGATCCGCTGGTCCTGCGTCTCCGCGGTGCGGCCGAGGTCCAGCGCCGCGTTCAGCTCGGCGTCGTTGACCCCGCCGACATTGCCGTTCGACGTGCCGTGGAAACCGAACCACAGCCGCGGTTCCGGCTCGCCGAACACCACGGAGCTGGGGATGGTGTCGTAGTCACGCTGCCGCATGATCTGCCCGTACTGGGCGAGGTCGACCGTCTTGACCTCAGCCTTCACATTGCGGAATTCACGCAGCTGAGTCTGAATGCTCTCACCGATGACCTGGCTGTCCCCCTGGAACACAGACAAGGTGAAAGCGACCGGCTTACCTTCGGCAGCGAGCTCGTCGAACAGCTTCTGCGCGAGGTCCGGGTCTCGCTTCATCAGCGGAATATCCTGGTAGAACGGCGAATTCGAGTCGAAGAGATGGGTGGGAATCTGCCCGGTGCCTTCGGAGGACGCGTCGTTGAGGATGTCGAGGTCGATCGCCGCCGCGACCGCCTTGCGCGCACGCGGGTCATCGAACGGGGCGCGCCGGGAGTTCAGGACCACACCGATGCCGCCACCGAATTGGATCTCCGGATGCTGGAGACCATCGTTGTCTGCCTTGGCGAGGTTGATCCATTGGCTCTCCAGCGAGAGGTCAGCGCCACCGCTGACCATCGTGTTGTAGCGCTGGTCCCGGTCGGCGATAGTGCGGATCTCCAAGCGGTCGAGATAGGGCCTCGGCGCATCGTAGTAATTCGGGTTGCGCACCAAGGTGATCACATCTTGCCGCGCCCACTTTTCCAGCAGATAGGGGCCCGCGCCGATCGGGTCGGCGTCGATGGCCTGCTGGCCACCGGCCAGGCTCGTCGGAGAGGCGATCCAGTTCAGCCCCGTCTGCAGGATCGCGTTGGCGAATCTCGGAACCTCCCGGACCAGTACGATCCGCAGCGTCCTGTCGTCGACGACTGTGGCCGACTCGATCAGCAAAGCCTGTGTGATGTCGGGCGATGCAGTGGCGGGGTTCTTGACGTGCTCCCAGTTGTATTTGACGGCCTCCGCGGTGAACGGCGAGCCGTCGGAGAACTTCAGCCCCTGCCGCAGCGCCAATGTGAAGGTCTTGCCGCCGTCGGTCGAGGCAAAGTTCTCCGCCATCCGGAACTCGACCTTGTCAGTGGCCGGGTCGTTGATCATGAGCGTCCCGTAGAGGGCGTTCCCGAGCATCGGCGAATTCGCCCAGGAGTTCGCGATCAGGGCGGGGTCGAGGCTGCGAGGTTCGGCGATTTGAATCAGCCGGCCGACGCCGCCGGTCACCGGCTCCCCGGTCGGGCCGCTGACGGACTGACCGCCGGTGCTGCCGCCGCAGGCAGTCAGCGCGAGCGCGGCGACCGTCGTGACCACAGCCGCGAAGAGGTGCTTCTTCAATGTCATAGTTGACCTTTCGAAATTTCCGGCAGCATTCGCCGGAGGTATAGAGGGGTGGACCGGGATCAGTCCCGCAATGTGCGGTCGAACCGGTGCCGCAGATGGTCACCGACCTGGTTCAGTGAGAAGACAGTGAGGAACACGACGATCGCGGGAATCAGGACCCGGTGCGGCGCGGTGGCCAGCGCGGCCTTGCCCTCGGCGATCATGCCGCCCCAACTGGGCTGCGGCGGCGGGATACCCAGGCCGAGAAAGCTCAACGACCCCTCAGCCACGATGAGCGCCGCGATGACGGTCGGAAAGAAGGCGGCCAAGCCGGGCACGACGTTCGGCAGGATCTCCTTCAGCAGGATTCTCGTATCACTCGCGCCCATGTTCTTCGCGGCCCGCACGAACTCGCGTGAGGACCACGCGATCGTGTTCGCTCGCGCCAGCCGTACGAAGCTCGGCACTGTCACCAGTGTCAGGCCGATGAGGATCGTCGGAATGCTCGGCGTCATGATCGAGGCCAGGGCCAGCAGCAAGATCAGCGGCGGAAAGGCCAGCAGCGAATCGGTCAGTAGCGAGATGATCCAGTCGGCGCGTCCGCCCAGATAGCCGGCGAGCAGACCGAGGACCGTTCCGATGGTCAGGCCCGCCAATCCGGCGACGGTGCCTACCAGCAGCGACACCTGCGCACCGTGGATGCAGCGAGACAGAATGGACCGTCCGAAGTTGTCGGTGCCCAGTAGCAGGTCGAGCGAGCCCAATTGCGGTGTCTGCCGCGACGGACCGACCCGGACGTCATGGGACGCGATAGGCAACAGCTTAGCGAACGCAGCGGACAGCACGGTCGCGGCGAGCCACGCATACGACCCCCAGACGACGACCGACCGGTTCTTCCGTACTGCTGGCACAGCTGGGGCCGGATCCACTGTGCGTGCGACCGGTTCCTTGTTGGTGGATACGACAGTCATGCGCTGACCGCCTTTCGAACTCGTGGGTCGATCAGCCCGTAGCCGACGTCGACGAACGCGTTGAGACCGACATAGACAATGGCGACGAACACCACGACGCCCTGGACGGTGATCACGTCACGGCTGGTGATCGCTGCGGAGACCAACTGCCCCAGCCCTGGTAGGCCGAACAGCACCTCGACGACGACCGTACCGCCGATCAACCGCCCGAGACTGATACCTGCCACCGTGATCAACGAGAACGACGAGGGCCGCAGCACGTGCCGGAACATGACATAGGTGTGCGACATACCTTTCGCGCGCGCGGCCGACACGAAGTCCTCACGCAGAGTCCCGACCAGATCGGCCCGCAGCAGCCGCTGGAAGATCGCGATCTCGGTGAGCGCGACGGCGAGCGCAGGTAGCAACGCGGAGCGCAGGTTGGCACCCAGCCCGCTGCCGATATCCGACCAGCCCGAGACCGGGAGCCAGCCCAGCTGCAGCGCCATCACGTAGATGAGGACGGGACCCGCGATGAAAGCCGGAACGGCGAGGAACGCCGACGAGAGTGCGTTGATGGCCCGATCCAGTGCGCTGCCCTGCGCCGATGCCGAGAGCACCGCGAGGACGACGGCGCACACCAGGGCGATGACGAGGGCCAGGCCGGCGAGTTCGAGTGTGACCGGGAGCCGATCCATGATCGCCTGGGTGACCGCCTGGCCGGTCACCGGTGACGTACCGAGGTCTCCTTGGAGAGCCCCGCCGAGCCAGTCCAGGTATTGCCACCAGATCGGTTGGTCAAGGCCAAGTTCGGCATTCAGATCGGCCACTGCCTGCGGCGTGGCGTTCTCGCCCAGGATGACGGTCGCCACCGAACCCGGAGCCAAGCTGAGCAGTGACACCGCGGCCAGCGTGACCAGGAGGATGACGAGCAGACTGCGCCCGACTCGCTTCGAAACATTGAGCAACATCGTAGTTATCGCCTCATAGCTCCCAGGGCGCCATTTGTGGTGCCCATCACAGTGGGAATTTTAGGATAAGCGGTCGGTACAACTAATGAGGGCGAAATCGAAAAATCAGACCGGTCGCGTCGCGAGTACGCATCCGCAGTCCGAATGGTGCCCAATTCGGTTGTGCCGCAATATATTTAGGTCTTAGCGTCAGATGGGCCCTGCCTGTCAAGTGGCCCTGCGTAGTCGACCAGGAGCGGACAAGAGTGCACCGAATCCCCTGATCGCCCGCTATTCGTGGTGCTTCAGCTCGACGTTCGAGCGCGAGTACCAGCGCTGCGGCAAGCGTCGGCGAGATCCGGATCGCGTCGGTGCGGTGAGCGTGTTCAGGTGACTGGCGAGATTCACGGTGGCGAACG
Organism: Nocardia sp. XZ_19_231; assembly: GCF_015355705.1. NCBI lineage: Bacteria > Bacillati > Actinomycetota > Actinomycetes > Mycobacteriales > Nocardiaceae > Nocardia > Nocardia sp. XZ_19_231. The sequence continues at coordinate 27,342 of NZ_JACUZI010000015.1, read as the reverse complement.
CATCGCCCAGATGGCGGGTGGTCGCTTGCGGCAGCACTCACTGGCAGGTCGATTGCCAAAATAGTGCACCCAATAGGTAGTATGGATCTTGAATGACCCGCCAAGTCGGCTACTTTATCTTATTGAGAACACTCTGTTTTGAGCGGTGGGGCCTGATCTGTAGGATTGCCCCGCTCCAGCACGATGGGAGAATGTATGACTCGCGAGATTCCGCCGGCGCCGGTGCCCGCACAGCCGGTTGCCCGGCGCTTCGAGGGCCAGGTCGTATTCATCACGGGCGCGGCCCGCGGCCAGGGGCGCGCGGAAGCGGTGCGCTTCGCGGCCGAAGGCGCGGACATCATCGCACTCGACATCTGTGCGGACCTGCCGACCACGACGTACCCGGGTGCGACCGAGGAAGACCTGGCAGAGACGGCACGCCTGGTCGAGAAACATGGTCGGCGCATCCTTACACACAAGGTCGATGTCCGTGACTTCGAGGGAGTGAAGGAGGCGTTGGAGCGTAGCGTCGCCGAGTTGGGGCGGCTCGATGTGGTAGTTGCCAACGCCGGCATGACAACTGTTGGGCGCGCTTGGGAGATCGACGCCGAACATTGGCAGGCGACGATCGACATCAACCTGACCGGCGCTTTCCATACCGCGAAGGCCGCGATCCCGATCATGCTCGAGCAGGCCGCCGGGGGTGCGATCATTTTTACCAGCTCGGTGGCGGGTTTGCGGGGTCTGCCTTTGCTCGCCGACTACGCGGCGGCCAAACACGGCGTGACCGGCCTGGCCAAAACGCTGGCGAACGAACTGGGCGAGTACCGAATCAGGGTGAACTCGGTGCATCCACACGGCGTGGCCACGGATCTCGTGCCCGGGATTCGTCCGCTCATCGAGAGCAATCCAGGATTGGGCGGTTTCTACTCTGCCACCCTCCCGGATGGCCTCAGCCAAGTTGAGGACATCGCGGCCGCGATCGCGTGGCTTGCTTCCCACGAGGCCAGGCATATCACCGGTATCCAGCTGCCGGTGGATCTCGGCCGCACGAATCGCTGACTGTCCTCAGACCCACGTTCTGCCATAGCTTTTCGCTCTCGTGCCAGAGCTGCGCGGCAGCCGCGTCGTTCTGGGCGGCTGCCGCGGGGTCTCTTGGCGCTTTCGACGAATGCGGTCTTGGCATTGATGGCTGGGGTACCGAAAACGAGCTGGCAAGCCCGTAGGCGATGAGAGCGCGACCCGAAAGCTGATGCCTTGCAGTCAAAGCGCGAATCGTTCTGCTCGGCCTCGCCGTCGGGAACAGTCACGTGCTCGTGCCAGTTGTGCGAGTGCATCGGCGCGCCGTTGCCCACGGGGTAGACGCTCATCCCGCTGGTGATCTTGTTCTCGCCGCTGGCCGCGGTGGTCGTGATCAGCGGGAGGGTGCTGTCGAACGCTATGACCGACCGGCGTGATCGGACAGTCGGCGCGGATCGCGGAGGCCGGGCACCGCCCACGCGAGCACGGCGACACCGGCGACGGCGGCGGCGATGGCGGCGATGGCGAACGGATGCGCCACCAGCGTTGTGGAGAGGCCCTCCAAGGGGTTGGCGGTGACCATACTCGTGCGCTCGGCCAGCCAACCGCAGGCGAGGACGAGGCCGAAACAGGCCAGCGCCGTTCTCAGGGCGGGGTAGAGCGGGGTCCGGCTGAGTAGCAGCAGCGACGGCATGATCAGGGCGACAACGAGCAACTGCGCCAGTTCGATGCCGAGGTTGAAGCCGAGCAGCTCGGTGAACAGTGATCCGCGCCCGAGTTCGAGCTGGTCGAGGAGCGCGGCGAAGGCCAGTCCGTGCACGAGGCCGAAAACGGCGGCGATCCACACCTCGCCACCAGGGACGAGCGGTTTGACGGCGTGGATCGCCGAGACGAGGATCGACAGCGCGATGGCGCTTTCCACGAGCCGGGTGGAGATGCTGATATAGCCCAGCGCGGCCAGCGCGAGGGTGATCGAATGCCCGACGGCGAACGCGGTGATCACGTGCACGACCCGCACGCACTGGCGGGGCAGGCTCTCGGCGCGGACCCATCGACCTTGCCGCGCGACCAGCGGCGCCGCCAGCAGCAGCATGACGAGAAACAGGAGATGGTCGGCACCTTCGGCGATATGGACCAAGCCCAGGTGCACTGCGGGGATGAACCCGTGCGAGGCTCCCGTGCCCGAAGCGGGAACGGGCAAGGTCGTCGACTCCCAGTCGATGATCCCCACCGCGGTGTAGGTTTCGGCGCCCATCTGCCGGGACGCGACGAAGATCCGGTGCGAGACGAGCCGTTCCACGATGGCGCTGTAGTGCAGTTCGAAGTCGCGTACGACGCCGTCGGGAGGACTGAGCGTGAGGTCGTAGACGAGATGATCGACGTCGTCGATGGACTCGACCCGGCCACCGGTGACCGATTGCTCCCACCGGCCCTGGACGGGTCGGCCGGGATCGGTGACCGTGAGGTGGTCGTCCACATACCGACGCAGCTGCTCGAGCGCCTCGGGTGCGGTGACGGTGGCCGGGGTCAAGGGTTCGTCGCGGGCGATGGCCAGTCGGTCGATGGGTAGCTGCACCTGCCCGGTGACTCGGTCGGTGCCCAGGTCGAGCAGGATCGCGGTGGTACTCAGGGGGTGGGCCACGGCTGTGCCGGGTGCCGATACCAGGACCGCGGCCATCGCGACCAAACACAGTGCGAGCTGGCCCAGGGTCAGACCAGGCCGGTGGCTGCGGGGTGAGTGCCTTCGCACGGGTCAGCTCGGTGTGCTGCTGCCGTAATCGTTGGTCTTATCCCGGTACACGGAGTGGTAGTGGATGTCGGGTGTGCTCTGGCTGCGTGTGTTGATGAACTCGATCCACACGCTCGGTCCGTCGATGCGGATGTAGCTGTTCTCATCGGTCGGCCCGGTGTTGTTCGACCAGCCGATTCGGGTCTGGTCGAGTTCTGATTCGTACTTCGCCAGCAGCGCGGTGGCGGCGGCGGTGTTCAAGTCGCCGGTATAGGCGGCGATCGCGGCGAGGACAGCCTGGCGCTGGGTGGCGTCGAGGTCGGCGACCACGAGCCCTTCCTGGGTGGGGAAGTTCCCGGTGTCCTTGCCGGGCCCGATGAGCAGATCGTCGAACGTGCCGGAGGTGATTTCGGCCGACGCCCGCTGCTCGTCGGTGAGCCCGGCCAGCACGGCGAACAGCGCGGTCGACTCCGCCTTCACCGGTTCCACGGTGACCCCGTCGGAGGTGAAGGAAATCGGTTCCGTTCCGACGAACTGCGGGGTCTGGCTCACCTTGTCACCGTCGTAGGTGAGGTTGCGGGCCAGGTGGTGCCCGCCGAACTGGATCATGAACGGTGCGGTCGTCGACGGCTGACCGAACACCGCGACGTGGTAGTCCTTCAAGGCACCGAAGTCGTCGGCACCTTGACCACCCAGGCTGTTGAGATAGTCGTCGGACTTGCGGATGTTGTCGTCCTGGGTGGTGCCGTCGGCGCTGAGTGCCGCAGCCATCATCGCAGCGGCGGCCTGCTGCTGCGGCGCGGTGAGGTCCGACAGGGCAGGGCCCGGGCGTTGCACCACGCTCGACGGAAAGTTCGACCACGTTTGGCGCGCCAAATTGTCGGAGAATTCGTACTCGACCGCATCACGCAGGCTGTCGTCGAGCGTGGCCAGGAACGCCTCTGCCGCCGCGACGACCTCCGCTGTGTTCGCTGCCCCTGCGCTGCTGCCGCCGGTATTCAAGTCGACCTCGGTGATCGGCTGCATACCACCACCTTGGCCGGACCCGCCGCTCGACGGCTGCACCGTCGACGACGTTGGATCCGCGGCGGACCCGGGTGAATCGGTGTCGTCGGAGCCGCACGCGGTTCCGACGAGCGCAATTGCCATCAGCATGCTGATTCCAGCACCAAGTGTCGCTCGCATTTTCGAACCCCTTTGTTGGGAATAGTCGATCAATGTGGCGGAATTCGACAATACGCCTGCCCGAGGCCCCGGCTGTAATCACAAATAGGTCGGGTGTGGTCGATAGATGGTGTCGTGCCGGTCGAGAAGCCGGCAGTTTCGAGAGATCCGTCGATGAAAGTGGCATCGCTGTCGGTGGCAGTGACAGCATTGGAGAGCTGGTGGCGGAGCGGCTGCATGCGCGGCACTACCCGCCACCGACTGCGAAACTCCCGACACCGCGCGATACTGTCCGGTCAATCAATCGAAGATCCGCGGCTTTCCAGTCAGTGGGACGGGTCCACGTGCCGGATTCCACCCGGCACAGGGGCCGATTCAGAACCCTGCGTTGGACGACGAATGACGAACGTGTGCACCACATGTCAGAGTTCCGGCATGTGGTGCACACGATCGGGGGGTCACGCCAGCGTGGGCACGGCCGCGCCTGCCAGCGCTTCGCGCTCCTCGATATTCACCGCACGCAGCAGGGTGTAGGTCATCATGATCTTCCACAGGATGAACGCAATGGATGGCAGGACCATGGCGAAGAATCCGTTCCACGCCAGTGGGCCGTCCTGGAAGGCGTAGACGAACACGCCGGGCGCGAACGCCACGGCGAAGACCAAGTTCGCGTACCCTGACCAGCGCGGGAAGGTCGGCAGCGGATTCCGGTCGAGCAAGGTCGCCACACCGATAACTGCGATATTGATGCTGAAGATGAAGGCGACGCCGACATAAGTGAGCCAGTACTGGTCACTCAGCTGCAGCATCTGCTCGGCGGAGCGCTCCGGTCGGTACGCGGCTGTCGCCAAGACCGCCAGTGGGTAGATCCAGCCGGTCGGTGCAACGACCGCGGTGGTCAGTTGGACCATCGTCAGCAGTCCCCAGCCACCCTCGATGCGGCGCATGGCGAGGCTGGTGACCACCGCGAAGAAGTAGAAGAACGGTGCGACCAGGCCCATGACGACGACGCACCAGAGGATTCCCGTTCGGTTGTCGACCAGATGCTGTTGGATCACTTCCGCGCTCGCGGTCGGGGAGGGCGGACTGACTTTGCCCAGGCCATAGAATGCGACTGCCGCACCGATCGCGACGAAAATCCCGCACCAGACCGAGAATCGGTACAATGTGTACTTCGTTTTCAACTCCATGGGATCACCTTTGATCTGTCGTGCCGACGCCGGTGTCCGGCGCATGTGAGTCCGAAGTATCGCTGAGGCTGCCCTCGGCTTCCGATTACCTCCCACTGAATGGAAAGGGAACGTGCGCAAGGGTTGCGCCGCCGCCCCGATCGGGCAGATAGACTACGAGGGCGTTGCCGCGATCTCGGTTTTCGGTTGCCAAGGTCGGCGTCGACAAGCAGCTGAGGCTGGCGGTGCAGACCGCGGCAGCCGACATCTGGCACCGGGTACACGCTCCGCAGCCCGGCACGAGGGCGGCCCGCTCTCCTCGATATCGGCGTAACCAGGTGGGCACGTAGCCAGTGGACCTGTCAGCTACCGTCTATAAGAGCTATTGTCGCTGAGGGCAATTCGAAGCGCCTTGGATGCCCTTGTCGGCATTCTGAATCAGTCGGTGAGGTTCTGTGCGGTGGGGCACCGGTGCGAGTGCTCGTCCGGCGTCGGTGAGCCGGTACTGATAGCGCACCGGTCGCTGGCGGTACTGCTCGCGGACGATCACGCCGTGATCAACGAGCTTGCGCAGTGGGGATGTCACGACAGCGTTGTTGTGGGTGGCCGCGTTCATGAAGATGCTGGACGTGTTCATCATGGCCTGTCGGATCGCCCAGGCGGTCGGCGCGGCGTTGCTCACCCCCCGCGAGCCTCGAGCTGATCCTCAGCGTGCTGCCCACGGAGCGGCGGGCGGGGAGCCGGTTCCGTCCAGCGCCCGTTGCGCAGGCAATCGCAAAACTGGTCTCCGAGGTGTGGGATCGGGTGATGGCTCAGTTGAGTTGATCGTCGCCGGTCCGCAAGTGCCCTCGCCGCAGCGATCTCCGTTCTGCGGCGAGGGTGCTGTGGATCTGTTGTGCGCTGATCTATTTGGCTGGGTGGACAATCGGTTCCGGCGGGGCGGCCGGTTCTGGTAGCACCGGCTCCCGGACTCCGCTGTCAGGAGTGGCGGCGAGCCGTGCTCGACGGGTCAGTGGGCCGAAGATCGCCAGGACTATCGCGCCGACCAGCCAGGTGCCTGCGATGAAGAAGAAGACGCTCTGATAGCCGGTGTTGTTGTACAAGGCCGCGATGATCAGCGGGCCCGCGGCATTCGACAATCGGCCCAAACCATAGGACATGCCGGTGCCAAGTGATCGGCCGCGGGTGTCGAACAACTCCGGGGAGTAGGCGTAAGCCAAAGCCGTATAGCCGCGCTCGAACAGATTCACCAGGAAGCCGAAGACGACGATCCAGAGCGGATTGAAGGTGAGTCCGTAAAAGAGCCCGCACAGCGCGATGACCGTGCCGAAGACGACTAGGCACCATTTGCGCTCGAACCGATCGGTGACCAGGGAAGCGAGGAAGGAGCCGAGCGGTGCGCCGATCGTTGTGAGGGCTACGTAGAAGACCGACTTCTCGACGCTGAAGCCTTCTTTTGCCAGCAGGGTGGGGGCCCAGCTCGAGTAGCCGAAGAAGCCGATCGTCTGCGTCACCCACAGCACCGTCAGCAGGATTGTCGGCAGCAGGTATTTCTTCTCGAGCAACACACGCAGTGCGACCTTGGCGACCTTAGCCTCTTCGATCGGCGGTGCGGGTTCGGGAAGCGGCCCCTTCTCGGCGATGATCTGGGATTCGATCTCGTTGAGAACCCGCTCCGCCGCGAGATAGTCGCCCTTGCTTTCATGCCAGCGCGGTGACTCTTTGAGATGCCGCGCGAAGAACATGAAGATGATGCCGAGCGAGCCCCAGACGAAGACCAGCCGCCACGTCCAGTCCGCCAGTGGCACGACGAAGGCCGCGATGAGATTGGTGGCCGGGGTGCCGCAGATCCCGATGACGATGGCGTAGGCCTGGAACTTGCCGCGGACAGCGGAGGGATACATTTCGTTGATGTAGATGACGGCCACAACGGTCATCGCGGACAGCCCCGCCGAGGTGAGGACCCGGAAGACGCCGAGCGAGACGATATCCCACGAGAAAGCCCCGGCGAAGGAGAAGATCCCGAACCACAATGTGGTCACCGACAGTGCCTTCTTGCGGCCCCATCGGTCGGCGATGGCGCTGGCGATCACGGAGCCGAAGAACATGCCGACAAAAGACAGCGAGGTCACGTAGGCGACCTGGTTGACCGTGACCCCCCACAGTTTGATGAGCTTGGGTGCGGTGGTCGCGAAGCTGTTGATGTCCGCGAACTCGAAGAAGTAGGCGAAGGCGACGGCCAGCAAGGTGACCTTGTGGAACCGCGAGACCGGCAGTCGGTCCAGCCGGTTCATCGCATTGGAGTGCTGCATGGGGATGGCCCTTGTCGAAGATCGGATGGGGGTCAGTAAGTTTCGCCGGGCCAGTAGAGCCGCATCGGGTTGGCGACGAGCAGTTTGTGCTGCTGTTCGGCGGTGACCGCAACGCGCGGCACGTAGTCGACCAGTAGCCCGTCGTCGGGCATATGGTCGGTGAGGTTGGGATGGGGCCAGTCGGTACCCCAGAGCACCAGGTCGGGGAACTCTTCGACGACCCGGCGAGCGTAGGGCACCACATCGGCATAGGCGTTGCGCTGGCCGTCGAGGGCCGCCGGTCCGGTGACGCTCAAGCGTTCGGGGCAGGTCACCTTCACCCACACATCGTTGTGTTCGACGAATCGCAGGAATCGGGTGAACTGCGGGCCGTGCACCGGCTCGGTGACATCGGGCCGCCCCATGTGGTCCACTACCAGCGGGGCGGGCAGGGAGCCGAAGAATTCGGCCAACTCCGGCAGGTCGGCACTGTCGAAGTAGAGGACGATATGCCAGCCCAGTGGCGCGATGCGCTGCGCGATGGCGGTCAGCTCGTCTTCGGGCGGGGTGTCGACCAGGCGCTTCACGAAGTTGAACCGCACACCGCGCACGCCCGCAGCGTCGAGCCTGCGCAATTCGAGGTCGGTGATGCCCGGACGGACCGTGGCGATACCGCGTGCCCTACCGCCGGACGCCGCGACGGCGTCGACCATGGCGCTGTTGTCAGCGCCGTGACAGGTGGCCTGGACGATGACATTGCGGCTGACGCCCAGCTGGTCGCGTAGCGCGAACAGTTGATCCTTACTCGCGTCGCAAGGGGTGTACTTCCGCTGCGCGGCGAAGGGGAACTCGGCTTGTGGACCGAATACGTGGCAATGGGTATCGACAGTTCCCGGCGGCAACTCGAAGGTCGGCTCGGACGGATTCTGATACCAGTCCAGCCAGCCCGTGGTCTTGGGCGAGAAGTAGGGGGTCTCGGGCGAGGGACGCGGGGTCTCGGGCGACAGGCCGGCCGCCTCGGGCGACGGTCGTGCGGCGGCGGCAGTCACGCCGCCGCACACGTGAAGGGCGGACAACTTTGTCCCCTTTCGTTGGAGGTGTACGTCACAGTGAATATGAGGCTACATTGTCCGAGATATCGCACACAATAGTTCCTGCAATATTGTTAACAATCAGTCCGGCGGATGAAGCCGCTCATCATGCAGAACCGCGCGTACAGCAAAGGCCGCGGCCGCCGTTCGCGGGCGCGGCACAGGTCAAGTCCTCCTCGACGAACCGCTCAGTTGCGGGGAAACGCCCTGCCGGCAAACAATTTTCGAGCGGTCCGCACGACACCGGCGGTACGCACGCGGGGTGGGGTGACCGCGGCATCCAGGTCGATGTCGACCAGCAGATGCCCCGACGGGTGCTCGACATCCACCCGAGACAGGCCATCCGGCCAGTCCGCGGTGAGATCGTGTCCGACCGCGCCGGGGGTCATCACGGCTGTCGCCGTACTGATCGCGGCGAACACCCCTACCGAGGTGTGCGGGTGGACCGGAATGAACGCGCGCGTGCATACGTGACCGCCATCGCGGGCCGGCGCGACCAGCACGGTCTTGGGCACCGACGATCCCGACACGTCGCCGAGACCCATCGACTGCGCGCCCTTGCGACGCAGGTCGTCGATGCGCTTCAGCAGCGCGGAGTCGGCTGCCAGGTCGCCGTGCGGTTCGTAGCCGGTGAGTCCGAAGGCGCGTGCGTCCACGACGAGGACCGGCATACCGTTGTCGACACAGGTGACATCCACGCCGTCGATGCTGTCGCGAACCCGACCGGTCGGAAACAGCCCGGCAGTGGCCGAGCCCGCGGTGTCCTCGAACGACAACAGCACCGCCGCGGCGGTGCCCGGCACACCGTCGATCCGGACCTCGCCGTCATAGACCGGTCGGCCGTCGCGGACTGGGAAGGTCGCGGTGGCGATACTGCCGGAATTGGCAAGGTGGATGCGCACCCGGCAGCGGTCGCTCTCGGCGATCACCAGTCCGGTCTCGACCGCGAACTGTCCCACTGCGGCAAGGATATTGCCGCAGTTCTGCTTGTCCGACACGGTCGGATCGGCGACACCCAACTGCAGGAACAGATAGTCGACATCGATCTGGGGCCGAGACGAGGGCGACACCACCGCCACCTTGCTGGTCAGCGAGGTGGCGCCGCCAAGACCATCGATCTGGCTCGGATCCGGTGTGCCCATAATCCGCAGCAGCAGGTCATCGCGGGCCGCGACGTCGGTCGGCAGATCGGCTGCGAGAAAGAAGGCCCCCTTGGAGGTTCCGCCGCGCATCCATATGCATGGAACACCCCGCGAATCCGCCGAGTTCGCGGACTCGGGACCGTCCGCACTCACGACGACTCCTCCTCACCGCGGTAGTCCTCGTAGGAGACATAGGTGATGCCGAACTCGTCGAGCCGTTCGCGCAATCCGTAGCGGTCCAGGCCCAGCTCGCCATTGCGGAACGCCTGCCGACTCGCTTCCTCCTTGGCGGCGCGTGCCGCCGAAAGCTCCAGCACCGCAGGTACTTCCGCGCGTGGCACGTAGGCAACGCCGTCATCGTCGGCGACGATGACATCGCCGGGCCGGATCAACTGACCTTCGATCACCACTGGAACATTCACCGCACCGGCCGTGGCTTTGACCGAACCCTGTGCGCTGACGGCCGCCGACCATGCGGGGAAACTCATCTCCTGAAGTTCGGCGACATCGCGGACACCGCAGGCCAAGATGACCCCGCGCACGCCGCGCCGCTGCAGTGCGGTGGCGAACAGTTCGCCGAACAGGCCGTCGGTGGACGGCGAATTCGTCGCTACCACCAATACATCGCCCTCGCGGCACTGTTCGACCGCGACATGGATCATCAGGTTGTCGCCGGGCCAGCACAACACAGTGACCGCCGTACCGCCGATCCGCGCACCCGCCAATGCCGGGCGAAGGCGGGGGCCTAGATACCCGACCCGGCCTGCCGCTTCGTGCACCGTGGCAACACCGTATTCGCCCAGCCGCGCGGCATCCTCGATCGAGGCGCGCGGTGGATCGGTGACAACAACAGATTTCATCGGGGTTCTCCTGACTCGGCGATGACGCGCAACGCGTCTCGGGTGGCGGCCGCGATGCGCGGGGTGACACCGAGATCGGCCAGTTGCCCTGCGGCGGCCTCCATCTCCTCGGTGCGCCGGACCGCGTGCTCGAACGTGCCGGTGATCAGACGCTGCACGGTCTGCGCGTCGAAATTCTGGAATTCCTGGATCAAGTGCTCGTGAAGCCAGTCCGCGCAACCCGCGGCCGCGGCGCCGGCCAGCGCCTCGACCACGGCGGCGGCGAGGCCTTTGTACACCACACTGCGCAGCAGCTTGCGCGAACTCGCGGCCCCGACCGGGCCTGGCACCTGGTCGACCGCAACGCCGAATTCGGCCAGCAGCTCCACGAATTGCGATGCGGCCGAACCTGATACGAACATCGGCGTGCGCAACCCGCGACCGGGCACCGGTGCCATGATCGCGACGTCGACCAGATCGGCGCCCGCGTCCTTCACCAGCTCGGCAAGTCGCACCTTCAGCGTGGGCGCGGCAGTATTGGCCTCCGCCCACAACGTTCCCGGCGAGAGCGCGGGCAGGCTCACACGCAGCGCCCGTTCCGCCTCGGTCGCGGTGGTGAGACTGAATACAAGCTCGGCGTCGCGGACCGCGTCGGCGTCTCCGTCACGCTGCTGAACACCGTGCGGGGCAGTGACGATCGGGTCGAAGCCGCGCACATCCGCACCCGCCGCGACGAGATCACGGGCGAACTCGCTCCCGGCTTCGCCGAATCCGAGCACCGCCACCCGCAACGGCACGGTGCGCGCCGCCGTGGTCACGACAACCGGTCAGTGACGTGCGGGTAGTGACGCACGAACGCCTCGGCCTTGGTGTCGTGCTGGAGCCCGAGGTTGGGCCCGGCATTGCGCTTCAACTGCACGCCACGACGAGCGGCGAGGTCTTCGTAGTAGGCCCACATATGCGGCTGCGCACCGAGGCATCGCATGGCTTTTTGCTTGGCTTCGTACACATCGGTGATGTCCAGCAGCACATCAGGACGGAATTCCGACATCTCGGACTGATGCGGTTCGAAACTGAAGACCGGCGGTGCCCCCAGCGGGTCACCCGGCGCGTCGTAGCCGACCGCCTGGGCGAGGATGCGCGCCTGAACAGCCATCCGGGCGGCGGCCGGGTGGTCGCCGTTGTACGGGTCGACCAAGGTATGGGTGAGCACGACCGTCGGCGCGGTCTCGCGGTAGACGTGCACCAACTGGTCGATCAGCTCCTGTGACTCGAGCAGCGGATAGTCGCCCGCGTCCAGAAAACGGATCTCCGCGCCGAGCACCGTTGCGGCCTGCTCGGCCTCGTCGCGGCGCATCGCCTTGATCTCGTCGAGCTTTTTGCCCTCGCGCCATGCCTTCGCCGACTCACCGCGTTCACCGAAACTCAGGCACACTACGGTGGCCCGCTCGCCCCTGGATGCGGCCAGCGCGATGGCGCCACCCGCCCGCCAGACGAAATCACCCGCATGGGCGCTGACCACCACCAGCGATTCGGACGTGTACTCGGGCATTGCCTCACCTCACATGCTCACGATCGACCACGACTTCGCGGTTCGAGGACGCGTACGACACGTCCGGTATCGACGGTAAGCGGGTGTCCACACAATTGTCAACAATTCTGTCGACAAACCGTGGCGGTGCGGCAACTCAGTCCGATTCGCTCAACGCGGTGATCACGCTGTCGAGGTGCGCGCGCATGGCCTGTTCGGCGGCGACCGGATCTCCCGCGATCACCGCCTCCGCCACCGCGAGGTGCTCGCTCAGCGAAACCTGCGGCCGCCCCGGGCGCAGCGACAGCTGGAACTGGTGCTTCACGATCTGCGCGTTGAGCTTGTCGATCAGATCCGCCGCGGTCAGCTGCCCGGCGATATCGGCGATCGCGGTGTGCAGCTCGTGGTTGAGGCTCGAATACTTCAATGGCTCGCTGTCCCGCACGGCCGCCTCCAACTGGTCGGCGTAGCCGCGCAACCGTTCGATATCGGCGGGCTGCACCCGTTCGGCGGCCTTGGCTGCGATGAGACCCTCCAGTACCTTGCGGCATTCCAGGATCTCGATGGCCTGCTGCCGCGAAACCGTGCGCACCCGAGCCCCCCGGTTGTGGATCCGCTCGATCAGTCCCTCGGCGACCAACTCATCGATCGCCGCCCGCACACTCCCTCGCGTGACCCCGAACTGCTCGACGAGTTCCGCCTCGACCAGCCGCTGACCGGGCGCGACATCCCCCCGCCGGATGACACGGCGCAGTTGTTCCACCGCCGTGGCTTTGCCCTGCGTTCCGCGTTCGAGCTCGTTGTTCTCCGACACTGCAACCGTCCTGGCGATAGGCGTGACAACCATATTGTCTGAAATTATGCCAAAACTATTGGCAACAATTCATCCGCGCCGCGACCAGCCCAGTGAGATGCCGGTGTCATCCGCGGCAGCGCCGCGGACTCCCGAAGATCTCGCCCCAAATTGCCGCCGCCCTCGATGCGAAAGCGTGAGCTGTTGCGGACGAACTGCGGACTTTGGAGGCCATGGGGTGCGCACGACCGCCGCGTCACGGGCATCGACGTGAACACCGCGGTCTCGCCGGTGGGTACCACCGTCGACGCCGCCGGTGCCCGGCGACACCCACCCCCGGATCATGCGTTCGACTGGGGGCAGGCCGTAGGTCCAGCCGGCGCCGGGCGCCGAGAGCCATGCAGCCGGTGAGGTCGAGGTAGCCACGAAAGTAGTCATACCGGGTCCGGCGACCGACCGTGGGCCTGGTCTCAGGCCCACGAACAAGGTAACGGGGCCCGGAAGCGCCCCACAGAAACTCCACACTTTTAACCAGAATCAATGCGAATTGATGCGAATCGTTGAGTGCAGTCGCTTCGCGAAAAAGCTTGGTGCTGAGCACTATTGGGCACTGATGGGTAGGGTCCGGGAAACTGGAACCCGCGCCAGGTGGTCGCAGGTTCAAATCCTGTCAGCCCGCCAGTGAAAACCCACTCTGACCTGGGTCGGAGGAGGTTTCGCATTTTCGGAGATTTGACGTTTTTCGGCCGAATCCCACAGAAACTCCACGTTTTACACCCCGCGGCCTGCCGAGAACGCGGTGTAGCACACCTTCGGGCCTTCTCGGGTGCGCCGGCAGCCGCCGCTGGAGGTCGATGGGTCCGCCGTCATCGGTCGAAGATGAGCGCGAATGCCGCGTCTTTCGGGGCTCATTGCCCTGGCGTCTTCTGCGGTGCGGGGCAGCAGGCGTCGCCCTTCCAGGCGTTGAGTCCTTCCTTGGCCGCGATCGCCGCGATCACCAACGCGGCGATCGGGTCGGCCCATGACCAGCCGAACAGGCTGTTGAGCAGTAGTCCGACCAGCAGCACGGCCGAGAGGTACGTGCACAGCAGCGTCTGCTTGGAATCGGCCACCGCCGACGCGGATCCGAGCTCACGCCCGGCGCGGCGCTGGGCAGCCGAGAGTACCGGCATGATCACCAGGCTCGCTGCGGCGAGCGCGATCCCGACTGTCGAGTGCCGGGCTTCGCTGATGCCGAACAGTGCACGGATCGAGTCGGCGGTGACATAGGCCGCGAGGGCGAAGAAGGAGAACGCGATGATCCGCAGCGCCACCTTCTCCCGTTTCTCCGGGTCGCGCCCGGCGAACTGCCAGGCCACCGCCGCGGCCGAGGACACCTCGATCACCGAATCCAGGCCGAAACCGATCAGCGCGGTCGAGGACACCCGCGCACCCTCGGACAGCGCGATGATCGCCTCGATCACGTTGTAGGTGATGGTCGCCGCGACGAACCAGCGGATCCGCTTGGCCAGCAGCGTCTTACGAGCCACGTCCACTCTGGTCGAGTTCGTCGAGGGCATGCCGAGCGAGGTCATCAGCAGCACCCCTCGGCATCGGAGACGGGGCAACACGCTGGGTCGACCGCGAGCACCAGTCCGAGCAGGTCGCCCAGTGCGGCGCCGATGCGGGCATCGGCCAGTTCGTAGCGTGAGCGCCGCCCCTCCGGAACAGCGACCACCAGTCCGCAGCCACGCAGGCAGGCCAGGTGATTGGACAGAATCTGGCGAGAGACGCCGAGCTTGTCGGCCAGCTTCGCCGGATAGGCCGGCCCGTCGCGTAGTTCGAGCAGGACCTTGGTGCGAGTGGTATCGGACAGAGCATGCCCGAAACGGGCAAGCGCGTCGGTGTGCAAGGCGGTTCCCATGACCAAACAGTACATCGAAATCTGTATTCAGAGAATAGTGGATTGTCGTAAAGATCGCGATCTATTCAGTGTTGCTAAGTACTGGTAGTCAGCGATACTATCTACTGGTAGTAAGTGTCGCTGAGTAGAGGAGGTGCGTCGTGGGCAAGCAGATGACGGAAATGCTCAAGGGCACGCTCGAGGGCATGGTCCTCGCGATCTTGTCCGTGCGGTCCGCGTATGGCTACGAAATCACTGCGTGGCTGCGTGATCAGGGCTTCTCCGACATCGCCGAGGGCACGATCTATGCCCTGCTCGTCAGGATCGAGAAGAGAGATCTGGTCGACGTGGAGAAGGTTCCGTCGGAGAAGGGGCCGCCGCGCAAGGTGTACACCCTCAACGCCGCGGGTCGGGAATACCTCGACGAGTTCTGGGGGACGTGGAGCTTCCTCGCAGGACGTCTGGAGCAGCTCCGCGAAGGAGGGAAGTAGACATGGTCAAACGTTGGATCGAGAAGGTCACCGGACCGTTCGAGGACAAGCGGCGCTATCGGCAGTACAAGGAACGGGTGAAGCAGCTCCCGCCGAGTTATCGCACGACGGTCGAGGCACTGGACCGGTACTTGATGTACCGCGGGGCGATCACCAACGGTGACGTCCTGATGGAAATGGCGGAGGACCTCGCCGATCTGTTCGAACAGAATGCCGCGGCCGGCGTTTCGGTCCGGGCGATCGTCGGGGAAGACCCGGTGGAATTCGCGGAGACGTTCCTGGCGAACTACTCCGACGGGCAGTGGATCGACGCCGAGCGGCGACGGCTGACCGCCGCCATCGAGCGCGTCGAGCAGGAAGAAGGAGAGGGGTCGCGCTGATGTCGACACAACAACCCGCGATTCGCGTGCAGGGTCTGGAGAAGTCCTTCAAGGACGTGTCGGTGCTGCGTGGCGTGGACTTCGACGTGGCGCGGGGCAGTATCTTCGCGTTGCTCGGCTCGAACGGGGCAGGCAAGACCACGGTCGTCAGGATTCTGTCCACGCTGCTCAAAGCCGATGCGGGAGCGGCCGCGGTCTGCGGCTTCGACCTGGCCACCCAGCCGGAAAATGTGCGCGAGTCCATCAGCCTCACCGGCCAGTTCGCCGCCGTCGACGAAATCCTCAGCGGGCGTGAGAATCTCGTGCTGATCGCGCATCTGCGCCGCCTGGACAATCCGGGTGCGATCGCCGATGAGCTGCTCGAGCGGTTCTCGCTGACCGAGGCCGGGGTACGGAAGGTGTCGACCTATTCGGGCGGCATGCGCCGTCGCCTCGATATCGCCATGAGCCTCATCGGGAATCCGCCCGTCATCTTCCTCGACGAGCCGACAACCGGCCTCGATCCGCAGTCACGGATCGAGGTGTGGAAGACCGTCAAGGGCCTCGCCGACAACGGCACAACCGTGCTGCTCACCACGCAGTATCTGGACGAGGCAGAACAGCTCGCCGACCGGATCGCGATCCTGCACAAGGGTCGCATCATCGTCAACGGCACCCTCGCCGAGCTCAAGGGGCTGCTCCCACCCGCGAAAGTCGAATACGTCGAGAAGCAGCCGACGCTCGAGGATGTCTTCTTCGCCATCGTCGGGGACGACAGCACCGCCGACCTCGACGAGGTCGCGGCGTCGGCACCGACAAGTAAGGAACAGCGATGAACACCCGATTCTTCGGCGACACCGGCTACCTGCTGGGACGATCTCTGCGCCATATCGCGCGCAGCCCGGACACCATCATCACTACCGCGATCACGCCGATCGCCATGATGCTGCTGTTCGTCTACGTGTTCGGTGGTGCGATCAACTCGGGGTCGGAGTCGTATGTGAACTACCTGCTGCCCGGCATCCTGCTGATCACGATCGCATCGGGTATCTCCTACACGGCTTTTCGGCTCTTCCTGGATATGAAGAACGGTATCGTGGAACGATTCCAGTCGATGCCGATCGCACGGTCGTCCATCCTGTGGGCGCACGTCCTGACCTCGATGGTCGCCAATCTCATCTCAGTGGTGGTCGTTGTGGTGGTCGCCCTGCTGATGGGTTTCCGGTCGGGGGCGAGTGTGCTGGCGTGGCTCGCGGTCGCCGCCATCCTGGGTCTGGTGACGTTGGCGTTGACGTGGCTGGCTGTCATTCCTGGTCTCACCGCGAAGTCCGTGGATGGTGCGAGCGCGTTCTCCTACCCGCTGGTCTTCCTTCCGTTCATCAGCTCGGCGTTCGTGCCCACCGACAGCATGCCCGGTCCGGTGCGCGCCTTCGCCGAACATCAGCCGGCGACCTCCATTGTCAACGCGATCCGGGACCTGTTCACGCAGCAGCCGGTCGGCACCGGCATCTGGATTGCCCTGGGTTGGTGTGTCGGCATTCTCGTCGTCGCGTACCTCGTCGCCACGGCCACTTATCGCCGCAAGGTCTCCTGATCGAGGACGGTTGCTCACGCTCGATCGATCGAAGCAACCACTCGTCGACTCGTTCTGGCGTGAGCGCCTGCGGCTGAGATGCGGGGGTGTCAGCGTTGCTTCGTTGCGGTTACCGGCTGACTATTCCTCGTTCAGTTCATCGAGCAAGTCGGCGGCGTCACGGTTACCAGTGTCGGCGAGCTGACGCAGTGTGTCGACGTCGTTGCGTTCAGAGGCGAGTTGAACGAGTTCGTCGGCGGTGTCACTGTTGCCTGCGTCGAGTCTTCGCAGTTCGGCTATGTCGCCGTTTTCGGTGGCCAGCTCGATGAGCTGAGAAACGGCATCGGTGTCGCCTGCGTCGGCGCGGTTGCGCAGGTCGGTCAGCTCTGCACCGGTCATGAGCATCAAGGGTAAACCGTTGCTATGTGATCGAAGTTCATGCCGCAAACTGAAACGCGCGCCCGATCACGGACCGCGCTCGCCATGGCTCGCCACGACCTTCCTGGACGGCGTCTTCGTGACGGGACTCGACCCAGGTACGAGCGCTATGCATCGAGCGGATATCACCGGCTGCCGTAGTCCTCTGAAAGGCAGCACCCATGCGTACTGGGCTACTCGGGCAATGACTCGTCGGTTGCGCACGTCATCAGGTTGTCTCGGTGTCGCGATGCGTTTCGTAGTAGCGGGCCATGAGCTCCCAATACCCGAGCAACAGCAGCATCGACGCGCCGGTCGCGACAGCCGCGAGTACCGGACGGCGACGCCACGCCCCGCGCAGCGCGATTATCCCCGCACCGGTGGCCGCGGTGTTCACGACCAATGCTGCATCTTTGGGGCGATCGACAATCCACAGTTCTTCCCCGAGTACGGCTTTCGTCGCCCAGGCCCGTTCGTCATCAGGTTCGGGGAAGATCACCGGATTCACCGCGAACCACACGCCGACCAGTGCCGCGTGCGACCAGCTTCGCGTCCACACCGGAACCAGAACCAAAGGTGCCGTCGCCCAGCGCGACCATGCGCTCCAAGGGTTCGAATGCCTGGCGAAGACCACGCTGCGAACACGGGCGAACGCCTTATCGGTTCCCATTGTCAGTGTGCTCCTGCCGATCTGGATCGAACTCGGTGACGGATGTGAAGGAAAAGGGAGCCGTCACCCGCACGATGGCCGCTGCCGGATCCCCTCGGAACCGGGGGCGTCAGAAAGGCATCACGTCAGTTCGGCGAAGCGTTCGACTTCCTCGATGCGGCCGGACACGATCAGCTGATCGCCCTCGCCGACGACGGTGTCGGCGGTGGCGTAGGTGAATTCGGTGCCGGGGTGTTTGATCGCGACCACGGTGATGTCGAAATGTTGGCGTAGTCCGCTGGAGGTCAGGGACTTTCCGATGGCGTTACGTGGTGCGGTGGTTTTGGCCATCGCGTAGTCGGCGTCGAATTCGATGTAGTCGATCATGCGGCCGGTGACCAGGTGCGCGACGCGTTCGCCCATGTCGTGTTCGGGGAGCACGACGTGGTGGGCGCCGACTCGTTCGAGGATCTGGCCGTGTTGGCGGCTGGTGGCTTTGGCCCAGATCTTCGGGATGTTGCAGTCGGCGAGTAGCGAGGTGGTGAGGATGCTGGCTTCCATGTTGGAGCCGATGCTGACCACCGCGTGTGGGAAGGAGGGCACACCCAGCTGCTGGAGTGCCTCCATGTTCGTGGTGTCCGCGCAGGCGACGTGGGTGAGGTCGTCGGAATACTCTTGCACCAGGGCAGGATTCGAGTCGATGGCCAGTACCTCGGAACCGTGGGTGACCAGTTCGCGGGCCAAGGCCCCGCCGAACCGGCCGAGACCGATCACCACGACGCGGGTGCCGTGTTTGCGTGGTGCCTTACCCAACAGCGGTGTCTTACCCAACAATGGGGCGCTCCTCCGGGAGTTCGTAGCGGCGGCCCCGGCTGCGCAAGGCGAGCGCGGTGGCCAAGGTGATGGGGCCCAAACGGCCGATGAACATCAACGCGATGAGCACGATCAGTCCGGGATCGGGGATGGCGGCGGTGATTCCGGTGGACAGTCCGACCGTGCCGAACGCGGAAACCACTTCGAACAGCACGTCGTCGAGGTCCATCCCGGTGATCGTCAACAGGGTGATGGTGCCGACCACGACCGCGCCCACACCGAGGAGCGCTACCGTCACCGCTTGGCGTTGGACGGGAGCGGCGAGTTTGCGGCCGAGCACATGCACGGTCGGTTCGCCACGCACCTCGGCGATGATGACGAACGCGAGCAGGGCGAAGGTGGTCACCTTGATACCGCCCGCGGTGCCCGCGCTGCCGCCGCCGATGAACATGAGCACATCGGTGACCAGCAGCGTCGAGGAGTTCATTGCCCCGACGTCGACATTGTTGAACCCTGCGGTACGCGGTGTGAGCCCACTGAACCCGCCGACGAGCAGTTTCTGCGGTGCGCTCAGCGGTCCGAGGGTGCCGGGATTGGACCACTCGAGTGCGACGACGAACACGATGCCGAGCAGAGCCAGTGCGAAGTAGGTGAGCACGGTGAGCCGGGTGTGCAGTGACCATCGGCGCCCGTATCCCTGCCTGCGCAGCGACCGCTGCACCTCGAAGACGACCGGAAATCCGAGTCCGCCGATGATGAACGCGCACGCGATGGGGACCATGATCAGCGGGTCGCTCGCCAACCCGACGAGGTTGTCGGCATACAGCGCGAATCCAGCGTTGTTATACGCCGAGATCGAGTGGAACACGCCCAGATAGAGCCCGCGCCACCCGGTTTCGCCGTAGCCGAAGACGAACCGGGCCGTCAGCACGACGGCGACTATCGCCTCGATGAGCAGACTCATCCGGATGACGCCGATGACAACGCGGCGGCTTTCACCCAGCCGCAGGGTTTTCGTCTCCGACTGGGCGATCAGCTGCATCCGCAGTCCCATCCGCCGGGCTACCAGTAGGCCGAGTAGCGAGGCGAGCGTCATGATCCCGAGCCCGCCGATCTGGATCAATCCGAGGATGACAAGTTCGCCGAACATCGACCAGTGACTTTCAGTGTCCACCACGACGAGCCCGGTCACGCACACCGCCGAGACCGCGGTGAACAGGGCCGTCATGGGCCCACTCACTGTCCGCGACTCGGTGGCCATTGGCAGCATCAGCAGCAATGTCCCGACCAGGGTCGCGGCGCCGAAACCGAGAACGACCAACCGCGCGGGGTGGCGGGGGTTGGGCAGCAGTCGGGTGGCCAGGCCTTTGGTGAAGCTGACCCAGCCGTCGCGTCGGCTCGACGCGGGTTCTGAGTCAGATCGAGAATGCACGATGAGCCAGCCTAGGTTCATTGGGCTGGATAACGGCTGAGCCAGACCGTATGGATCTCGTAAAGAACGTGATCGGCGCTGTGTCGGGCCCGTTGCTCTCGCTGTGGTCGCGGTCGAGTGCTGCCAGCGTCGCCAACGCAGGACAGCGTGTAGGGCAGTGGCTTGCTGTTTTGCCAGAGCTTCGCCGTCGGGTCCGTCTGCAGTCTCGATCTCGTAGGCTGCGTCGAGTGGCTGACGCGAAGGTTATGCTCGGGTCGGGCAGGTGGTCGCCCTTTTAAGCGGCTCGACGGCCCAGTCCGAGCGTGCGGGCGATCCGCGCCATGAGCTGAGACATCTTGGACGGGAACGAATTCGGTTTCGGCACGGTGACAGGGCGGACCCGCGCGTTGTGAATTGCTGTGATTTTCCAGCCGTTTTCGGTGCGCAGCAGCACGACGGTTTGCCGGGAGAGCCGCCGCTTCGGCAGGCGCGAGCGCCACGGCATGAGTACCGAAGCGGTGCCGAACAGGATCGCTACATCCGGGGTGATGTAGCGGATGGACTCGAGTTCGCCGGTCAGGGCCGATCCGGCCAGGACGCCACGGAACAGTTGGTCGTGGTTGTGCTGATGCTGTTCGCGGCCGACGGCACGGGTGCCATCGTAGGAGACGTAGTCGGAGTCTTCGGCGAAGAGCGCGCCGAAGGCTTGTGCGTCATTCGCGGTCCAGGTCCGCTGGAGCTGCTGGAATACCTCGTCGATGGCGATGTCGTCGGTGGTGTGCTGGGTCTGGTTCATGGATCGAGCCTCTCGGTGTTATCGTTTCGAGTATCGAAATAAACGATAACAGGAAGTTTCGAATGTCGAAAGATGATGGAATCATCGGCGAGATCGGGCAGCAGTTGCGGCTGTTGCAGCGCAGCTTCGACAGCTTCGACGAGGCTGTAGCCGCTCGGCTGCGACTCAATCGCACCGATATGCGGTGTCTCGACATCGCGTTGGGGCGCGGGCCTCTCTCGGCGGGTGAGCTGAGTTCTGCGCTGCGGCTCAGTCCCGCTGCCACCACGACGGTCATCGACCGGCTCGAACGGGCCGGATATGTCTCGCGCGCACAGGATCCTGGCAATCGGCGACGAGTGCTCATCGAGCCGACCACGGATGCGCGGCGCATGGCGGAACTCATCTTCGAACCCGTGGGCCTGGCTGGCGCGGCCGCGCTCGGGCGCTACGACAGCGACCAGCTGCGGCTCATTCTCGACTTTCTCGGTACGGCTCTTCGCGTCCATCAGGAGCAGACCGACCTGGTTGCCGAACGTACTCGGAACGAAGGATCCACATCGGGTTAGCGGCAGAGACGCCGTACTTTGTCGGAACGCTAACAATACGTCTGGTCAACTGGGAAAGGGCAACGACATCACAAACGCAGGGAAACTGGGTCGCTGCTGCACCTGGTCGAGCGGTCCATCACCGCCGACAGGTTCACCCCGTTGAGCAAGGTCTTCGACGCGGCTGGCGGTCCACCGAAGGTGTTGCAGATGGACAACGGTCCTGAGTTAATTTCTGTTGCACTGCAACAGTTCTGCGCTCGGCCGCAGCGAACTCCTGCACCTCCCCGGGCTCGCCATCTCGGAATTCCTGGGACTCCCGGCCGCTCGTCATAGACTTGCGTAGCGCCAAATTCAACAACAATCTTTCGTTCATCGGCGCAACATCATTGACCGCGGATCAGGTGCGCCGCCTCGACATAGTCGACTACCCACGCGCCCATGGTCGCAAACACCAGCGTCGAGCAGGGTTGTGACGAAGGTGTGGCGCAGCATGTGCGGGTGCATATGCAGGTGCGATAGAAGCCGGTCACCACCGTGCTCTTGTTGGCGCTCGGACTCGGGCCCACGCCGGAACGTATGAATCGGCTCTGGCCGCGAGGAGTTGGCGATTCGGTGTCAGTGTCCGAGGGGCCGGAGTCCGATTATTGTTTGGGCGCTGGCGTAGGTGTAGTGGCCCTTACCGTGTGCGGCGAGTTGGCTGTGTCCGGTGAGGGCCTCGGTGTCGGTGTTCACTGCGAGGAATGGAATGTCCCAGGAGACGGCGCCGGTCCGGGGGTCGATTGCCCAGAGTCCGGTGTAATCGGCGAGGACTACGGTGTGGCCGTCCCAGCCCAGGATCGTGCCGAAACGGGTGGTGTCGGTCCGCCATAGCCGGTGTCCGGTGCGTAGGTCGAGGCCGGTTGTGGTGTGCGCGTCGGTGTCTTGCAGGAGGGCGACGTCGCCGAAGATCGCCACTGCGGTGCCGGTCGTGGCGTTGGTTTCCTGGGGTGCGGAAATGAGGTCGGAGCTGGTCCAGAGGAGGCTGCCGGTGCGGCGGTCATAGCCGCTGTCGCCGAGCAGGACGGGGACGGTGTCGTCGGTCGGCAGGTCGATCGAAAGAGTTTGGGCGACTTTGCTATTGGAGGTGGCAATGGTGCGGCCGGTGCGGTCGAGGAGGTCGCTGCCGGTGATTTCGTGGCCGTCGCATTCGGTTCCGGCGCGCACGAGCAATGCGCCGCTGGTTGCGCCGGCATCGGAGCATCCGTCCCGGGTGGTGGTCCAGGTCGGCTTCCCGCTGGCGAGGTCGAACCCGGCGATATCGGCGCCGAGGGTGAAGACGCCCTGGCCGTGGGATACGTCCAAGGCGTCGAAGAGCGGGTCTTCCCACAACGCACCCATGTCGAATGCCCGAGACCAGTACGCATCCGGGTCGGCGAGGGTGCCGGCGTGGACGCGCACGTCGTCGGATTCGACGTCGCCCTCGGCGACGTACACGCGATCATCGAATGTCGCGATGGCGAAGGAAAACCACTTCGTCGGTGTGCGGGTGGCATCTCCGGTGGTGAGGTCGTAGCCGACGAGTGCTCGGTCGGAGCTGAAACATACGACCTGGCCATCGACAGGGGTAGACCCGCAACCGGTCAGGTCCGCGGCGGGGGTCTGCCAGCGCTTCGCGCCGGTGCCGGCATCGATGCCGACCAGCACCGGATCTCGCAGGTACCCGTCGTCCGGCACACCGAGCACCGTCACGAGTGTGTCGCCACCGTCGACGAATCCTATTCCGACGGTATCGAATTCGGTGCCTGCCCGCGGATCGCGGAACTCCGCGCCTGCTCGTCCGAACCGGCAGCACTTGTCGACCACGCGAGGCCGGGAGCGGAGTCCGCGGTACCGGTGATCTTGCGCGTGGTGTCCTCGGGTTGTACATGGACCACCACCGCACCGGCAGTGGCGGCTACCGCCGCCGCAGCGGCGAGCACGAGGTTGCGCAGCCCGGGAATCGTTCTCATCGCGACACCTCCAGTCCCGGATTCGAGGCGATCGCCTCGAGTAGCTCGAACGGCAACGGCTCGGCGGGACCATCGCCGGAGGTGACCTGGATCCGGGTCCCGGACGGGCGGCTGACGGTCACAGTGCGGGTCGTTTGCGTGGCGGGTGACGGCTCCATCACTGTGCTTCGCGATTCGCGCGTCTCGACCACCGTTCCGTCCGGCAGCCGACGTGACGTCGCGCCGTGATTCGCCGAAAGCTCCTGCGGGAGCAGCTGTTCAGTGCTGATCGCCACGCTCAACCGTGATTGACGGCCAGGTGTGGTCACCCGAACTACTTGGCACACCCCGCCCATGCTTGCTGGTAGCAGCGCCCCCAGCGGCGGGTCGAGGGTCAAGCCGTCGAGTGGAATCTGCGCTAGGACGGCGTCCCATCGACGAGCCTGGGGCTGATCGATCGCGGGGGAGGACTCCGCCCAGAGATTGCAGGACTCGGGTGGGTTCGGCGTTCCGGGCGGAACCGGCGCGGTGACGCGGAGCCCGGGGACGGTGACGAGCGCGACGAGATCATCGATGGTCAGGGGAACGGTTCCGGTATAGCGGCTTCCGTCAGCGGCGTCGTCGGTGACGTAGGCGTGGGCGACGGATCCGTCGGGCAGGTAAGCGGTGGCCGAGCGCGAAAGGGCGCGAACACCATTCGTCTCGGACCAGGTGTCGTGGGTATCGACGATCGTGCCGTCGGGAAGGCGGCGTCTCTCATCGAGATCGCCGGCGACGCACGGCGGGATCGGCATGGTGGTCTCGTGAACGTTCACCGACAGCGAGCCCGATCGGTCGCCGCGCAGCAGCGTGGCGCGCGCGTCGGTCCATCCGCCGAACCCCTTGTCCTCCCTGGGGTCGTCGAGGATCGGCTGGAATACCAGTGACCGATCCACCGGTTCGAAGGCGATCTCGACACCAGCGGGCAGCGCCGCACGCAGCGCCTGCGTCATCGCGACGGCCTTGGGCCCGGAGAACCACGGATAGGACGGGTTGTCGTATCCAGGCCTTTCGAAGGTAACCACCGAAAACCCTTGCCCTTGCCCTGGCTGTGGCGGCTCCACGACATCACAACCCGGTATCTGCACCGGAAATGTCACCGGCGGAGTGACATACGAATATTCGGCAGGTTCCGGCGGTGGCTCCGAAGTGGTGGGGGTGATCGGTGCGGTCGTCAACTCCGGCTCCCGCTCGTACAGCAGCCCGGCGATCAGGTAGCCGGTCGCGACGATCGCCACGCACGTCAAACCCACCGTCCAGTGCTGAACGGCGGGGAAGGGTGCGGTCGCGTCCTTGTCATCACCGTTTTCTATGTCCTGCATTGTGTCTGCCCGTTCGAGATCTGAGAAACGTCGAGGTAGCCGTTCGGCAGTTGTGTGGGACTCGGGGTCTCAGGCGAGGTCGAATTCTCGGTCGACGAGTCGGGCAACATCGGTTCGACAACGCTCGACCCGTGCGGTTTGACCCTCGAGTGGAAGTACCGAATCAGACCACACCTGCACCAGCGAGGACGTCAGCGGCGAGACCGCGTTCCCTGACGCGTGAAGCGGGTGCCCGGCGGGCACGTACTCTGCCGGGCATCACGATCAGCGGCAAAAGCAACCGTTTGAATGCTTTTTCCACCAGCCCTGACAGACACTCTCGTCTACGGCGTCGGTCACGTGGGTATGACGATGGGACAGGACATGGCGCCCACGGCGCAAGCGAACGACTTGATGAGGTTCTGCACTCCGTCGGCTGAACCGGTGCCAACCGAACTGCTACCGGCACCGGGCGCTTCCGCGGCGGCCGGGCCGGCCGCGGTGACTATGCCCGTGGTGACAGCGATGGCAGCGACAGCGATGCGCAGTGTTCGAGTCTGGAAGATCATGACCGAATCGTATAGTCGGGCAGCCGAGTTGGGCTGCCCCCGAATACGGGGGCTCGATGGGCTCAGCAGTTTGGGCATGAGCCCGTACGCGCGGCCGTCCGCACCAGACAGAGCCCATCCTCAATTCGCCATGTGCGTGTCGTCTGCCGGCGTCGCTCGAATTGGTCAGAGGCGCCTGTAAGCAGCATTACAGCGCGTTCAACAGGGGCGCACGACATCGTTTCTCGCCGGATCCGTCGAGTTGCCCGCGGTTGGTGAGCCGACAGCCGTTCTCGCGGTCGATGCCTTCGCTGCCGTCCGCCTCCAGCCGAGACCGCGGAGTTGCTGGCCGGGTGCTCGGCCCATGGAATTGGCGGCATTTCGGATGACGACCGGATCCAAGACGCAGCCCGGCGATCCCACGGGTTTTTCCGGTCGCTGCTGGCTGCGCTGGCCCGAGGGAGATGACCAGCGCGCACCCGCCATACGGCAGCCACTGTCGACGGGATCCGCGCAGCCAGCATACGTGCCGACTTCGGCTACGGTGTGCCCGCTGCCCGTGCCGAGCTCGCGGCCACCGGCGGCGAGCTCGGCATGACGGATACCCATCGTCGACATCGGCCCAGGTGCCGAACTCACACCCGGGCGTGGCTCAGGATTCGGGTATCAGGTCCGCGGCTTCTGTCAAAACCTTCTTGTAGAGGCCGTCGAGCTCCTCGTACCGGGTGGTCGCCGCTTCCAGGTCGACTTGCAATTCGCCGACTTGCCGTTCGAGACCCGCTACCTTGACGTCCAATTCGCGGTTCTTGTGCTGCTCCTCGATCAGCGCGTGCTTGAGGTCGTCTTCGTGGTCGCTCATCGGCTCTCCCGCCTATCTCGGGTCGGTCCGCCCGACCCAGCGGCAACTCTAGAGCGTCGCGGACCATC
Organism: Nocardia sp. XZ_19_231; assembly: GCF_015355705.1. NCBI lineage: Bacteria > Bacillati > Actinomycetota > Actinomycetes > Mycobacteriales > Nocardiaceae > Nocardia > Nocardia sp. XZ_19_231. The sequence continues at coordinate 891 of NZ_JACUZI010000015.1, read as the reverse complement.
GGGAGATCTGTTGCACCACAGTCACATCGGATCGCGAATCGACGACCTCCCTGCCTGCGATTATGCGGACTACGCACCGATCGATTGCCGCGCAGGTAGCCTCCTCAGCGGCCCCGCCACGTGAGCCTGCACGTTCGGTCAGCTGGGAAAGCCCGACCGCGGTCTGCACGGTCTACTCGATGTTTCGGCCGCGCTGGCGCGGGCCAGCGGTCACCGGATCGTGCAGCAGTCCCATCCGCCATTTGCTGTCGGGTCTTGTCGCTAGTGTCACGCGCATGGACGCGGTGCAGGTGCAGAAGAAGCTCGAGCTCTCGCCCGATGAGGACTCCATCCTCACGGCGTGGCAGTACCAGATGCTGCAGCGCGACATCGCTGCGTCGAAGGGCAAGTACCTTCCGTCCAAGCGCGAACTCCGTAACTCCTTTCGCGACAACGCCGTTGCGGCCATTGTGGCGCGCGAACAGTCGGCCGAGGTGACCAACCGGATCGAGAAGATGCGCCGGAACACGAAATGGTCGGCCAGACGGGCCCATTCGAAACGGCTAACCCCGTGGGTCGGCCGGAGCTCGGCGAGTTAACCGATCTTCGTCAGTCCCAGTAGTGCGGCGGTGAGCCCATAGTCCGGACCGAAGTCCTGCATGCTGCCGGGACGGCAACCATCAGACTTCATCCGGATGCGTTCACAGAACACGCTGACGATCTCGCCCGAGAGGGCGGTGCCGATCAGCGCTTGGTTGCGCATGAAGCCCTTTTCCTTGTCCATCGCGCCGTCGATGTTCTGCATGAGCAGCGGCACCACGTCGACGATTTCGACCATCGCGCCCGAGTTGGCACGCAACTGGTTGGTGACCGTGGTCAAGCCCGTCAGCGAGGCGGCCAGTTCTTCCTGAT
>NZ_JACUZI010000014.1:0-90476 GCF_015355705.1 Nocardia sp. XZ_19_231 | reverse complement strand
GCGATTCCTACCGGATGAAACACCGCACGAAAGCAGGTGAGCGCCCCTGATCTGAGCACCCCACCCCCGCCTGGGGGTGGGGACTTCCCGTTGGCCACCAGCGGGGACTTACGAATGGCCGTTGACAGCCCCGAAGGTGACAAGCTTGCCGACTTTGTCGGCGCCGCCTTCGAATTTCAGATAGTGGTTCGCGACTGTGCCACCTTGTGAGTGGCCGACGATGTCGACCTGGTCCGCGCCGGTGGCGTTGCGTACGCGTTCGATGAAGTCGGCGACCTGACGTGAGGAATCCTCGATGGGGCCGACGCCGTAACGGCCGGGGAGAACGCCGGCAAGGCCCCCGCCCTCGATGAGTCCGGAGCGTCCGAAGTTGAGAGCGAAGACGCAGAAGCCGGCGCGGGACAACTGCGGTGACAGGGAGCTGAAAGTGTCGAAGACGTTGAGCCAGCTGCCATGCAGCAGAACTACCGGGCGCGGGTGCGCTGCGCTCGGCTTGCAATCCCACTTGTTGGCACCGACCGGTGCGACATCAGGATTGGCGAGCCCGTAGGCGAACGCGGCCAAAGGAGCAGTCAATTCCGGGCCTTCGCCCGTTGGGGCTGCCGCTGTGCTCTTTCCCCATGCAGTGCCGCTGCCAGAGGAGCCACCGGAGCCGCTACCTGCTTCGCTTCCTGCGCCGCTACCTGGGTCAACGATCGCTGTGGGTTGTCGGCCGTCGACCGAAGGCGTCAAACCGGCAGTCACCGAATCCGCAAGTGCCTGCAGGTCCGAGACGGCAGGCTCCGCGCTCGCCGATATAGGCGCGAGCCCGGCGACCGATAGCCCGGCGACGATCGCTGTGGCTATGGCAGTCCGCCGAATTCGTTGCTTCGTTGCAAACATGTGTGAAGTCCCATCTGATCATCCACCGGCCGGAGAGCAGCTGTGATGTGAACCACGATCACGGGTTGATGTGACTCACATCGCTGTATGGCGGTGGTAGGGAAAGTCTGAACCGGGCGGTCTGATCAGTCACTCCACTGAGGGACGAAATCGCGCGACACATGTTGTCAACGGCGCCAAAAGTGACTTTTCGGAACTGCCTGCTTATGTCACGTGATCACCGTGGAGATGGTCGCGGCCGCTGTCGACCGGCTGTGCCCCAGTTCTCGAGATGGACTCGAATAGCTGAGAATTTCGCCGACGTCTGTTTGCCGGGCGCGACGAATTCGGTACCGCGAATCACACGAGGCGCGGTTGGAACGGTTAGTCGTTGTCGCGCGGATCACCTGATCGGGGCAACGGTCGAGCAGTCGCGGCGGATGTTGATCTGTGAAGCCGTCGCAGCCATCACTGTCAGCGCCGTCGCGGGCTGCCTCGGTGCGATCGCGGGAACCGTACCTTTCGCGATCGCCAAGACCGGCGACCCACTCGCAGCGCTGGCACCGCTGCCGTATTCGCTCGCAATCGCCGTTGGCACGGGCATCACTCTCGGCGTGACCGCGCTGGCGGGCCGCCGCGTAATCCGCACGGCTGCTGCATGACCGGAGGCAGCTGCGTCGAAAGACTCGGCTGCGTCGCTGGCTCCGAGCAGCCCAGCGCGGCGAGGTGGCAGGGCCGAACGCCGCCGACTGGCTGGTGGGTACGCAGGCTAGGTCGACTTGGCGCGTAGTCGATCCCGTTCCGCGCGTAAGCGAGCGACGGTGTCTTCGAGCTCGAGGATGCGAGCCACCGCGGTCAGATTGACCCCGTCGCAGGTAAGGGTGGTGATGCGGTGCAGGCGCGTCAGGTCCTCGCCGCTGTAGCGGCGGGTGCCACCGGCGCTACGCGCGGGCGTGACCAGTCCGTGCTGCTCGTACAGGCGCAGGGTCTGGACCCCGATGCCGGCCAACTCCGCGGCAACGGAGATCGCATACACCGCCTGTGCTGGTGACGGCCCTGAGTTGTGCGGGGAGACCATCTGTGTCCTCACCTCGATTCCTAGGATTCTCTCCTAGATTACTTGCTTCCAGTACTTGCACTCATCTAGGTAGAGTGCTAGAAAATATCTATGTCAGATGACAGAGGTTATCTGATCATCATCCTAGTGAGAATGGAGTGAGTTGGAGGTGGCGACCATGTTGATGCGCACCGATCCCTTCCGTGATCTGGACCGGTGGACCCAGCAGATGTTCGGCACAGCGGCACAGCCGACAGCGATGCCGATGGATGCTTGGCGCGACGGCGATGAGTTCGTGGTCGAGTTCGATCTGCCCGGAATCGACCCGGAATCGCTGGATTTGGACGTCGAACGCAATGTGGTGACCGTGCGCGCGTCGCGGCCCGGCCTCGACGCCAATCGGTCGATGATCGCCGCGGAGCGCCCGCGCGGGGTGTTCAGCCGTCAGTTGTTCCTCGGCGAGAGCCTCGACACCGACCAGATCCGCGCCGACTACCGCAACGGTGTCCTGCGGCTGTCGATCCCGGTCGCGGAGAAGGCCAAACCCCGCAAGATCGAGATCGCCCGCGATCACGACCGCGAACCCCAGGTGATCAACGCCTGAGTCCGTGAGAGAGGTCGGCGATGTCTGCCTCGATCACCGAGGCAGACAGTCGGTAGCGCCCACTCGGCGCGCAGCCCTTCACCACGCACACAATCTCGTAGCAGCCGCCGTACCGGTTCGCGACCGGTGCCACACCGAAGTGAGGTGGTGCGTATCGAACGATCTCCGAAGCCCTTGTGAATGAGCTGAATTCGACTCCCCGCAGTCCGGTGGCCGGGCCTGTGGACCCGGCCACCGCCTCCACCCCCGCCTGCTAGCCGATTCGAGGAGGACCCGATGACCGTCTTACCGAGTGGTTCCGAGGCCGATCGCGTCGAACAGGAGACCTTCGTCTTGGATTCGGACCGCGAATCAGGCCTCGACGTCACCGCCGTGCCCCAAGAGGCTGAGCGCGGCGCCGATCTCACCGACTGTATCGACCAAGCCTGGAGCGTCCCCGATGCCGACGACGACCTCTCGTGTCTTGCCTGCTGAGAACCGCACGCACCCGGACCCGCACCAGCACGAGGCCGGGGAATGCCGATACTGGCAGCCCGGTCACGTGAGCTGGTTCGACGAGGCGAAAGGGTTCGGGTTCTTGACCTCCGACCGGGGCGGACCGGCGGTGTTCTGCGACTACACCGCCGTCGCCACCCCGGGCTACAAGCTCCTGCACGCCGGACAACGCGTGATCTTCACCGTGACCGACACCGGCCGTGGGCCCGAAGCCGGCCGAGTGCTGACCTACGACGAGTCCGGCACTGAGACCGCGGTCGCGACCTCCTGACCTGTGAATTGGGTTCGATCGCTGCTGCGGGCTCGCGGAACCCGCAGCCACTGAGCGCACGCAGCCCGACCTATTGCGAGGAACAGCAATGCCTACCGACTACGCCACCGACCGACAAGAACTGGCCACGCCGACCGAGACGACCGTCGTCCGGTGGCCCGAACCCAGCCCTCTCGACACGTGGTGGACCGAGATCATGGATGGTGTTTCACCACTGGACGAATCGCGATCTCGTCGCTGACCGCCCACGACTACGGGTTTTCGTGTGCGGCTACGGGGCCAGGCCGCCCGAGCCTTTCCTTGATCGGTGTGCTGTGGCCAACTACGTTGAGCGCCAGCCGATCTCGACACCGTCACCGCGTTCTTCGTCGACCTGGGCCTGCAGGCCGATCAGAAGATGGCTGTCGAAGGCGAGCCGGTTGCGCCTCGACGGTAGATCATCCGCGCCTCGGTCCCTGAAAAGGTAAGCACCGCAGTGTGATTGAATGGTCGGTTCGCTCGACGCGAGTACATCGTGCGGACTGCTGCTGGCGGGAGGATTCCGCCGGCACATCGTTTCGTGAAAGGACAACTCGATATGACACGGTCTGCTACCCGGCGCACTGTCGCGATGATCGCAGCGGGGGGCGCCCTAGCAGGGGCCGTTGTTGCGAGCACCGGTGTTGCCCACGCCGCCGACGTCCCTGCCTACGGCAGCATCCGCTACGTCTTCTGCTCCGATGTGCAGGCAGGCAACGAGATCACCTACTACGACTCTCTCGGCAAGCGCGACGAGGTCGTCACGCTGACCGAGCCCATGGAGGGTGACCGGTGGTGCCGCAACGTCGACGCGCAGTTCCTTAAGGAATCGTTCGTCTGGTCGTCGATCAGTCACACCGACGCCCATTACGTGTTCGCCGCGATTTACGTGAACGGCAAACTGGTTGCCCGCGACGAGGACCGCTCGACCTACGGCTACGGGTCGGCGCAAGCGATGTGATCGGTAGTTCACGAAGTCGCTGAGCTGTCGGTACACCGACTCCCCGCGGAGTCGGTGTACCGCTCGGATCGACCATCGGCCCGTTGTAGGCGCGCACGGTGCACCGTCGAGGAAGTCGGTACGGCACATTCGTCGCCTCAGCTGAGCCGATGAACACCGATCAGGGTTGAAGGCCAGCTGTACTGCCGCCGAGCGGCATGGCGGGCAGGCCGAGTTTGCGATGGTCCCAGGAGCGGATCCGCGTCGGCTCGACCCGAACGACGATGCGTTTGTGCATCATGGATTCGACCAGGGGACGAGCCTGCTCGGTGTAGGGACCGACGTAGCGGCGGAAGACGTCGATTCCGGCGTTCCAGTACTCCTCATCCTCGGGGTCCTCGATCAGATGCGCTGTTCCTTCGATCGAAACGCCGCGCAACTGGTCGTAGGTGTCGCCCGCCTCGGCCATGCAGGTCAGGGTCGGGTTGCGGCGCAGGTTGGTCGCCTTCTGCGACTTCGCCTTGGTCTCGAAGTAGATCTTGCCGTCGATGTGCCCGAACCACATCGCTGTCAGATGCGGTTTCCCCTCGGCATCGAGGGTAGCCAAGGTGAGCACCCTGCTGCGGTCGAGGAATTGCGCGATCTCCTCCGCGCTCATCTGCACCGTAGCCCGCTGTTTGACTCCCACGTTCACCTCCAACTCGAGTTTCGGCCGACTTTATCGAGCAACCGCGCTCGGCGATCCCGAACGCGATCATTCGCTGGTCAGCGCGGCTGCGGGCCGATCATCGGGCGCATGCCGAATCGTGCAGTAAGCGGGGAAAATATTGCCAATTCTATGCCGACGCTGCGTCATACGCGGCGATGACGTCTGTGGCGATCCGTCCGCGAGTAGAGACGGAGTGACCGTTTTCGCTGGCCCACGAGCGAATGGCGGTGAGATCGTCGCGTGAGGCGGGTGCGCTCGCGGATTTCCTTCCGGCGAGACGACCGGTGGAAGTCTTGGCGCGGCCGATTCGGCGGGCGTAGGGGAGCCACTGGTCGAACGTTTCGCGCAGCTTGGTGGCGTTGGTATCGGACAGGTCGATTTCGTAGGTGAGTCCGTCCAATGCGAACGTAACGGTCTCGTCGGCGTCGGAGGTGCCGTCGAAGTCGTCGATAAGGCTGACAACGACTTTGCGAGCCATGGGAATCCTTTTTATTCGAGTGCGGAAGGTTTCACACGGATGCTAGTTGCCGGTGGCTGGTCGAGCGCGCCCAGTGCCAGCGCACTGGCAGCGGTTGGGCAGTTCCGGGCTGATTTAGCTACGGATTCACTGCGCTAGCGCTACAGAGGATCTCGCGACGTTGGCGCAGCGATCCTTGGTCGAGGTACCTGACAGAGTACGACCGTCATATCGAGAATCGGCTCACGGTTTCGGGCTCGATGGTGATGAGAAACCACTTGTCGGCCAGCATCTTGTTGAGTTCGTCGGCTCGACCCTCGTCGTTGAGGTCCCAGTAGCGAGCGGCCAGGCGGGAGAGCAGGTCGTGGGCTCCGTCGGGTGAGATGGTGGTGTGGCCGGCGACGGAAACCCAGCGCTCTCGTTCACCCACTGGGGCAGCGACGACGATCGAGGCGCGGGGGTCGTGCCGCAATCGCGAGACCTTCACCGAATCCGGGTCGGTGAACAGTTGGATTGTGCCCTCGGTGGTGACCTCGAACCACACCGGCCGAGGTTGGGGCGGTGTCGGTCCGTCGGCTACGGACAGAAACCCGTAGAGGGGGCGTTCGAGGAACTCGATATCCTTGGCGGTCAACGAATGTGGTTCGGTGCCCATCGTGATCCTTTCCGAAGAGGGAGGGGTGTTGCTGATCATGGCCCCAGTCAACGCAGCCACCTCGGCCAATTCCATAGGTGAGAACCCGGATTTCATGTGTATTCGTCTAACTATCGCCGACCCGCCGACGTGCAGTTACCTGGCGGGATCGGACTCGACCATCAGATGACTCCGCCGGCGAACCCTGGCGTCGGTCTGGACGACCAGGATGCTGTATCAGCGAAATCCGACGTCGCGATCGTGCTTGACATCCGGTGTGGGAGCAGCAGGCCTTCTTGATCTGATCTGTGCGCAGCTCGGCAGTTGCCATGTGGTGGCGGCCAAGCTCCACGCTTCGAGTTCGGTCGCGATATCGCTATGGAATTTCGGTGCGTTCCCGAAGTACGCGGGGGATGCCGAAGAACGTGACAGGTGAGCTTGGCGTCGGATTCGACGGCCCAAGCGGCGACGGCGGGACCTTGGCGTCGGCGCTCGGCGGCCTCGCGACCCTGCATGATCGCGCGAATGGCGGATGCCTCGGCACGCTGACCGCCGATCTCGATGGCGCTGTCGGGGACGGCGCGCGATCGCGGACGAGTGTTGCTGCCGCCAAGGCGATGCCGCGTCCCGCCGCAGCGACCTGACCCAGGCCGAATCGAACAGGCTTCCCTCGCGGTCCGAGGCGATCCTCACCGGCGAACCCACCGTGCAGGCGCGAGGAAGGGGATCAGCCGCAGTGCCGGTCATGGCTTCCATCGCTACGTTTACATGGTCCGGCCATCGGCGACGAAGTGCGACACTACGAAGTTGCCAGGCGAGGCCACCTTCGGGGACGAGGGGCGAGCTGTAAATCTCTGTACAGGAACAGATGTCGATGCCGCCGGCCGCAATCGGTGCTGCTTCGATCTGCAGATCGGGTGCGAGGTCCGGAATTTCAGTGCCCACTGTCTGCACAACAAGATCAGAAATAGCTGACGATCGACTCGAAATGGACGATACCGGACGAAAACAGACTGGGATTTCATTGCCGAAGTGCCTCCCCGAGAGAGGTAATGGTATCAGCGGTAAATCAAACGGACAAAGCCGTGCCGCTGTACGAAATTCCTTCTACTCGGAAAGTAAGAAAATGGCACCTGTAATCACCTCGCTGAACCCCTCTTTCGGGCCTCCAGCGGGTTTCAATTCCGTAGTAATCACCGGCTCCGGATTCGCCAACGTCGGTCCGATCAGTGTCCTGTTCGGTTCGACGGCAACGACATTCACGATCGACTCCAATACGCAACTCACGGCCATCGTCCCGCCCGGAACCGGCACGGTGAACGTCACCGTGAAGGTTCTGCTGGACGGCACGAGCAACCCGGTGCCCTACACCTATGGGGTCCCCGCTCCTACCTTGACCAGCGTCAATCCGAGTTCGGGATCGGCGGCCGGTGGGACGACCGTCGTGCTCACCGGGACGAACCTGACCGGAGTCACGGCGGTGAGTTTCGGTGGAACACCGGCAACCTCGTTCACGGTCAACTCCTCGACGCAGATCACGGCGGTGACCCCTGCCCATGCGGCGGGGGCGGCGCAGGTCACTGTCACCGCTCCCGGCGGGACCAGTAACGGCGTCGCGTTCACCTATATCGCGGTGCCCACCTTGATCAGCGTCGTTCCGAGCTCGGGCCCGCCCAGCGGTGGGACAGTAGTAGTCCTCACCGGCACAGGCTTGACCGGCGCCACCGCAGTAAGTTTCGGCGGGACACCGGCGACCCTGTTCACTGTCAACTCCTCCACCCAGATCACCGTCCTCGCCCCAGCCCATGCTGCGGGGAGTGTGCAGGTCACCGTCACCACCCCCGGCGGAACCAGCAACGGTCTCGCGTTCACCTACGTTTCGGGTCTGCTGCCGGTCAACCTCGGCACCGCCTCGTCGTTCGCAGTGCTGGGTGCCGCGACGGTCACCAACACCGGAGCCACAGCAATCACCGGTGACCTGGGCGTCAGCCCGGGAACCGCGATCACCGGATTCCCGCCGGGAACGGTGACCAGCGGAACGATCCACGCCGGGGATGCGACCGCGGCGCAGGCTCACACCGATCTGCAATCGGCCTACCTCGACGCGGCGGGACGGTTACCCACCTCAATCATCACCACTGATCTCGGGGGACAAACCCTGACCTCCGGGGTGTACAACGCGGTCGCGGGGATCGGTCTCACCGGCACCGTCACCCTCGACGGGCAAGGAAATTCGAACGCGGTGTTCATCTTCCAGGCCGCAACGACTCTGATCACCGGGGCCAACAGCGCCGTGACCCTCATCAACGGTGCCACGGCGGACAACGTGTTCTGGCAGGTCGGTAGCTCGGCAACGCTGGGGGCCAACACCGACTTCGTCGGCACCCTTCTGGCCTTCACCTCGGTCACCGTGACCGGCGGCACCACCGTGGACGGGAGGATCCTGGCCCTCAACGGCGCAATCACCCTCGACACCGACACCATCGCTCTCCCCTGAGTCGATGATTCACTGAAAGGACAGGACCCTGGCCGCGTGCTCTTCGGTATGCGGCCCAGGGCCTTTCAGGTGTACCAGCCGCTGGTCTGTCCACCCTTGATTGATGCTTGTTGGGTGCAGGTAGTAATTCCTGAAAATCATTCACGAGAGACAAACCGTTGTACTCCGCCGAATTTGCGTCGCCACGGAAACCGCGGTTGAGAGGTTCGTTGCGGGGAATTAGCGATGCTCCGTTGCGGTTTTGATCCAGCCCAAGTTTTGGGTGGCTGACCATCTAGCGACAGGGCCGATCGAAACAGCAATTCTACGAGGGTCGCACTTCACTCGATGAGGAGGTGAGATGTCCACTTTCGACGACTATTCACCGCGGGGCAAACGCCCTTACCGGATTGCTGCTCGGATGCTGCCGACATCGATGTCGAGCAGCTCGAAACGATAGGTGGCGGACTCGCATCGCGCGGTATCGCCTCGGGACAGGTTCGAAATCCGGAGTGTGCGCGGGTCTGGTCACCAGCGATCCGCGCGAAGATTGAGGAGCAGAGCAGCAATGAGCAAACCGATCTACACCGAGCTCGATCGGCTCGGCAATTCCCGTTCTCAGCGGTGGGGAGCGCGCATCACGAACTTCCTGCTACACACCCAGGAAGGCAACGGCACTGCTGAATCGCTGGCCGCCTATCTCGGCAACGGTGCCAACGGCGTGTCCTACCACTACACGCTCAGAGATCGGATCGTCTGTGACGTGGTCGACACCGACTTCGCGTCGTGGTCGGTGCTCGATGCCAATAGTCACACGATCAACCTGTGCTTCGCGGGCAGCCGCGCGAGCTGGACCAAGGCCGAGTGGCTCGCGATAGAGGACGATATCCGGATCGCCGCCTGGCTGGCGGTCGCCGATGCGAAGAAGTACCGGTTCAGCACGGACGTGATCGCGCCGCCGTACGCCCACCGCGACGGCATTTCCGATCACAAGTACGTGACGGAATGCCTCGGCATCGGAACCCATACCGACGTCGGCTACAACTTCCCGTGGCGCGAATTCGATTCCTATGTAAGGGAATTTGCGAGGGGTGCTCCCGCCGGGCCGCCTCCTCTGCCCGCCATCGACGTCGTCGCCGCCACCGCACCATGGCTCGGCACGCGGATCACTGTGGGGGAGGAGCCGACCCGGGACGGCGTCGGTCGGTTCGCGAAGTTCGAGTTCGGCTATGCCTACTGGCATCCATCCACCGGCGCGTACGCGATCCCCACACAGCTGTTCGCGAAATTCGCCGAGTTGGATTGGGAGAACGGCCCGCTCGGTTACCCGATCACCGCGTCGACGGAGCTGCCGGGCGGCCTTGTCCAAGGTTTCCAGGGCGGTGCCCTGTACTTCCGCGACGGTCACCAAACGGTGTGGATCCACGGTGTGATCCGCGAACGCTGGAACCGCACTGGTTTCGAGAGCGGTCGGTTCGGCTGGCCCGTCCGCGACGAGCAGCTGCTCGCGGGCGGCGAGGCGTTCCAGCAGTTCGACAACGGTCGGATCTTCTGGGCCGGTCGCCGCGACACCATCGCCCTACTGGACGCGGAAGGTCCCGACATTCCCGTCTCGGACCGCGGGGGTTCGAAGTCTTGGCCCAGATTCGAGACCGAGGAAGGCGCATCGGGCAACGCCTGAACGCATGGCCCGATGCTTCCGGGGATCTGGGTTGGCCCTACACGGCACGGAGCCTGCCGAAGCCGCGATAGTACTGGGCGACAACAGGATCGGCGGCCTTCTGCTGACCTGACGACGGTCGTCACAGCACACCTATGCCTAGCGACGCCGTGTCACGAACCGCCCCTGAGGCAATGCCGGGCGGGACGTGATCTCGCCGCGCCGACGACTTTCCGGCAGCGATCAGAAAACAGACAAAAACGGAACGTGAATGCATTGCCTGTGTGTCGGTGCGGTGTGTTAATGGAAGTACCGGGGGCAGCTTCATCGACAAGCACCCCTCGGTTCGGGGAAATCGTCATCATCACGAAAAGGAGGCATCGCCATGTCTGCCACCACCGCCCCTGCGCCGACCTCGGGTCCGGCCACCGGCGCCGCGAGCGTCACGATCACCGGTACCGACTTCGGGTGGCCGACCAGGACGCGATTCGGTAGCACCGCAACCCCGTTCACCATCGAGTCGGCCACGCAGCGCACCGCCGTCGCTCTCCCCTGCACGGGTACCGGCGCTGCCTACAGCCACATCTGAGGCGGCGCTGGTCCGGCCGTCGGTGACGACCGGGTGGCACGTCGCTCGTCGGACCGCGAGCGGCGGGGCATTCATGGAGGTGGATTCACAGGGGGGAGGAACTTTCGGTGCAGACTATGCTGAAAATGCTGCTGGCAGAACGACAGCTCAAGAGTCATTCGGATTTTATGGTCGCCTATGACAGATGTGCCGCGCAACTGGATCCCCCGGTCCCACCGGGATACGGCCCGGCGAAAGCGCAGTACTACCAATGGTTGTCGGGCCGTATGGTCGGGCTGCCCCGAGACTATCATCGTCGGGTCCTGCAACGAATGTTTCCCGGCTGGACCATCGAGAGACTGTTCCAGATTGTCGATTCCCCCTCGGCGGACGAGCGCGCTTTCCATCCGTCCGCACCGGTCGACAGCGGGCTGGAAGCATTCCTTGGCGCGGATATGGTCACCCAAGGTGTGACGCTGGTGTATCCCACCCGGCGCGACGCGGCGGTCGTCGTCCCGGAGGACGACCTCCGAGGGCTGCTCTACGTTTCCGCACTCCTGCAGCACCGCACCGGTATCCGCGTGGATTTCTGCGGCGACAGGGAGGCCGCCGCCTACACCGACCGCGCGTACATCGGTTTCGGGCTCGGCACCGTGCCTCCACCCCCGGGAGGTACCACCCGGCGGTTGTTCACGGTGTCGACAACCAATTCGACAATCGGGGCTGTCGTCGAACACCTCGAGCTGAGCGACGGCACCCGGTACGACTCCAATGGCAAGCGCCACATCGGCTTCCTCGCCCGGATCCGGCCGAACCCCGGCCTACATCCCGGTCGATACTGGTTCCTCTGCGCCGGTCTCGCGCCTCGGGGCGCCGCGGGAGCGGGCTGGTTTCTCGCCAACCATTGGAGTTCCCTCCATCAGTGGGTGGGCGCCAACGAATTCGTCGCGGTGCTCGCCATCCGCAGGTACTCCGACCAGACCTCCGGCCTGGAAAAGCTGATCGTCGGCCCGCCGGACGCGGAATCCCGAGAGCAGCCGGCCACAGGGAGCGGCGAATGATTTCGACCGAAGGCTGACCCGATACCGAGCTGCCACTGCGGATGAGAACGCGGCACCGGAGACTGCTTCGAGCGTCCAACTCAGCGCAAGCAGTGAGCGAGCGCCGACCGGCATTTGGGGGCGTGTCGGTGTCGAGTAAGCGTCGGCCGAAGTAGAAGAGACGCTCTTCCCCGACCCGAAAGGTGCCCGACTGCGATCGCTTCGGTAAATGTTCCCCCGAACCGTTGGACTACCGTCTTCAGCGCGCCACCACTTCGACGATGGAGCTGGTGGGGCGGGAACGGATGGCGCGTTCGGCGGGCAGGGGCAGCACCAAAGCGCCGAGCAATGCCACGGCAAGCATCACCTTGGCGGCGCTGAGCGACCTTGTGCGCGACGGTAAGGTGCGCTACATCGGTTCGTCGTCCTACTCGGGATCGAAAAGTGTTGAGGCGCAATGGGGTTTGTATGATCGCAATCTGGCACGGTTCGTGACCGAGCAGCCGCCGTACTCGATCCTGGTGCGTGGCGTCGAGGAGGATGTGCTGCCTGGGTGCAGCGGTACGGGATGGCACGATGGAGCAGTTGCAGACCTATCTGCCCGCCGCCGACCTGTCCCTGCCGGTGACGTGCTGGATCGGATCGACGATGTGGTCGCACCCGGTGTCACGGTCAACCCCGACGACAACAGTTACGTGCGCAGGAGCTGTTGCCCGCTGCGCGGCGGCGCTGAAAACGAGAATCACGACCCGTTCGGTCCGCATCGTCTCGTCTGGGTCGGCTATCCAACGATGCCGTCTACGCGACCGGCGGGGCTCAGCGTGGGCGACCCGCTAGATTGCCGGTAGCTGCTCGCCTTGTACGACTTCGATGTCGAGTTCAATTTTGACCGTCGTGCCGACGGCGGCCACTCCCGTGCGCACAATCGCGTTGTAGTCGATCGCGAAGTCGTTGCGGTGCAACAGTGTTTCGGCGTGGAACGCGGCGCGTACACCACCCCACGGATCCGGCCCGAACCCACCGAAGGCCACCTCGAGATCGACCGAGCGGCGCTGCCCGTGCATGGCCAGCCCACCCGGCATCACCCAGGTGTCACCCCCGGTACGACGAAACCCGTGACCGGTGAAAGTGATCATCGGATACCGGTCGACGTCCAAGAACTCCGGCGAGCGCAGGTGGTTGTCACGCATCGAGATACCGGTATCGATACCCGCCGCCTCGATCTCCGCGTGCCCGGTGGACCGCTCGAACGACTCAGCGATATCGAGTCGCCCACTCACCTCGGCGAATCGGGCTTTGATACTCGCGATTCCCAGATGACGCGCGGTGGCGATCACCGTCGAATGTGCCGGATCGATCGTCCACGGCCCCGGCGAGGGCAACGCCACTGCCCCCACCGCCGGCACCAACACCACCTCACCGAGCACGCCCGTCCCCGTAGAAGAGATCTGCGCGATCCGCGCCACCGGCTCGAACCCGACAGCGGTGAGCACCGCGGTATGAATACCCGCGGGCAACAGGCCGGTGCTCACCGCTCCGGTTTCGTCGACAACCGAACGGGCGATCTGGCGGCCCGTCATATCCGTCACCGTCAACACCGCGTCCGGCACCGGCCACCCCTCCGCCGTGCGAACACGACCGGTCAGCCCACTCATCAACGATCCCCGAGCTCGTAATCGAGCCGCACGTCGTAGGCGGCCTCGCCACCGGTCACGGTGACCTGCCCGGTCACCGGCGGATAACCACGAGCAACCACGGTGTATTGCCCCTCGAGAAGATCAGTCACGAGGTAGCGACCGTTCTCATCGGTGCGCACCGACGCGGTCACCTCACCCGCGGCATCGAGCACAGTGACCAACACGTCCGCCACCGCCCGCCCGCTGTCGGCCCGCGCCGATCCGGCGAGCACCGCCATCGCGGTCAACTCGATGTCATGACGCAATACGCCACTGTCGGGCACCGTCAATGTGGTCGCGCTGGGACGCATGTGCTCAGCGGCCGCGACCAAGGTGTAGAGACCCGACACCACGCCGTGGCACAGGTAGGTGCCGTCGCCGCCCGTGACCGCGGCCCCGACCACCTCGCCACGCATATCGGTCAAGGTGACGGTCGCACCCGACAACGGCGACCCGTGGGCAGCGGTACGGACGACACCCGACAACTCACCGGAACCCACCAAGGTCAGATCCATCCGCTGGGTCCGCTGAGCGACCGACACATTGACCGCGGCCGGCTGGTGCCCCGTCGCCGACACGATCAACACGTGAGAACCCGACTCCGGCGCACTGATCGCATAACCACCATCAGCGGCACTGCTCGCCCGCGCGACCTGACGGCCACTCTGATCGATCAACGTCAACACCGCACCCGGCAACGGATGACCATCCTCGCGGCGGACGTGACCGTCCACCGCTCCACCGCCGAGGCCCGACCCGGACAACTCGCCGGTGGGCGGAGCGGACTGCGACGACGCATCGACCTGGTACGCCCGACGGCCGTTCTGATCTGCCGGCGCATGCCGTCCGGCCGAAGCAGTCGATACCAGCTCCGACTCGGACAACACTCGCTCGGCGCCTTCCCAGACCGGGTCTTCTTCCCACCTCGACTCCGCGAGTCCGGCCAATTCGGCATCCAGCGCCGCCATTCTGTCATCTTCGGCCGGATTATCTTGCGAGGCAGATTCTTTCGCTGTCGGGTCGAGGGCCGGATCGATATCGATCGTGCTGCGCAGCGGACGGTTCGGAAGCCACGCGGTCGCGAGGAGGGCGACGACCGCCGCCCCCGCGGCGATGAGGAAGATCCGACCGGTGGCATCGCCGTAGGAGGCGCGCACGATCGTCGCTATCGGTGCGGGTATGCCGTGCAGGTTCAGGGTGCTGCCGCCGGAGGAACTGGTCGTCACACCGATTTTCGCGAAACCTTCGGTCGACAGTTCGCTCACACGGGTAGCCAGCGCCGACCCCAGCACCGAGACACCGATCGCGCCACCGAACGTGCGGAAGAACGCGACGCTGCTCGATGCCGCGCCGATGTTGTGCACGCTCACGGTGTTCTGCACGGCCAGCACCAGGTTCTGCATCATCATGCCGACACCGAGCCCGACAACGGCGATGTAGGTGCCGACCAGCCACAGGTTGGTGGCGTGATCGATCGTCGAGAGCAGCCCGAAACCGACCACCAACAGCGCACCGCCGGTGACGACGAACGCCTTCCATTTTCCGAACCGGGTGATCAGCTGTCCCGAACCGGTCGACGCGACGAGCATGCCGAAAACCATCGGGATGGTCAGCACACCGGCCACCGTCGGTGAGTATCCGCGCGCGGTCTGGAAGTACTGGCCGAGGAAGGTGGTCGCGCCGAACATGCCGATTCCGACCGCGATCGAGGCGATGATCGCCAGACCGGTGGTGCGCTCGGTGACGATCGACAGCGGGATGATCGGCGACTTGGCTCGGGATTCGACCAGCAGGGTCGCGAGCAGCAGCAATACGCCCACGCCCACATACAGGGCCGATTCACGGGAGAACCACGCGTAGTAATCCGCCTTCCCCGCGAACGACACCCAGATGAGCAGCACCGACACACCGGCCGTCATCAGAGCGGCACCGAGCCAGTCGATCGACACCCCCTCCTTGCGTTCGGTCGGCAGCCGCAGGGTCCGCTGCAGCAGCGCCAGGGCGATCACGGCCAGGGGCACACAGACGAAGAAGCACCAGCGCCAGCCGAGCGGACTGTCGACGATGACGCCGCCGAGGATGGGTCCACCCGACATCGACACCGCCATCACGGCACCCATGTAGCCGGAATAGCGTCCGCGTTCACGCGGCGAGACGATGGAACCGATGATCGCGACGACGAGCGCGGTCAATCCGCCCATGCCGATGCCCTGGATGACTCGTGCCGCCAACAGCATGGGCACATTGCCCGCGAAGCCCGCGATCACCGAACCGATGACGAAGATGACGATGGCCGACTGGACCAACAGCTTCTTGTTGAACAGATCGGCGAACTTGCCCCAGATCGGGGTGGACGCGGCGTTGGCCAACAGGGCTGTGGTGATGACCCAGGCGTATGCGGTCTGCGACCCGTCCAGGTCGCCGATGATCGTGGGCAGCGCGGTCGCCACGATCGTGGTGCTGAGCAGTGCTGTGAACAGCGCCGCCAGCAGCCCGGTCATGGCTTCCAGGATTTGACGATGGGTCATCGCGTCCGGGGCCCGCCGCGTCCCCGCCTCGACTGAATTAGACATCCGCTTCCTGACTTTCTGTCGAATCCGGCCGGCGCGCGCCCACCGCGGTGTGGGGCGCAACCGTGGCCAGTGAATTCCTGAGCTTCAGAACAACCGAGGTGGCCTGTTCGGCTTCGTCCTCGCTCCAGTGGGCAAGAGCGGTCTGCAATCCCCGTGCCCGCGATATTCGGACGCGCCGGAGCAGATCGCTTCCTTCGTCGGTGATCTGGATGAGAGTGGCCCGGCCATCGCTGGGATCGGCGTGACGTGCGATGTTGCCTGAGCGCACCAGCTCGGCGACATGCCTGCTCAGTGTCGATGGGCTGATGCACAAGTCCACAGCGAGATCCACCTGCCGGCACGGACCTCTGGCCTCGAGCGAGCCCAGCACGCCGATACCGCCGGGAAGCAGGTCCCCTTCGTCCGGATGCGACAGGGCAGCGCGGATGGCCCGGCCCATGAAAAAGAGCTCTCTGATCAGGCTCTGAGCCGTATCGGGTGACACTGCCATGACTACTCCCAGACGAGAATATTTACTTGCAGAATGCAACTATACATTACATTACTTGCGCTAAGCAACGAGCTGCCCTGGGTAGTCCCTGCTCGCGCGGTGGGTGTCGCCGCTTGCGGCGACACGGCTGGGCTGGGGTTCTCGGGTAGCGTCGGCGAACTCGTCGCGGGGGAGTGCGACGGCTGCTACAACGACTTCGAGAACGGCACGATCACTCGGGCGTTGAGATGTCACGGGGGAGCGGCGATGGTGGCGCGCGATGACGCGGCTGGAGAACGCTTGCGCCCGCAGAGCGGGACGGTTCGTCTTCGGCCTGCCGCTGGCCGTGGTTGTCGGCGCCGCCGGCCCGAACCCGCCGGATCGTTCGGTCGAGGCGATCCGACGGGGTGTCGAGGGTGAGGAGAATCCAAATGCAACGGCAAAGGGTATTTGGCGCCGATCAGCGCCTCATCCGGGCAAACCGCGACCAGTAAACAAGTGTCGATGAACTGGTTCAGTTGTCGGGCCTGGACCGTTGCTGCGAACAGCCTTGTGCATGAGGATGATTCGGGCGAATCGGTGTGCTCGGCTCGTGATCGGTCGAGAGACCGCGTGCCTAGGAGACTCGTGCGGCGGAAGTGACGGCGACGGTGTCTATGAGTTCATCGATACCCCGTGCGGCACTGATCTGTCCGGCCAGCACGGCGGCCGCCTCCCGATATCGCGGCGAGGCCAGCGCTTTGCGCACGGCACGGCGCACCGCGGTGGCGCTCGGTCGGCCGGTGCGCAGATTGATGCCGCTGCCCGACCAGGACACTCGGGCGGCGACCTCGGGTTTGTCCTCGGTGTCTCCGGCGATGACGATCGGCACGCCGTGCGCGAGCGCGTACTGGACACCGCCGTATCCGCCGTTGGTCACCAGCAGGTCCAGCCGCGGGAAGAGTCGGTCGTACGGGAGGAATTGCGCCGCCCGAACATTGTCCGGCAGCTCGCCGAGTTGTTCGATCGGTCGCCCGCCCGTGGTGACCACGACGAGAACATCCTCGGTCGCGAGGGCCTCGATGGTGGGTTTCACGAGTTCGTCGAAGTCCTCGTTGGCGATGGTTCCCTGGGTGACCAGCACCACCGGCCGAGTCGTGCCGAGCTCGTCCCACCACGGCGGAAGGACCCCGTCCGTGGAAGTGATGACCGGACCGGCGAAATGCACGGGCACTGCGAGATCGGGGCGCGGATATTCGAAACCCGGCACGGACAATTGGACGACCGCGTCGGCCTTGCTCATCCAATTGATGACAAAAGCTTCGGCAGCACGTCCGTGGACAGAGCGGAACAACGCGTCGACGTCGGCTTGCACCGGGGCGAAGATCCACTTCTCGACCACCGCGCGCAGGACTGTGTTGCGCACGCGGTTGAGCGGCCCGCGCCATGGCTGGAGCCCGAGCCCGAACGGGGGCACCGCCGCCGAGGAGACCGGCAGGGGCAGCATTCCCGCGACGATCACCGGAGGTCGACTGTGGCGCGGATGTCCGCTCAGCAGCATGGCGCCGACGAAGGTCGGGTCGACCAGTACCGCGTCGGGCGGGGTTTCAGCAGCCAGCAGTAGAGCGCGCAGGGCGTCGTATTGCGCACGGGCGGGCCGGAGAAAGTTCTGCGCGACGTCATGGCGCAGTCCGGCGATTCCGGTCGGTCGGTCGCTGTTCGCCGCGCCGAGGAGCCGGTCGTCATAGTCGGCTTCGGCTGGTAGCGCGATGAATTCGCTTGCGCTGTGCGTGACAGCATCGGCGAATCGCGCGCCGGTCAGGAACTGCACCTGATCTCCGCGCCGGGTGAGTTCGGCGGCGATTCCGAGCAGTGGAGTGACGTGCCCGTGGATAGGGACGCTGGCGATGAGGTAGCGAGCCATGATGAATCTTCCTTCGATGGCAGTCGACTGGCATGCGATAGTATTGACCAGTACAACGTACTAGTGAACCTTTGTCGAAGGGATATGGTGTCTGAGCCGCAATACGTTTCACCGCTACGTGCTCGGCAGGCGGCGGTCACGCGCCAGATGGTGATAGCTGCGGCCGCTGAACTCTTCGCCGCCCAGGGCTACGGGCGCACGTCGTTGCGCCAGATCGCACAGTCGGCGGGGGTGGCGGTGGAGACCGTCCGAGTTCAAGGCCGAAAGCGCAGTTTGCTGGCGGCGGCCGTGCGGATTCTCAGTTTCGGCCGCGATGTCGATGAGCCCGTGCTCGCGGCACCCGAAGCCGATGATCTCCGGGCAGCCTCGACCCCCGACGAATTCGCGCTGGCGGCGGCACGACTGCTGACCGGGCTTGCCTCGCGCACGGTGGGCGTGTGGCGCGCGTTCGTGTCAGCGGCCGCGGACGACCCGGAAGTGGATGCCGAACTGGCGCAGGTTCAGGCGTTGATCAGGTCGAATCTCGGCAGTGCGGTCGAACTGCTGGCCGGTCGAGGCTGGCTGCGTTCCGATATCGAACCCGACGAAATCATCGTGAATCTGTGGTTGCTGGTCTCCACCGAGAATTACGACAAGCTGACCGGCCGCCTCGGCTGGAGCATCCAGCGTTACGAGCAGTGGTTGGCCCGGGCGCTGAGCGACCTGCTGTTCCGTTGAAACCGCACGATGGTGGGCGCCGACGGTCCTGCCTGGTGCGCGAAAGCCGCCAGCCTGGCAGTGTCTCGTCCACCTCGACACGGGCTATCGGTCTCAGAGTCGGCGTCACGTGGTGTAGTCGGCAGTTAGGCGAAACGCCGATGCGGAGTCGCCCGACTGGCCCCGGACAACCAGCCCCGAGCCTGGCCGCCTCCCGTTGGTTCGGACCGACGGCGAGTCGAGCGATCAAGTGTTCCCCGTCGTCGAACGCGGTGTCACTGCGACCTGGATTCGCGCGGCCGGTCCTCCGCGCTGCGTACGCCGCTGTGATGGCCCTCCTCTACGCCCTCTTCCGTGGCCTCGGTTTCCGAGGCCCGCGATGCGGGTTGCTCGTCAGCGGGGGAGGTGGTGGCGCCCCCGGGGGTGCTATCGGGGGCAGGTGCTTTGAACTTCGAGTCGGTCACCGGGTGTACAGCGCCCGCAGTATTAGCGCCGGTCCCTTCGCCCGCACTGGTGCTCGTAATTCTTCCTTCGGCGCTTGTTCGGCGGCCTTCATAGGGAGGTATGGCCGGTTCCGCGTCTTCCGGAGGGCGCGTCCCGGTCCCGCCGATGTTGTCTTCCGCCGGGTTGTGGTCGCGAGTCGAGGTGACTTCTTCTTGGTCGAATGTGCCGGCCGGGCGATCGGCCGTTCCTCCGCCGGGCGTATCCGACCCGGTATCTCGCGAACCTTTGGCTCCTCGTTCCGATTGAGGCTCTTCAGATAGATTTTTGCTGGACATAGCTCCATCGTCTCCTCTAATAGAGCGCTGGATTATAGACTCTGCCTTTCAAGGGTGATGCTCGATTCAACCGCAGTCAAGCCATCGCGATGACGACCACGACTGAATCATTAGGGTCGTTTCTGCCCCGGATCAGCATCTCGGCGGCCGAGCGACTCGGCCGTCCGACCCTCTCGCCGGCCACTTCGTCGCCGATCCGGGAATACCGATAGGTGATACACGTATCGAGGGTTCGTGGGTAAATCGTAGAAATGCGCGCAAGGAGATCCGGTGGAGCGTCGGTGCGAAGTCTGTCGGCCGGATCGCAGACTCACCGTAATCCGCGCCCGCAACTTCCTCTGTGATCAGCGATGGAACTGGAGTTCGTCGGACCCGCCGCCCTCGCTCACCAGCAGTGCCAGCCAGTCAGCACCCGCGCCTTGGACCCAGCCGACATATCGATCGATTTCCCGACCCGTTTCGCGGTCGTAGATGATCGTGGTCGGTCGGCCGGCGAATTCGCCGATCGGAATTCGGCCGCCCACGACAACTCGATCACCGACCAGAAACGTCGTACGTTGGCTCGGGTAGGGGTCGAAGCCCGGATCGGGTACCGACCACTTCTTCTTTCCGGTCCCGATATCCAGTAGTGACAAGGTGCCCTGGTCAGCGAATTCACTGACCAGCAGCGATCGGTCGTCACCGTCGAGGGGAGTGCCGCGATCGGTGGCCGCCCAGACCGTGGAACCCGTTGCCAGATCAAACAGTTGAGGAGTTCCGTCGGCGGTGACGGCCGCTATCCTCGAGCCATTGCCGATCATCTGGCCGAGCTCCGACCCGCTCAGCCTTTTCTGGCAATCGTCGTTCTCCTTGCGTCGGCCACCGTGTACAGATGCCGACCACTGTCGCGTTCCGGTCGAGCCGTTGATTGCCTCCAGGGCAACTTCGCAGAGGTGCTCAGTCCTGTCGTGGTCAGTGTTGACGAGCAGTTCACCAACGCTGAAGGTGTACCAAGCGTGATGGGCGCCGCGTCCGGGGAGAACCTCACCGGTGGCGGTCGCTACCGAGGCCCATGGTCGATCTGTGGGACCGGCGTTCGATGGCCCCAACCAAATAGGCAGATATTCCGATTCCGGTGGAGCCTGCTGGTGCCAGGTTCCGATCACGTCGTGACCGAGTGTGCCGCTCGCGGGGCGCGGCCACGACGCCTTTCCATCGCCGATTTCATGTCGCATCGTGGTGCACTGCACGTCGGGCGTACCCAGTGCTGTGCAGTCGGTCTGGTACACCGCGTCACCATAGACGCTCAGGTAATTCGCACTGTCCTGCCACAGGGTGCGGCCGGTGGCTGCCTCGATCACTTCGAACAAGGTCGGGTCACTGGATGCGGCTCGACGCTCGGAGAGCACGACCAGCTCGCCGCTGATCCGATATTCGAATCCCGCTCCGCCGGTGACCTTCTGATCTCGTCGCCACCGCTCGCGGCCGGAGGCGCGGTCCACCGCGATGAACGAGGTCTTGCGGGGAGTGATGACCACGTCTCCCAGCACGGCAACCTCTGCTGCGCCGACATCGAATTCTATCGACCACGCGGCGGGTCGGTTCACAGTCGTGGTGGTCGTAGTAGGCGGCGATGATGATGTGGGGACTGGGGTGGGATAGTCCCGCTGCTCCGTGGCGCTCGCACATGCTGAAATGCTCAATGCCGCAACGACAACTCCAGCAGTAGCCAACCTGCGCAACTTCGCCCCCTGATCCCCGCACGCCGTGCCCTGCGCCACGGCCGAATCGAGAGTATCAAGCCTGACCTCAGCAATAGTCGGCGTCGAAACCTTCGCTCGCCCATCGTTTGACAGTCCAGCGGGCCAGCTGTGAACCTGCCCCAGGCATCGCTTGCCCAGGCCCACGATGTCCCACGCGTCACTCCTCGGACTCTTGGCCGGGTATTCGGATTCGGCTGCACTGCCAGACCCGGCGGGCGAACCGGTTTGCCCCGACAGCGTGGGACAGGTTGTCGTAAACGCAAGTCCGACGCAGACTTCGGACGGACCGGCGCTGCGATTGCGAGGTGACGACCGGACTCCGTGGCCGACCACCGCATCACGGAACCGCCACGCCCCGAGTCGATTTCGCGCGTGCTACGCACCGAAGCCGCGCCGACACGCCGGAGTTCTCCTACGATGGACGGCGGCAGATACCAGCACAGCATGAGGGGTCGATGACGATGGGCGACAACGCGAATGTGATCGATCAGTCGAAGCCGAGCATTGCCCGGGTCTACGACTACATTCTCGGTGGCAAGGACAACTACGAAGTGGATCGCGCGATCGGTGACCACTTCAAGGTGGATCTGCCCGGATCGGTGGCCATCGCGTTCACCAACCGCCAGGCCCTGATCCGCGCCGTGCGCACCATGGCCGAAGCCGGGCTGACCCAGTTCCTCGATTTCGGCAGTGGCCTGCCCACCGCCGACAACGTGCATCAGATCGCGCAGGGGATCAATCCCGACGCACGTGTGGTCTACATCGACTACGACCCGATCGTGCTCGCGCACGGGCGTGCGCTGCTGGCGACCAACGACAACACCACCGTCATCCACGCCGACGTGCGTGAATACGCCAGCATCCGGGCCAACCCCGAGGTGTCGCGGCTCATCGATTTCGACAAGCCGATCGCGATGATCTTCAGTGCGATCCTGCACCACCTCAACGATGACGAGGACCCGCAGGCGGTGGTCGCGTACTGGGCTGACCAGGTGCCCGTCGGCAGCAGTGTGTTCATTTCTCACTTCCGCTCCGGTGACAATGCCGAGACCATCAAGGCCGAGGCGAAGTTGCAGGCGACTTTCGGGCGTGGTCGCTGGCGCACCGACGACGAGATCACCGCCTTGTTCGGCGATCTCGCGGTGCGGGAACCCGGTGTGATCCCGGCGGCCCGTTGGAATCGGGACCTCGGAGTCGCTGATGGTTCGGCACCGATCGTTTCACCTGATCATGAGTTGTCGGTGTGGGAGGAACTCATCGTGGCGGCCATTGCCGACAAGCGCTGAGGCGGTTCGTCCGGCTTGCGGCCACGGCGAAATTCTGGCCTGACGGGCGCGTCCAGCAGTGTGTGTGACCGGTTTGCCTGGGTCTCGCACAGTCGTTAGCCTGCACACTGCCGTCGGACCACGACCGAGGGACGGCCACATCATCGCACCGGGGGAATATTCATGTCGGCACCACAATCATCGGGCTATTTCGCGTCTACCGCCAATGGCGTCTACTGCGCCTACTGCGGTTCGACACCAGCGGCGCGGGTGGATATTCGGGGGCATCGCGGCTTCATCATCTTCATGCAGTTCCTGAAGTCCCCCGGCCCGTTCTGCCGCGATTGCGGACTCGCGACCTATCGCAGGATGACGGTCGAGAGCATGTGGATCGGCTGGTGGGGCTTCCTGTCCGGTGTGATCAATCCCGTCACCATGCTGATCAATCTCGGCCCCCGCTCGACGGTCACCAAACTGCCGCCGCCGATTCCTGGCGGACCGCGCATCCCCATGCAGCCGGGCAAGCCGCTGTTCCAACGTGTCGAATTTCTGCTCGCCGTCGCACTCATTCTTTTGGGACCGATCATCCTGCTCGCGTTGGCATCGATGAGTTAGGACTGCAAGGACTCTCGGGTGAGTAGTGCTGGTAGATCTGTGGTGTGGTGTGGAATCGTGCGGTGGCCGAGCTGAATTCGTTGAAGGCGGGACCGAGGGTCACTCACGCGGTCCCAGCTAGAGGTGGTGTGCGGCGAGTTCGACAGTGCTGAGCCAGGCTTCATCGACAGGCCGGCAATCCGAGCGAGTTCGCGAGCAGCAGGCAGATCCGGACTCGACGGCCAACCCGAGATCTGCGCGATCTACCGCGACTGCCTGGATCATCAGGAGTCGCGCTTGGCCGGCTGCTCGAGTGTCGTTCACATGTCAGGTGCGCGCAGTTCGGGCGGGCGGAATTGCCGATTGTAGTCCGGGCCCGAGGCGGCACGAACGCTAGCTCAGACCGAAAAGAGATAGGGGCGACGCGCGCTTCGTAGACGGCGATCGCTGCGTAGGCGGCGCCGAAGACGATGAGTACCGCGGTGGCACTGATGCGCACACGTCGGATTCTCGTTGCGGGCTGGGCCGGGCCGCATCGGCGTTCGACGACCAGGGGTGCGAGCACAACGAAACCGGCGACCACCGAAGTCTGCACGGCTGATCAGAGGACCGTGGAAAGGTCGAGTGTCTGCCACAGGTAGTGTTCGGCGACTTCGGATTTCACACCACCTGCCCATGACGCGGTATGGAGCGAGATGAACAAGGTGGCTGACGCGGTTGCCCACCAGAGCAACGCGGTGGTGACGAGCGTAGCGAGGATGCAGGCGGCCCAGGTTGCCGCAATGCGGCCACGTGTCGCCTCGGTGTGAATCAGCGCCGAGCAGGGCACAGTGATGCCGAGTGCTATTGCAATGGCCACGGTGATCGGGGTCAGCATCGAATAGACGTAGAACGATGCCGCCACCGCCCCCACCGGAACGCTGAATTCCTTCCACCACCATCCCGACAACGTGCCGATGACACCCGCGCCGACTATCGATAGTGGCACGAGCACAACCACGGCCGAGGCCATCGCGCGAGCGACGGTTCGGGGTGGGGCGGCTTCGGCGTGCGGCCGCGAATCCGCCAGCGGTGCTGAGTTGGTCACTCGGACAATGTATTCGGTGCCGGGTTGTTTGGCGGTGATGGTGGGCGGTAGCCTACGGGTCGGGGGATTCGGGCAGTCGGCATGAGATCTGGAAAGCCGTCTTCGCCCGCCATTTCAACTGTCACACGG
Organism: Nocardia sp. XZ_19_231; assembly: GCF_015355705.1. Classification (NCBI taxonomy): domain Bacteria; kingdom Bacillati; phylum Actinomycetota; class Actinomycetes; order Mycobacteriales; family Nocardiaceae; genus Nocardia; species Nocardia sp. XZ_19_231. The sequence goes on along the minus strand of NZ_JACUZI010000014.1, from coordinate 65,773 downwards.
GGGTTTTCGAATGTCTCAGATCGATGCGATGCAGGCGGGGGTGCAGTCGCCCTACGCTAACGAGCCCGCGGTTCGGCGATTGACCCGCCTTGCCGGATCCGCCGGAATCGCGCTGGGTCTCGCGCTTGCGGCCTGCTCTGTCGGACTCGTGGTGTCCGGGCTGGTCAATCCTGAGTACCTGATCGTCGTCTGCGTGGTCGCGCTGTTGCCCGGGATTCTCGCCCTCAGCCTGCTCACGGCGTCGCGGCGGATTCTGCGTGGCGAGATCAACGGAACGACCAGGGCGACCACGATGTTGGTCACCACGGGCGGCCTCGTCCTGCTGGGAGCGGTGGGCGCCATCATCGAAGGGCCTTGGCCCGCGAAGATTTTGATGGTCCTCCTCGCCATCGGCACTTTCACGACCGCGACCTTCGTCAACCGTGCCGATCGAGCGTTGAAGGGCCAATAGCGAAGACATGGCGCGAACGGCCGCAGACCCGGTGCCGATGGCAGGTCGTTGTCGACCCTCGAATAGGGGATGCCCCCGACGATCTTCGATCAGGACTTGCCGTCGTCGACTGGCGTGGTGAGGTTCGGTCGGTTGGATTGATCGCCGAGGCGCGCGTGCAGCCGTTCGCGGACCTGGTCCGGGGTGTAGGCGCGACGTTTGCGTTCGGCTCGTACGATGACCACCCCGGTCGCCGCGACACCCGCGGTCCCGGCCAGACCCAATATCTTCCACCAGCGCATGCGCCTAGGCTAGTCGCTGTGTCACGCGAAACACCGATGAGTATCGGCTTGGACGAAGCAGTAGCGCTTACGCGAACGGGGGATCTATGGCTGTTTCGCGGGCATTCTCGCGCCGATCGCGCGATACGGGGATTGACCAACAGTCCGGTGAACCACGTCGGCATGGCAGTGGTCATCGATGACCTACCAGCGCTGATATGGCATGCCGAGCTCGGTCGGGCACTGCCGGATATCTGGTCGGGTAGCCATCATCGCGGAGCCCAGCTACACGATTTGCGGGCTGCGGTCATCCGATGGAGCCAGGAGTACGGGCAACAGGCGTGGATGCGTCAGTTGGATCGGCCGGTGACCAGCGAGATGGAGGATGCAGCGCTGCGGGTGGTGGCGAGGCTGGACGGCATGCCCTTCCCTTCCACCGGCGCGCTGGCGGGGCGCTGGTTGCTGGGCCGGGTGCCGGTGCCGAAGCGGTCGAAAGAGCGCGCATCCGATCAAGCCGGTCTGGAGAACGCCTACTGCGCGGAGATCGTCGCGATGACGTATGAGGCCATGGGCTTGTTGCCGAAGAGACGCCCGAATTGGTATGACCCGGGCAGATTTTGGAGTGGCGACAACCTGCGATTGGCTGAGGGGTATCACCTTGGCGGGGAAATCACGGTGCATGTACCCGACCACTGACCTCGGCGACTTCCGCCACGAGTGACACCACCTCATCGTGCACGGACCACGACCCCGCCCCCATCCCGGCGCGGGCAACTTGTCGGGCTGTGCCGGCGGGTGCCGCGAACAAAGTGGTGCCGTCGAACTCGTCGATCAGGTCGGTTTGCCGGGAGATATAGCCATTTCCGGGCAGTCCTTGCCGCGGTCGCAACCGATTTCGGAGATCTGTCGTCGATAGCGTGGCTTGTCACGGCCAGCGACTCGAGGTGTCTGAGCAACACCAGCCGTGGGTGGCACTCAGTCTTCGGAGGCTCTCGACTGCTTTGCGTCGGCGGTTTCTGACCGTCACGTTTCCGCAGCCACAGTTCAGCCGGTGGTCCAGAGACGCAGTTTCTCCGGGTTGCGGATTGCCCAGATGCGGGTGATGCGGTTGCCGACGATGTCGAAGGCGTAGACCGAGATGACGGCGTCACGAAGCTGAGCGACCAAGCCGGGCTGACCGTTTACTGTGCGCTCGAGCAGCGCTACCTGGGGGCCGCGGGTGGCGATTTCGATCCAGGCGCTGGCGATGTGTTCGCTGCCGGTGATCGGGTCGCGGAAGGCCGGAGCGAGACCGCCGCTGTCTGCGGTCGCGATTGTGGTCGGGTCGAGCAATCCGATCAGGGCCTCCATATCGCTTGTTTCCCAGGCCCGTTTGAAGTCCCTGACCACGTCGGCGCGCTGGGCGCTCGACGGACGCTGCGAGGTATCGATGCGGCGGCGGGCGCTGGAGGCGAGCTGGCGGCATGCCGCGGGGGTGCGGCCGACGATCTCGACGATCTCAGCGAAGGAGTAGCGGAAGACGTCGTGCAGGACGAACGCCACTCGCTCGGCCGGCGTCATGGAATCGAGCACGACCAGGAAGGCCATGCCGATCGACTCGTCGAGGGTGACCCGGTCGGCGGGGTCGCCAGGGGCGGGACCACCCAACCACTCGGAGTGGTCGGGTATCGGCTCTGGAATCCATTCGCCCACATACTGTTCCCGCCTGGCACGCGCCGATCCGAGCAGGTCGAGGCAGATGCGGCTGGCGACTGTCGTCAACCAGGCACCAGGCGTCACTACGTCTTGTCGCTGTCGCTCGGAGAGCGCGTACCAGCGCACGTAGGTCTCCTGCACCACATCCTCGGCTTCGGCCAGCGAGCCGATCAGGCGGTAAGCGAGATTGATCAGCTGACGGCGTTCGTCGATCACCGCGTGCAGGTGCGGATCGGTCATGGTGTTCGGCTCCTCGTGTCGACAGCACTCACTTATCCGACGAAACAGCGACTCGAATTGTGAGGCCTGACATTTCGCCCGGCTACGTCGTCGGAAGGTGGTAACGCTTTCAGCAGAGCAGGAGTTTCGGAAATGACCAAGATCGGCATCATCGTCGGCAGTACCCGGCCCAACCGCAATGGCCCGCAAATCGCCCAGTGGGTTCTGGACACGGCATCGCAGCGTGGCGACGCCGAATTCGACCTGATCGACTTACGCGATCACCCGCTACCGCATCTGGACGAGTCCACGCCGCCGATGTTCGGCCCGTCGGCGCACGCGCACACCCGCGCGTGGGCCGAGCGGATCGGCCCGTTCGACGGCTTCGTGATGGTGACCCCGGAGTACAACGGCGGCATCCCCGGAGTGCTGAAGAACGCAATCGACCACCTGTACGCGGAATGGACCGACAAGGCGGTCGGATTCGTCTCCGACGGGGTGAGCGGCGGCGCCCGTGCCGTGGCGCAGCTGCGGGTGGTCTGCAGCGGGCTCGGTATGGCGGATGTGAGCCGTCCGGTAGAGATCTCACTGCTCACCGATTTCGAGAACCACGTCACCTTCACACCGGGCGACCACCACATCGCCGCCCTGAGCAAGACGCTGGATCAGGTCATCGCCTGGAGCGCTGCGCTCGCGCCGCTGCGGGCGGCGCAGAATCAGATCTTGGGGAGTCGATCATGACCGCATCCAACGATTTCCAGTCACGCGCTGACCGCATCGAGGCCGATGAAGTCGAGATTCGGCGGCAAATCGACAAGGCGATCGAAGGAGTGCGAGCTAAGGATCTCGAGGTCCTGAAATCGCTGTACACAAGTGACGTCGTGTCCTTCGATCTCGAGCCGCCGCACCGGCACGTCGGGATAGCGGCGAAACTCGAGAACTGGGCGAGAGTGTTCCTGTTCTTCGAGGTTGTGACCTATGACGTTCGCGATCTGACGCTCAGTGTCGGCGATGGTGTGGCATTCGGGCACGCCTTTGCACGTCTACGCGGCACACTGAAGAACGGCGAGGCAACGAGCGGTATTTGGGTCCGGGTCACGTACGGACTACAGAAGATCGCCGACACCTGGTTGATCGCACACGACCAGGTCTCGGTGCCGCTCGACATTGTGAGCGGCAAAGGCGTGGTCGACCTCGATCCGGGGGGCGCGGAGCGCCCGTAATGACCGGTCAACGACCAGACCGGCTAGCACGCACTCTAGGCCGAATGCGAACTCGATGTCGGGATCCGGTTCCTCGGCTTCGAGGACGTGGCGGGTGAGCATCGGATGCTCACCCGCCGCGAGGACCTCGCCGAGGTAGGGGCCCGGGCACTGCACTGCCACTGTCCTCGGCCATGCGTTGCGCGGTTCGGCGCGCCGTGCGGCTTGCTGGGTGGCCACTGAGCTCAGCACGTATGCGTACGGCACCGAGCGCTTGCGAGGCCAAAGTGATGTCGGACGAGAGCGCGCGCCCGACTGAGTACCGATACAGCCCCCCATTGCTCGGCCCGTTCTTTCGTTGAGCATTACGACACCTATCGCCGATACGGGCCCGGGACGAGCCGGATCCTGCGGCTTATGCGCCAAAAGGGTTATCACTGGCGTGAACTCGCTCAACAGGCACGTGAGGGGCGAGGATCCTGGGGCAATGGTTCCGCTATGCGGGTGGCGCCGCTGGGCGCGGATGGCTTGGATCGGGTCGTCGACGAAGCCGCAGCTTCGGCGCTGGTTACTCATACCCACCCCGATGCCGTAGCCGGTGCGGTTGCGGTGGCTCTCGCAGCTGCCGTGTTTTCGACGCAACCGCAGGTACACGGTATCGAGTTGCTCGATACGATCGCCTCCCGGACACCGGCCGGTCCGGTCCGCGACAAGATCAGGGATGCTCAATTCATCAGCGATTCTGTTACTGCCGCAGCAGAATTGGGAAGGCTATGACTCGCCTCGTCCTCATCGATGCTCGCTCCTACCGAGCCGACCCACAACGACTTGAGCACATGCCGGACCGATGAATGATCGACGACCCGCTGCCCAGACCTGACGTTTGGGAAACGGGCAGCACTGCCATCGAATCCACGCCACCGAGCTGCCGCAAACCAGCAAAACCGCTGAGTCGCTGCCAGTTCGAAGTCGCGGCTCGTCAGTGGGTGCCCGACGCCAGCGCGCGGGTCCGATCAGCGTCGCGAAGACGAAGGGTTCTGCGGAGACAGCGCGTGCTCGGGGCACCACTGTTCGACCGGGAGACGCCCCTGACCGTTCCCGGTGGCCACGGTGAAAGCCACGAGCCCCAGCCACGTCCCGTCCGTCCTGTTAACTGCACTTCAGTCGTTGATCTACGGGTCTAACGTTTGTGGGGGTGCATCGAGTGGAGGAGCAAAGGCGCGCGTTTCGTGACGGGCGTATCGAGCCGCCGGGGGTAGTGCCGTACATCGTGATGGTCCACGGGGCCGAAGTTGACCCTGTCTCGTCGTTTCTGTCGAGTTTGGTGTTGTCTGATGTCAGTCCGTTGACGGTGCGGTCCTATGCCCACGATCTGCTGCGGTGGTGGAGGGTCCTGGCCGTGCTGGATGTGCGGTGGAATCGTGCGAAGCGCGAGGCTGTCGAGGCGATGGTGGGATGGGATGCGGTCGGCGGTCAACCCGCAACGCCTGCGCTCCAACAACTCCGGATCCCAGCCCGGGTCGGTGAATCTCGAGACCGGGAAGCCGGTCCTATCTGGGGACAGGTCCGCGGTGACGGTGGCCGAGAGTGCTTGGGCGACAGCGCCTTCGTCGGCGCGTGACCATTGGCGCAGCAGCCGCTGATGCGGGAACTTCTCGCGGGCGACCAGTTCGACGACGGTGATCCCATCGGGTGCGGTGGACGACTGCGCCATGGGGGACCCTGGGCTGAGATACAACCGCGCCCCGGTGCCATCGATTGTGTCGGTGACATCCGGGGCGCGGAAGGGTGAATCAGCCCAGGTCCGGGTGGCCGACCCACTCGACGATCGTCCAGCCCTTCTGTGGGCTGCCCTTGAGGACGACGCGGCCGCCGTTGCGCATGGGATCGGTGCCGAGTTTGCTCGTGTCGGCGTTGTCGGCGTTCATCATCGACCAGAACATGATGGTGCCGCCGTGCGAGAAGATCACCGGGTTGGCGCAGCCGCGGCGCTGCACATCGAGCAGTGCTTGATCGACGCGGCCGTCGAACTCGTTGCCGTCGATGGAGCCTGGAATCCGTGCGTTCAGGTCGCCGGAGAGCCACTTGATCGGCGCCTGTAGGTACCCGGTCATCGCCTGGGCCTCCGGGGTGCCCTCGTACTGGCCTGCCTCGATCTCCCGGAAACCGGGCTGAATGTTGAGGCTCAGGTCCTGCTTGGCGACGGTCGGTGCCGCAGTCTGCTCGGTACGCACCATGTTGGACGCGAAGGCGCAGTCGTAATTCTTGTCGGCCACCTGGATGGCCAGATTGTCTGCCTGTGTCCGGCCGCGTGAGGTCAGGTCGGGTCCGGGCACCTTGGTGTCGATCAGGCCGGAGGCGTTACCGAGGGACTCGGCATGGCGCACCAGGGTGATGACCATTTCGCCGCTGCTGCCGGAGCTTCCGAAGTCGATATCGGCGGACGCGACGCCGGTGGTAGCGGTTGTGGCCGCGACCGCAGCCGCCATCACCGCAATGGACAATCGAAGAGATCGGATTCGCATGGGTGGGAATGCCTTTCATCGTGGCGATCGCCAATTCAGGTATGTCGAATAACCGGAATTTGGGGTGTCGCGTCTCACAGAAGCAGCTATTTGCCCGAAACAAAGACGGGGTATCCCATTCATCGGGATCTTTCGCGCACTGGACCGCCTGCAGGCGAAACCACCGGTAGCGGAGGTGCGAGCGGTATGTCGACTCACGCGACCCGCTCACCCGGCCGATTCGATGCCGCCGATCTCGTCAGGTGACCTGGAAGGATCACGCTGTCCCGCTCAGGCGGATCGTGGCTGAACTGGCTGCTGGGTGGCCGCGACGAGTCTGTCCGGCGGCAGGGCACACATAGACCCTAGGAACCTGCCTCGTACGGGCTTCACTGACGAGTCCGACCTATCCGCAGAGGCGGCTTACGCCTGGCAGATACCACACCTGGTCTCCAGCGCGCGTGGGCCAGGGTCGCTTCTCTGCACCTGGCAAGCAGTTCCACCGAATCGGCCGCAGCGCCAGCTCGGCGCGGTGAGTAACGCACTCTCATGGCTCCATGTGCACGCCCTCGCGATCACTCGCTCGAACCGCATGATGTCCGCGACTTCAGCTGATCGACGGGTTACGGCTGCTGGGCTATCACGCACACCGTGTCGATGATGGCCTTCGCGCCTACGAGTTCGGCCGCGGTCGGTGTCACGATGCCCAATGGCCTGAACGAACGGGTGTGTCTGGATGCGCTGACCACCGACGGCCACAGGCTTACCGGCGCCGTCCAGGGATGGGCCTGCAACGGCGGAGCACAGCAGCAATGATGACGTCGAAATACGCGTCCGACACCGGCCAGACCGGCACGACTGCACGGCAAGCCGCGGTTGAAGGCGAGTAAGCCGGTCACAGCTCGGCGGCCATCCTTTTCGAGCACGCCCGGTCGAGGTCGATGCGACCAGCGACCGGGCGTTGCCTTATGCGGAAGGGCCGTCGCAGGGTTGTGAGCGCTACGGAAACCGGCCCCTCACATAGTGATTCGGCGGACGGACCTATACGGATGGTCTCGCCCGGCCGACGCGAACTTTTCTTGTTCAGAGCTGACCGCATCGTGCACAGGATCGACGGAACCGAACCCGTTGCGGGGATAAATCACGAGCGGGGTCGCGGTCGGGGTGTTCAGCACAATCACCTGGGCTGCACGTGGTCTCGGTGGCGCGAAGGTGGGCGGTCAGCCTGCGAGTGTGAGTTGGTCGTCGGTGGTCTGGGCGCGCAGATCATTGAGCAGTCTGGTGAGTTTGCGAGACACGCTCATTTGGGAGACACCGAGACGCTCAGCGATCTCGCCTTGGGTGAGTGTGTCGTAGAACCGCCAGATCAGTAGTTGGCGGTCTTCTGTCGACAGTTGTGCCAGCAGGGGTGCGACGGTGATGGTGTCTTCGGTGAGTTGGTAGCGGGGGTCTTCGTCGCCGAAGGTGTCGGCGATGGTCATGCTGGGATCGCCGTCGGTCTCGCGTGCGGGGGTGTCGAGGCTGCGTGTTTGGAAGGCGTTGGCCGCGACGAGGGTGCGGGCGATGTCGGTGACGGGGACGTCGAGTTCGGTGGCGAGTTCTTGGGCGGTGGGGGAGCGGTGGAGTCGGCGGGTCAGCTCGTCGGTCGCTGCCCGGACTTTGCCTTGTAGTTCTTTTTCGCGGCGTGGGACGTGCAGGGGCCAGATGTGGTCGCGGAAGTGTCTGCGTACTTCGCCCATGGCGGTGGGGACCGCGAACCCCAAAAACGGTGATCCGGTACTCACGTCGTAGCGGTCGACGGCCATGACTACGCCGAGGCGTGCGGTTTGGAGGAGGTCGTCGAATGCTTCACCGCGGCCGGCGTATTTGCGGGCGATGTGCTCGGCGAGGGGGAGGCAGATTTCGATGATTTCCTCGCGTAGGGCGTTGTGTTCGGGGCTGTGCGGGTCGGTCAGCGCCAGGTGTTCGAACAGGGGTTCGGCGTGTTCGTAGGTGGGGCGGGTGGCGGTGGTGGACATGCGGTTCAGCTCCTGGCGTTCGTAGTGCTCAACGGTGGGAGTAGGTCAACTAGAGGCTGTTGACGGACAGGATTTTGGAGGACATCGTCATCGCCGCACCCAGGCTGAGGGCGCCGAGGAAGACGACGGTCAGCGACCCGGTCAAGGCGGCCAGGCCAAGCAGAACGAACACGCAGGTCGCCAACACGATGGTGGTGCTGGTCAGATCCGTGCTCGGCGTGCTCGGTGCCCGATGACGTGAGTTGGTCATGAGTGCAGGGTTGACCGTCGTGGAGGCGAATAAACCGGAATATGTCGATGATGTTGAGACGGCGGCAGGGGCACTGGCTGAGCCCGGCGACAAGGTGTCGACCGAGTTGGTGGTCCGTTGCGCGGTAGGTGGCAGGATGGCGGGGTGAGTGTGCGTGTCAAAAACAATGTCGTCGTCGTGGGAACCCAGGACGGTCCGACAGTGCTGCTCGCACATGGTTTCGGGTGCGATCAAAACATGTGGCGCCTGGTCGTGCCCGCACTGGTCGAGCGGTTTCGGGTGGTGCTGTTCGACCACGTCGGAGCGGGCCGATCCGACACCTCAGCGTGGTCGGCCCAGCGCTACGCGAGTCTGGACGGTTACGCCGGCGACATCGTGGAGATCTGCACCGAACTCGACCTGACCGAGGTCGTTCTGGTCGGGCACTCGGTCTCGGCGATGATCGCGGTCCTGGCCGTCAATCAGGCCCCGGAACGATTCGCGAAACTGGTGCTCCTCACCCCCTCGCCGCGCTACATCGACGACGGTGACTACCGAGGCGGGTTCAGCCGCGCCGACGTCGACGAACTGCTCGCCTCGTTGGACGCGAACTATCTCGGCTGGTCGGCGGCGATGGCTCCAGTGATCATGGGCAACCCCGAGCGACCCGAGTTGGGCGCGGAGTTGACTGAGAGTTTCTGCCGTGCGGACCCGAAGATCGCGCAGGTCTTCGCCAAAGCCACCTTCCTGTCCGACAATCGCGCCGATCTGTGCAAGGTGAAGGTTCCGACGCTGGTGATCCAGACCGCCCAGGACGCGATCGCGCCCCGCGAGGTCGGCCAGTTCGTCCACGAGCAGATCCCGGGCAGCGACCTGGTCACCCTCGACGCGATCGGGCACTGCCCCCAGCTGAGTGCCCCCGAGGCCACCGTCGCGGTGATCGCCGCCTACGCGAGCGCCCGGTGATGACCCGGACCGGCGACGGGCCCGGTGACGGCGAGGACGGTGCATCGCTGCCCGATGACCTCGACACCAATCCGTCGTTCTCGGCGTTGCTCGAGGACAGTGTGGAAGACCTCTACGAGAACGCACCGTGTGGCTACGTCTCCACCCTGATGGACGGCACCATCGCCAAGATCAACACCACCCTGCTCGATTGGCTCGGCTACCGCCGCAAGGAACTGGTGGGACAACGCCATTTCTTCGACCTGCTCACCGTGGGCGGCCGGATGTATTACGAGACCCACCTGGCGCCGATGCTGTCGATGCACGGCCAGGCCGGCGGGCTGGCCTTGGAGTTGTTGCGCGCCGATGGGACCCGGTTGCCGATCCTGCTGACCTCGGTGGTCAAGACCGGCCCGGACGGCACCGCGCAACTGATCCGCACCACGATCTTCGATGCCACCGACCGTCGCTCCTACGAGCAGGAACTGCAACGGGCCCGCGACGCGGCCGAGCACGCCCGCGCGGTCGCCGAACGCGAACACGAACGTGTCCAGAAGTTGGCCACCACCTTGCAGCGCACCCTGCTGCCACCGGAGTTGCCCGAGATTCCCGGGATGGAGGTCGCGGCCTACTACCACCCCGCCTCCACCGACAATGTCGGCGGCGACTTCTACGACCTGTTTCCCCTGACCGATGGCACCTGGGGGTTCTTCCTCGGCGATGTCTCGGGTAAAGGCCCCACTGCGGCCGCGGCGACCTCGCTGACCCGCTACACCCTGCGCGCTGCCGCGGTTTACGACCCGGACCCGACAGCGGTGCTCGACAACCTCAACGCCGTGCTGCTGCACAAATACAGTCGGGACGAACCCGGATTCTGCACCGTCGTCTACGGCTCCCTGCGCCCGGACACCACCGGCGCCACCCTGACCCTGTCCTCTGGCGGACACCCCCCGGCCTTATTGGTACGTGCCGATGGCACAACGACTCTGGTCGAAACGCCGGGCGGGATGCTGGTGGGCGCGATCCCCGACCCGAGGTTCGTCAGCGTGGAAATTCACCTCGGACCCGGCGACACGGTCCTGTTCTATACCGACGGACTCACCGAAGCCCGCATCCGCGGCCGGGAACGATTCAGCGAGGACCAACTGCGCGACCATATCGCTACCCTCGGCCCGGTCACCGCCTCCACGCTGCTCGCCGCGGCCACCGATCTACTCACCGGTTTCGGTGCCGGGGTCGAAGACGATACTGCCCTGCTGGCCATGAGCATCCCACCAGTCCGAGGCCGATCCCTGTGAGCGCCGACTTCACTGTCATTTGCCTCCGCACCGCGTCGGGTCCGGTGCTCAGCTTCAGCGGGGAACTGGACGCCGCCACCGCCCCGGCCGCTCGTGCGGAGATCAACACACTCGAACTATCCGCCGGTCAGTTGCTGGTCATGGACCTGTCCGGTCTCGAGTTCTGCGATTCCAGCGGAATCACCGCATTGCTGGCCGCGCGTAATCGCGCCACCGACGCCGGTGCTTCGATCGCGTTGGCCGCGATCCCAGCCAACCTGTCCCGCATCTTCACCCTCATCGGCCTGACCATGGTCTTTACCAGCTACGCCAGCGTTGCCGAGGCCCATGGTGAGTGGAACGTGCCCCCGCCTGATCCACAGCCGGTCGCAGCGTCGGACTGAGGCACGCCGAGTCAGTGCCGGACATGGCGAGAGTCAGTCGGCGACCATGCCGAGCGAGGTGTAGATATACCGGCCATGGTCAATTGGAGATACGCGTCGTCGATGGCGCCCTCGCCGAAAACCTCTGCGAGTAAGCCGCGTCCGACCTCCCCGCGATCGGCGGCGCGGACCAACCCGAGCGCAGCCTCACGGGTGTGGGCGTCGGGTTTTTCCGCCACCAGCGCGGCCACGATGGCAGCGGCGCTCTCCTCGCTCCACACACCGGGTACAGCTGCGGCGATTTCGCCGGCGGTGTGTCCGGGCGCGCGGTACCACCGGCCGTCGTCCCACCAATAGCAGAAGGACAGCAGGCCGATGCCCGCACGGGGGTTCAACGTCGCATTCGCGACCCACGCCGGCGCGCCCGCGTAGAGGTCCGGCATCGGCGCTTCGCTGTTGTAGACGGCGTCGAGAACGGGATCGTTCCATATGCCGCCGGACAGGACGGCACGGTCACCGGGCATGATCCAGAGCGAGGAGCCGCTGCGTTCGATCCCCTCGAACAAGCCGAGCGCGGGCAGCACCCGTGGCCCCCACGGTGATCCGACCGCGACGAAGGCCGCGGACAGCACCGCCCACCGTGCGACCAGCAATGGCAGCGCGGGCAGCTCGTCCGCTACGACCGCCACGACCGGCTCGGCCCGCGCCGCCATCTCGGCGGGGCGTGACTGCCTGTCGGCGTGCCCGATATGGGCGGCGAGCCACACCGGCAGTCGGCGTCGTGGGAAGGCCTCGAGATCGGCTCGATAGACCTCGGCGGGGAAAAGGTGTTCGTCGGGAAATGGTTGCTCGCCGAAGTCGTAGTCCGTGCGCACCTCGCCTGATTCCGAGACCACGAGCAGGTAGCGCCACCAGGGGCCGTCGGCTCGGACCGCCGATGCCTCCCGGTGTAAGCGAACCAGGCCCATGATCTCCTCCGACGGCAAGATCTGGACCGGATTGCCCTGCTCGTCGGTAGCGACGACCGAGGCCAGTTCAGCGGCGACCGTCAGCACGAATATTGCGTGAATCTCCCCGCCGCGCTCCGGCCCGAGTCCGGTCAGCAGGGCGGCGATACGACGGCTCGCCGCATCCGGTGGTGGCGGTCCGGCCTCGGCCGGGTCCTCGGTTTCGGTCACGGTAGGGCACCTCCTCGATCGCGGCGCACGCTACCACCTGGCGGGAAACGAATGGTGTTGCCGAAACTGAACTTTCGCTTCCAGCCGACCGACACATGCTGTGCGCGAGCAGAATTCGCTTTCAGGTCGCTGCGGGTTCAACTTCTTGCGGTCTAATCCCCGAGGACATCGAACGCCGAGGAGGACCGCTTTGCCGAGCGAACCAAGAGCGCTCCGGCGCCGCGCGGAGCAGTCGTGACCCTCATCATGCCGGACGGCTTGAAGTGGCTGGCCTGGGTCGCCGGTACGGCTTGGCCGGAGGGCGACGAGGACGCGTGCTGGGATGTCGCGGAGGCATGGAAGACGGCGAGCGCGGAAATCGAGGCGCTGCTCGCAGGCATCGACGAGGCCAAGGCCGCCACCGTGGCGGCCTATCCGCAAGGTGAAGGCGGCGCCGCGATGGGCAGCCGCTACGACATCCTGCGCACCGGGGATCAGTCTGTGGAGGCGCTGGCCGAGCTGATGCAAACGATCTCCGACAGCGCGTTCGACATGGGCACCGAAATCCAGGCGACCAAGATCACCGTCATCGTGACCCTGGTCTGGCTGGCGCTGGAAATCCTGTGGGCATGGGTGTTTCCGCCGACCGCGCCTGCGGTCGAGGCGGCCGCGATCACCACGACCCGGTCCTTTCTCAAAGTGTTCGAGGACTTCGTTCAAAAGACCATCACGTCGATCGCTGCCAGACTCGGCGCCCCGACAGTTCAACGGCACTTCTGGTCGGCGGCGGTGCGGCTGAAGCCGGTACTGCCCACCGCCAAGGGTTACGGCGTCTACGGTGCGCGGGCGATCGAGGCCGCGGCCATCGTCGGCGCGATCAACGGCGGGGTACAGGTCGGCCAGATCGCGGATGGTAAGCGTCGGCATTTCAACGGCAAAGAGTTCGGGTTGTCGGTCCTGGCGGGCGTTGCCGGAATGATTCCCGGCCGTGAGGTCGGTCGCTACCTCGGCAAGGGCATCGACAAAGTCGCAGGCAAGCAGCTGGACAACGCCATGGGACGAGTGGGCCGAGGCATCGTGATCGGTGGTGTGTCCGGTGGCGTCGGCACCGGTTTCGGAAACCTGGCAGTGGGCGCGGCCACCGGCGATTGGTCGTCGTTCGCCTCCGGTGCGGGCTGGACCGGCGGCATCGCGCGCGGCGCAGCCGTCGGCGGGGCACGGGGCGGATTCGCCCTGGGAACTCCGATTCCCCCGGGGCGCGGAGACATTCGGTCCTACGTGTGGATGCCGAAACCCGCGGCAGGCGGTACCGCCGGTCCGCCGGTCACCGATGGATCGTCCACCAGCTCCTCGTCCAGCGCCGGTGTCGCCCCGTCGAGCCCCGGCTCGGAGTTCGGCGGTGGCAGTGGTGCCGGGACGTACTCCGGTCGCGGCGACGGTGGTTCGTCTTCCGGAAGCTCGAGTTCGGGATCCTCCGTGCGCGGCGACGGAGCGAGCGGGCACGGTCCACGCCCCGGCACACCCGAGTCGGTGTACCACGACGCATCGAGCGGGCCCGCCCCTCGCCCCGGCACACCCGAGTCGGTGTATCACGATGCAGCCAGCACGGTTGCGGGATCGCATACGGGATCGACCCCCAGCTTCGTGACGGCTGCCAGCCAACCCGGCGCCTTCACCGGCAGGCCACCGACCTCGTTCGAGTCGTCGGTGGACGGCTGGGGCCCGACCGGACAGCCGCCGCACGGCAACACCGGATTGGTCGGGGGTGGGCAGCTGCCGCCCCCGGTCGGCAGCGAACCACCTACCCCGACCGGCAGTCGGCCACCGACCCTGGACGGCGCCGGTCACCACCGGGCCGGGGCCGCCGAACCGTTCCTGGGTGAGGGCAAAGACGTACGCGGCAAGCCCCGCCCGAAACAGGTGCCATCGGTGGAGCCGCTGCCCGGGCCCTACAAGCCGCCCCCCGCGGGCGCTTCAGAGCCGAGCGACTGGGCGAGCTCGGATCCCGACCCGGCCGACGCGGACGTCGATGTTCCTTTCACCCTTTAGACAAACCGATATCGGAAGGAGTGCGCGATGGCCGGAAACGTCGAGATCGACCCCCAGAAACTGCGCAAGGCGTCGGAATTGACCGACGAGCTGTCGACGAAAGTGACGGCAGCCGCCGACAAACTTCGCGGCGCGCTCGCCGGAGTAGAAGCCGACCCCACCTTCCTTCCGTGGGGAAATGACAAGCGTGGCAAGAAATTCGCCGATGGCCCCACGGGCTATATGGCGGCGCGCAACAACCTGCTCGAAGGTGCCACCGGGGCCGCGCAGACCCTCAGCGATATGGCGCACGGCCAGCGCGAGGCTGCGAACTCGCTTACCGGCACCGACCAAGCCTCCAGTGAGAACCTCGGCGAAGGGAAGGCGTGAGCGCCCCATGTTGAACGACCGCTTGCGCGCAGATATGGCGACGATGCTCGACGGCCTCGGCGAACAGTTCCGCGGGATCGCCGAACTCCAGAAGCAGCGCGCGCTCCTCACGGCCACAGTGACCGCGTGCGATAAGCGCATCGAAGTGACAGTGAACGCCGATGGGCTCCTGATCGCCACGAAATTCGCCGACGACGTTCTCGACCTGAGCCTCGAGGAGATCGCCACGAACCTGACGGCGGCCGTCCAATCCGCAGCCGCCGACGTAGCCGGTCGCAGCAGGGAATTGATGACGCCACTGCTCGAACGGCGCGACGCGCTGCCGAAACTTTCCGAGATCATCGAGGGCGCACCCGATCTGGGCGCGATGCTACCGACCGCGCCTGCCCCACCGACGGTTCTGCCTGATCACACACGGTGGCCGACGGACGGTTCCGGCATCGCTGGTCCCCGCTCCGCAGTCGCTGACAACGACGACTGACACACCCGCACGCGGATTTTCAGACGAAGCGGGAACCCGATTCCCGGCGAAGGAAGGCGACGATGGCCCTCGAACCGAACACGTGGTCCGGCCTGGAGAACCAGGCGAAGGCGGGATATCTGGCGTTCGACCCGGCCAAGGCTTTGGCCGCGGCAAAAGCCTGCGCCGATCTGGTCGACGATCTACTCGGGATGAGCGCCGCGGTGACCGACCTGCGCCTGAACAATTTCGGTCCCATCGGCACCCTGACCTCCGGCACCCAACTGGCGATGGCGTTCAGTAACAAGGGTTCCCGCTTGTACACCGTGCTCAACGACCACGCGAAGATCGTCACCGATATGGGCGAGACGTACATCGCCGCGGGCAAGACGTACGTGGGCACCGACGACAATTCCAGAGACAACATCAAAGCGCTGGGCGAACTGAGGATGCCGACCGCGGCGACCCCGTACAAACCGGGCACCGCGGCCCCCGGTGCCCCCGACGCCACCTTCGGCAATCCGTCGCCCTTCAAGGCCGAGAGTTTCCCGTCGTCGTTGAAGGATTACCAGGGCGCGAAGGATACCGGCGCCACAGCCAGCATCGAGAACAAGGACAGTCTCAGCTTCACCGAGATGTACGAGCTGGGCCGCGATCTCGATCCGCAACCGGTGCTCGCGGCCGCAGGCACCTGGCACTCCCTGTCGACCGACCTGCTCAGCAGGCTGAACAATTTCGTCACGGTGATCTCGGCGGGTACCGATGGCTGGGAGGGCCAGGGCGCGAGCGCGGCCGCGAGCGCGGTCACCAACTACTCCAACGGTGTGCAACCGCTGGTCAACTCGATGATCGCCATGAGCCAGAACCTCGACTACACCGCGCAGTGGCTGTATCTCACCAAAGTGAGCATGCCCGCGACGTCGGATGCCGATGACTGCTGCCCCGGAAAGGTGACCAGGCGGTATCGCGACGAGTGGCAGAAGCATTACGGCGAGGGCATGAAGAACACGGTGTCGGTGATTCCGGCAGTCGACGGGCCGATTGCCACCCCACAGCCCACCCCGGGTTCGGGGCAGAATGTGCCGGGCGGTGGTGAGTACGGGCAGGGCGGCGGACAACAGGGCGCCCCCGGCTCGGATCCCGTCGGTAGAGGTTATGGCGACCAGACTTATGGCGGTCAGGGGTATGGCGGCCAAGGGTATGGCGGTCAGGGGTATGGCGGCCAAGAGTATGGCGGCCAGGGATATGGCCCCCCAGGATATGGCTCGCAGGGATACGGCGATGAGTTTCGCGACCAAACCCTGCCGGGCCAGCAGACAAGTGGCGGCGCCGGGTCCGGGGCCGGTCTGCCCGGAGCCGAAACCCAGACTGCGGGCTACGACGCCGCGGGCGCGGGAACCGGCGCGGGCGCGGGAACCGGCGCGGGCGCGATGGGCGGAACCGCGGGTGGGGGAGCCGCTCCCGCAGGCGGGGGCGGTGCAACGCCCACGCGTTCGGCAGGCGGATCGGGAAGTTCTCCCTTCCCCCGCAGCAGCTTGCCTTCCGCCGAAGAGGTGGCATCCGCCGCAGGCGCCGGTATGCCATCGGTCTCCTCTCTCGGTTCGGCTCCGCTGCCGCGGGGGGCTTCCGGTGCGGGTGGGTCATCGGGCGGGAAACCGTCGAAATCGGGCAGCAAGGGTTCCGGTGCGGAGACGGCATCCCTCGGGGACGCCCTCGCCGCAGCGGTGGGTGCGGACCCTGCACAGGTGGGGTCGGTCCTCGACAACCTCCCCGGACTCCTCGACGAGGACGCCCTGTCGACGCTGTCCGGACTGCCACCGGAACAGGTGCGGTCGATTCTGGACAGCATTCCCGACGTGGTCGACGAGAAAGCGCTCGCCGAACTCAGCGGTGTGGACCCGGCGGGGGTGCGCTCGGTGCTGGAGAATCTCCCGGCGGCGTTGGACGAGCAGGCGCTCGCGGCGGCCACCGGTGGCGCGAACGGCCTGTCGTCCGCCGGGGCCGGGATCGCCTCGCAGGACGCGGCATCGGGCGCCGGGGGAATGGCGAGTTCACTTGCTTCCGCGGGTAGCGACTTCCTCGGCCAGATAGGGAAAGCGCTGACCCAGGGGCTGGATTCGCTCACCCAACTAGGTAGCGCACTACCAGGCGCACAGCAGATGCAAGACCTGCTACAGCAGTTCGATCCGAACGCGTTGGCGGCCGCGGCGGGGCTTTCCCCCGTCGATGCCGCCGGTGCGGGTGGTGCGGGCGCAGGCGGTGCGGGGGCAGGCGGCGGTGGAGTCGGTGGAGGCGGAGTAGGTGCCGCTTCACTGGAATCTCCGACCCAACAAGCCAGTACCGCGCTGTACCCGCGCGCAGGACTGCCCGGCGCCGAACAGCCGATCTATCCCGCCGCGGCGGCCGCTGCGCGGACCGACGGCATGCCCGGCGGCGGGATGCCCATGATGCCGCCCGCCGCCGGTGGCGCGGGACAGAACGCCGGCGGCGGGCACAAGCCCGCCAGATATCTGCAGTCGAGAGTCCACCTCGACGAAGCACTCGGCCCGATGCCCGACCGAGTGCGACCGGTGGCCGACTCATGAGCCAAACCTGGGAATTCACCGACCTGGAGTTCAATCTCCTCTGCGAGGACGTCCGGCGGGGCGAACTGCCCGCACCGTTCATCTTCACCAGCCGCACCCGTCTCGAAGAGGACTACGAGTTGGAGAAATCGCAGGTCCGCCAGCAGTTGCGACGCCGACTCGACCACGATCTCGACGCCTTGGCGGGCGCGATCGCAAAACCCGACATCTTCGTCGTCGCGCACGCGTGGAACGACCAGGATTTCGGAAATCCCGCAGCGCGCGTCCGGGTGCACGCGATCCGGCATCGGGCACGCGGCTACGTGATCACCCAGCGCCCGGGTGAAACCCTCGCGCACAGCGGCGGTTTCGACGCCGTCGAATGCGACCCGTATGCCCTGGCCGACACCGTGATCGGACTACTCCCGCGCTGCGGCGCAGGCAAGCTTGCCGACATCGCGCTGTCACTCCCCGACACCGCACCGATACAGGAGCGCGACCGCCCGGTATCCAGCATTGCCGACGACGATGACGATGACGACCTCAGCGACGACCCCGCCCGCAGCGCCGGGTTCTTCGCCACCCCCGCTCTCAGCACCGGCATCGTCAAAGTGCTGCAAGGCCGTTCGAAATACGGACCCCGCGGACGGATCGAAACGGGCCTGTTGTGGCGCGACCTTCCCGACGACGGGCGTTACGTGATGCCGCTCGACGACCCTGCCCCGGTCGCTAGCGCCATGAGCAGCGACCGGCTGGCCAACTGGGTGCGCGACCGGATCGAGGAAATTCTCACCCGTATGGAATCGCATAGCGAAACCGAGGAATGAGCAGCACCCGGCTCGGCGGATAGTTGGCGCGCCGAGGGCGTACCGCGTGGCAGTTCCTGATCGGCAGCGCCATGCCACGCAGTCAACCCGCCGTGGGGCCGGGCTGCGCGACACTTCCCAGCAAACCAAAAACATAGGTTAGGCTAACTTGACTTATTGGATGATGGTTTCAGAGTGGGACGGTACAGCGCATGGCGAATACGCAGCGTGCACGGCAGCGGGGGAGCCTTCGGGCCCGGCGATGGATGGCTGTCGGCATGATCGGAGCCCTCGCTCTGACCGCTGGGTGCTCGAGCCGAGAAGCGCAGGCCGACAACGCGGCTGGCGCGGGAGCGCTGACGATCATCGACCAGCGCGGCCGCACTGTCACGCTGGATGGACCCGCCGACAAGGTGGCGTTCACCGTGATGCCCGCACCGTCGATCTTCGCCGCGGTGGACCGCAGCTACGACCGCATCGTCGGCCTCAACCAGTCGACGCTGGTCGCTAATCGCGGTGGCATGTTCGCGACGATGTTTCCCGCCTCGGCCGACTCCGCGGTGGTCGCGGGCAACGATTTCGTGCCGAATGTCGAGACGCTGCTGCAACTCGATCCCGATGTCGTTGTGCAGTGGGGTGATCGGGGCAACGACGTGATCGCGCCGATCGAGTCGGCGGGCTTCCCGGTGGTCGGACTGAAATACGGAACCCAGGACGACCTCGAACAGTGGATCACGCTGTTCTCGCAGCTCGCGGGTAAGCCCGAACGTGGGCAGCAACTCGTGGACTGGCAGCGCGCCGAGCAGTCCGAGATGCGCGCCCGGGTGGCCTCGACGCAGGCCCCACGGCCGCGGGCGATGATCCTGTCGCGCACCGGTGACACCTACAGCACCACTAGCGCCAAGGGCTACGACGGATTCCAGTTCGACCTGGTCGGCGGGGATCTGGTCAGCAAGGGATTCGTCTCCGACTCCGGACAGGTTGGTCCGGAACAGATCCTGGCCTGGAACCCCGAGGTCATCATGCTCAGCGGTTTCGACCAGAGCACTCCTGCCGACATCTACGCCGACCCGAGGCTGGCGAATGTGAGCGCTGTGCAGAACAAGCGCGTCTACAAGACTCCACTCGGTGGCTACCGGTGGCAGGTGCCGGGCGCGGAATCACCACTGATGTGGCTGTGGATGCACCAGATCCTGTACCCGGGCACGCGCGATGGGCAACTGCGCGAGGACATTCGCGCCGAGTTCGACAATCTGTTCGCCTACCGGATCACCGACGACGAGATCGACCAGGTGCTGCGTCTGGACCTCAACAAAGACGCGGCCGGTTATGACCAGTTCCTCCGTTGATCAGGCGGCGGCGCCGGTGGATCCGGCGCCGCCGCGGGCACGGTTCGATCGGCGGATGCTGGCCGTCCCGGGGTTCTTCCTGCTGCTGATCGTCGTGGCGGTCGGCGCACTGGCCGTCGGCCGCTACGCCGTCCCGCCGAACGAGATCGTTCGAATCCTGTTGGGGCAGTTCCTGCCGATCGAGCAGACCTGGTACCCGCAGGAAGCCACGGTGGTGCTCGACGTGCGACTTCCCCGCGTCCTGTTGTCGATCCTGTTGGGGGCCGGGCTCGCGCTCACCGGTGCGGTGATGCAGGCAGTGTTCCGCAACCCGCTCGCCAGCGCCCAGGTCCTCGGCGTGTCCTCGGGTGCCTCATTCGGTGGCGTGCTGATCCTGCTCGCCGGATTCAGCGGCGCCGCGCTGGTAGGCGGGGCGTTCCTCGGCGGCGTGGCGGCATTGGCGCTGGTCGTGGCGATCGCTCGGGCCGTGCCGGGAGCGCCACTGTTGATGATCATCCTCGGCGGCACCGTGGTCGGCGCGATGTTCGGGGCGATGGTCTCGTTCATCACCTATATCGCCGACCCCTACAGCGAACTTCCCTCGATCGTCTTCTGGCTCATGGGTTCACTCGCGACGGCCAGCTACACCAAGGTGCTCACCGCGGCGATCCCGATCGTCGCGGCGGGACTGGTGGTGCTCGCGCTGCGATGGCGACTGAACATTCTCGCGATGGGCGACGAGGACGCCACCGCGCTGGGGCTCTCACCCCAGCGGCTGCGCAACCTGCTGCTGGTGTGCGTCGCGTTGATCACCGCGGGATCGGTGTCGGTCGCCGGGGTGATCGGCTGGGTGGGACTGGTCGTGCCGCACCTGGTGCGCATGATGGTCGGCACCGACAACCGGATGGTGCTGCCGGTCAGCGCATTACTCGGAGCCATCTACCTCACCCTGATCGACACCCTCTCGCGCACGATCAGCACCGCCGAGATCCCGATCGGCATCCTCACCGCGATCATCGGCGCACCCTTCTTCGTGGCGCTGCTGATCCGCAACCGAACCCGCCTGTGGGGTTCGGATGCTTGAGGCGAGCTCGTTGTCGTTCCGCTATTCGGCCAAGGGGCCGTGGATCTTTCGTGATGTCTCGGTACGCGCCGAGCCGGGTCAGGTTTTCGCGGTGCTCGGACCGAACGCACGTGGCAAGACCACGATGCTCAAGTGTCTGGCCGGAATCACGCGCCCGGTAGCCGGTTCCGTCACGACGACCGGCGGCGTGGGTTACGTCCCGCAGAGCCATTCGGTGGTGTTCTCGTTCTCGGTGCTCGATATCGTGCTCATGGGCCGGGCGAGGACGGTGAAGATCTACAGCACTCCCACCGCCACCGACCGCGAGGCCGCGCGGGAGGCGCTGCACCGAGTCGGCGTTTCCCATCTCGCGGACCGTGACTACACCGGACTCAGCGGCGGTGAGCGTCAATTGGTGCTCATCGCCCGGGCGTTGGTTTCCGACTGCGACACCATCGTGCTCGACGAACCCGCCGCCGCCCTCGACCTCCGCAACCAGGCTCAGGTGCTGACTGTGCTCCGCGCGCTCGCCGACGAAGGATTGGCGGTCGTGATGACCACCCACCACCCCGATCACGCCCTGCACGTGGCCGAACGGTCGATGCTGATGGTGAGCGCCGACGACCAGCGCATCGGCCCGACACGCGAGTTACTCACCGGCGCACTACTTTCCGAGATGTACGGGGTGCCGATCGTCACCGCCGACATCGAAACACCGAGTGCGATACGGCGACTGACCGTTCCCGATTTCGGCAGGGGAATCTCGTGACGGTGCTCAACGCCCACATGGCCCCACGCGACCGGCAGGTGATCGACGGCATGCGAGAAGTCGATGTCTACGACCTGCCGACCGAATGCGACGACTCGGTCACCGGCGTGTACCTGACCGGCGATGTCGATCAGGAGTACTTGCTCGAACAGCGGCCTTTCTTGGAATCCTTTGTCACCAGCGGCGGACGCGTCGTCATCAACGGGCACGTGCAACGCCTCTTCCTGGACGGCCTGAGCACATGGCGAAAGCTCGACTTCCGCAACCCGCGCGATCTCGCGTTGACCCGCGTGAACGAGCACCCCGTGTGGGCAGGCACCGACCCGAAGTCCTTTCTGTACAACACCGGAACGCCGGGACCTGTGCCGTTCGAAGAACTGGCCCGGATCGGCGTCGCCGGCTTCTACGGGCGTGGCTGGTATGCGGACCTGCCCGACGACGCCCGAGTGGTGCACACACTCGGGACGACCAACGCCCCGGTCGACTACGACTACCCGCTCGGCGCAGGCCGGGTACTGGTGCACGGCGGCAACGATCTGCTGCAGTTCGCCACCGCCGCGCGCGGCACGCAGCGATTGCGCACCCAGCTCGTGCGATGGCTGGGCGGTCGCGATGACTGACCTCGATCGCGGCGCCTGCTCGATCGCCCTGCTACACGGCGGCAGCCACGCACAACTGGCCACCCTGGCCGACCCCGCACTGGCGCCGTACCGGCTCCGTCCGATCCATGTGCGGACCGGGACGCCCGAGCAACTCACCGACATCGACGTGATCGTGGTGTCCGACCGGCTCCGCCCAGATCTGTTGGCGCACTGGACCGCAAGCATTCTCGCCGCCCTCGACCGGGGCGCCACCGTCTTGGTCTTCGGCGAGAACACCGTGGAGGGCTGGGTGCCCGGCGTCCGCCAACAGAGCCGTCCCACCGTGTTCTGGTGGTGGCGAACCGGCGAGGACCACCGGCTGCGCACACGCGCCCCGGACCATCCAGCCTGGAATTACTTCGCCGATCGCGCAGTGATCTGGCACTACCACGGTTTGCTCGAGCCGCCGCCCGGCGCGGTGAGCCTGGTCGATCTGCACACCGAGGACGGCGCCCGCGACGGTTCGATCCTCTATCTCGACGAGCAGTCGACCCCCGGGCGTCTGTTGGTCACCACCATGGACCCGGTGTATCACCACGGGTCCGGATTCATGCCCGGCGCAACGCAATTGCTCTACTCGGCGTTGTACTGGGCCACCGCCGACCGGAGGAAAACATGCTGA
Source organism: Nocardia sp. XZ_19_231 (assembly GCF_015355705.1). NCBI lineage: Bacteria > Bacillati > Actinomycetota > Actinomycetes > Mycobacteriales > Nocardiaceae > Nocardia > Nocardia sp. XZ_19_231. The sequence goes on along the minus strand of NZ_JACUZI010000014.1, from coordinate 42,762 downwards.
CAGTCCTCGAATCGGGCACGCCGATCGAAATCTCGTTCACCGACCTGATGAAGTACCACGGGCCACACTTCCCCGGCGGGGTGGCGCACGCGTACTGCGCGATGCGCCACGCCGTCGCGGTGCTCGGTCCCGTCGAGCGCCGTGAGGTCACCGTCCGCACCGCGTTCCCCGGCCCCGGCGGACGAGACGCGATCGAAATGGCCTTGCGTGCGGTCACCGGCGACCGTTTCGTCGTCGTGCCCGAACTCGCTGCGACCGACCGCGGCGCCACCCTGGCCCGCTACGTCTGGGAATTTCGCTACCGCGACCGGACCGTGCTGGTGCGGTTGCGCGACGCGGGATTCGTCACCGACGAATTCATCGAACTCGGAGCCCGTAACGACCGCACTCCGGCCGACGACGAACGACTCACCGTGCTGAAACAGGAGATGACCGATCGGCTGCTGGGCGGCGAGGTCGGCGAGGTCTACGAAGAGGTGCCGCAGCCGACGCGCTGAATCAGGGGCCTGCGAAACATGCAGTCGGCTGCGAGGTTGCGTCCACCGTGGACGATGACCTTGTTCTGACGGTGAGACGTTGCTGGTCAGTGAGACCTCCGAGGCCCTGTATCTAGGTTGGGTTGTGCCAACCCTGGGGTGGGTTTCGAGCATTCGGCTGCTGCGGGATCGTTGATGGCACACCGGAAACGGTGTCGGAGAGGATCGATCAAAGTGTTGGTCCCTCTGCTCGAGATCAGGGGCAACACGATGTTCGTAGGGCGAATCCAGTTGCGAGCCAACGTGGTAGCGGTCAGTCTGGCTGTCGCGGTTCTCAGTGCCGCAGTCGCGGGCTGCGACCCGACAACCGAGCCCCGCAGTGTCGACGTCACCAACACCCGCACCGCCGAAGCAGCCGAGATCAGCACCGACGAAGCGTCGTTCCTCGAGGAGATCAGGATCAACGACGCGGCCCTGCCGGGGAAGTCGGCAAAGGAGTTGGTCGCCGCAGGCTATGCGACGTGTGAACACCTGCGTGGCGGCGTATCCGTTCTGGACGAGACATCCGCGGTTGAGCAAACCTACCAATTCGATCAGGGCCCGCTGTTCGTCAGCGCCGCGACCACGAATCTGTGCCCGGACTTCGTCTCCTGACCACATGCGCACCATCGGCCGCCCGACCGCGGTGGTGTTTTACGCATCGAGCAGGCTCGGCACTCTGTGTCCGATCATCGGTGCTCGACGCGGCGGGCTAGACTGTGCGCCCGGAAGGCGATTACCTTCTGCCGATTCCGGCCTGAGAGTCGGCCGACGGTGACGAAGGAGTCGCGTGGATACGCCCTTCTGGTGGCCGCGTCTATCAACGTTGTCCGCCCGAACCGAATCGACGGTAATGCCCCGATGAGCACAGCGACCGCCAACGAGGCGTTCGAACACCCTGCCCTGTTCTATGCGAACGAGCAGGAATACACGCAGCAGACGACGGCATTCCTGCGCGAGGGTTTGGCGGCGGGTGAGCCGATGGCCGTCGCGGTACCGGGGCCCAACCTCGAGCTGATCAAGGACGAGCTCGGCGTCGATGCTCGCGACATCTCGTTTCTCGACATGACCGACGTCGGCCGCAACCCGGGCCGGATCATTCCGAAGGTGCTCAGGGGGTTCGCCGACGCGCATCCCAGGGGGCGGGTGCGCATCATCGGCGAGCCGATCTGGGCTGGGCGTAGCACCGTGGAATACCCCGCATGCGCGCAGCACGAAGCGCTGATCAATGCCGCCTTCGACGGCCGCGCGGTGACCATCCTGTGTCCCTACGACGAAACCCGCCTGGACGCGGCGGCCCTGGCCGATGCGCGGCTCACCCACCCCACCCTCATCAGTCAGGGGCGTGAGCAGGCCAGCAACGACTACGACTGGCAGGCGATCGTGGCTCGCTACAACGAGCCACTGGTGTCGGCGCCCGATGCCGCCGTTTTCCCCTTCGGCGAAGCTGAGCTTCGATCGGTCCGGCACTTCGCCGTCGACCACGCGAGCAAATGGGGACTCGACGCCATACGGGTCGAAGACGCCAAGCTGGCGGTCGCGGAACTGACGACCAACAGCGTGGTGCACGGCGGCGGCCGGGGTCTTTTCGCGATGTGGTCCGAGCCGGGACAGCTCGTGTTCGAGGTTCGCGACGGCGGGTGCCTGAGCGATCCACTGGCCGGGCGCAGGCCACCTGAACAGGGACAGTTCGGCGGTAGGGGCCTGTTGCTGGTGCACTACCTGGCAGATCTGGTGCGCATACACACCGGCGAGGACGGCACGACGATCCGCTTCTATCTCGACGTGTGAATCAGAATCTGCCTCGCCTACCGTCGACACACCCGTAGCCGGGCTCGATCCCGGATAGTCGGGTTCACGTCGAACGGTCGCAGCGTAAAGTCTTCGGGCGGGTGGTCATTCGAATCCGCAACACACCGCACGGTCGTGTGGGGTGACGGTCGGCCCTACCTCACACCGATCGGATAGGTGTTCGATTCGGACCGGTCGACCAACGAGGACAGCAATGACGGATACCGCAGCACCGGCCCGAGCAGTGCCCGAGCAGGCCCCGCCGAAGCAGGCCGCGGTGGCCACGGACGAAGTCGAACTGCGGCGGCTGCTCGCCGGTTTGACCGCGGTGCGCGACGGTGATTTCGGCACCAGGTTGCCCACCGACGCCGACGGGCTGCTCGGCGAGATCGCCACGGTGTTCAACGGCATGGTGGACCAGCTGTCGCTGTTCACCTCTGAGGTCACCCGTGTCGCGCGCGAGGTCGGCACCGACGGACGCCTCGGTGGGCAGGCCGAGGTGCCCGGTGTGTCCGGCACCTGGAAGGACCTCACCGACTCGGTGAACGCGATGGCGGGCAACCTGACCAGCCAGGTGCGTGATATCGCCCAGGTCGCCACCGCGGTCGCGCGCGGTGACCTGAGCCAGCAGATCACGGTGAACGCGCGCGGGGAGATCCTCGAGTTGAAGAACACCATCAACACGATGGTCGATCAGCTCTCTTCCTTCGCCGACGAGGTCACCCGCGTGTCGCGTGAGGTCGGCACCGAGGGCAGGCTGGGCGGGCAGGCCGACGTCAAGGGCGTGTCCGGAACCTGGCGAGACCTCACCGACTCGGTGAACTTCATGGCGGGCAACCTCACCGCGCAGGTCCGCTCGATCGCCCAGGTCGCCACCGCCGTGGCAGGCGGTGACCTCACCCAGAAGATCCGAGTCGACGCCCGCGGCGAAATCCTCGAGCTCAAGGAAACCATCAACACGATGGTCGATCAGCTCTCCTCGTTCGCCGACGAGGTCACCCGCGTGTCGCGCGAAGTGGGCACCGAGGGCAGGTTGGGCGGGCAGGCCGACGTCAAGGGCGTCTCGGGGACCTGGAAGGACCTCACCGAGTCGGTCAACGTCATGGCCGACAACCTCACCGCGCAGGTGCGCTCGATCGCGCAGGTCACCACGGCGGTCGCGGGCGGTGACCTCACTCAGAAGATCCGAGTCGACGCGCGCGGCGAAATCCTCGAGCTCAAGGAAACCATCAACACGATGGTCGATCAGCTCTCCTCGTTCGCCGACGAGGTCACCCGCGTGGCCCGCGAGGTCGGCACCGAGGGCAACCTCGGCGGGCAGGCGACTGTTCGCGGCGCCTCGGGCACCTGGAAGGACCTCACCGACAACGTCAACGTGATGGCCTCCAACCTGACCAACCAGGTGCGCTCGATCGCCCAGGTCGCCACCGCGGTGGCGCGCGGTGATCTGAGCCAGAAGATCACCGTGGAGGCCAAGGGTGAGGTCGCCGCGCTGGCCGGGGTGATCAACACCATGGTCGACACGCTGTCGGCGTTCGCCGACGAGGTCACCCGCGTGGCCCGCGAGGTCGGCACCGAGGGCATGCTCGGTGGTCAGGCCCGCGTGCCCAACGTGGCGGGTACGTGGAAGGACCTGACCGACAACGTCAACTCGATGGCCAACAACCTGACCAATCAGGTGCGCAACATCGCCCAGGTGACGACCGCGGTCGCCCAGGGCGACCTGACCCGCAAGATCGACGTGGACGCGCGCGGGGAGATCCTGGAACTCAAGACCACGATCAACACGATGGTCGACCAGTTGTCCGCCTTCGCCGCCGAGGTGACCCGCGTCGCCCGCGAGGTGGGCTCGCAGGGCCGACTGGGCGGCCAAGCCGAGGTCGAGGGCGTCTCGGGCACCTGGAAGCGGTTGACCGAGAACGTCAACGAGCTGGCGGGCAACCTGACTCGCCAGGTCCGCGCTATCGCCGAGGTCACCAGCGCCGTCGCCGAAGGCGACCTGACGCGCTCGATCACCGTCGAAGCCTCCGGTGAAGTCGCCGAGCTCAAGGACAACATCAACTCGATGGTGGAGTCGTTGCGCGAAACCACCATGGCCAACCAGGACCAGGACTGGCTCAAGAGCAACCTGGCCCGCATCTCGAGCCTGATGCAGGGCCAGCGCGATCTGCATGTGGTGGCCGAGCTGATCATGGACGAGCTCGCGCCTCTGGTGTCGGCGCAGTTCGGTGCGTTCTACCTGGCCGACGAATCCGCCGAGCAGCCTGAGCTGCGATTGATCAGCTCCTACGGCAGCCCGGACGGACCGGGCAGTGCGCCCCGGCTCACCTTCGGCCAGTCGCTGGTCGGGCAGGCGGCGCGCAGCCGCCGCACGATCGCCGTGGACGACGTTCCCGGTGACTACGTCACCATCTCCTCGGGGTTGGGGCGAACCGCGCCGGTCAATCTCCTTGTGCTGCCGATCGTGGTGGAAGACCAGGTGCTCGGTGTGATCGAGCTGGCCTCGCTGCATCGCTTCACCCGCATCCACCTCGATTTCCTCGATCAGCTCATGGAAACGGTGGGCGTCAACGTCAACACCATCGTGGCCAACGCGCGCACCGACGAACTGTTGGTCGAATCGCAGCGCCTGACTTCTGAGTTGCAGGCACGCTCGGAAGAGCTGCAGGTACGCCAGGAGGAACTGCAGCTGTCCAACGTCGAGATGGAGGAGAAGGCGGCGCTGCTGGTTCAGCAGAACCGCGACATCGAAGCCAAGAACCTCGAAATCGAGCAGGCCAGGCAAGAGCTCGAGACCCGCGCCCAGGAACTCGCGCTCGCCTCGAAGTACAAGTCGGAGTTCCTGGCCAATATGAGCCACGAGCTGCGCACGCCGCTGAACAGTCTGCTCATCCTCGCTCAGTTGCTGGCGCAGAACCCGACCCGCAACCTCACACCCAAGCAAGTCGAGTACGCCGGCATCATCCACTCGGCGGGTTCGGATCTGCTGCAGCTGATCAACGACATCCTCGATCTGTCCAAGGTCGAGGCGGGCAAGATGGATATCACCCCCGAGCGGGTGCCGCTGCGTAAATTGCTGGACTACGTCGAGGCGACCTTCCGGCCGGTAACCACGCAGAAGAGTCTCGGTTTCCGGATCACGACCACTGCGGGTCTGCCACTCGAGCTGCTCACCGATGATTCTCGGCTGCGGCAGGTGCTGGGCAATCTGTTGTCCAACGCCGTCAAGTTCACCGAGAGCGGGTCGGTGGAGTTGCGAATCGAGCCGACGGAGACGCGGGAGTTGCCCGCCGCGGTACGCCGCCACGGGATGGCCATCGCCCTGCGAGTGATCGACACCGGCATCGGCATCGCCCAGCATCAGCTGGAATCGATCTTCGGCGCCTTCCAACAGGCTGACGGCACGACCAGCCGCAAATACGGCGGCACCGGGCTCGGTCTATCGATCAGCCGCGAAATCGCCTACCTGCTCGGCGGGGCCATCGCGGCCGAGAGCACCCTCGGCCAGGGCAGCACCTTCACCCTCTACCTGCCGGTCGCTCGCCCGGACTTCCAGGAAGTGCTCGAGCTGGAGCACGAGGACCGACAGCAGACCCACGACCGTCTGGAACTCGCGTCGAGCTCGGCAGCGCCACAGCAGCGTCGGCTGTTGGTAGTGGAGGAGCGACCGCAGGGCCTGCTGTCGCTGGTCGCGCAGAGCGCGGTGGCCGACCTCGCCGACAATAACGACCCGCGCGGGCCCGTCCAGGTGGTCAGCGCGATCGGTGTGGTGGAAGCGGCCGGAGCTCTTGCGGCCGAGTCGTTCCACTGCGTAGTTCTGGAACTGGACATGCCCGACAGCGCCGCGCTGGAGTTCCTCGAGACGATGGACGGCGATGCCGCGTTGAGCAGCGTGCCGGTGCTCGCCCACAACCGCCGCCTCGACGCCGAGCAGGAACGCCTACTGCAGGAACGTATGCAGCGACGGCCGTTGGAGTTGCTGTCGAGTCTGGATGAACTGCGCGAGCGGATCGCCCTGCACGTCACCGCCGAGGCACCCGGGGACGTACTGCCTCTGGTGCGCCGGGACGAGGCACCGGCCACCACGCCGCATCGCCCACTCGGTGAGCTGGCCGGGCGCACTGTGCTCATCGTCGACGACGATGCCCGTAATCTGTTCGCGCTCAGCAGTATTCTCGAACTGCACGACATCACCGTGTTGCACGCGGAGAACGGGCGCGAGGGCATCGACAAGCTGCTCACGCATCCGGAAACGGATCTGGTGCTGATGGACGTGATGATGCCCGAGATGGACGGCTACACCGCGACATCGACCATTCGCGAGATGTCGCAGTACGAGAAGCTGCCGATCATCGCGGTGACCGCCAAGGCCATGCTGGGTGATCGGGACAAGAGCTTGGCCTCCGGTGCCAACGACTACGTCACCAAGCCGGTCGACGCGGATGCGCTCCTCGCCTGCATCGTGCACTGGCTCGGTGCCAGATGACCGATTCCGGAATCGGTGACACCGATGCCGGGACGGACCCGGTCGTCCCGCGCCTCGCGGCCACGGTGGAGCGGTTGCACAACCAGATCCGAGAGGCACAGGCCACGGCCGACGGCCGGGCGCTGATCGAGATGGCCAAGGGTGTGCTGGTCGAACGGCTGCACTGCGGGCCCGCGCAGGCGGCAACCCAACTCGAGATCCTGTCCGCCCGAGCCGGGGTCGCGCCCCTGGAGCTGGCGGTCGACCTGGTGAACCAGGCGGCGCAGGACAAAATGAGCGCGGTGGTCGGGGAGTTCCTGCAGGCCACCGCCACACCACCCGGCGAGCCGACGGCGGTCGTGCGGCTGCGCACCGCCGAGAGTGGGCTGCTCGCGGCGGGCGATACCCAGCGGGTAGCGGAGTCGGTGCTCGAACACGCAGTGTCACCGCTGGGTGCCACGGCGGTCGCGATCTGGTCCGCGGGCATCGACGCGTCGCTGTCGCTGGCGGGTTTCGCCGGGATCGCCGGGCACGAGGCCCAGCGGTGGCGCTATGTGCCGCCGGGGGTGGTGACTCCGGCACGGCAGGCGCTGATCCAACGCACGGCGCAGTGGATCGAGGACCTGAGTGTGTCGGGGCTGCCGTCGATCGGAGACCGTGCCGGCGGCCGAGCAGCGATCCCGGTCGGCGCGGCCGGCAAAATACTCGGGGTGCTCGAGGTGTGCTGGCCTCGGCCGATCGACGTGCAACCGCGCCAGATCCACCGGCAATTGGAAGCGCTGGCCGAGCTGTGTGCGCACACGCTCGAGTCCGACTCGGCCGCAGTACGAACGACCGAACGCGTCGATGTCGCCGACCTCGTGCGCTTGGCCGACGGATTGTTCGACCCCGCACTGGTGCTCATACCCCAACTCGACGAGGGCTCGCTCGCCGACTTCTCCATCCACCACCTCAACAGCTGCTTCGTCGACCCGGCCGGTCGACCTCCCGGCCTGATCAGCGGCTCGTCACTGCTCGAGATGTACCCGATGGCCGCGGTCGAGGGACGACTGTTCGAGCGGATCGAGCATGTCTTCGCCACTGGTGAGACCTACCGCGCCGACCGGGTCATGCTGACCGAACTGGTCGACCAGATCCCCTTGACCGTCGCGGCCGCGCTCAGCATCAGCCGCTACGGCGACGCCGTGCTCATGGTGTGGCGGATAGAGGACGAGTCGGGGCGACTGGCGACGCTGCTGCAGCACGCCCAACGGCTCGGCCGCGTCGGCGGTTTCGAGGAGAACGCGGCCACCGGCGAGATCACTTGGAGCGACCAGCTTTTCGCGCTCTACGGGCTGGCACCGACCACCGACCCTGTCCCGCTGGCGCAGCTGCCAGGCCACGTCCACGACGCCGACACCGAGGCGGTGCGACGCTTTCTGCGCACACTGCTGCGCTACCGCAGTCCTGCCTCCACCGCATGCCGCCTGACCAGAGCCGACGGCGTGACCCGTCACGTCCGGATCATCGCCGAACCGGTGGTCGACGCGGCCGGGCACCTGCACGCCATCCGCGGTGCGTACCAGGATGTCTCGGCCCAACACTGGACCGAGATCGCGCTGTCGGCGACCCGGGACCGGCTCACCGACACCGAAATGCGCGCCGCCGAACAGAGCAGTCTGGCAAGGCAGCTCCAGCAGGCCATCATGCCCGACGCGCAACCGTCCACCGACGCGTTCGGTTTGCGCATCGCGGTGCGCTACCGGCCGACCGAGCAGGACGAGCTCGTCGGTGGCGACTGGTACGACACCATCGTGCTGCCGTCGAAGGAGATTCTGGTATCGGTCGGTGACATCACCGGCCACGGCATCACGGCCGCGACCGGAATGGTCGTGCTACGCAACGCCTTACGTGGTCTCGCCGCAACCGGCGCCGGGCCGGGTCAGATGCTGGCCTGGCTGAATCTGGTGGCACACCACCTCACCGACAGCATTTTCGCCACCGCCATCTGTGGCGTCTACAACCCACTGACTCGGGTCCTGCGCTGGGCTCGCGCAGGCCACCCGCCGCCAGTGCTGGTCCGAGCCGGCCACGCCTGCTCCCTGCCTGAACTCAATGGCATCATCCTCGGCGCGCTGGCGGAAACAAGCTACGAGGAAGGCGAAATCCAGCTCGAATTGGACGACACTCTCCTGCTCTACACCGACGGCCTCATCGAGCGCCGCGACCGAGATCTGGACCTCTGCATAGAACGACTTCTCACGATCTCGGCCGAATTCATCGGAAGCCTGGATGACCGTCTCGACTATCTGCTCGACAGCAGCGACGCCGACACAGATGACGACACCTGCGTAGTCGGCATCCAGGTGGGAACAAGCCAGGGCCCGCCGACCGACAACCTCTGACAGCCGCACTCACGTGTACGAGGCGGAGATGAAACAAGTCCGCCGCTTCCAAGTACTCGACGACGACAGAATGTGCAGCAAGTCGATTATGGTGACACGCAGCTGTTTTGGGCCGCCTCTCGGATCAGACGGCGTAGGAAGCGGTGCTCCGGATCATCGGTGAACACCGGATGCCACCACATCGCCTGGGTGAGCTCGCCGAGGTCGACCGGACACGGATAGGCCGTGAGACCCTCGCTCATCCCGGGGACCGTGAGCAAGCGGCGGGGAACCAGGGCGATGCGGTCGCTGCCGGTGATCAGGCACCGGACGGTCAGGAAGTTCTCGGTGACGATCTGGCGCGTCGGTTCGATGCCGAGCATCCGCAACCGGCGCGCGGCCGGGGTGGAGGCGGTCTGCGAGTGATAGACGAGAACCCAGGGGCGCCGCTGCAGGTCCTCGGCTGTCAGTTCGCCGCTGCCCGGTTCATGGCCCCGATCCGTCACGACCATCCAATCATCATGGAAGACAGTCTCATTGGGTAGATCGGTGACGAAACCGTGTGGAACGAGCATGACGTCGTAGGTGGTGAGGGTGTGCTCGGCTCGGGCGACGAGTTCAGGTGAGGAGGGGAGTATGCGCAGGCGGGCGTGGGGCGCGGCCGAGGTGAGCAGCTCGGCCAGACGTTGGCCGAGCAGGGCGGTGGTGTAGTCGCTGGTCACGACCGAGTATTCGCGGCTGGTGTCGGTGGCGTCGAAGGTGCCGCGCGCGGAGAACACCCGCTCGACGCCCGTCAGCGCGGCCCTGGTGCGCTGCCGCAGCTCGATGCCGAAGGGTGTCAACCGGTACCTGTTGCCGACCCGCTCGAGGATGTCGTCGTCGAAGTGGCGGCGTAGCCGAGCCAGGGCCGCCGAGACGGCCGGTTGCGTGACACCGAGGTGTTCGGCGGCCCTGGTCACACTCTCGTGCTGCACCACGGCCTCCAGCGTGACGAGCAGGTTGAGGTCGAGATTGGCCAACGGGCGAGCGGGCTTCTGCATAACTCCCATTTATACAGCCGATCAGAAATCACGCCTTCCCTGATGGTGATGCGGGTCTCAGAGTGGAGTGAGTCACCACAACGCTCGCTTATGTGCACTGTCCCAGGGAAGTGATTCGATGCACCCTCACACTGCCCGCACCGTCCTCGTACTCGGCGGCGGTCTCGCCGGGTCGGCGGCCGCGGTCTTTCTCGCCCGCGCCGGTCTCGACGTCGATCTCGTCGAGGCGCGCGGCCGCGGCCACGCCATCGGTTCCGGCATCACCTTGCAGGGCAACGCGTTACGCGTGCTCCGGGATCTGGACCTGTGGTCCGATATCAGCCGTGAGAGCTGGGGTTTCGACACCCTTGGCATCCGCGCGACCGACGCCGACGGCAGCCTTCTCGCCGAGATTCCCGATACCAAGACCGGCGGCCCCGACCTCCCGGCCGCGGTCGGGATGGAGCGGCCGGTGCTGGCGGCGATGCTCCACGACGCCGCGGAAAAGGCCGGTACACGACTGCGTTTCGGCGTGCGTGCCACCGGATTCGAGGCCGACGACACCGGCGTCGATGTCGTCTTCGACGACGGCGGCAGCCGACGCTACGACGTGGTGATCGGGGCCGACGGTGTCCGCTCGCCCACCCGTCGCGCCCTCGGAATCGACTCCGAGCCGCAGCCGACCGGGATGGGCATCTGGCGGTTGGTGTGCTCGCGTCCGGCATCGATCACCCGCACCGATCTCTACTACGGCGGCGTCGCGCACATCGCCGGATACTGCCCGACCGGACCGGACTCGATGTATGCCTACATCGTCGAGGACACCCACGATCGTTCGGCGCTGTCCAAAGCCGAGCAGCTCGAGGTGATGCGCGCACTGGCCGCCGAGTACCACGGACCGTGGGACGAGGTCCGTGCGCTGCTGACCGATCCCGACGCCGTCAACTACACCCGGTTCGAGCAGCACGTGATCGACGGCCCCTGGAATCGCGGACGCATCGTGCTGATCGGCGACGCCGCGCACGCGTGCCCGCCCACCCTCGCCCAGGGCGGCGCGCAGGCGCTCGAAGACGCGGCGGTGCTCAGCGAACTCCTCATCGCCGAACCGGTCGGTCCGCAGCTGTGGCAGAGCTTCACCGACCGCCGACTGCCGCGGGCGAAAGCCGTGGTCGAGGCCTCGGTACAGCTCGGTCGATGGATGCTCGACCACGATCCCGATGCCGATGTCCCCGGCTTGATGCGCCGCATCGCCGAGCTCGTCGCGACACCGGCCTGAACCCCATCCTCTCGTCTTTCGGAGCCTCCTCATGAGCGATCATGTCTTCACCCACCTGCGGCACACGGCACTGGCTGTGCCCGACTTCGACAAGCAGCTCGACTTCTACACCAACCACTGGGGCCTGTCGGTCGCCGCGACCGACGGCGATGTCACCTATCTGGCCGCGGAGGGCTCGCCCGAGCAGTACGTGGTGCGCATCCGCCGCGCCGCCGAAAAGCGCCTCGACCTGATCTCCTTCGGCGTCACCGACAGCGCGGCGGTCGACACCGTCGCCGAAAAGCTCGGCCGGGGCGGGGCCACCCTGGTCACCGAACCGGACCGATTGCAGACGCCCGGTGGGGGATACGGTTTCCGTTTCTTCGACAACGAAGGGCGCACGATCGAGGTGTCCGCCGACGTCGCAGCCCGCGCACATCGCAAAGTCGAAGCGGGTGAGGCCATTCCGGTACGTCTCTCGCACGTGGTGGTGAACTCCGCTGATCCGGAAACCACCGTGGCGTTCTACGAGAAGCATTTCGGTTTCAAGGTTTCCGACATTCTCATGCATCCGCGCATGGGCAAGATGATGTGGTTCCTGCGCACCAACCGTTGGCACCATTCGCTGGCCATCGCGCGCGGCCCCCATCCCGCGCTGCACCACGCGTCGTTCGAACTGCGCGGCCTCGACGAGTACATGCGCGGCACCGGCCGCATGCTGCGCTCGGGCGTCGAGAAGATCTGGGGCCCCGGCCGGCACCTCGCGGGCAACAACACCTTTTCGTACTTCCTCGACCCCAACGGCAACACGATGGAGTACACGACCGAACTCGAGTCGCTCGATGAGGACACCTGGCACCCGCACCTCTACGACTTCTCCCAGCCCGAGGTCAGCGACCAATGGGGGACTGCCAACGCGATGGACGAATTCGTCGCCGCGAAATCGTTCAACGACCCTGACAAGGGTCTGTTCATCGCACCGCCGGTGTGAAAGGGGTTATCCACCATGCGTTTTGCCATGATTCGCCGGAGTGACGCGGCTCCCGTCGCCGCTGTCGTCGACGGCGACAGTGTGTACCTGTTCCCCGGTGGCACCACGGTGCTCGAACTCGTCCGGGCCGGCCTGACCGCCGCGCTGGAGATGGGCAACCGGATCCAGTCGATGACCACGCCGATTCCTGTAGAGGAGGTCGCGTTCGACGCTCCGCTGGCACCGCCGACGATCCGCGATTTCGTCACCTTCGAAGAACATGTCGAAGGAGTCCGTGCGAGTGTCCAGGGTCGCGGCGGAGTGCCGGAGGCCTGGTACACGGCGCCACATTTCTATTTCACCAATCCGCACACGGTGAACGGTCCGCGCAGCGAGATCCGGGCGCCGCACCACTGCGCGGAACTGGACTTCGAACTCGAGGTCGCCGCCGTCGTCGGCCGTGCCGGTCGCGACCTGACCGTCGAGCAGGCCGCCGATCACATCTTCGGCTACACGATCCTCAACGACTGGTCGGCACGTGATCTCCAGCGTCTGGAAATGCAGGTCGGGCTCGGTCCGGCGAAGGGCAAGGACTTCACCAACACCCTCGGCCCGGTGCTGGTGACCGCCGACGAAATGGTGCCGTTCCTCGACGCCGACGGCTTCCTCGAACTGCAGTGCACCGCAAAGGTCAACGGGACCGAAGTGGGCCGCGACGTCCTGTCCAACATGGGCTGGACCTTCCCCACGCTGCTGGCCTACGCCTCACGCGACGCCGCGCTTGTCCCCGGCGACGTACTCGGCTCGGGCACCGTCGGCAACGGCGGCTGTCTGGCCGAGCTGTGGGGCCGACGCGGCGTTCTCGATCCGCCGCCGCTGACAGCTGGTGACACCGTCGAACTTACCGTGGAACATATTGGCACCCTGGTGAATACGGTGGGCGAGCGCACCAGCGCGCCACACGCCGTGCCCGCACCCCGACTCCGCGATCGAGCGCGGCACCGGGCCGAGGTGACCGCGCCATGACAACCCGAACCGTGGTCGTCACCGGTGCGGCAGGCGGCATCGGCCGCGTTGTCGCCGAACGACTCACCGACGACGGCTACCACGTCGTCGCGCTCGATCGCCAGGGCAGCGAAAGCGTCCGCGAGTTCGATGTCACCGACGAGCGGCAATGGCGAGAACTGGCAGCCACTCTCGACGCACCGGTGCACGGGCTGGTCAACTGCGCAGGCATCACCCGACGCGCGCGAGTCGGCGAGGTGACCGTCGCCGACATGACCGACGCCTACGCGGTCAACGTGCTGGCACCGCTGCTGGCGATCCAGGCGCTGGCCCCCGTGATGGCCGCCGGCTCGGCAATCGTGAACATCGGTTCGCTCGCGGCCCTCACCGGCCACTACCCGGTGGCCTACACCACGAGCAAATGGGCACTGCGCGGTTTGACCCACACCGCCGCACTTTCCTTGGGTGAGAACGGAATTCGGATAAACATCGTCCATCCGGGCTTCATCGACACCCCCATGACGGAATCGGCACCCGCGCGATTCCGGGAGTCGTCGATCAATGAGACCGCGTTGGCGCGTGCCGGCACCGCGGCCGAGGTCGCCGGCGCGGTGGCCTTCCTCCTCGGCGCCGACTCCACCTACATGACCGGCGCCGAGATCACCGTCGACGGCGGAGCGAGCTCGCACGGCGGCGTGAAGTCGATCTCGGACGCGCTGCGACCCGAACTACAGGAGCACAGATGACCGGAACAGAGACCGCCGCAACACCACTGGACCGCAGTGATCCCGAATCCGCGATCGCCGCCGCGGCCCACCGCTGCTCGAACTGGGCGCGGTGGGGTGCCGACGATGTGCACGGCACGTTGAACTTCCTCGACGACGCCAAGCGGGCCGAAGCCGGGGCGCTGATCCGGCACGGCCGCAGCTTCAGCCTGGCGCAGAGCTTCGATACGAACGGGCCCCAGCGCGGCTGGCGGCGTCGCTCGAATCCGGTGCACACCATGCTCGATACAGGCACCGACGCCGAAGCCGGGATCCAGGGATTCCCGCACGGTCTCGGCGGCGCCGACGACGTGGTGTCGATGCCGCTGCAGTGTTCGACGCAATGGGATGGTCTCGGCCACATCTTCGACCACGGTCGGGCCTGGAACGGGCGGCGCGCGGGCGAGGTGGTGACCTCGCAGGGCGACCAGGTCACCGGCATCGAAACCGTGGCCGATCGGATCGTGGGCCGCGGCGTGCTGCTCGACGTCGGGCGTGCCTACGGGACGGCTACGGAACTGCCCGACGGGTTCGCCATCACGACAGCCCATCTTGAGGAAACGATCCGCACGCAGGGCGTCTCCTCGGCGGTCGGCCGCGGTGACATCGTCACCGTGCGCACCGGCCAGCTCACCCGCGCCCGGCGCGAGGGTTGGAACGATTACGCCGGTGGCGCGGCCCCCGGGCTGTCGTTCACCACCGCGGACTGGTTGCACCGCACCGAGATCGCCGCGATCGCTACCGACACTTGGGGTTTCGAGGTGCGGCCCAACGAATTCGACAACGCCTTCCAACCCCTGCACCAGGTCGCCATCCCGCACATCGGGTTGTTCCTTGGCGAGATGTGGGACCTGGACGCGCTCGCTGAACACTGCGCGCGCACCGGCACCTACGAGTTCTTCCTCGTCGCCGCCCCGATCCCGGTCACCGGCGCCGTCGGCGCCCCGGTCAACCCGATCGCGGTCGTCTGAATCCCGACGAAATCAGCGTCGAGCGCGGATCTCGTCGCGTCCTGAAACTTGTCAATGAGAGGAAAACCCTGATGTTCGAATACTTTCCCGGAAACTACGTGTGGAACCTCGGTGTGGTCGCGGCGCTGAACAGCGGCGGTTACATCGACGAGGTCGATCGGGCCTGCCGTCCCATTCGGGAAGCGGCCACCCGCGGTGAGGACGCAGGCACCGAGGAATTCCTGGCGTCCTGGACAGCGGTCGTCGACGACCTGGTCGAGGCCGCAGGGCGTGACCGTGGGGTCGGACGCACCCGGTCGGCGGGCCGCGCTTACGCACGTGCCGCGAACTACCTGATCCACGCCGAGCGGATGCAGAGCCCGCAGACGCCCGATCGCAACGCGATCTATCGCCGGGTGCTGGAATTGATGCAGCAGTCCTTCGACCTGGTCGATCCGAACACCGTGCGCGTCTCGATTCCCTTCCGCGACACCACACTTCCGGCCTACTTCACCCGGCCCGACGTGGCAGGCCCGGTGCCCTGCATGATCGTGTGGAACGGCCTGGACAGCACCAAGGAACACATGTACCTGTCCGGTTTCGCCCACGAGCTCGCCGAGCGAGGGATCGCCACCCTCATGGTCGACTGCCCTGGCAGCGGCGAGGCACTGCGCCTGCAAGGACTCACCGCCCAGATCGAGACCGAGGAATGGGCGGCTGCCTGTGTCGACTACCTCGAAACCGTCGACTACGTCGACCCCGCGCGCATCGGCTTGGTCGGCTGGTCGCTGGGCGGCTACTACGCACCCCGCGCGGCGGCCTTCGAGAAGCGGCTGGCGCTGTGCGTGGCATGGGGCGCCAACCACGACTGGGGCAAGGTGCAGCGACGCCGGATCGAACGCGAAGGCGAACGGCCCGTGCCGCACTACTGGAACCACGTGATGTGGGTCTGGGGCGAGAACGACCTCGACACCTTCCTGAACAACGCCGACGGCGTCAACCTCGACGGCGTCGTCGAACAGATCAGCGTGCCCTTCCTCATCGTGCACGGCGAGAACGACCGGCAGATCCCGCTCGAATACGCCCACCGGTCCTACGAGCAGGCAACCGCCAGCCCGAAACGGCACTTGCGTGTTTTCACCGCTCGCGAGGGCGGCGCGGAACACATCGGGCTGGATAACTTCCCTCTGGTCAGTGCCTATATCGCCGACTGGGTCACCGAAACCTTCGCCGAACTGGGGGCAGAACAGCAGACGGCGACCGCCGTCGGCTGAGGATCGTGGCGATGTCGGCCGGTGCGCTGCCGGCCGCCCCCGACATCGCCGTTGGCTGTGCTCACCAGACGAATGCCAGCGATGGATCACCCGATCCCACGAACCGCCCGAGCAGCGCTATAGCGACCGACACCGACACGCGTACGCGTGTCGGTGCCGGTCGTCGCGTTCGCACGATCCCGCAGGGCAATCGGATAGCGGCAACACGTCTACCTGCCTGCACCCAGATCGATGATGGCCAAGTCCTTCTCGATCTGGGTCCTGGCGTCCAGCACGAGCGGGACAAGCGTTTTGTCGACCAATTGTGCGAAGCGCTCGGCGTGGCACGATAGCGACACCGCGCCGATGGCCTGACCGTCCCGGTCGGTGATCGCCACGCCCACCGCGGCCACTCCACGTTCGGTGCCTTCGTAGTTGATCGCGAACCCACGACGCCGAGTGACATCCAAATCCGCTGTCAGGGAATGGAATTCCCCGGCGCCGAGCAGCGGCTCGCCGCCTGCGCGGGCGAGCCGATACAGCCGTTCCACCTCGTCGAAGGGCAGGGTGGCCAGTAGCGCCTTGCCTCCGGAGGCCTGGTGCGCAGGCATCACGACGCCATCGCGGTCGTTGGTCGCGTACACCGATTGCGCGCGCACAGTGCCGAGGAACCGCACGCTTTCGCGCACCCGGATCATCAAGTTCGCCGATTCGCCGCTGCGACGCGACAACACCTCGAGATGCGGCTGACACAGCGCGCGAAACGCTTTGGTCCACGCCAGTCGGGCAGGGGCTGCGTCCAGTGAGGGACCGGGCAGGTAAACGTGATTGTCGTTCTGCACCGCGAAACCCCGGTAGGTCAGCGTCTGCAGCAGCCGGTGTGCGCTCGACCGCGAGATGTCGAGGTGGGTGGCGGCGTCCATCACTCGCAGGCTGCCGTAGTCGCGCAGCAGTTGCAGCAACCGCAACCCGCGGTCGAGGGAGCCGACCGCGCTCGTCGGTCGCTCGGGCAGGGGAGTGTTCCGCATAGCGGAATTATATTCCCTCGTGCAAGCCCACGGACTTAGTTTCCCTCCATGCAGAATTGTGACTCAGATTACGCACATACCGTCGTGGTAGGTGGCGGCATCGGCGGTCTGGCCACCGCGCTCGGGTTGATCAAGGCCGGGAAAAAGGCCGTTGTACTGGAACAAGCCCGCGAGTTCGGGGAAATAGGTGCGGGCCTGCAGCTCGGCCCGAATGCCACCCGCATCCTGGATTCGTGGGGCTTGCTCGAGCGGGTGTGCGAGGCCGGCGTGCTCCCGAACAATATCGTTATGCGGGACGCGATCTCCGCTGAGGAGATCGGACGCCTTCCGCTGACGGGCGAATTCCGCACACGGTTCGGTGGCCCCTACGTCGTCATCCACCGGACGGACCTGCACGCGATCCTGCTCGAGGCATGTCGCGAGGCCGGGGCCGACCTGCGCACCGGCGTCCGGGTGGAACGCGTCGAAGACACCGGCGACGGCACCCTCGTCGTCGCCGAAGGTGATCGCAACTTCACCGCCGAAGCCACCATCGCCGCCGACGGCCTCAATTCCGTGCTGCGCCATAAGATCGTCGGTGACGACCTCGTCGCGTCCGGGTACGTCGCCTACCGCGGGACGGTCCCGATCACCGACGTGTCGAGACAGGACCGCGAACTCGACGATGTCGTCGTGTGGGTCGGGCCCGGCAGCCACCTGGTCCAATACCGGCTGCGCGCCGGCGAAGTGCTCAATCAGGTCGCCGTGTTCGAGTCGCCCTCCTTCGTGCGCGGCGAAGCGGAATTCGGCGGTACCGCCGAGCTCGAGGCCGCCTTCGCCGACTGCCATTCGCAGGTGCGCGACGCGATCACCCACATCGGTAAGCAGCGCCGGTGGCCGCTCTACGACCGGATGCCCGCCGACACCTGGGGCGAGGGCAGGATTGTGCTGACCGGCGACGCGGCACACCCCATGCTGCAATACCTGGCCCAGGGCTGCTGCCAGGCACTCGAAGACGCCAAGACGCTCGAGTTCCTGGTCGCCGCCGATGCCCAGAACACCGACTGGCCGGCGGTGATCCGCCGGTTCAGTGACTCCCGTATCCCCCGCACCGCCGAGGTGCAGACCAAAGCACGCATGTTCGGCGACATCTGCCACGCAGGCGGTGTCCACCGCGTGGTGCGCAACGAACTGCTCGCCACCCTCGGCGCCGAGGACCTCTACGGCCACGCCGACTGGCTCTACCGGGGCCCGGTCTTCGATCTGCTGCGCCAAGCCCGCCTCGCCGTCGCCTGATCCTGCCCCGATTCCTTCCACCGAAAGACGATTCCGACCATGCGACTCGCAGTTCTCGACGGCGACCGTGCCGCGATTGCCACCGACACCGACGTCTACGACGTCACCGACCTGCTCCCGACCTCGGCGGGCCCCTACGGCGGCCCATGGCTGCCGTGGCTGGAACGCGGCGGCCTCGTCGCCGACCTGCGCGCTCTGGATCTCTCGCAGTGCCCGCGCCATCGCCTCGGCTCGGTCGCGCTCCGTGCGCCGCTGTCGCGGCCGGGCAAGATCGTCGCCGCTCCAGTGAACTACCTCGATCACAAGGTCGAGATGCACGAGCAGAAGACGATCGCCGAGTACGGCGTGTTCCTCAAGGCCAACACCTCGGTGATCGGGCCGGGGGAGACCGTCGAGCTGCCCTACCTCGACAAACGCACCGACCAGGAAGGCGAACTGGCCATCGTGATCGGCCGCATCGCCCGGCACGTGCGAGTGCAGGAAGCTCTCGACTACGTCGTCGGCTACACCTGCCTGCTCGATATCAGCGTCCGTTCCACCGAGGACCGCTCGACCCGCAAGTCGTTCGACACCTTCACCCCGCTGGGACCGTGGATCGTCACTGCTGACGAGGTCGGCGACCCCGACACCTTGCCGCTGAGCTGCTGGGTAGGTGGGGAGCTGCGCCAGCAGACCAACACCTCCGAGCTGATCTTCTCGGTCGCCGAGCTGGTCTCCTATGCGAGTTCGGTGATGACCCTGCACCCCGGCGACGTCATCGCCACCGGGACGCCCGCCGGGGTCGGCGCACTGGACGACGGCACCTCGATCCGGCTCGAGATCGACCGGATCGGTGTGCTCGAGGTCGGCGTCACCGCCGAAAGCGCCATTGCCTACGCCGATCGTCCGGGCGCGCAGCTCGACGCCCGTTTCGCGAGTAAGTGAGCGACGCAATGGAAATCGCAGCTCACAACATCAAGGCCCGCATCGAATCCGCGCCCATGCAGCCACTGCAATACGCGGTGGTGACGATCTGCGTGCTGTTGAACATGCTCGACGGATTCGATGTGCTCGCGCTGGCATTCAGCGCCTCACATATCTCCGACGAATGGTCGCTGAGCGGGTCGCAACTCGGCATCCTGCTCAGCTCGGCGTTGTTCGGCATGGCCGCCGGATCGATCGTCGTCGCCCAGGTGGCCGACATAGTGGGCCGCCGGCGCACCATCGTCGTCGCCGCGCTGATCGTCGCGCTCGGCATGGGGCTGTCGGCGATGGCCACCGGGTTCACCATGCTGCTCGCGGTGCGGATCGTCACCGGCATCGCCGTCGGCACCCTGCAGGCCTGCCTGAATGTCATGGTGGCCGAGTACTCCTCGGCCCGGCACCGCTCGACCGCGATCAGCGTCTACACCGCCGGTCAGCCGATCGGCGGCACACTCGGCGGCATCATCGCCGGTGTCCTGCTCGCACAGTTCGATTGGCGTGCGGTCTTCGCCTTCGGCGCCGTGGTAACACTGTGCGTCGCACTGCTCGCCGCGGCGGTCCTGCCGGAATCGGTCGATTTCTTGATCAACCGGCGCCCCCGAAATGCCCTGGTACGCACCAACGCCATCCTGACCCGGCTGCGCCAACCGGCCCTGACTGAGATGCCGTCGGCTGCGATGCGCAAGAACGACATCACCGGGCACTGGCGCGACATCACCACCGGCCCGAACCTGCTCACGACATTGCTGCTCGGATTCAGCTTCTTCGTGTTGATGGCCGGGTTCTATTTCGCCAACTCCTGGACGCCGAAACTGGTCACCAGCAGCGGGTTCACCTCCGCCGACGGCGTGCAAGCCGGTGTGTGTTTCAGCGCGGGCGGAATTGTCGGGGCCCTGGTGTTCGGGCCGCTGGCCATGCGATTCGGCGTGCGTCCCGCACTCACCGCACTGTTCGGTGTCGCCGCGGGGGCCTTCGCGCTCTACGCGGTGTCGATGGGATCGCTGAACACGGCCCTGGTCGCGGCCGTGCTGCTCGGCATGACCACCAGCGCCGTGATGGCCGGCATGTTCTCCATCGCCCCGATGTACTACGACTCCTCGGCGCGGGCGACCGCGGTCGGGCTGGTCATCGGCATGGGTCGAGTCGGCGCGATCTTCTCGCCCATCATCGCCGGCAGCCTCATCGACCTCGGCTGGGCGCCGAAGAACCTCTACTTCCTGTTCTGCCTGCCTCTGATCGCGGGTGCGCTGGCGATCTTCGCGCTGCGTTCCCGGCGCGCTGTCCTGACCGACAGCCGCACCGAGCCGGGGGCGACCGATACCGCGCCGTCACTGGCGCACTGAACTCCGACCGGCGGTCCCCGAGCCGCCCCGCTCTCCGAGGAAATCGCTATGACCAGCAACAACATCACAGAACCCGAATCCAGCCCGGAACTCGACAGTCTCTACGCCGACTTCGCCCGCAACTCCACCGCCCCGCTGTGGACCCAAACCGCCAACCTCATGCCGGAAAGCCCTGCCCCCGCGGCGGTCGCGCACCTGTGGCAGTGGTCGGAGCTGCTCGACATCGCACGCCGCTCCGGTGAGCTCGTCCCCGTCGGCCGCGGCGGTGAACGTCGGGCGATCGGCCTGGCGAACCCCGGTCTCGCCCCCACCCCGTATGCCACGCCGACCCTGTGGTGCGCGATCCAGTGGCTCGGCCCGCGCGAGGTCGCACCGGAGCACCGCCACGCCCAGAACGCGTTTCGCTTCGTGATCGAGGGCGAAGGTGTGTGGACCGTCGTCGACGGGGACCCGGTGGCTATGCGCCGCGGTGATCTGCTGATGACGCCCGGCTGGTGTTTCCACGGGCACCACAACGAGACCGATCAGCCGATGGCATGGATTGATGGACTCGACGTGCCACTCGCGCACGACCTCGATCTCGGCTTCTTCGAGTTCGGATCCGAAGTGGTCACCGACGCATCGACCCCGCCGATATCGCGATCGGAGCGGTTGTGGAGTCATCCGGGTCTCACTCCGCTCTCGGCGGGTGCGTCACGCCGATCCACGCCGATCGCCGCGTACCGCTGGGAATACACCGACCGGGCTCTGCGGGAACAATTGCTGCTGGAGCAGGAAGGACATCCGGCGACCGTCGAGCCGGGTCACGCAGCGATCAAATACACGAACCCGACCAACGGCGGCGATGTGCTACCGACTATCCGCTGCGAATTCCACCGCTTGC
The DNA here is from genome assembly GCF_015355705.1 of Nocardia sp. XZ_19_231. Classification (NCBI taxonomy): domain Bacteria; kingdom Bacillati; phylum Actinomycetota; class Actinomycetes; order Mycobacteriales; family Nocardiaceae; genus Nocardia; species Nocardia sp. XZ_19_231. Next base: position 20,920 of record NZ_JACUZI010000014.1, on the reverse strand, counting down.
GGGCGGGCACGACCACCGCGGCTCGGCGCGAGGTGGGTTCGTCCATCTGGCAGGTTTTCGACGGCACAGGTCATGTCCTGCTCGGCGACCAGCGCCTGGCACTGACCACCGGCGATCTCTTCGTCGTGCCGTCCTGGGTGCCGTGGTCCCTGGAAGCGGAGACCGAGCTCGACCTGTTTCGATTCTCCGATGCTCCTGTTGTCGAGAAGCTGGGATACCACGGCCCGACGAAGCAATGAAAGCGGCTGTTCGGCAACCACGATGGCCCGAGTGCAGGCGTCGGCCGACAGTTCGATTGCGCACGACGACAGCCGTGCGCGCAGCGGGCCGAGTGATGAATGGCGGTAGCCGCCGGCGTCCGAATGGAGAGCGTCACGGCGTCTGTGCTTGTGCGAGGGTAGCGGTCACCGCGGACTGGACTCCATGCCCGGCAACGATGATGGGTTCGATCGAGCGCAGTGTGCGACACAGCACGAACGCTCCCTCGAGGGCGGTCAGAGTTGATATCGCCAGAGCACGACTCTGTTGCTCGGTGATGTCGAGTTGTCCGAACCATTGCGCGAGTCGAGTCAGCCAGTCCTGAAAGACCTCCGCAGCCTCGCTTCTGAGGCGTTCGTTGGTGCTCGCCACTTCCAGCGCGATGGTCTCGATCGAACATGCCTCGCTGTAATCCTGAGATTCCATGAGCCTGCCGGCGTTCTCGAATAGTTGCGGTATTGCGGTGGCGGGATCGGCGTCGGCCAGTTGCGTGCCGACGAAATCGCCGTAACGGACTCCTTCGCGTCGGATGACTTCCACGCTGATCGATTCCTTCCCCCCGGGGAAGTGGTGGTAGATCGAGCCGAACGGTGCCTTAGCTGTGCTGGAGATCTGTTTGAGGCCGGTGGCGGACATGCCTTGGCGGCGATACAGCTCCGCTGTCGCCTCGAGTATCCGTTCACGTGTGCCGAGATCTGCCATGGCGATCACTCCTTGCGCGGTGGTAGACGACAGCATATCGTGGTCCAGTAGAACGATCTATCTAGGAGATGCGGATGCCTACAGTGCAGGTACCGGCGGGGCCCATCGCTTACGAGGACACCGGCGGAGACGGACCCGTCCTCGTGTTCGGCCACGGCCTGCTCATGGATGGTCGGCAATGGCGCAAAGTCATTCCGTTGCTGCCCGAATATCGTTGCATCACACCGACATTGCCCCTGGGCGCGCACGTCGAGCCGATGCATCCTGACGTCGACCTGACCGAGCAGGGAGTGGCTCGCATCCTCGCGGACTTCCTCGATGTTCTAGGACTCGAGGCAGTGACATTGGTCCTCAACGATTGGGGCGGTGGGCAGTTCATGATCTCCGAGGGCCGTGATCAACGCGTGGGAAGGCTGGTTCTCGCGTCGTGCACCGCGTTCGACAACTACCCGCCCAAGCCTGCGCGCCCTGCAGCCCTGCTGTGCCGCCTGCCCGGTGGGGGCTGGCTGCTGAGCAGGATGTTCGGCACGAAGTTCTTTCGGCACAGTTGGCGCGCGTACGGTGCGCTGAGCAAGACGGGGCTGCCGGACTCGCTGTACGACGAGTGGTTTCGCCCCGCCATCGAGAACGCCGCGATCCGCCGCGATCTGGTCAAATTCGCCACCGGAGCGCCCTCTCGACGCCGACTGCTCGAATTATCCGATCAGCTGCGGACATTCACGCGTCCGGTGCTCGTGGTGTGGGCACGCGAAGATCGGATGATGCCGCTCGAGCATGCGGATCGATTGGTCGAGCTGTTCCCTGACGCGGCCAAGCTGATCATCGATGATTCGTGGACTCTTATTCCGGAAGACCAGCCGAGAGCCATGGCAAAGGCATTGCAGGAGTTCGTAGGATAATTGCGGCGTGGGGGACGCTTCGATATGTGAAGTCAGCCAGTTCGCGTTTCGTTGTGGGTGTGCGATGTTCAGTTGACCAGAATCGGTGCCCCGTCGGACGGCACATGCGTGATATTGCGGACCCGGCCCCGCGTCGTCGCGGCCGCGGGCAGGGACAAGACGTGGCGGCGCAGGATCTCTTGGAGCACCGCAGCACCCTCCATCAGCGCGAAACCCGCTCCGATGCACCGGCGCACCCCACCGCCGAACGGCAACCAGGTATTCGGCGCCACGCTGCCATCGAGGAAGCGGCCGGGCCGGAACACCGCGTCAGGGAAGGCTTCGGGCCGCTTGTGTGCGAGCAGGATCGAGGTCGCGACGACGGTTTCAGCGGGCAGTTCGTGGCCGCCGATCATCATGTCGCGGGTGAGCTTTCGCACGACACCTCCGATGACCCAGTGGTAGCGCAGTGCTTCCTTCATCACCGCTTCGAGGTAGACGGTGTCGCCGTCGAGCGCGGCTCGGCGGGCGAGGTCCTGCTGGGCGGGGTCGGCGGCCAGTTCGCGTAACGCCCATGACAGTGCCGCCGAGGTCGTCTCATGCCCGGCGGCGAGCAGGGTGACCAACTGATCGCGGAGTTCGTCCGAGGCGAGCGGGGTGTCGTTGCCGCTGCCCGCTGCCATCAGTCGCGACAGCACGTCAGCGCCCGGGGCGTCGCTGCCCGTGCGGCGCTGCTCGATCTCGGCGTAGAGGTAGGCGTCCAGACTGGCCCGGTCGTGGTGAAACCGCTTCCAGGGTCCGCGATTTTGTAGGACCGGGTAGCGGGAACCGAGCAGGGTGAGCGGGGCGATGTCGGTGATGCGGCGCATGGGTGGACCGAGTAGGTCGCGGCGGCGCGGATCGGCGACACCGAGCACCACCTCGCCGATGACATCGAGGGTGATCCCGGTCATCGCGTCCAGGCTGCGGACGGTCGACCCGGCCTGCCAGGTCTCCACGTGGGTGGCGGCGATCTGCTCGATCATCTTGCGATAACCGGTCAGGGCGGGCCCGGTGAAGGCGGGCATCAGCAGGCGGCGGGCGCGAGCGTGCTCGGCTTCGTCGGTGATGAGCACCGAATGATCGCCGAGCAGCGGACGCAGGATGCCGTTGCTCTCGCCGGCGTGCAGGTCGGTGGGGGAGGCGGCGAAGATCTCGCGGACGTGTTCGGGGCGGGTGAACACGACCAGATGTCGGGCGTACGGCGGCACCAAGCGCAGGGTGAAGGTGTCGCCGTAACGGCGAGCGGTGGCGGTCATGAACCGCTCCCGCGCTTGCACATACCGCATCGTCTGCGCGATCGCGGGTAGTCGGGGGCCGGGCGGGTACATGGCGACGGTCCTCTCCTAGACACCTCACTCCACGGTAACCCCGGTAGCTCGGGCCGGGCGTCGATCTGGAAATCCGCGTGTTCGCTACCTCGCGGGCAGCGCGCCAGAATGCCGTTTTGTCTGAATCGTTAGTCTCCGTAGTTGATTTCAGCACGAAAAGGCTTTCCGGTGCTGGCGGGGTCGCGTTGATCTGTTCGATGGTGGCGCGCGCGACGATTACCGTCACCGACGACTCGAAACGCCCCGAATTCCGTGCGGTGACATGGACCGTGAACGAATACTGTGCTGCTATCTACTAATTCGGCCGCTCGGTCCCGACTCGGCCGTCTTGGTGAACGAGCCGTTCGACTGCCCGACTGTCAAGGCGTTCGGTTCACCACGGCGAGTGCGAGTTCGGTGCACAGGGCAGCTACTTCGGTGGTCGGCCGACCGGGGTCGCCCAGCCAGGTCGCCACGAGCTGGTTGATTCCGCCGACGACGAAAAGTGCTTCCTGGCACCGGATCTCCGGATTGGCGGGGGTATCGAGGAATTCCGCGCTGTACTGCATCACGAGGTCGGTAACGATGCCGACGGCACGGGAGCGTAACTCTTCGAGCCCTGCGACGCTGTGTGTATCGCTGGTGAGGATGCGGTGGATGCTGGGGTCGTCGGCGATCGTGTCGAGGTAGGTCGTCAGTGCCCGCAGGAGTTTGCGTTCGAGGGTGCCCGGCTCGGCCTGGCTCGCCTCGACGAGGGTGGTGAACAGCTCCTCGTGCACCTGCTCGGCGACGGCGAGGACCAGTGCGTCGCGGGTGGCGAAATGTTCGTAGAAGTAGCGCGGCGTCAACCCCGACGCGGCGCACACGCGGCGCACGGTGACTTCGCTCGGGCCGGCCTCGCCCCAGATCTGGCGACCCGCGGCGAGGAGTTTGTCGCGGCGATCGTCGCGTCGATTCGCCGCGCTGATTCCCCGGTAGGACCGGACCACCTCTGCACGCGCCATTGACAGGACTTTAGCAGCCGACATATTTTGGATATCAGTCGTTATCCAAATATTGTCGCTCAACGAGGAGTGTCGATGACCACCGTCCCCGCCCGCCACCCAGATCGTCCCCACCACGTCCCCGCCGTCGTCGGCGGCTTCGCGGCGATGCTGGGGGTTCACAGCCCCGACTCGCAGCAATGGCAGCGCCTCGGCGAGGGCCTGCTCGTCGGTGACGCCGCGATGGATCGGCTGGTGGACTGGATGGTCGCCACAGGCTCGAAGCAGATGCGTCCGCTGTTCGATCGAGCGCTCTCCGACGGTATCGCTGCGGTGCCGGAGGCGCCGGATGTGCTGCGCGAGTTCTTCACCGCAGTCGAGACCGTTCCGGCGTGGGTCGATCACGACAAACTCGTACGTGGGGCCAAGGTCCTGCTCACCGGCGGATCCGACGGCATGTACATCGCGCGCGACGTCGCCATGCTCGGCGGCTACCAATTCTCCGGCTTCAACAAGACCCTGCTGCGCACAGGGGCACTGGAAAAGGGCTCCAACCAGCGGTGGGCCGAGACGATGCAGTGGGCGATGGACGTCCTGTCCGAGGACGGATTGTCTCCGCTGGGTCTGGGATACCAGTCCACGATCCGGGTACGGCTCATCCACGCCTTCGTCCGCAGGCACGTGGCTGCCATGCCGGATTGGCGGACCGAGGACTGGGGCCTGCCCATCAACCAGACGGATATGGCGGCCACGCTCGTCGGCGCCTTCATCGCACCGGCGATCGGTGGCATGGGCCTGGGTCTGTTGCTCACCCCCGCCGAAACTGACACTGTCGCGCACCTGGTCCGCTACGTCGGCTGGCTGCTCGGTGTCGAGGAACAGTGGCTGCCGCACTCCTTCCGCGACGGTGTGCGGGTCCTGGTGCACACGCTGTCTGCCTTGGCCGACCCCGACGATTCGACCCGTCAACTCGCGGTGCCGATGTCACGAGACCCGTTGTCGTGGAACTATGACCGGCTGCCCATGATCCGGCGCCGTCTTGCCTATGCCCAGCATCTGTCGGTGACGGGGACCTTCCTCGGCCGCCACACGATGCGTGCGCTCGGGCTGCCGACGGCGATCGTTCCGTGGTACCCGGCGATCCGCATCCCCGTCAATGTCGCGCGCTCGGTCACCCGACTATTGCCCGGCGGGCTCGACCGTGCGGCGAATCGCGGTGCGCGAGAACAGGATCGGTTCATGTCGACGCTGGTCAGCGCCGGACCGACCGTCGGCGCGGCGGCCGCGCGACTCGCCCACGCGGCCTAGCGCCGCAACGGGTGGAATCCGGCCGAACACAGCACGGCCGGATCCAGACCACGGGTTGCTCTATGTCGGCCTCGCTTAGAGCGCATCCGGAAACTCAGGTGAGGGTGACCAGCAGGCTCACCTTGGTCCTCTACCTGTGTTCCAGGAAGTCGGTCCGCCGCGACAGCTCGGCCCGTAACTGCAGGAATCGGAATAGTCCTGGTCGGCCGACGACGGCTTCGTAGCGGTCGACGACCTCGTCGATGAAGGCGGGGATGTCGGCGGCGGGAACGCGGGCTGTCCAGTCCGCGAACCCGACCGTGCACCACCGGGCGAAGGCCTCGCGTGAGCCGAAGTCCCATTCCCGGTCGGTTACGGAGTGCGCGGTGACCTCGAGGTCGGCACTCGCCGCGATCGAGGGCAGGGCGCCGGGGTCGATATGCACGAAGGGGCGCGCGAATCCGGCGAACGCTGTCGACCAGCGCACATCGCCGGTGACCGACATCGCGACGTTCTCGATGCTCGGGCGAGGCCCGCCGCAGACATACTGCACGAGCACCCGTCCACTGGGTTCGAGTGCCGTGGCGATGTGCCGGTAGGCCGTCTCCTGGTCGAGCACCCAGTGCAGTGCGTTGAACGAGACAACGAGGTCGAAGTCGCGGGGGAAGGTCATGGTCGTGACATCGCCGACTCCGAAGTCGATGTTCGTGAGCTGGTCGTCGGCCGTGCGGGCAGCCTCGATCATCCGCGGCGACGGGTCGATACCGAGCACGGAACCAGCGGGCACCCGCGACGCGATCAGGCGAGTCACATAGCCGTCGCCACAACCCACGTCGAGGACGTGCTCGGCACCCGCGAGCGAGACGGACTCCACAGCGTCCGTCGCCATCGCGCGCTGGAGCCCACTGATGTGGGCGTAGCCTGCGCCGTCCCAGTCGGCCATCTACGACCCGCCTCTCGGCGATAACCGATGCGAACAGTGCCGCTCCCCGCCCGTGCTTGTCGATCCGCCGCACCAGCCGCTGGGGGTCCAGGTCGTGTTCGATGGCTTCTTACCCCGAACTGCGGCCCAGTGCACCCGCCCAGGGCGCTGGTATGCGGACAAATCGGTGTGGGTCAGCCATGCAGCTTCGACACTCAGTTCATGAGCTGGCATACCCGTATTGTCGCTCGCCAGCGCAGATGAAAGCTGCACCAAGACCACGCAGGCGTGTTCGGCGTGCGAGTCGGGCGCTGAATAGTTCCGACCTGGGTGGTTAGGTTCACTGGATCGACTCGGGCGCGCTGAATACACATCCGCTTCGCGGTAATCGCGCAGTGCTTCGGCGAGGCGGTCTCGTGCATTTCCAGCCAATTTCCCGGCCGGTCGACGGTAGTCCCAGTCCGCGCCATGACGGAACCGACTAGCGCAGACGACCTGGCAGTCGGGCGCACGCAGGCTTCGCAGACGCCGACGGATCTGGACCTCAATCCGGCGAAACACCCGGCCGGTCAACGCCATTTTCGGAAACTCGGGCCAGCAGCGCGGATGGCGCTGTCGGGGCAAAGACAGCAGCCACGTCGACGCAACCGAAGCCGTGGTTGTCGCCCATTGTGCCTGCAGGCGCGGTACCCGGCAGGCGAGGAGCGCCAGCGATAGCTGGCTCATTGGAATGTCTGAACAACTCTGCAAAATTATCTATTAATATAGATATGCGTATCTGAGCATGAGATGCCCGCTGCGCGGCGGCCCGGAGATGATTCTCCGCCCAGCACGAGCTCGAAGTAGTTCACCGACCACCGTATGGCGCCGCGTCGGTCACAGGGCGTCGTCTTCCGAATGTTGGGGTATGCGTGTTTAATGGAGAGTTACCTGACAGCATTCTCGCTCAGGTTCTGTGAAATGAGGTACGACCATGATCGTGCTCGGGTTGATATTGTTGTTAATCGGCTTCCTGACCGGGATCTCGATCCTCTGGACGATCGGAATCGTCCTTATCGTCATCGGAGTGATCCTCTTCCTGCTCGGTACAACTGGGCGCGTGGTCGGCGGCCGGAAGCATTGGTATTAGAGGTACGCGGATCACGAAATTCAGGGTGATCAACGAGGCGCCCTGAGGCTTGAGTGTGTCTGCCGGGTCGCCAGATCGAGACCAACCAGTGGTGTGTTCGGGCAGTCGGCAATTGCGCTTTGAGTTCGCGATGACGGGTGCGGCAACAATCGCCGACAAGTGCTGACCGTGACGCTGTCGTCACGGCTGGCCAGCCGTCGCCGACGCGGATTTCCCGATCAAGATCACGTCACAGGTTCGTGCCTTCGCCGGGGCGGATCGAAGACCTCCTCAACCCTGACGGACTGTCAGGCCAGCCGACCGAACCCCGACCACAACCGGGCAGGGGTGCGAAGGCCAGCCTGTGTCGGTCGACTTCAGGACAGTTCACTCATCACTGCAACTCTCGGGCTGTCCGACCACACGGAGTAGACGTCGGCACCGCTGGAGAGGGCGGCCCCGCCGACCTGCAGGGTGCTCTGCGCGGCCATAGCGGTCACATCGCTCACGTCGTTGCGGCTGCGCAAGGCGCGGCGTTGCCGGCTCGCTCCGTTACCGCAGCGCAGGATCTCGGTCAGCATCGTCACCGCCGCGTGGTATTCGCCCAGTTCTTCCAGGGCGGATCGGACATGGCAGATCAACAGTCTGAGCAGGTCACGCGCCGCAATCACGCGGTCCGAGGCCAAATCGATCCCGCGCCCGGTCAATCCCTCGCGGGCGGCCATGGAGTACCCCGCGTGCAGCGCCGACGCGGTGATTTTCGGGGCGCACTCGCCCCTACTGATAGACCGCAACGCCGTCATCACCAGCGCACGTACCAGCGTCGCGAGTAGCACAGTCTCCTCGACAGTCGCGGGGACGTCGCTGACTCGCACCTCTATGGTCGGCAGATGAGCTGACGGCCGCACATCCCAATTGATCATCCCCTCATCGAGGATGACACCACTCCCGATCATCTTTTCTACGACCGCGTCGTAGTGCTCGACCGAGGCGAACCACGGCGGGGGCCCCGAACAGGGCCACCGCGCGAGCAGGATCGACCGCCAGCTCGCAAACCCGGTATCGACGCCGCCATGGATGGGGGAATTGGCGGTCAGGGCCAGCAGCGCCGGTAGCCACGGACGCACATAGTTGCTGACCTGCACCGCAGTTTCCCGGTCGGGTACGCCCACGTGGACATGGCTGGCGCAGACCCCCCGCGTCCCTGCAAGATCGTCGAATCTGCTCGCTATAGTGCGGTACCGACGAAGGTCTGTGATCGGCAACACGGCCGAACCGAGCACCGGCACGCCCACCGCCAGCAACTGCGCGCCGCACTGCGCGGCAGCATCGGCGGCCGCCGACCGCATCTCGGCCAGCTGCGTCCGTAGTTCGTGCGTGTGCCCGCACACCGCCGAGTTGGTCTCGACCTGACACTGGGTGTACTCCAATTGAAGCCGGACACCACGCTTTTCCGCCGCCTCGACAACCGCGAGACTGGACATGATGGGGTGCCCGGTCGAGGGATCAACGAGCAGAAACTCCTCCTCCACCCCCATCGTCGGGTGGACACCACCGTCAGGCATAACAGTGCCGATCTTCTCGGCTCGCTCGTGCTCTGCCATATCGGTCCTTCTCTCACCTGTCGCGACGGCAAGCCGGGCAGGCATGGCGCGTGCTCGATGATCGCACTGATCACCCCGGAGTCAGTATCCAGGCAGGTCGAAGGTAGTCGGGCGCATCCGACCGAGTAGTCTGGTTCCGCGCTACGGGCCTGGGTTGGTCGGATGGCGACACCCTCTACAACGTGGCCTGCGACATGACCGAGGGTGTGGACAAGGCACGCGAAGCGTTCATCGAGCAGCACACCGAGCTCGGGCGCCACCTCTCCCACGCGTAGGAAACGACGGCGTGAGCATGCACTGCTGGTTCTCCACCGCCACCGCTGTGTCGTAGCGCCTCCACGATCAGATAGTCGATCGGCAGCATGAATCGACAGACCGTCTACTCGGTTCGAAGGGCTTGGGCGGCTTCACGATCGGGCGGTGGCACAGGGGCTCACCGCATTGTCCGATAGCGTCATCGCCGTGCCGCAACCAGCAGACCAGACAAATTTTTCTAGTAAGTAGCGGTCCACCCACCCGCTATCACGGGCCGCGGGCGAAGGCGGCCTTGACCGGAGTACCGCACGCCGATGCCCGGCAGCGATCGGCCTGCCGGGCATCGTGATCAGCGGCAGCGCTGCATGGCTGCGATGTGATTACTGCGGCTTGAACATCCACTGCTGTGTGGGCTCGTTCATCCGGAGCGTATCGGCGACGGCCGCGGTGCCGGCGGGATCGGCCTTGCCGTCCTTGCCCTGGACGCAGACCCTCGGGTCGTAGGGCATCAAGTGCTGGTAGTTATAGGCCCAGAGCTGGTTGAGGCTGTGGGGTTGCTGTCGTCTCTCGGCTTGAACCAGTGCCGTTCCGGGGCTGATCTGCCCGCCGCCCTCGTAGCCCTCCACTTCCAGAACGAGCCCGCTGTTGGTGTTGACGAGGAATCCGCTGTCGTATTTCCACAGCTGGGAGCTGGTTGCGCCACTGGGTTTGCGGTCCTCGAAAGTGATCGCGGTGCCCGGTTGTTTGCTGGCACCCTTGACGTCGAGCACGAGGCCGCTGGCCACGTTGGAGATGAAGAAGCTGCCCTCGGGAAAGTCCATGGTAAATCCCCTTGTCTGCACGTTTGTCAGCTTGGACGAGCTACGAAACCCGCTGTCCCGCAACGAATCTCCTGCGGGAGGTCGATTCTCGGGCCAGGAAAACGATAGAGCCACAACAGCATCGAGAGCCCTGGATCGATGGGAAAAGTCCGGGAGCATGTTTTCTGGTGCGCGAACCGACCACACGCTGCCAACGCGTGCAGTTACTCGGCTGGCCGCGCGACGGTGGTCATCTGGCTGGGCAGCTTGTCCGGGCGCAGGCGCACCCAGTTTTCCGGGGGGCCCGGACCGACAAGACGCCTGACGAGGTCGGCATGCCCGCCTGACTACCGGTAGCGATTCGGTAGACAGTCGTTTGCGGACACCTCCAGGGCGAACTTCGAGTGCCGTGACCGGTTCGGGCCTACGCTGGATCGTCGCCGCGGTTGTCGAGTTCGTGCTGCAGACCGGTGTTGATACGCTGCGCTTCGGCGAGCTGATCTTCCAGGATCACGAGCCGGCACGACGCGTCGAGGGGGTTGCCGGCATCGACGAGTTCGCGCACACGTCCGGCGATACGTAGCTGGTAGCGCGAGTAGCGGCGGTGCCCGCCCTCGGAGCGTTGCGGAGTCAGCAGCCGGGCCGCGTCGAGGCCACGCAGGAACGCTGGGGTGACGCCGAGGATCTCCGCGGCGCGGCCCATGCTGTAGGCGGGATAGGTGTCGTCGTCGAGCTTGTCCGCGGCGCTGGCACCATCGGCGGGACGGGTGTTCGGGTGCTGCACAAGGCCTCTCGGTTCAACGCCGGAAGGCCCCGGCGCGCTGTGCGCCGGGGCCTTGATTTACGACTGGGGTATTGAGTTCAACTGTGTTCACCGGCCATGGGGGCCCGGTCTGAGACACGCATCCGACACTTCCCAGGATGCGGAACTGGTAAAGGACTACTCAGTGGCCAACCACCTCCTGGATCGTCGGGTTCTTCCTGCGGTACTGCACTTACGGGTACTACACTTGCCTTGCTTCATCGCCCCGCCGGTGGTCCGGCCGACTGCACCGGATTCTCTTCTCCGCCAGGCGGGGCGGTCGAACTTGCCCGGGCAGCTCACCTGCCCGGGCATCTACTGCACTTACTTGGTACTGCGCTTACTTCACTTGCTGGTACTGCACCTACTCGGTACTTCACTTGCTGGTACTGCATTTACTGGTGCTGCACTTGTCTTGCTTCATCGCCCCGCCGGTGGTCCGGCCGACTGCACCGGATTCTCTTCTCCGCCAAGCGAAGCGGTCGAACTGTCCCGGGCAGCTCACCTGCCCGGCCCATCTGATTTTGTGGAACGACAGCGACTGTATACGCCAACTTCGAGAATGTCTACACCCACCACGATAGGTTTTTTGCATCACACGGCGAGTGGCTCGGCGCCCTGCTCACGGCAGTAATCGAACCTGCGACCCGGGCCGCAGCACCCTGGTGGCGACCAGAAGGGACGCATGTGCGCGTCGGGCACGGCTGGCTAGATGGTCGGTTTCACGGGGTTTGGGGGGCCTGAATGCCATGTCCGAATCCAGCCGGACATCGAAGGGTCATGTCCGTTGAATAGCTTGCATGAGCGAAACCAAAACCCCTACAACCAAAACAGCCCTGGTAACCGGTGCGAGCCGGGGCATCGGTCGTGCCATCGCTGAACGATTGGCTCGCGACGGTGCACTGGTAGCAGTACATTTCGGGCAGAACGACGCTGCAGCCAAAGAGGTAGTCGCCGGGATCGAGGCCGACGGTGGCCGAGCTTTCGTGGTTCGTGGCGATCTCGGCTCCACCGACTTCGCCACCCTCCTCGATGACGTGGACGCAGGCTTCGCCGGCCTCGGCGCCCCAGTCGGCCTGGACATCCTGGTCAACAACGCCGGCATGACCGTCATGAAAGGCGTCGACACCATGACGCCCGCAGAATTTGACACCCTCTTCGCCACCAACGTCCGCGCCCCGTTCTTCCTGGTGCAAGGCGTCCTCGACCGGCTTCGTGACGGCGGCCGCGTCGTGAATCTGTCCTCGGCTGTCACGCGGATGGCGATCCCCGACATCCTGGCCTACACCATGACCAAAGGCGCCATCGACAGCTTCACCCGCGTCCTCGCCCAGGCCCTCGGCCCGCGCGGCATCACCGTCAACGCTGTCGCCCCGGGGTATGTAGTCACGGATATGAACGCCTGGCTCATCGACAACCCCGACGGTCAGCGTGAAGCCTCGTCCAACGTCGCTCTCGGTCGCGTCGGCCACCCCGCCGACATTGCCGACATCGTCTCCTACCTCGTCAGCGACGACGCCCGGTGGATCACCGGGCAAACCCTCGACGCCAGTGGTGGCACTGCCCTCTGAGCGGGTAGGACCTGCTGTGCTGCAGTCGATTACGGTGCGCGATAGTGCTCCTGGTCAGCGCACTGCTGACCGAGACAGATGTCTCCATCCTGGCCGACACCGGGTCTCCAGATCGGTTGTGCCAGAACGCAGTTCATGGGCTGCAATGCAGGGGAATCGTGTATACCGGACGTTCGGGATAGCGGCGGCAGCAAGTTTCGTTCTGTATCGGTGACCCGCGACCGCCGACGGCTCGTTCGGTCGCTGATCGGATCCGACCAGCGGCCGAACGTTGCCTTTCGCTGAAGGGCTGTCGCAGGGCTGTGAGCGCTACAGAATCCGGGCCATGGTCCTGAACCGCCACCTCTGAACGCCCGAGATCCGGCTTCGGCCTGGTCGGGGCGCCCTTCTCACGGGGTGAGCGGCCCACCGGCGGCGCGCCAGTCGATCAGTCCACGGCTCATATTGACCGCTTCGAAGCCGTTCTCGACCAAGAGGTTCGCCGCGCCCGCGGAGCGAAGGCCGCCGGTGCAGAAGGTGATGAGCAGACGGTCCTCGGGGAGTTCCATGCAGCGCGCGGGGAGCGCCTCGAGCGGCATGTGCACGGCGCCCGGGATGTGCACTCGATTCCACTCGAAGTCACGGCGGACGTCCACGACGACCGCACCCTCCGCGACGAGGCGCACTGCCTCGGCGGCGCTGATGGCTGGAGGTCGGCGGAGGTAATGACGGAAGCTCACGCCCAGCGCCCCTCTCCTCGCGCGAAAGGGAAGGCGCCTGGCGCGATGCTGACGCGACACAGAGGCAGAGGTTCCATAACCTTCAGTCTAGCTGAAGGTCGGAGTGGGGGTAAGGTCGCTCGCCTTGCGAGATCACCGTGCCACGTGAGCGCAGCGCCTCGATCGATTCGGGGTGCTGCGCGGCGATTGACTGTCGACAGCCGCGTACCAGTGCGCCAGGTGGCTGAGCGCATTGCTCGCGACAGTAGAAGTCTGCGCGTGGCAGCTGCCCGACCTTGCCGAGAGTGAAGGTGGCCGGTGCGCGCGGGTCGGTTGGCTGCTGTGCCGGTCTCAGTGGCATCGCGGAATCCGTGGTCGCAGTGGCCACGACCGTCGGAACGGCAGAGAGTGGGTTCCTTCGGTCAGTGGCGCCTGGGACGTTGCATGCGGCGATGCAGGGAGCGGGCGCGGAAATGCGCCCCACGGAAACTCCACACTTTTGACTGGAATCAATGCGAATCGTTTAGAAGTATCGATTCTCGAAAAAACTTGGTGCTGAGCACTATTAGGTCTTGATTGGTAGGTTCTGGACAACTGCAGCGCGCGTTATGGTCGCAGGTTAAAATCCTGTCGGCCCGACAGCGAAAACCCTCTCTGAACTGAATCGAGGGGTTTTTCTGTGTCAGGAGATATGACGTTGCTCCAGTCTGGAGCCCGACGGCGGTGTTGGGACCGGTTGACACCGCCCGATCAACCGCCGACCCCCGGCCTACGACTCGGCCTATGTCTTTGATCTGCTCGTAGGTCGCGTGCGACGGAATGGGCGGCACTTCCTGGATTTCCGACTGACGTCGCTTTACGCGCGGCCCGGCTGCCACTCGGGTGAGCGGCCGAGAATTCCCACGATGCGGGCCAGGGTTACCGTCGTGTCCGCCACCTCGAGTGCGGGGCCGAAAGCGGCGTCGGGGCGCAGGCGAGCCCTCCCGGTGGGGACGGCTTCGGCGATCCGCAGGGCCGTTGGAGCCAGGTCGGAGTCCACATCGATGTCGTGGCCGACTGATCGGGCGACATCCCAGGCGTGAACGACGCTGTCGATGAGATGGAAGCCGAGCGCGGTCGCGGCGGGGAAGTGACCCGGTGGGATCTCAGGGAGAAACACGGTACGGGCCTGGCATGTGGCGAAGGCTTCGACGACGTCGTGCGCTGACCGAACGTAGTCGCCGATCGGATCGACGGCGCGGTGCACCACCCAGACCGCCGGATCGTTCCCGCCGCGAGCGGCGGCGGCGAAACCGCGATTCTGGGTGCCCATATGTTCCAGCAGCGCACGCAGATCCCAACCAGCACAGGGTGTTTCGATCGACAGTGACGCGCCGGACGCCGCCTCGACCGCGTCGATACTCAGTCGCACAGCGCGCTCGTGCCGGGCGAGCAGCAGCAGATCTTCGTCCGAAATAGTACGCATGTGCTGACCGTACGCTTATGCGTATGATCTGCCAAGGGTTATCGATCGATCAGCTCGGCGGTAGATTTCGAGCATGCCGAAAGCGACCCGCCCGGATCTCGCGGCCATGCTCGTACCACTCGGCCGTGTGCTGACCGAAGCGGAGCGGCCCATCCTCGACCGGCACGGGCTCACGATGTGGGCCTACGTGGTGCTACTCGGCCTCGACGAAGGCCCCGTCCACACCCAGGCCGCGCTCGCAAAGGCGATCCGGGCGGACAAGACCCGGATCATTCCCGTCCTCGACGACCTCCAGCAGCGCGGCCTGATCCTGCGCGAGCCCGATCCGGCCGATCGGCGCGTCAACCTGATCAGGCTCACCCCCGACGGCGCGAGCCTGCGCGACCACACCCAACGCGACATCCAAGAGCAAGAACAGCGACTACTGGCCGAGGTCCCCGCCGCCGATCGCCGCACCTTCCTTCGAGTGCTGCAACTACTCGCGGACCGCACCGGAACCGGCAATTCCCGGCCGTGACGAACGGCATCGGCCACCTCTTGGGTCATATTGACCACGGCATCTGAACGGGCTTTACCGCGAGCACGGCGGCCGGCAGGCCGACCGGCCTGCCCTGCGGCAGTTGTGACGGGGTCTCGCCAAAAACGGCACACTCCATCGGGCTCGCGGTGACCGTCACGTCCGCCACCCCCGACCCTGGTCGGCGGGCGCCATGACGGCTTCCCAGCGCCGCGCGGATACTGATCTGCCCGGCGCCGGAAGCCGGCAATACGGGGATCAGTTCAGTGCGCCGTTGTAATCCGGAAACTTGAAGGTGCGCTCGGCATGCCCACCGGACAGGTCCGACGGGCTGTTGCCGATATTGGCGACGATCGTGTAGCCCTTGCCCTCGATGTCGGCCCGGCTCGCGGTCTTGTACGCGGCCAGGCCTGCATTGCCCGCCGACAGCGTGGTCGGCGCGCTGCCGTACAGCGCGTCGACGGGGTAGCCGACCGAGGTCAGGTTCGCCTGCGAGTAGGCGTTGACCAGGGCGGGCCTGCCGGTGACGAAGATGATCGCGGCGCCGTTCTGTTTCGCCCAGGTCGCCAAGCCGAGCACCGGCTGGATCGCCGGGATGATCAGGCCGGTGTTGTAGGAGGTCTCCAACGTCGTGTTGTCGATGTCGAAGACGATCGCAGGCCGGGTCGCGCCGGGCAGCCGACCGGCGAGATAGGTCTTCGCCTCGGCCACGACGGGGGTGATCTCGCCGATCCACTGAGCGTACGGCGGCAGCTCGGACTGGTTGCCCGACAGCGAGGACGAGCCCCCGCCGGACAGGGACGACGAACCGGTATCGGCGCCCGCGGCGGGCAGTGGAGCTAGGAGCGCGGCCGCGACACCGGCGACGAGCGATGCAGTAACACGTTTCATCTATCGCACGCTAACAGCGGACCGAGCCACGCATCTTCAGAATCCCGCGCGGTGGGACTGCTGCGGCGCGCGCCCACCGGATCGGCGTCGGTCACCTCGGCCCGGTTCAACCGCTGCGAGATCGCCTGGGTGATGCCGTCGCCGCGCATGCTCACGCCGGAGAGCGCGCCGACGATCTCCATGGTCGACTTCTGATGGTGAAGAGCACCTCGGCGACTTCGCGCCGATCATCGGTTTTTCATCGAATACGTTCTCGCCGTGGCCAAGGAACTGAGCTTCACCAGGGCCGCAGCCCGAGCACCCGGCAGGTGTGGCCGCGATTACGGGTCCAACCACAGCGCTTCGCAGGGCATTCGTCGGTGAGGCAGAAACCCGTCTCTGATCTCGCTGGCAGTGATGGAGGGATGAGGGCGGGAAAGCCAGTCGTGCAGGAAGTTGCGCACGGCGGTGCGGCAACCGCAGAAGTCGACCACCAGGCCACCCGTGATCACTCGGAGGTGAGTGTCGGGCTCGGCGGGGCGAGGAGATAGGGGCAGTGGCATCAGAACCTTCCCCGGCCTCCGGGGGCAAGCACGACGACGTTGTGCAAGCACCGCGAATCGCCGGAGGCGATGTCGATACGGCGGTCAGTCCAGGTAAGTGGAGACGACAGCGATCTGACCGCCGACTGGGTCGAGTGCTGCCAGGTGGTGGCATCCGACAGATCCGGACTACCGCCATCCACAGCTTTCGCCGGCGGCCGCTGGGAAATTGTCGCTGTGAGCGATCTGCGCACAGGTTCTGTGTTCATGCGTCGCCTTTTTGTACGTGGTGGTGAATACGTTCGGTCGCGTGCGGCAGGACGATGGCCGTGTGACTCGCCGATCGTCGGATGATTTACCGCCGTCTACGGCGGAGGTGATCTCCGCCCGCCATATCGACCCGAGGCAGGACTGATCTGCCACTTGCGCTGTATATCGCTGGGTTTCCTCAGGCATAGCAGCGACGGACCACAGAGTAACATGGTTATCGTTGAGGGTCTCGCGTGGATGCGTATTCACCACGTAAATGCTGTCCTGTGATGCAGCGGTCCACTCAAACGCGCCGATAGCCCAGCGTGCTACGAGTTCGTGCGGCCGCTGCCCCGGCGGCCCGCCCGGCGTTGGAGCAGACGGCAATCGCGCACCACCTCGAGGGCCGGACCTGGTTCGGGTAGCCGTTCGGCTGCCCACATTGCGACGACGGCCTGTGCCACTCCTGCCGCGACAACGACAGATTAGGAACTCCTGACCACGAATCCCGCCGAATTGCAGACTCGTCCCGGTTCACCGTTCGCCGATATGCATAGTCCGGCCCCGCGGGAGAATGCGCGACACGTCGGCCTCGATCGAAACCGGCACATTCGGCCAACCTCGAACCGGATCAACTCCGAAGGCGCCATAAAAGGGCACCGCCGCGGATCCGATCCAGGGGCGCCCGGCTGAAGCCCGGAACTCTGTGTAGCGGCCTGTGCCAACGGGTGGGATCGGAGGTAGCTGGGGACCATCGTTCGTCCTCTAGCGTGTATCCCTCCGACGTGTAATTCGAAAGTAGGGACCATCATCGAGCCGAAAGCGAGCGGAGCGTCAGCTGATGGTGCTCGCGTAGCCGATGATGGTCTGGCGCGCTGTGTTCCATGCAGAAGACGCGGCGTCGGCGAATTCACCGTGTCCGGTGCCGGGCAGGATTTGTAGGTTGGCGATGCCGCCGGCACGGTAGACGGCCTCGACGTAGCGGTGGCTCTGCAGCGGGACTACGACTCGGTCGTTTTCTCCGTGTAGTGCGGTGATGCGGGTGTCGTTCGCCGGGAGGTGGTTGATGGGGGAGGCGTTGCGGTATCGGTCGGGTACCTGCGCGGGTGTACCGCCGAGGAGCTTCGGGACAAAAGGGTCGCGGCCGTCGATGACGGCCAGATCCAAGTCGAGTACCGCGGCCATGAGGGTGAGACTGCGGATGCGAATCGCGGGATCTCTTGGCAGTTGCTCGGATCGGTGTCCGGCGGCCCAGGCGGCGAGGTGACCGCCCGCCGAGTGCCCAGCGAGGTGGACTCGCTGTAGGTCGAGCAGATTCCCGAGACGCGGTGCGACGATGTCGGTCAGCGCGTCGACGGCGGCGACGACATCGGTGAGCGTGACCGGCCATCCACCGCCACCGTCCACTCGGCGATATTCGATGTTCCACACCGCGACGCCGTCGCCTGCCAGGGTGCGGGCATGGGTGTCGAATTGTGCGAGAGTCCGGTTCTGGGCCCATCCGCCGCCGTGGATCAAAACCACCACGGGCAGAGGGGTATTCGATGTCGATGGAAGATAGAGGTCGCCGAAAGTCTCTGGTGAATCCCCGTAGCTGATGCGCATCGGGGATCGTGGAACCGCCACGGCTTCTGCGGCGATCGTCTCGGCCGGTCCGGACAGCTCGGTGGCGCGATCTCCGAGGCCGAGGGTGAAGACCGTCAGCACGACGAGAATGAGAAGACGACGCTTTCGGCCACCTGCCATCGGTAGGCCTCCTCTCGATGGCATCCTGACCTGCACCGTATCGTTCCCGCCGTCGGCCGACGGTGATGTATGGCCGACGGCGCGCCTCACCACCACCCGAGTATCGGCTGCAGCTCCCGCCCGAGTGGTCCGGCCAGGGATCGGGAGTAGCTCGCGGTGAGGTGGTGCTCGTCGTGATAGATCAGGATGTTGCCCTCCGCCACCGCGCACAGCGTGGGCTCGCAGACCGCGTCGGTCATATCGATCGGGAAGACGCTGGGGAACGCCGAAGCCGGTTGCAGCCCTGGGTTGATCGGGTCGAGCGCGTCTTCGCGGCGCATGCCGCAGCTCCTGCGGTTTCCGCCGCCTGCCAAGCAATCGGTGGCTTTGTATCGCACGGTTCCTCGGCGCAGCCACGGGGTGTCGCGGATGGCGACCACGTTGAGACCACGATCCGACAGTGCCGCCCAAACAGCGAGATAGTCGGCGGGAGTCTCGTCACCGCCCTCGTCACGGGGCCGTGTTCCGGTGGTGAAAACCCAGTCGGGGCGGTCGGCATCGAGACGCTTGATCACTTCGGTTGACCAGTACGGGCAATCGGGGATGGGCTCGCCTTTGTACGTGGCGTCCTCGGCGAGCGTGAGCGGGCAGCCCATTTTCAAGTACACCTGGATGCGGAACGAGTGTTCGATGGCGAGCACCTCGAGTGCGGGCAGCCAGTGTTCGGCGTGGGAGCTCCCGACGAGTGCCAGTGTCCGATCGGCCTCCGGGTCACCGTAGGTGCAGGTGACGACGTCGCGGGTGTCCCAGTCCGCGATACACCCGTCCGCCGTGGGCGGGGGGACTTCGGTGGGCGCGTCGAAGACGGCGGGCCGCATCGGCTCGTCGGGTGTCGCCGCGCCGGAGGCCAACGCCTCCGCACCCGGGTACTTCGCCGGGTCGAGCCCCCAGGCCGCGACCGGAGGGTGGACCTGGACCACGGTGAACTGCCAACCGACGGTGACGGTGATGGTCGCCACCAGCAACACCGCGACCGTGGAGGCGACCAGATGTCGCGATCGTGAGTGCCCGACATCAGGTGTGTCGATGCGTGTAGTGCGCTGCCGCAGTGGCTGTTCGATCCAGCGGTGCGTCATCCAGGCCAGCACAACCGACAGCCCGATCACCCCGGTGCCACCCACGAGCCCGGCGTGGGTGTTTCCGCGTTCGGTGAGGAAGAAGATCAGGATCGGCCAGTGCCACAGGTACAGGGGATAGGCGATATCGCCGAGCCACCGCATGGCCGGATGAGCCAGTAGCCGGTTCGCCAACGGCCAGTCGGCACACCGCAGCCGCATCGCCGACAGGATCACAGCAGCCGTCGCGCAGACAGGGAGAAGGGCCGCGGGCCCGGGAAAACGGTTGGCGCCGTCGACGATGAGCCACCCGCACAGCACGACACCGAGAGCACCGAACACCGAGAGCGCGACACGCACTTGCCGCCACAACACCAGTGAAGGCGCGACGACGGCGAGCCCGGCGCCGACCAACAACTCCCACCCGCGGGCGAAGCTGTCGTAGTAGTTCCATCCCTGATTCGTCGCGGTGCCATACGCGGCGTAGCAGAACGAGGCCACGGACACCGCGACCACGATCCCGCCGACAGTAGGGCGAACCCGACCCGGTCGTGAGAGCCGAGCACACAACCAGGCGACAGCGGCGACCGCCAGCAGTGCCACCAAGTAGAACTGCGCCTGCACCGACATCGACCACAGATGTTGCAGCGGGCTGACCGAAGGATCAGCGGCCAGGTAGTCCGACCAGGTCAGGGCGAGTTGCCAGTTCTGGTAGTAGAACAGCGACGACAGAATCTGTGCCGCCACCGTCGACCATTGCGTATACGGCAGCAACAGCACTGACGCGACGACGACGGCCGCCAGCACGACCGCCATGGCCGGGACGAGCCGGCGCAGGGTGCGGCGCACGACCGACCACACCCAGAACGGCTCCGACGACGCCGCCCGACGCAGCAGCAAGCCCGTGAAGAAGAACCCCGAAAGCACCAGGAAGACGTCTACACCGCCGGAAACGCGACCGAACCACACATGAAAGACCACGACCAATGCGATCGCGAGCCCCCGCAAGCCGTCCAAATCGAAGCGGTAATCCCACTGACGGTTGGTTCGCGTTGCGGTGGTAAGGCGAGTCCGCTCGGTCGAGTGGATCGAATCGGTGTCAACGGCCATTCGTAAGTCCCCGCTGGTGGCCAACGGGAAGTCCCCACCCCCAGGCGGGGGTGGGGTGCTCAGATCAGGGGCGCTCACCTGCTTTCGTGCGGTGTTTCATCCGGTAGGAA
>NZ_JACUZI010000013.1:0-90948 GCF_015355705.1 Nocardia sp. XZ_19_231 | reverse complement strand
CGCCGCCGCCACCTGCACAGCCACCGCCGCGTTCAACGCGTTACGCGCCTGCGGCCGGTTGATCGTGATCACCTGCACGCCACCCCGACGCTCGACCAGCACCTCGTCCGACATCACAAACTCCTTCAGCAGCGCGAATAGGCCCAACTACCGAAAGAGTATCCTCAACTATCCATCCGATCAACCAATCGCCAGCCCGAATCCAGACCTCAGAGGTCTTGTTCCGCTATTCATGGCACCTATTCCGCCAAATGGGCTGCGGGCTGCGGGCGAACGATCCACTGGAGCAGGTGCTCGGCATCGGCCGCCGACGGGATGGACTCCGACCAGAGGAACTGCTCCATCGTTGCGAACATTGCACAAGAGGCAACCAGCGCATCCCGTGCCGGATCGGCGCTACCGAGTTCACCGAGCGGCCCCGTGAGCAAATCGGCGATCTGAGCACGCAGCCGCACGCCCCCTGACTGGGACATCGCACCCCGCGAGGTATGGCGCAGAACCGCACGGGTAGTCGCCGCAACCTCCGGGTCGATGGCCTGCCAGAAAACCGTGTCCACACATCCACGGATCCGCTCGATCGCGCCGGACCGCTCAGCACACCGCTGACGAAGTTGGTCGAGCAGACGCCGGGCGCCGTCGTCGGCGATCGCCGCCATCAGATCATCTTTGCCACGAAATGCCCGGTAGAACGCATCGTTGGACACCTTCGCGCGCGTCACGATCTGGGCCACGCGCGGCTCGGCGGTCGGATCCGCACTCATCAGCGCCAACCCCGCATCGAGCATCCGGCGAACCTCGTCCTCCGCGGCAGCTTGCCGGTTGCCTGCCCGGCGGCGCGCGGCCCTGGCCGCCAGCGACTCTTCCTCACGGGGTTCCTCCGGCGCATATGGACTCGTCATGCCCGACAGTGTACGGTTCGTCATACCAAACATCCAGAATGTCATTCTGGACTTTTCGTACATGATTCTTTTTCCCGTCCCGCCGGTTCTGGCGCCGCGACGAACGGAGTTGCCGATGAGCGACCGGTCAGCCACCAAACCCGAGGTCGGCGTCGCCGACCCCCGGGACATCCTCATGCGCGCACAACGCGCAGCCGCCATGCCGCTGCGCAACCTGCAGCAGCTGCACGGCGGCGCGTCCAGCCTGACGTATCTCGCCACGACGGCCACCGGCGACAAGGTCGTCGTCAAGGTCGCCCCGCCCGGTCTCGAACCGGTGCGCAACCGGGACGTTCTCCGTCAGGCCAGGGCGCTGACAGCGCTCGCTGACGTCGCACACCTTTCGGTGCCCCGGGTCCTCGGAACCGACCCCGGTATCCCACCGGAGGTGCCGCCGCTGTTCGTCATGTCCCATGCCCCCGGCGAGAGTTACGAACCGAGGCACGGCGTTGCCGATCGCCGTCCCAGCGGCGGCGAGGTGCGCCGCCGCGCGGCCGCGGCCGCCTCGATGCTCGCGGCACTGCACACGGTCGACCCGGCCTGCCTCGAACTGGCAGAGCCCGTCACCACGCCTGGGGACGAGGTCGCGAAGTGGCGCAAAGCGCTCGACACCTGCGAACTGACGCCCATTGCCGACGCGGCCGCGGTCACCTGCCACGAGCGACTGCTCGCGGCGGTCCCGGCACCACTGCGACCCGCGATCCTGCACGGCGACTGGCGACTGGGCAATATGCAGTGCGTAGGCGACGAGGTCACCGCCGTGATCGACTGGGAGATCTGGTCGATCGGCGATCCTCGCCTCGATCTGGCCTGGCTCCGGCTCATGTCCGACCCCGATCATCCCTCGGCGACCGCAGCCGATGCCCCCACACTCGAACCGGACGAGCTACTGACCGAGTACGAGACCGCGTCTGGCGCACCGGTTCCCGACCTGGCCTGGTTCGACGCGCTGGCCCGATACAAGCAGGCCGCCGCATCGGCTCTGCTGGTCAAGAATGCCGAGCGGCGCGGTCAGGTCACCGAACGCGTCGAACGGATGCGACGCGGCATTCCGCTGCTGCTGTCCGCGGCGATCACCCGACTCCCCTACTGAACCCAGGAGGACCCATGCTGGATTTCTCTGTCGATCCCGAGTTCCAGGCCAAGCTGGACTGGGCGGCCGAATTCGTACGGACCGAGGTCGAGCCACTCGATCTGCTGTTCCCGCACGGCGGTGACCCGTACGACACCCGCAACGAGAAATCGCGCGCGATTCTCAAGCCACTGCAGGACCAGGTCAGGCAGCAGGGCTTGTGGGCGTGCCACCTCGGCGTTGAACTGGGCGGGCCGGGCTACGGCCAGATCAAGCTCGCGCTGCTGAACGAGATCCTCGGCCGGTCCTACTGGGCCCCGACGGTGTTCGGCACCGCGGCGCCCGATACCGGTAACGCCGAGATCCTCGCGATGTTCGGCACCGACGATCAGAAGGCGAAGTACCTGCAGCCGCTGCTCGACGGCGACATCGTCTCGACATTTTCGATGACTGAGCCACAGGCGGGCGCCGATCCGAAGGAATTCGTGTGCCAAGCCTGGCGCGACGGTGACGAGTGGGTGATCGACGGTGAGAAATGGTTCTCGTCCAATGCCCGCTACGCGGCGTTCCTGATCGTCATGGCTGTCACCGATCCGGAGGCGGCACCGCATCGCCGGATGTCGATGCTCATCGTGCCCGCCGAGACTTCGGGTATCGAGATCATCCGCAATGTCTCGACCATGGACGAACGTGATTCGCTGGATGAGGGTATCCACGGCTATATCCGCTATCGCGAGGTTCGGGTGCCCCTCGATGCCATGCTCGGCGGCCCCGGAGACGGTTTCAAGGTCGCGCAGGCTCGCCTCGGCGGCGGCCGCGTGCACCATGCGATGCGCTCGGTCGGCAAGTGCACCCGGGCGTTCGACATGATGTGTGAACGTGCGCTGTCGCGGCGCACCCAGGGAACGCTGCTGGCCGAGAAGCAGGCTGTCCAGCAGTTCATCGCCGATTCG
Organism: Nocardia sp. XZ_19_231; assembly: GCF_015355705.1. NCBI lineage: Bacteria > Bacillati > Actinomycetota > Actinomycetes > Mycobacteriales > Nocardiaceae > Nocardia > Nocardia sp. XZ_19_231. The sequence continues at coordinate 87,985 of NZ_JACUZI010000013.1, read as the reverse complement.
TGGATCGAATTGCAGCAGTTCCGGCTGCTGGTGCTCAACACGGCGTGGATCATCGACACCCAGCCGCACGGCGCCGCCCGCACACACATCGCGATGTGCAAGGTCGCGATGGCCAAGGTGCTGCACGACATCATCCAGCGTGCCCTGCACGTACACGGTTCGCTGGGTACAACCAACGAACTACCGCTCGCGAAATGGTGGATGGCGGCGCCGAATCTCGCACTGGCAGACGGCCCGACCGAGGTGCACCGCACTACGGTCGCCAAGCAGGTACTGCGCGAATACACTCCGGCCGCCGGATTGTTCCCGAGTGAACACATCCCGCCGAAGCTCGACGCTGCCCGCAAGCGCTATGCCCACATCATCGACGATGCGAGTCTGTCCGGAGGGGTGAACGCATGACCAGCGAAAAGACCACCGCGACACCGGCTTCGATCTTCGATCTGTCGGGCAAGGTCGCGCTGGTGACCGGCGGCAGCCGGGGGCTCGGTCTGGAGATGGTGCGAGCCTTCGCGGCGGCAGGTGCCGATGTGGTGATCACCAGCCGCAAGATCGATGCTTGCGAAGAGGTCGCCAAGGAGGTCGCGAGTCTGGGCAGGCGTGCACTGCCCGTAGCGGCACACGTCGGCCGTTGGGACGATCTCGATCGGCTCGTCGACACCGCCTACGGCGAGTTCGGGAAGGTCGACATCCTGGTCAACAATGCGGGCATGTCGCCGCTGTCCCCCTCGTCGGTGGAGACCTCGGAAGAATTGTTCGACAAGGTGATAGCGGTCAACTTCAAAGGACCGTTCCGGCTGTCCTCCTTGATCGGCACCCGGATGGCCGCGGGCGATGGTGGCTCGATCATCAATATCTCGTCCTCCGGAGCGCTCCTGCCGCAGCCACGATTCGGGCCGTACGCAGGCGCGAAGGCCGCCCTCAACGTGCTGACCACGGTGTTCGCACAGGAGTTCGGGCCGAAGGTTCGGGTCAACACCATCTCGGCAGGACCGTTCCTAACAGATATCTCCAAGTCCTGGCGTGAAGAAGCACGCCAGACAACGCGCAGTGCGCTCGGGCGCCCGGGCCGGCCCGAGGAGATCATCAGCACCGCGCTCTATCTCGCCAGCGATTCCTCGAGCTACACCTCGGACGCACTGATCCGGGTGGACGGCGGCCTGTTCTGACAGTCCTGCCGACGTGTGGCCTGGAGGAATTCTCCAGGCCACACGTGTGTCACACCTGTACCGGCGCCAGCTTCACACTGGTGTCGAATCCGGCGACCTTACCCAGCGTGCCGCCCAGGATCACCGCGCGCTCCTCGTCCGGTACACCCGCAAAGTTGAACTCGATACAATCGGCACTCCCCCGGAACGTGCCCTCGGCGTGCGGGTAGTCGTTACCCCAGATCACGGTGGACATGCCGGTGATGTGGCGGGCCTGCACAGCGACCGGATCATCGGCGAACTGCACATGGATCTGACGGCGCAGATACTCACTCGGCTTCAGCGGGTACGGCCACTTGTCGTTGATCGCGAACAGCCTGCCCATCGAGGGCTGGTCCGTCGCCGGACGGGAGTCGTCCCAGAAACCGAGCCACCAATCCGAGTCCTGGCCGATGCCGGTCCGCCACGACTTGTCCATCATGCCCATGAAGGAAACCAGCCAGCCCGCGCCGAATTCGGTGAGATTGAAGTGCAGGTCGGGGAATCGTTCGCAGACACCACCACCGATCAGCGCAGCGATGATGGCCTGCGGACTCGCCGACGCGGTGTTGCCGCCACCCATGGTCCGGCCTGCGACCATATCATCGGTCAGCTGTCCCTTACCCATGTTCATCGCCGTCATCAAGCCGCGCACCGTCGTCGCGGTCTCCGACACCGCTTCCTTCACCTGCACGCCGCCGGTGGCGACGTGGAAGAAGATCGGAAGTCCGTGCGCCTGCGCCGCCGCCCACACCGGGTCGTATTCGCGTGACCAGTACGGCAACGGCGGAATCTCGGGCAGCAGCAGCGCACCGAGGCCCATCCGCGCGCAACGCTCGATCTCGGCGACCGCGTCGGGAATGTCGGTCAGCGGGATGGCCGCGGTCGGCCGCATCCGGCTCTTGTAGGGCAGATACCGCTCGACCAGATAGTCGTTCCATGCGCGTGCGTGTGCCATCGACAGTTCGTGGTCATCGGTGAACAGGACGAACAGGGAAAGGTTCGGGAACATCACCGACGCGTCCACACCGTCGAGATCCATATCGCGCAGGATGTTCTCCGGCTCACCATCCGGTGTGCGCCCGCCGAGCTGGCGATACTTGGAGATGGTCCACCCGTCGAAGCCGATCGTGTGCAGCTTCTTGAATTCCGTATGCCCACCTTCGACGATGGGCTCGTCGAGGGTGAACTCCTCTTCCCACAGCGCCCGATCCCGCAGCTGCCGGGGCAGCCGTGATTTGAACAGATCGACCGGTTCGATGATGTGCGTGTCACCCGACACGATGAAGTAGTCCGCCATCTGAAACACCTTGTCTTCTTCGAGAGTTCGCGTGTCGTGCACGCAAGGCGGCGAACACGAATCGCGAGAGGGATGCCCCATCGTTCAATGAGACTGAGTGTCAGATTAGCCACTGCAGTCCAGTTCTGGGACTGAATTCGAAATGGTAGTTTCAACATCATGAGTGACACCCCACGCACGAGGACGATCGCACGTGCTGCGATCAGGGCGAATCTGGCGCAGACCGCCTTCGAACTCGCCCGCAGCCAGGGGTTCCAGAAGGTGAAGGTCGACGACATGGCCGCTGCGGCCGGTGTCTCCCGGTCGACCTTCCTGCGCTATTTCGGCACAAAGGAGGACGCTGTGCTCAGCGCGTTCGACGCGCACGCGGCACAGTTCGCCGAGACACTGCGGACGCGGCCTGCCGAGGAGGACGACTGGACCGCGTTGCAGCGTGCGCTCGAGCAGGTCGTCGACTTCTACCTGGAGGACCCGGTCGCGGCACTGTCGTTTACTCAGTTCATCCTCGACACCCCCGAGTTGTCGGGCAGGAACCGGGAGAAACAGCACAGTTGGCGGCCCTTTTTGACGGCCGCCCTGGCCGAGCGCGCCGGCATCGACGAGCCGGTTCCGGTCGCGATTGCGGTCAGGGTGGCGGCAGCGGTGTCGTGCCTGAGCATCGCTGTCGAGCGCTGGTCAGAGTCCGGCGGCGAGCTGGATCTCGCCGCGCTGCTCGAGGCGGGCTTCCAGGCGCTGTCGCCAGACCGACGGGGCGGCTGAGACATCAGCGGAGGAGCGCCATCGCCTCGTCGAGCAACACCGGCAGTGCGGGCTCCATCCGCCGATGCATTTCGTTCAGCGTTGCGGCTTTTCGCGCGCGCTTGATCAGCAGCGCAGTCGCCGCCGCCTCCTTGTATTTGGTCAACGCCTCGAACCACACCAGGTCCGCGAGCCGTTCTCCGCGCGCATCTTCGTAGGCCGCGATCAGGTCCCGCGCGCACGGCATTCCGGTCGGCTCGTCCGACAGTGAGGCGGGGTGACAGGCATCGTCGGTGAAAAAGGTCAGCCAGCTGACATCGACACGAGGGTCACCCAGCGACCAGATCTCCCAATCGATCACCGCGTTCACGCGCCCGGCCGAGGACAGCGTGTTGCCCAGCCGGTAGTCACCGTGAGTGAACGCCGGGGCCATCGGAGGCGGGACGGTTTCGTGGAGTCGCTGGGCCACTGCCTCATGCCCGGTCCGCAGGTCGACCGGAACCGTCGAGAAGGCCCGTGCCCAGCGATCGATCTCGGCGGCCAGGGTCACCACCGGCTCCGCACACAACACAGTCGGCTCTGGGTCCACGCGGTGCAAATCGGCGAGGACGCGCACCGCGTCGAAGGCCAGCGACGTCACCTCTGCCTTCGGCAGTGTGCCGCGCGGCACCAGAACGGGTTCCACACACCGACCGTCGATCATCTCCATAGCGATGAACGGCGGCACCTCATCGGATCGACCTGGGTCGGCGAACAGGACCGCGGGCACCCGCACTCCTGGTTGCTCGGCGAGCACCTGCATGATCCGTCCCTGCCGCAGGACATCGCGGTTGCGCACCGGCGGAAGTCCGGGCGGCGCCACTTTCAGCACGATGCGCTGGTACTCGACCGCAACGTTCGACAGACTGACCACGAAGGTCAGACTCGACGATCCGCCGGTGAGTGGCTCGATCCGGTCAACCACCGCCTCTGTCGACCACTCGGTGATCGCAACGGTTGTGCGCGCTGTCAGTTCCGGTAGCAACAACGTGTCCGTCTTCATCCGAGCGCTCCTGAATTGTCGATGGTGTATCCGTCCAGCAGTGCGCGACGCAGCAACTTCCCACTCGGCAAACGCGGCACCGCACCGACGTCGATCGAGCGCGGACACTTGAAGTGCGCCAACCGATCCCGGCAATATTCCATCAGCTCGGCCATCAATGCGCCCTCGGACGAGGTCGGATCCGCGAGCGCGACAACCGCATGCACTCGCTGGCCGTACTCTTCGTCGGGTAGCCCGATGACGCCGACATCGGCCACTGCTGGGTGCAGGATCAGTACGTCCTCGATCTCCTGCGGATAGATGTTGACCCCGCCGGAGAGGATGAGATCGGAGCGCCGGCCGGACAGATAGAGAAATCCGTCGGAGTCGATATGACCGAGGTCTCCGAGGGTATTCCAGCCACGATCATTGTGCGCCGCAGCTGTTTTCGCTGAATCTCCATGATAAGAGAAGCGTCCTGCCCCGGAGAACCAAACGACGCCCACCTCCCCCGGTCCGAGCTCACGCCCGGCGGTGTCGCAGATATGTACCGCACCGCGTAACGGTTGTCCGACCGAGCCAGGGCGAGCAAGCCAGGTCACGGAGTCGATCGTGCAGAAACCACTGCCCTCGGTGCCACCGTAGAACTCGACCAGACATGGGCCGAGCCAGTCGATCATCTGCTGTTTGACCGCGACCGGGCACGGCGCCGCGGAGTGGACAACGCTGCACAGGCTCGACATGTCGTACTCGTCCCGGATCTCTGCCGATAATTTCAGCATCCGGACGAACATGGTCGGCACGAACTGCGCGTGGGTAACCCGGTGGCGCTCGATCAGACCGAGTGCGGCTTCGGCATCGAATCGTTCCATGATCACGGCGGTACCGCCATTGCGAATCGTCCCGAGCGTCCATGCCAGTGGCGCGGCATGGTAGAGCGGCCCAGCGCTGAGATAGACCGAGGTTCGGTCGAATCCGAACACCGACGCCATGCGGTGATCGATCGGCAGTCCGGTACCGAACGGCGCACCGGACAGTTCCGGCAACACACCTTTGGGCCGTCCGGTGGTACCCGACGAGTAGAACATGTAGTAACCCTCGGCCTCGTCGCCGATCGGCGCGTTATCGACGTCGGCGGTCAGCGTCGCGAGATCGGGTACGCCGGATACGGTTCCGGTGACGATCCGATCGATCCCGGGACATGCCTGCTCGACAGCCGACGCCACGCTCTCCAGCCCCGGAGCCGAGATCAGCAGCCGCGCACCGCAGTCAGCAACGATGTGCACTGCCTCGGCGGCGGACAGATGCCAGTTTACCGGGGTATAGCGCAAACCAGTGCGTTGCGCCGCCCAAACCACGGGAAACAGCTCGAGGCAGTTGTCGAACAACAACGCCAGATGATCACCACGTCGTAACCCCCGCGCGCGAAGCACCCGCGCGATGCGGTTCGACTCGGCTTCGAGCTGCCGGAAAGTCAGACTGCGGCCGGAATCACCGAGGACGACCGCGCGCTTATCTCCGAGATCGCGGGCGAGGTCGGTCAGGAGCATGGTGGATACCGAAACCACTCGCTCATGCGCCGAGCATCTGCAAACCACCGTTCACGGCGATCAGCTGTCCGGTCATGAACCGCGCACCCGGCCCCGCCAGGAAGACCATCATCGGCGCGAGGTCGGTGGCCGGATCCCCGAGCTCGCCACGCAGCGGCATGGTCTCACGCAATCTCGCCTGGAACTGCTCGGTGACTTCGGGCCCGAGGTGGTCCCACAATCGTTGCGCATTGGCTGTTTGGACTGCCGGCGAGAGCGCGTTGACAGTGATGGCGTGCCGTCCCCACGCTGTCGCCGCGGATCGGGTCCATGCATGGACCCCCGCCTTGGCCATGGCGTAGTGGGGCGCCATCGGGTTGCCCCGAACTCCTTCTCCCGAACCGAGATTGATGATCCGCCCACCGGAGCCGCGCATATGCGCGAACGCTGCTTGGTTCGTCAGAACCGTCGAGCGCAGGTTGGTGTCGAGGATGGCATCGTATTCGTGGTCCGACATCGTCTCTGGTATGCCGGGATTCCAGCTCCCGGCCGCGTGGAGCAGTACGTCGAGGCCGCCGAGCAGTGTGGCTGCCCGGTCGAACGCATCGGTGACCGAGGTCCGGTCCGTGGCATCGCAGTGCAGCCACGCGCATCGGTCGGCGAGTTCGGCAGGCGCAGGCGCGGTGTGCCGGAGACCGACGACTTGCGCACCTGCATCGAGGAATGCCGATACCGCGGCTGCACCGATACCCGATGCCGCCCCGGTGACGACCGCCCGCACCCCGGTCAGTGACGCTTGCGGCTGCATTGATCTCTCCTACTCTGGCTTGCGATTGCTTCGATGTGTCGAATCGACACCAATTCCACTGTCTGCAAGGTCATTCCGCGCTCGCGTGCTTGTCTGCGGCCAGCGCGGCCACGATGTCACGGCGCACCAGTTTTCCGGTCGCGGTGCGCGGCAACTCGTCCCAGCAGGTGATCCGGTCGGGAGTCTTCGAACCACGCAAGGTGTCTCGCACCGCAGCTCGCAGCCGGACACCGTCGGAATCCACGCCGGCCCGCAATACCACGACAGCCTCTATCCGCTGCCCCCATTCCTCGTCCGGAACACCGACGACGACGGCATCGAGCACGTCCGGGTGCCGGAGCAATACGTCCTCGATCTCGGCGGGGGCGATGTTCTCGGCCCCACGGATGATCGTGTCGTCGACCCGCCCATCGATGTAGAGGTAGCCGTCGGCGTCGAGACGTCCCTGATCACGAGTATGGAAGAACCCACGGATGTCAACCGAGGATCCCTGGCCCGCGTATTCCCCCGAGACCTGCTCGCCGCGAACCCAGATCTGGCCGGGCTCACCCGGCACCACGACAGCGCCGAGATCGTCGCGGACCTCGATCTCGATACCAGGAACCGCGCGTCCGGCCGACCCAAGGCGAGCTTGGTGTACCGGATCGTCGCTGCGCAGGGCGGTGCGGTGATCCTCGGGACCCAGCACCGAGATCGTCGACGAGGTCTCGGTCAGCCCGTAGGCATTGACGAAATCCACGTGCGGCCATTCGTGCAGCGCGGTCTCGATTACCCGGATCGGCATCTTCGCGCCACCGTAGGCGAGTGCGCGCAACGAAGGCACCGACCGATCCAGACCTTCGGCATCCATCATGCGGGCCAGCATGGTCGGCACGACCATGGCATTCGTAATAGATTGATCGCGAACGAGGTCCAGCCACACCTGTGGAGTGAACTGTTCCAGTGTCAGCACGCGACGGCCGGAGAACAGATTCGTCAGGACGTTCGACACAGCCGCGATGTGGTAGGGCGGCACGCTCATCAGTGCTGCTTCGTCGGCATCCGCACCGCCGAACTCCACTGTGCCCAGCACGTAGGACACGAGGTTGTGGTGGCGCAACACAACGCCTTTCGGTGCCGACGTCGTCCCACTGGTATAGATCAGCACCGCGGTTCCATCGGGATCGATAGGCTCTCCATCGGAGTCCGGCACGCTGACTGCGGCCGCGCGGTCCAGCCATTCCACCGGGTCGAAGACCGGCAGTCCGGCGCGGCGCACGGCCGCGGACTGTTCGACTCCGGCCACTGCGAGCGCGCGCGGATGATTGGCCAGCAACGCGGCCAACTGCTCGTCACCGAGGCGGTAGTTCACCGGCACCAACGGGACGCCCGCGCGCGCCGCGGCGAACAGCGCGACCGGGAAGGCCGGGCCGTTCACAGCGAGATAGATCAGTGCATCGGCGCCGGCCTCGTGCAGCAGGGCCGCACCGCCTGAGGCCAGTTCCTGCAGCCGGGACGGCGTCAGGCCGTCCTCGGTGCGGCCGACCACAACCCGATCGCCGAAACCGTCGACGGCCATATCGAGCAACATTGCGATATTCATCGGTGAATCCCCGCGCTCAGTCCGACGCGGGCAGCGGCTTGGCCGACTTCAGTGGCAACGCCGTGCCCTCGACCGCCAAGGTGCCCTGACCGGCCTTGGTGCACAGCAGCTCCACACCTAGTTCGTCACTTGCGTACCGCTTCCCCAGCTGAGTACCGGCCGACTGCGACGGATCGAGGTCGGTGGCGACCGGTTCGGTGGCCTTCGGATCGATCATCGCCGCTCCACCGCACGTGATGTCCAGGTCACTGCCTTCCGGCCAGCGGACGACGATCACAGTGGTCGTGTCAACGGTACTGGCGAGCGTCTGCCCGACGTGTGGCTTCATCGCAACTTCCTTCACGGATTCGTCGTGCCCTTGTGTCCAGCCGGGCATCGCTGTGTCAGCCCCACAGCGATGCTCGGTCAGAGAAGAGTATACGACTTAAGGGTTGATGCGCGACGATCTCGTACCAAACAGCGAGATGGCAGGTAAATCAGTTTCCTTTTTCGCGATAGGCTCACTACTGAGCTGCCGATCGGCATGCCAAGATTCCACCGAACGGAGTTGCCGGATGGAGCTGAAAACCGTCCTGTTCGACGTTACCGAACACATCGCCACGATCACCCTGAATCGCCCCGAGGCGATGAACAGCTTCAACGAGGCCATGCTCGCGGACTTCGCGGCCATCTGGCAGACCGTGAAGGACGACGACGACATTCGGGTGGTCGTGCTGCGCGCTGCCGGCGATCGCGCCTTCTGCACCGGCATGGACGTCAAACAGGGCATCGACCGCCACGCCAACGTGTGGTCGCAGACAGATCCCGGCGAACGCCTGTCCCCCAAGCTGAACCAGGTGTGGAAACCGGTGATCTGCGCGGTACAGGGTATGGCAGCAGGCGGTGCGTTCTACTGGCTGAACGAGGCCGACATCATCATCTGTTCGCAGGATGCGACCTTCTTCGACCCCCACGTCACCTACGGACTGACTGCCGCTCTCGAACCCATCGGGTTGGCACGGCGCATCCCGCTGGGCGAGACGCTGCGGATCGCCTTGCTCGGTCTCGACGAACGCGTGTCGGCCGATCGTGCGCTGCAGATCGGCCTGGTGAGCGAAGTGACCGCACCCGAGCAGCTCTGGCGGCGCGCCGATGAACTCGCCCAGGTGATCGCGGCGAAGCCTGCCGCGGCGATCCAGGGCACCGTCCGGGCGATCTGGGAGTCGCTCGACACCGGACGCACACACGCGCTGCGCACCGCCCTGTCCTACACGCAGGTCGGAAATCCCATCGGCAAGGCCGAAGTCGACCGCGCAGCCGTCGCGCGGGTTCAGTGGAGACTGCGCTGACATCAGCCCCGGCAATCCAGTAACACCACTAGGAGTTTCCATGATCTTCGGGATGCCTTGGACCGGCGCGGATGTTGCGCGCGAGGCCGAGCAGGCCGGTGTCGGCGCGTTCACCACCGGCGACTTCGTCGACCACGATGCCTATCTGGAACTGGCGGCCATGGCCGGCGGTACCGAGCGAGCGCTGATCGGACCAGCGATCGCCTACGCCTTCGCACGCACTCCGTACGCCCACGCGACCGCACTGCGGCAACTACACGCGCAGGCGCCGGGCCGCCTGTTCCTCGGACTCGGCACCGCCGCGTTCCGTATCAACCGGGACTGGTTCGGCGTACCGGCCGACCGGCCGATGGCGCGGATCGCCGAGGTGGTCGGCGCCGTCCGTGCCTGGCTGCATGCCGAGAACGGCGAGCGCGTCGAGTACTCGGGCACGTACTACTCGGTCGACGCCGACGTACGCGCACCCGTCCTCGGGCGCCTCGACATCCCTATCCTGCTAGCCGGATTCAACGCGGGAATGGCCGCGACCGCGGGCCGGGTCGGCGACGGTGTGATCGGCCACGGCCTGTTCACCCACTCGTGGTGGACCGAGGTAGTACGCCCCGCTGTCGCGCGGGGTGCGGCCGAGGCCGACCGCACCGATCAGCCCCTCGAACACGGCTGGATCATCACGGCCATCGACGACGCGGCGCCGGAGCGAGCGATCGCCGACGCACGCCGGATGATCGGCTTCTACCTCACCGTCAAGACCTACGACCCGTTCGTCGAGCACCACGGCTGGGAAGGCCCGGTAGCGGCGCTGCGGACAGCGTTCCGTGCCGGCGACACCGACGCGATGGCCGCCGCGGTAACCGACGAGATGCTCGCCGAGATCGCGCTCTGCGGGACCACCGCGGACGCCAAGGCGGCCCTCGCGCGCCGAGGCGATGCCCTACCTCGCGATGTCGGCTACTTCGCACCGCCGTCGTTCCTGGTCAGCCGAAAGCGCAGGGCCGCCTATGCCGAGTCGAGCCTGGTGCTGCTCGACGAGCTGTAGCGCTGGCGAGCCGCCTGCGCGGATGACGCAGGCGGCTCGGGGTCTCCTACATCAAGCGACGGCGACAGGTTCAGGTCCGCCGGTCGAGGAGACCGGTCCGGACGCCGAAACCGTCTCCTTCGGCAGTTCGACCTGTTCGATCTTCTTCGGCACGAACAACGCGATGATCGCGGCGAAGGCAGCACAGCCCGCACCGATCAGGAACGCGACCTTGAAGCCTTCGTCGGTGTAGAAGATATGGCCGTGCGTCATCTCCATCGGGATCGGTGCGATGTAGGAGTGCAGGGTACTGAAGACCACCACCGGAAGTGCCGCCGCGACCACACTCTGCGCCACATTGACGATGCTGGCCGTGCTCGCCTGCAGCTGGGGCGGGACCGCCTCGATCAGCAGATTCGGCACCGCCGCGTACCCGAGACCCATACCGGTACCGATCAACGCGCCGAAGAGCAGCAGCAGCGGCTTGTTGTCGTGCACGAGCGCGGTCAGCAGGAACGCGGCAGCCATGAAGGACATACCGACGATCATCAGCCACCGCGGCCGGATATCGCGACGTCCGACCAGCAAGCCGACGATGATGCCGCCGACGGCGACCATGCCGCCGATCGGCGCCTGGAAGATCGCGAACCCCTTGGCGCTGACACCGAATCCGTAGCCGAGACCCATCTCGGACGGTGTCATCGCCATCATCGGCAGCAGGATGGTGTACAGCGCACTGCCGCCATAACACATGCCCGAGGCGACCGCGGTGATGTACACCGGACGCTTGCGCAGGATCGAAAGATCGACCAGGGGGTCACGCAGTTTCCCAGCGGTGACCAGCCAGGCACCCAGCAGCACGATGCCGCCGAGGATGAACAGCAGAGTCGAACCTGCCTGCCAGCCCCAGCTCGGACCGAAGCTGATTCCGACCAGAACACCCGCGACACCAGCGCCGAGCAGCACCGCGCCGACCAGATCGATGCGAGCGTGCAGGCGGACTGTCGACTCCTGGGTGGTGAGGTAGATCGCGGGGCCGAAAATCACCATTCCGGCGGTGAAGAGCCAGAAGACGCCACGGAAGCCCATGTTGTCGATGATCCAGCCGGCGAAGAACGGCGCGGGGATGGCGATCAGGCCCATGCCGCTGGTCACGATGCTGACCGCCAGCGCGATCGTTTTGGCCGGGAATACGTCACGGATCAGGGAGTACGACAGGAACACGCAGGGAATCAGGAACCCGGACAGCGACCGGCCGATGATCATGACCGAATAACTGGTGGACACCGCACTGATCAGGCCGCCGGCCGCAGCGATCCCTACGCACAGCAACAAGAACTTTCGTTTGCCGTACATGTCGGCGAGTTTGCCGAGCAGCGGGCCCGTGACGGCTCCCACCAGGAGGAACGCCGTCAGCATCCAGGCGCCTTGCGTCGTCTGGTAGTGACCGGAGATCTCGGGAATGACCATCGAGATCATGATGTAGCTGACCGCCAGGAGCTCGAGCAGCAGCATGATCGAGGCCATGGACAGGATCAGCCGTGGCGTCCAACCCCCGGACACACCGGGCGAACCACCCGGTTGAGTGACGACATCCATTGTGGGGTCCTTTCGAGTGCCTGCTTTGACGCGCGTCAGCCGGTGTCACCAGGCGGACGGGCCGTGCAGTCGATATCGGAGAGTCGTCGCGGCGATCGCCGCCGACGTAATGGACATCACACCCCGCCTGCTCCGGGCAACCATCTAATCTTCCACTCAATGGAACACAGACTGATCAATGGTGCCTGGGATCTGGCAAATCGCCATGTAGGCGCCTTTTCGTCCGTGTATCAGAGACTTGCGCGAACCGCCAGGTCACCAGCAGTAGAATCGACCTATTGGTTACCGGTTGGGCCGTTCCGTGCTTCTCATCCACCAGCGCCGGATGCTGTGCGGCGACAGGCGTTCCACTCACCAGTTCGACAGCCCTCAGCCGCATTCCATAATTGAGTACTCTCAACTTGTGCATCTCGGCGGTTCGGCCGTCCGTACGACGACAGGAACCGAGATGCCGCAGCATCCAGTGATCAGGAGATCGAATATGGCGACGACGCCCTCATTCCCCACCCAGCTCTACATCGCCGGACGATGGTGCGACGCGGAATCCGACGAGGGTCTGGTCGTACGCAATCCCGCTACCGAGCAGCCGATCGCCGAGGTTCATCAGGCATCGGTCACCGACGTGCGCCGTGCTGTGACCGCTGCGCGTGAGGCATTCGACGTTGGACCGTGGCCGAGGATGAAGCCCGCCGAGCGAGCGGCCGTGCTGCTGCGCCTGGCCGACGAGATCGAACGCAGGCTGCCCGAACTGATCGCGATCAACATGGCCGAAGCAGGCTCGGTACGCAGGCTGGCCGAGACCCTGCAGACCCGTGTTCCGCTGCATCATCTGCGTGACATGGCCGAGCGGGTGATGGGCGAGTTCGCGTGGACCACTCCCATGGCAGCGACACCAGCTCCCGGCGTCGGCATCTCGCAGGGCGAGATCCGTCGCGAGCCCTTCGGCGTGTGCGCCCTGATCTCGGCGTACAACTTCCCGTTCTTCCTGAGCATGATGAAGCTCATCCCCGCGCTGGCCGCCGGCTGTACCGCTGTACTGAAGCCGGCACCGACCACACCGCTGGAATGCCTGATTCTCGGCGAATTCGCCGAGGCGGCCGGACTTCCCCCTGGCGTGCTGAACATCGTCACCGGTGATATCGAAGCCGGCCACGAACTCACCACCAATGCCATGGTGGACCTCGTCAGCTTCACCGGTTCGGACACCGTCGGCCGAATGGTGTACACCCAGGCCGCTGCCACGATGAAAAAAGTGGTGCTCGAGCTCGGCGGAAAATCGGCGAGTATCGTGCGGGCCGACGCCGACCTCGATGCCGCAGCCAGAGCCGCCCTTGTCGGCATCACCACCCACGCAGGCCAAGGCTGTTCGCTGCTGACCCGGACGATCGTGCACGAGTCGGTCCACGATGAGCTGGTTGAACGGATTCGGGCCGGACTGGCCGAAGTGCGGGTGGGTGACCCGGCGAACGAGACCACCACCATGGGCCCACTCATCAGCGCCACCCAGCGGGACAAAGTCGAAAAGCTCATTCAGGTCGGCACCGACGAGGGCGCGCGTATCGTCATCGGAGGTGGGCGCCCCGCCGGACTCGACACCGGCTACTTCCTGGAGCCGACCTTGTTCACCGAGGTCGACAATGCGATGACGATCGCGCAGACCGAGTTCTTCGGGCCGGTGGGTGTGGTCATCCGGTACAGCACGGACGATCAGGCGATCGACATCGCCAACGACAGCCCTTACGGGCTGGCCGGCGCCGTATTCAGCGCCGACACCCTCACGGCCAACGACATGGCAGCCCGGATCCGCACCGGCGGCGTCACGATCAACGGCGGCAGTGCGGGCGTGAACCCGCGGGCGGCGTTCGGCGGCTACAAGCAGAGCGGTATCGGCCGCGAGTGGGGCACATTCGGACTGGACGAGTTCTTGCAGACCAAGACCGTCACCTGGGCCGCACGCTGAGGAACGCGTTCCGCCCCGGCTGGTCGGTGAGGACCAGCCGAGGCGGAGTTGCCGAGGTAGATCAGATCAGCCGAGGCTGAACGGCTGTCCCCACAGCGTGACCGTCTCCTTGACGTTCGAGGTCTCGACCTCGACCAGAACGAACGCCCGAGCCTGCGCGTAACCCGCGCAGCCGCCCAGTGCGATGGTGGTGTTCTTCCAGGTCACCGAACCGCTCGTCCCCCCGAAGGTCATGTGCGGCGTATGCACACTCTCGTCGAACGCGTCGGCACGTTCCAGATCGAGGATGAAGTAGCTCTGCGCCTGGCCGGGGCCCAAACTCAGCGTGCCACCGAGACCGCCGCTGGCGCTGAGGTTCTGGCTCTGGTATGGCTGCGTGGCACTGGCCTGGCCATTGACACCGCCACCGGCGATATTGACCTGGCAACCGACGACGTAGCCGGGACGGATCTTGCCGCCCTTGGCCCCGGCACCGTCGAGCTGCACCTCGGTGCGAGCCGACACCCAGGTGTTGCGATGCAGCGGCGTCGCACCCATGGACGGGCTGATCAGGGCGGATTCACCGACGATACGGACGGTAACCGCGGTACCGTCGGCGAGCGTCTCGGTGATCTCGCCACCGGGCAGCGGCACGAAAGTGTCGGCGTTCGCCGCACCGACCGACAACAGACCGACGGCGGCGATCGCCGCGGCGACAACACCCGCTGCGCGGGTGATCTTGTGGGACATGAGGTTGTGACCTTTTCGATTGGATTCGGGTGGGTGGTCGCGGGCGACGTCAGCCGATGCTGAACGGCTGTCCGTACAGAGTCGTCTTCGAGTAGTTGTCGCCGATGATCTCGACATTGGTGTACGACCGCGCCTGTGCGTAGCCACCACAACCCTGAATGGACATCTCGACGTCGCGGTAGCCAACGCTGTAGACGCCCTTGTCCTTGATGTCCTTGAAGTTGATCTGGACCATCTTCACCTCGCCGGGGCCGAGCTGGACTCCCAGCGAGCCGCTGATCCCGGCGCTGGTGGTCGACGCGGTGCCCGACAGACCTGCCGAGACAGCCTTGTCGCTGATATTCACCTGGCAACCGACGATGTAGCCGACATTGAGCTGCGACAACCCATGCGTGGAGGAGTTGTTGGAGCCGGGTCCATTGCCTGGTCGGCTGTACGGCCCGGGCTGTCCGACCGGTGTTTCGGTGACGTCGGCGATGGCCGTACCCGACACCCACACAACACGACCCACGCCGTTGGCGGCCATCGACGACGAGACGATCGCCTGTTGGTTCGTCAATGTCACTGTGACGCCAGGGCCGGTCTCCGCACCATCCGGCAGCGGCACGAAGACGTCAGCATTCGCCGCCCCCGCCGACAGCAGGCCGAGCGTCACGACTGCGGCCGAGGCCGCGCCCGCAACGGTGAAGCCGCGAACTGTCGCGGAGTCTTTCTTGAAATTCATCGAGCTTTTCCTCATCAGTTTTCATGACCCACGGCATTTCCGAACGGAAATTGCAGCGTGGTCTCGCGAATTTTGGCAGGCATGCCGAAGAAAATGTCATCCAGAAATGGATTCGATGCGCATTTTGCGATATCACCCGCCGCGCGGCATCTCCCACGATGCCGAAACAAAGTATACCATTTAAATAAAGTCAAATGGCACCTTTCGGATTCTATTTCGGCGACACCTTGACATCCGGAATCTGTTCTCCGCATGCGGGCGAACCTTTACTGTCCGGCACGAATTTATCACCCTGCAGAATCGAGACATACGAGCAGTTACCGGGGCCGCCCACCGAGTACGAACCCGGATTTTCGAAATCGGCAGGCTTCGGGAACAGGCCGCTAGCGGTAAAGGTCTTGTCGACCCGGAGCGCAGTCATGAGCTGTTCCTGCTTCGCATCACACCCGGCTACCTCGAGGGCATGGATGAGCAGATCCGCACTGATCCAGCCCACCGCCATAGAGAACGACGGCAGCCCCGATTCCGAACCCGCATACTTCTGCAGATCGGCTGACCATTTCCGTGCCGTATCGGTATTCATCTCCACCGGAATGTATGAGGACAGGAACCCGACACCCTGCGCGGCGGCGACCGCCGGTGGGGATTTCAGCAGATCGGCCCCATAACCGGTCGCGAGCAGGACCGACTTCATCTCGACCCCGGCCTGGCGCAAGCCCGCCACCAAAGCGAAGGCGGTATCCGGCAACACTACGGCGTAGAGGACGTCGGCACCCGATTCCTTGATCCCCAGGACCGCGGGACCGACATCCATCGGACCGATCGGCACACGCTCGTTGATATAGCCGCGACTCAGCCCCGCTCGCTCGGCTGAAATCGCCACGCCCTCGCCCGACTTGGACGCGCTCGGGGTATTGGCCGCAACCACCGCGATCTTGGTGCCACCCACACGCTTGAAGTACTCACCGTAGGTCGTCGCGGCCTTGTTGTAGTCGGTGCCTGACATCGAAGCGAACAGATTGTGATATTGCGGGTTGAACCACTGTTCACCGCCGTCGAAAGCACCGCCGAGAAACGGGGTTGCCTTGGCCTGCGTGCCCGCGTATTGGCCGGCGCCGTAGAAGTAGGTGCTGACGGGCAGCACCGCGTAAACATGCTCTTGCTGAACCAGCCGTTGAGCCGCCGTCAGCGCGCCCTGTGGCGAGGACTGGTCATCGGCGGTGACCACCTCGAATCCACGAGAAGCGCATTTGCCACCCTCGGCGGCGTACGCGGCGAATCTCGCCTTCACTCCAGGTTCGGCCTGCGCATAGTGTGCGGCGGCGGCACCGCTTTGCGAGGTGAGTAGCCCGACCTTTACTGGACCCGTGGTCTGGTCGGCGCTCGTGCCGCCGCTACACGCGCTCAATACCAACGTGGCGGCACCCAGACTCGCCGCAATCGCTCCTGCTCTTCGCATCCCATCTCCTGTACTCGGGAGCCTTCGGGCATCCGCACCAGAGACTCGACGGCTACAGTGGACCACATTGAGTATCCTTTGTCTGGAAGATTGAGAATCGAACTTCTAGATTTTCCATCTGTGACAGAGATGGCACGAATCGCCAGCTGATCACCTTGAATGCGATGGCCCCGTAGTGGATTAGCCGCATCCAGAGGCTGACTGAGACCGCACATCTCGATCAAGTCAGGCTTGACGCTGATGCTTATTTAGAGCACTCTTGCAGCACTTCATCATGTGCGCCAAGTCTCAGGAGCCCCCACTGTGCTCTCCTACGTTCTCGCCGGCCTGGCTCTAGGTGCCATCTACGCGATTGCCGCGGCATCGCTGGTCGTCACCTACGTGTCCTCGGGCGTGTTCAACTTCGCCTTCGGTGCGATGGCCTTCGCTGTCGCACGGTTCTACTACTTTCTCCGGGTCGAACACGACTGGCCGCTACCCGCTGCAGCGGTGATCGCGATCGGGGTGTTCGGGCCTGCACTCGGAGTTGCGCTGTACGCCTTGCTGTTTCGCTACCTCCGCCTGCGGTCGCCGCTGGTCAAGATTGTCGCGACGATCGGGCTCTCGGTAGCCCTGCCGCCCGCGGTGAACCTGGTATTCGGGCACCTCGTGAACATCACCGCACCTGGCCTGACCCCTGAGCCGTTGCGTGTCTTCCACGTGTTCGGTGCGGTCGTCGACATGAACCAGGTCATCACCTATGCCGGTCTGGCCGCCGTGGTGGTGGCGGGTACCGCCGTGCTACGCGGCACCGACATGGGGCTGCGAGTCAGGGCGCTCGTCGATTCCGAAGCTTTGACCGCGATGTCGGGTGTCAGTCCGACCCGCATTTCGTTGGGAGTGTGGGCGGTCAGTTCGCTGCTCGCCGGACTGGCGGGGGTGCTCATCGCACCGACGGCGGGTCTGTCGGTGGACGGGATGACTTTCCTGATGGCCGCGGCGTTCGCGGCGGTAGTCGCCGCCCGCCTGCGTAGTCTGCCGATCGCCGTCGGCGTCGCGCTCGCGATGGGTGTGACAACCAGTGTCGTGCAGCGCTATCTGGACGCGGGGACCTCGCTCTCGGCCCAGATCGTGCCGAGTATCCCGTTCGTGTTCATGCTCGCGTTCCTGCTCTACTACACCGTTCGCGGCCAGGCTGGTGACAGTGCGCCGGGCGGCGCCCTGGATCGGGCGATCCGCACCGGAACCAGCAACAGCGCGCCCGCCGACGAGGACAGCGGACATCGCCGACCACTCGCGGGACGCCTCGCGCCATTGATCACGTTGGTGATCGTCGCCGCGCTGCCGTTCGTCTTCGACGAATTCTGGACCGGCCTGACCGCGACCGGCATCGTGATGGCCATCGCGCTGCTTTCCTACACGCTGGTCACGGGTGAAGGCGGCATGATTTGGCTCTGCCAGATCACCTTCGCCGGCCTCGGTGCGGTGATCGCCGCCGAACTGGCCACGAATGCCGGGTGGTCGCCACTTGCCGCCGTGGCCGCCGCCGCGGTGTGTGTTGTGCCGCTCGGGGTGATCCTCGGCCTGCTCACCATCCGGCTCGGCAACCTCTACATCGCACTCGTCACACTGACCTTCGGGCTCCTCGTCCAGAACCTGGTGTTCGGGCGGGAGAGCATCTACAACGCAGGCCAGGGGATCGCCATGCCACGTCCCGAGTGGACGCCGGACAATCGGACGTTCGCGTTGTTCGCACTGGCGGTTTTCGTTGTCCTCGCGGTGGTGGTGCTGAATCTGCGCCGCTCGACGGCCGGGCTCGCGGTCACCGCGGCACGCGAAAGCGAAGCGGGGGCACGCACTCTCGGTCTCAGTGTGCTGCAGGCCAAGGTACTCGTGTCCGGTATGGCCACGTTCGTCGCGGCGATCGGCGGTGGCTTCCTCGCGCTGAACTACCAATCAGCCCTGCCGGATTCGTTCAATCCGTTCTTCGGCATGGTATGGCTCGCAGTGCTGGTCACTCTCGGCTCCCGTTCGATCATCGGTGCGCTGGTCGCCGGAATCGCCTTCGCCGTCCTGCCGAACGTGTTCCAGACGTACTTGCCTGCCGAACTCGCCGAGGTGCCGGTGATCATGTTCGGCTTCGGCGCGATCATGCTCGCCCGTAACCCGGACGGCATCGTCGCCATGCATGCCCGCCAGCTGCGGGACTTCCAAGGTTGGCTCGACCGGCGCCGCCCCGCACCGGCAGACCGGCCGACGCCCAGTGAACTCGTCACCGAATCCGCACTGCCGACGGGAGATTCCCGATGACCGACACGACGACGATCCCACGACTCGAGGCGAAAGGCATCACTGTTCGATTCGGGGGACTTGTCGCCCTCGACAACGTTGATCTGGCCGTGCCCGCCGCTTCGATCGTCGGACTGGTCGGCCCCAACGGCGCGGGCAAGAGCACCCTGTTCGGTGTCTTGTCCGGCTTGCTTCGGCCGAGCGCGGGCACCGTCCACATGGACGGTCACGATGTTACCGGGGCGAGTCCGCAGAACCGGGCTCGCCGAGGCGTCGCCAGAACCTTCCAGCACCCGGAACTGTTCGCCGGCTTGACCATTCGCGAGCATGTAGTCCTGGGCTATCGCGCCAAGCATGCTCGCCGCCGCATCTGGACCGACCTGGTCACCGCAGGCGGGTTCCGGCCCGCTCCGGCCGAGGAGAACCGTCGCGTCGACGAGATCCTGGCTGCGCTGCACCTCACCGACCAGGCGCATCGCGCGGTCACCGGACTCCCGCTCGGCACCAGTCGGCTGGTGGAGATCGCCCGCGCGCTGGCCGTAGATCCTTCGGTGCTGTTGCTCGACGAACCGTCTTCCGGTCTCGATGTCGCCGAGACCGAGGAACTCGCGGGGACCCTGACCAGGGTCGTCGCTGAGCACGGCGTGTCCTTGCTCCTGGTCGAGCACGATGTCGACCTGGTTCTCGGGCTGTGCGACACCGTACATGTGCTCGATTTCGGCGTGAAGATCAGTGCGGGCACCCCTGCGGAGATCCGGGTGGATCCCGCGGTGCGTGCCGCTTACCTCGGAGCTGGACCGGATGAAGAGGAGATCTCGGCATGACCACAGAACCCTTGCTGCGGGTACGCGGACTCGGCGTCCGCTACGGGACCGCGCATGCGCTCGACGACATCGCTTTCGAGATGACTCCCGACAGCGCGCTGGCCGTGCTCGGCCCGAACGGCGCAGGCAAGAGCACTCTCGCGCGGACATTGTCGGGTTTGGTCCCGTCGGCCGCTGGAACAATCGAATTCGGTGGGCACGAGATCACCACGGCCGGGCCGACGGCGATCCGACGGGCAGGTCTGATGCATCTGCCGGAAGGCCGCGGCGTTTTCCCGACGCTGAGCGTGCTGGAGAATCTGCGCATGGCGACCGCCTGTGATCCTCGCACCCGCTCATCGGCCATCGAGAAGGCGTTCGACATCTTCCCGATTCTGCGATCGAGGCATCGGCAGGCGGCGGGCACACTGTCCGGTGGTGAACAGCAGATGTTGTCACTGGCGCGGGCGCTGATGGTCGAGCCACGTCTGATCATCGCCGACGAGATGTCACTCGGGCTGGCGCCCAAGATGGTGGACCTCGTGTTCGAGAGCCTGGCACGCGCCAGGGACGCGGGAGTCGCGGTGCTGATGATCGAGCAGTTCGCGGGCCGGGCACTGGCTTTCGCCGACCAGGCGCTGGTCCTGCAGCGAGGGCGAATCGCTTGGTCGGGTCCGGCCGACCGGATCGGTGACGAGTTGCTGCGCCGGTACCTCGGTGACGCGACCGCCGCATGAGCGAAACGCCCGATACACAGTAGATGCCGAGTTGACCGGACTGCGGATGTCGGCGCCTGCGCAGCAGCGTCACCGACCCAGCCGAGCGCCGAACCTGTTTGTCGCATCGGTGATGTCGGTATGCCACCGCAAACCCGCTTCGGACTCCAGTGCCAGCGCGTGCGCGAGACTCGTTCCCTCACCCGCGCTGAGGAGTTCGCCGATCAAGGAGCGTGCTCCGGGATGGGCGGCGCGCAACTGATCGGCGATCTCCCATGCCCGCTCCAGCAGGTTCTCGTGCGGCACGACCTCGTTCACCAGCCCCGCCGAAAATGCGCGCTCCGCGTCGATGGGCGCACCGGTCATCATCATCTGACGGGCGAGCCGCACTCCCACGGCCCGCGGCAGCAGCGCGCTCATACCCCATCCGGGTGGCAGTCCGACCGCCGCGTGCGTGTCGGCAAAGGTGGCATTGTCGGAGGCGATGAGGAACGCGCACGACAATGCCAGTTCCAGCGCACCCGTATAGCAAGGGCCGTTGATCACGCCGAGCACCGGCGTGCGGGCCGCCCGTACAGCTGCGGCTGGGTTGGTACGGGCACCGCGCGGGGAACCGGCCCCGCCGCCTAGGGCCTCTTTCAGATCGATGCCCGCAGAGAAGGCCGGATCCAGCCCGGTCAACACCACCAAGTGGGTGTCGGCATCGACGTCCGCCGCGCGCATAGCGGCGATCAGACCGCGGCGCATCGCGATCGTCATCGCGTTGCGCGCGGCCGGGCGGGCGAGTGTCAGCCAGAACACCCCGTCGACCCAGTCGCAGGAAAGGCCTTCGACGGCGAGGTCGTCGATCATCGCATCACGCCGTCAGCACGAGCGCCGAACCCATACCGCCGCCCGAGCACATCGCGGCCACAGCGACACCACCACCTCGGCGACGCAATTCGTGCGCCAGCGTGACCACCATCCGCGCACCGGTCATCGCGATCGGGTGCCCGAGGCTGCAGCCACTGCCGAAGGGGTTGACCCGCGCCGGGTCGATCTCCAGCTCGCGGACGGCAGCGACAGTCACAGACGCGAACGCCTCGTTGATCTCGAACAGGTCGACATCGCCCAGGCCGATCCCGGCGCGGTCGAGCGCCTTGCGAATCGCCGCGATGGGAGCCAGGCCCGTCTGCACGGGATCCACACCGACACTCGCCCAAGAGCGCACCGTCGCCAGTGGTACGAGGCCGTGCTCGGCGGCCAGTTCGGCGCTGGCGACGGTGACCGCGGCCGCACCGTCGTTCATCCCACTGGCGTTTCCCGCGGTGATGGAGAAGCCCTCGATCTCCGGATGCAGGACCTTCAGCGACGCAAGCCGCTCGAGGGTGGTGGTACGACGCGGATGCTCGTCGACCTCGAAGGACGATACCGATCCGCTGCGGTCGGTCACCTTGACCGGAACGATCTCATCCGCGAACCGGCCCTCGTCGATGGCGCGGACAGCCCGCTGATGTGACTGCAGGGCCCAGGCGTCCATCTCCTCCCTGCTGATGCCGGCCAGCTGCGCGGTATTCCAGCCGACGAGGTAGCCCATGTCGTTGTTGGGTGCTTCCGGTGTCGAGACGTGCGACGGCGACGACCACGGATCCTGCCATTCGTCGTCGGTGCCGAGCACGCGTCGTCGCATGACCGGTGCGGTCGAGGTGGACTGAGTGCCGCCGGCGATCACCGCGCGATCCATACCTGCCATCACGGTCGCGGCGGCAGTCGAGATGGCGGCCAGGCCGGAAGCACAGTGCCGGTTGTGCGCGAGCCCGGGCACAAACGGCAACCCGGCTTCGATCGCCGCGTACCGCGCGATGTCGCCGGCGCCGGCGAGCGACTCGCCGAGCACGACATCGTCGAAGGCATCGAGTGGCAACCCGGCGCGCTGCGCCGCTTCCCGGACGACCACGGTAGCGAGGTCGAAGGCGCTCACGTCCCGGAGGGCGCCCTTGCGTGCCGTCCCGATCGCAGTGCGGCAGGCGGAGAGTAATACAGCTTCAGTCATACAATTGGTTGTACTCTATTTGGGTACTTCCTGGCATATTTGCCCACAAACTCGACTATTGGCCAAAAAGAGGATACCTTCTTGTCATTGGTGCCCGCACGGCCGGATTGGTGACTGGTGAACTTCGAACTGAGCGACGAGCAGCTGATGCTGCGCGATGCCACGCGCGACCTACTCGCTGCCCATGCTTCCCTTGCCACCGTCCGGGCCGAGCTGAACAGCGACAGCGATGTCGACCCGAAGTTCTGGCGCCTGACCGCCGACCTCGGCTGGTCCGGGCTGGCGCTGCCGGAGGAGTACGGCGGTGCGGGCCAGGGTTCGGCCGAACTCGCCCTCGTCGCCGAGGAGACCGGCCGCGCACTCTCGCGAGGCCCGTTCCTGCCGACGACAATCGTCGGTCATGCCGTTGCCGTCGCCGGATCTCCCCGCACTCGCGATGAGGTACTCCCCTTGCTCGCGTCCGGTCCGGATTGGGCGAGCTGGGCATTCGCCGAACCGGGCGAACCCTGGACACCCGACGGCATCCATGCCACCGCGCGGCGCGAGGGCGATTCTCTGATCCTGCACGGATGTAAGACCGCGGTGCAGGACGCAGGCGGTGCCCGCTGGCTGCTGGTGACCGCGCGGACAGACGACGGCACCGTGGTGACCGTGCTGGTCGACCGCGACAGCGCCGGACTCACGACGCGCCGCCAGCAAGTCCTCGACCCGACCCGCAACTTCTACGAAGTCCGCCTCGACGGCGTGCGCGTTCAGCTCGACCGAGCCCTCGACAACGACGCGTGTACCGCCCAGCAACTCCTCGACTATGCCGCCGTGGTCCACGCCGCCGAGTCCCTCGGTGTGCTGACCCGGCTACTCGAACTGACAGTCGAATACGTGGGTACCCGCATCCAGTTCGGCAAGCCGATCGGCAGTTTCCAGGCCGTCAAACACGCGTGCGCGGACATGGCGATCCTCGTCCACGGCGCCCGCGCCGCCACCTACTACGCGGCGATGGCCATCGATGCCGGGTCCGCCGATGCCGCACAGGCCGCCTGTGTCGCTGCGTCGCATACCTCGGCGGCTGCTTTCGAGGTCGCGGGACGGGCATTGCAGATGCACGGTGGCATCGGATTCACCTGGGAACACGACCTGCACCTCTATCTGCGCCGCGCCGAAACCGACGCGGTCGTCTTCGGCGACACCGCCGTTCACCGCGATCGTCTCTGCACGCTGATGCAGCAGGCGCCCGCGTCTGCCTGATCGAAAGGAAAGACATGGACGTCAAGGGCAAGAAGGCCGTCGTGTTCGGCGGCGCTTCCGGCATGGGCCGGGCCAGCGCCGAACTGCTGGCTGCCCGGGGAGCGACCGTCGCGATTCTCGACCGTCCCGGCTCGGCGGGGGCCGAGGTCGCTGCCGAACTCGGAGCGAGCTTCTACGCCGTCGACGTCACCGACTTCACGGGAACCGAGACCTTGCTCGCCGAAGCCGTCGACGCACTCGGCGAACTGCATATCTCGGTCACCACAGCAGGCGGCGGCAGCGTCAAACGAACCCTGAGCAAGTCGGGTCTGCACGACCTGGACACCTTCCGCGCGATCCTGGACCTGAACACGGTGTCCACGTTCAACATCAGCCGGTTGGCCGCGTCCCACATGAGCCGCAACGAACCCGACGACACCGACGGCGAGCGCGGCGTCATCATCAATACATCGTCGATCGCCGCATTCGAGGGACAGATCGGCCAGGTCGCCTACTCAGCGGCCAAGGCCGCCATCGCCGGGATGAGCCTGACGATGGCACGCGATCTCGGCAGCCTCGGCATTCGAGTAGTTGCGATCGCGCCCAGCCTGTTCGAAACCGGCGCCACCGCGAAGATCCCCGAAGAAACGCGAGCCGCACTGGTCCGGGATGCCGCCTTCCCACACCGGCTGGGCCGCCCGGACGAATACGCCAAGCTTGCGCTGGCTGTCATCGACAACCCGATGCTCAACGGTCAGTGCTTGCGACTGGACGCGGGACAGCGCTTCGGCCCTCGCTGAATTTCCACATGAGAGACTCGCTGCGGTGACACCGTTCGGCGGCGAGCGCCCGTCGGGTTCCCCCCACGCAGGTCGACGGCGCTCCCACCGCAGCAGGGCACGCACGGGATCCGGCATGGTTTCGTCACAGAAGAGATGCCGGATCCCGTGGCAGTGCCACCATCGGTTTGCAAGAACACGAGGTGCATGTTGTCTGAGACGTTTCGCATCCCCGACCTCGACCTGAGCTCGGACGCCACTCCCGGGGTACCTCTCGTGATCATCGACCTCGAGCAATTCCGTGGCGCCGCACCCGAGATGATCGAGCATGCCGCCGGTGCGATCGGCGACGCCATCGCTCCGGTCGTCGTGGTGTCCCGGCACGCCGTCCCGGACGGCCTCGAACCGATAACAACGGCCGCGACATTCACCCTGACCACGAACCCGGACGCCGACCACGACCCGCGCCTGGTGCAGGTTTCCGATCCGGACACCGCGGTAGCGAGACTACGAGCCGCGGTCGAGCACGCCCCGCGTGCCGCGGTCGCCTGTGGCCAACTGCTCCGGCAGACCACACAACTGGCGACGACCCCCGCACTCGCCGCCGAAGCGGCGACGTACTCGATGTTGCTCGGCGGCCCCGAGTTCGCCACCTGGTACGCGAACCGAAAGCCGCGGCATCCGCCTGTCCGTCCCGACCGTGACCTCGTCCGGCTCGAACGAACCGGCGACCGCCTGTCCATCACGCTCGATCACGCCGAGCGCCGGAATGCGCTCAGTACGGCGATGCGTGAAGAGTTGCTCGCCGCAGTGCAATTGGCCGACCTCGATACCAGCATCACCACCGTGGAGATCGCCGGTGGCGGCCCGGCATTCTGCAGCGGTGGGGATCTCGACGAATTCGGGCGAGCAACCGATCCGACGGCGGCGTATCTGGTTCGGCTCGATCGAGCGCCGTGGCGGCTGCTCGATCACATCGCCGACCGGCTCCTCGTCCGCCTGCACGGCGCATGCATCGGTGCCGGCGCCGAGATGGCCGCCTTCGCCGGCACCGTGCATGCGGACCGCGGCACGTTCTTCGAATTTCCCGAGGTACGTATGGGACTGGTGCCCGGCGCCGGTGGCACGGTCAGCGTGCCACGAAGGATCGGTCGCTGGCGTTCGGCGTGGCTGATGCTGACCGGCGAGCGCCTTTCCGCACAGACCGCCCTGATGTGGGGGTTGGTCGACCAGCTGACGGAGGCCGACCCTGAGCTCACAGCAGGCTGTAACCACCGTCGACCGTGATGGTCGACCCGGTCACATAGGCAGAGGCGTCGGATGCCAGAAAGAGGTAGATGCCCGGCAGGTCCTCAGGCCGACCCCACCGCCCGAGCGCGGTGTGCTCGACGATGAAGTTCTCCCGCTCGTCGTCACGGTGCCAGTGCCTGCCCATGCCTGTGTCGAACCACCCGAGTGCGACCGCGTTCACCGTGATGCCCTGCGGTCCGAGTTCTTGAGCGAGAGCTTCCACCAGTGCGTGAGCACCGCTCTTGGACGCCGCATAGGCCGCCAGTCCGTCCTTCGGTCGTCGGCCGACGACCGATCCGGTGACGACGATCCGGCCCCCGGCCCCCATGACGGTGGCCGCAGCTTTCGCCCCGAGGAACGCGCCAGTGAGATTGACATCGATGATGTCGCGCCACACCGCGACATCGGTATCGGTCACGGCAGATACCTGCGGAGACACCCCTGCGTTGCAGATCCACACGTCCACACCACCGAATCGCTCGACCATCTGCCTGGCCACATCGGAGTTGAATTCGTCGTCGCGCACATCGCCCGCACAAACGAGCGGGTCACCCTGCATTGTCGCCGCTACGTCATCGAGCGCGTCCTTCGAACGCGCGACCAACCCCAGCTGCGCCCCAGCGGCGTCGAACGACATTGCCAGGACCCGGCCCAGACCTCGGCCGGCGCCGGTGATCACTACTCGCCGACCTGATAGCTCGGCATGCCCGTTGCTCATAGGTTCTCACAGTTCCACGATAGTTAGTTCGACCGATCGGTACACTATACCTGGAACCTAGCACGATCGGAGGCACCGAACAGTGACCAGCAACCCAGACAGCGCCGAAATCACGCTCGAGAACCACCCGGACGACAACCGGCTCGCCGTGCTGCGCTTGCACCGCCCACCGGTCAACGCATTGAACCAGCACATGTGGGACCAGGTTGCCGACATCGCGGCAGCACTGCACAAGAGCACGACAATTCGCGCCGTGGTGATCACCGGCGGCGCCCGCCATTTCGCCGCGGGCGCTGACATCAAGGAAATGGTCGACCTCTCCCCCGCCGACTTCGACCGGCGAAACCGCGTGCTACAGCACGCTTTCCATCTCATCGCCACCGCACCGCAGATCGTCGTCGCCGCGATCAACGGCGTCGCCCTCGGTGGCGGGTTCGAGCTAGCGCTGGCCGCGGACTTCCGAATCGCCGGGCGCAGCGCGGTACTCGGGCTTCCCGAGGTGACGCTCGGCATCATCCCCGGCTCCGGCGGCACCCAGCGGCTCTCACGCATCGCCGGCATCGCCACTGCCAAGGATCTGATTTTATCGGGGCGTCGGATACTTGCCGACGAGGCTCTTCGGCTGGGCACGGTCGATCAACTCGTCGACGACGCGGACGTCTTCGACACCGCGGTCGAGAAGGCGCTCACATTCGCCCGCGGACCGCTCGCCCTGCGCTACGCGAAGCAGGCGATCGACAGCGGGTTCGACCTCCCTATCGATTCCGCCCTGGCACTGGAAGCCGACCTCATCACCCGCTGCTTCGCCAGCGATGACGGCAGACTGGGTCTGCGCAGCTTCCTCGACGACGGACCAGGAAAGGCGGCCTTCCGCGGCCGATAGCCATCGACATAAGGTGGTTGTGTGTACCGACCGGTTGATCTAATGTTTATGTGAACTGGATCACCAGTACGACAGGAGTCATGGAATGAGCGAGTTGAGATTCGACGGTCGCGTCGCGGTGGTCACCGGAGCGGGCCGCGGCATCGGCAGAGCGCACGCGCGCCTGCTGGCCGAACGCGGCGCGAAGGTGGTCGTCAACGACCTCGGCGGTTCGATGGAAGGTGAAGGCTCGGACGTCGGTCCCGCGCAGACGGTGGTCGACGAGATCGTCGCTGCCGGAGGTACAGCGGTCGCCGACACCAACGATGTCTCGACCGAAGCCGGCGCCAAGGCGATCATCGACACCGCGGTCGAGAAGTTCGGCCGCATCGACATCGTGGTGAACAATGCGGGCATCGTCCGCTATGCTGGCATGCCCGAGGTCGAACTGGACAACGTCGAGCGCCACATCGCCGTCCACTTACTCGGCGCCTTCAACACCACGCGCGCCGCCTGGCCACATTTCGTCGAGCAGAACTACGGCCGGGTGGTGCTCACCACCTCCAGTGGCATCTTCGGCCTCGACAACAACCTGCCTTACGCGACCGCCAAAGCAGGCATGATCGGTCTCGCCCGTAGCGCAAAGCTCTCGGGCGCACCGCACAATATCAAGATCAACCTCATCGCCCCAGCCGCCCAAACCCGGATGGCCGGAGCACAGGAACTCGACGACGACGCCCAGCCGGTGCCGGGCGTCCCGTTCATGCCCTCGTCGGCAGTGGCGCCCATGGTGGCCTTCCTCGCCCACGAGGATTGCCCGGTCAGCGGCGAGATCTACACGGCAGGCGCGGGCCGCTTCGCCCGTGTGTTCCTCGGCTCGACCGAGGGATATGTACACACCGATGGCGCGGCAACGGTCGACGACGTCGCGGCCAACTGGGCGACGATCAACGACGAAACCGACTACTTCGTGCCAGCCGACCTCATGAGCTGGTCCGGTGCCTTCCTCAAGCACCAGTTCGATATGCCCGTGGAGTTCACTCAGCCCTGACCAGCCAGACTCGGCACAACGGCGTGCCGCGCTGTCGCCGACCGTGACCCCCCAACGCGGTCACGGTCGGCGACAGCGCTGTTCCTGCAATATGTTCAGTGATCCAGGCCCTTGGCTGCCAATACGCCGAGGACCGACCGACCGTGCGCCAACTGCGGACCGATCGCGTCCTGATCCAACTGCTCGCTGAGTATCCCGTTGAGAAACACCTGGCAATAGAACCTGGCCAGCTCTTCGACTTCCAGATCGTCACGTCGAGCGACCCACTGGTAGGTGTAGTTGTGCAGATTCAAGAACGCCAGTGTCGCGAGTTCCAGATCCTGAACACGCAGTTTCCCCAGCCCGGCGCCCTCGGCGAGCACATCACGAATGCAGGACTCGAACCGCTGGCGCTTCACCCGGAAGCGTGCTCGGTATTCGCCCTGCAACTGCCGATGCTCGTGCAAGAACACCCAGACATGATTGCGGCGGCCGAGTATTTGCCGGAGCAGAGACTCCGAGAGCAGCTGCAATCGAGCTTCGAAGCAGACGTCGAGACCGACGATCGCCGAGGATTCGGTCAGCAGCGGATCCATCACTCGATCATGGATCTCGGCGAGCAGTTCTTCTTTCGAACCGATGTAGTAGTAGAGCGCGCCACGCGCCAGACCTGCCGCAGTACCGATATCAGCAACACCGGTGCTCGCGTAGCCGTTCTTCGAGAAGAGCTCCACCGCGACATCGATGACCTGTTCACGCCTCGTGTAGTAGCGCGCGGACTTACGGCGCGTCGTTCGCGTTGAAGACATCCCCACCAGTTCCTTAGGTATCGATTCCGAAAGCGACGCTACTGCAACGCCGCATCATCGCATGCGACCCGTGATACAGAACCTCTCCCGTTGAACCGGAAGGCACCGAAACCAGTCGGTGCAGGCGCGTCACCGGGACGTCGCCTGCACCGAGTTGGCGGCCGAACCAAGGTCACACGGTCGCCACCGGCGTCAACGGGCTACCCATGGTGCCAGGCAGACGCAGCGGCGGCGCGGTGAGCAGGAAGCGACTGCGGTTGTGCTCGCGCAGCCACTTCGCGAGTTCCTCGGTGTACCACAGTTCGCCCAGCGGGACGCCGAGCTTGAACAGGCACAGGTTGTGCAGCGGCAGCAGCGTGTGCGGCTGGTCATTGTCGGCCGCCCAGCCTTCGACCGCGTAGTTGTCCGAGATCAGTGCCGAGATCTTCGACTCCGCGATCCACTCGAGCAGCGACTCGTCGTCGGCGTCGAGGTACGGGTACATGGCCTGGATCTCGGGACCAGGGTTCTTCTCCCAAGCCAGGACCTGGGTCGCGAAGCCGGTGTGAATAACCAGCATGTCGCCGGGCTCCACCACGACGTTGTCCTTGGCCATGATGTCCTGCAGCATCTTCAGGTTCACCGGCTGCCAGGCGCTACCCAGGTGCGAGACATCGATCAGCACACCGCGACCCTGCATGCCGTGCGCGGCCATGTGCTCGCAGCCGAGATGCTTCGCGAACGAGACGCTGCCGCTGCCATCGCCCTTGGCGTCCTCCTTGGGACCGATGATGTCGGTACCCGGCCGGTATCCGTTGTAGTACACCGGCTCGGCCTCGCCGTCGCCGTCGGCATCGAACAGCGCGCCCTGGTGCGCCAGAGAGTCCCACTGCGTCGAGTACTGCAGCCACAGCGTCACCGCGTCGTCGCTCCACACATCGATGAACGCGGGCGAGATCTGGTCGCGAGCAACGACGTTGTAGAACACGTCCTGGTTGTGCGCGAGATCCTCGGTCGGCCGCAGAATGGGCGGGTACCGGCGCTGGTTCAGCGCGGAACCGCCGGGATAGTCCAGCGGCAGGCTCAGACTGAAAGCGATGCCGTGCTCGACTTCCCGGACACCCTGCAGGACCTTTTCGGGAGTCAGCAGGTTGACCCGCCCGAGTTCGTCGTCCTCACCGAAATCGCCCCACGTCGAGCCTTCCGGGCGCTGCTTCCACCGCTTCGTCACGGTTCCTCCTGTCATCGGCAGTCTGCGTCGACTGATCAATCCCATGCTATGTAAGTTGTACTGATCGGTCAACGAAATATGGGATTTACGCCACATCTGGTTTCTCGCGAAATTCGAGCGCGAGCACGACACCCGACCACCATCCGGCAACAGGTCGGGAACGTATGTGAAAACGACCACGCATCGCAGCCCATTCATTAGACTGATCGGTCGGACTATCATATGAGAAATGCCCGCCAACAGGCGGTTCACCCGAAACTGGAGACACCATGAACGAATCGACACAGGCCCAGGTCGCCACCGCGGTGCGCGGCGTGCTCGGCGCCATCACCCAAGCTCAGGACGCGGGGCGCACCGACGATGTCGTGGCGCTGTATGCCAAGGACGCCGTGCTCGAGGTCCCCGGGATGGGCAGTTTCGAAGGGCACGATGCTCTGCGCGAGGCCTTCAAGGGCTGGGAGCCGACAGCACCGCAGAAGCACGTCGTCGCCAACACCGTCATCGTGGCGATCAGCGCGACGGAAGCCACCGCGACCAGCGACGTCACCTTCTTCCAGCGTGGCGAGGCCGGCTGGGCACCACAGGTGGTCGGCCGTTACGAGGACACGCTGCGCTTGCAGGACGGTTCCTGGCTCGTCCAGCGCCGCGTCACGACCTACAGCGCCTGATCGCCGAGGAGACACGATGACCAACTCCATCGACGCCGTGGTCGCCGAAGGCGTCGCGGCCACCATCGCGACGTACGCCCACGCACTCGACGACGGGCGCACCGACGACATCGTCGCTCTGTTCTGCGCCGACGGAACCGCCGAGATTCTCGGCGCGGGCGCCTTCGAAGGCCACGATGCCATCCGCGCGCTCTATACGGGCTTGGTTCCCACCCAGCCACAGCGGCACCTGGTCGCCAACACCGTGATCACCACGGTGTCCGCCGACGAAGCGACAGCCATCAGCGACTTCGTCTTCGTCCAGCGCGGGGAGGCCGGCTGGATCGTGCCGGTGACCGGACAGTACGAGGACACCCTGCGCAAGCAGGATGGAAAGTGGCTGTTCCACCACCGCCGGACGACATTCGTCCCCTGAGCACTGATGCGGTGAGAAAGAGGCCCGCCTCTCTCTCACCGCATTACCGGGCACCCTGCGCTCGCCGGAAACACTTGTGGCGCTGCACCTCCCAGAGGTGCAGCGCCACAAGCTCTTTCCACGACTACCCGGACGCCTGATCCTTGTTGGTCATGGTGAACGCTGAGAAATCGTCAGCGGCATTCTCGGCGATGAGCCGCTGCAGGTTCGGTCGACCTGTCGGGTTGAGCAGCTGCTTGACCGCCTTGCCCGGAATGTTCGAGCCGAAGAAGTAGCTGCTCTCCAAGAACAGAGAACCGCTGTTGTTCACGGTCTCGGTCCACTCGGTCTGTGCCGACTCCGTCACCTCGACCACGTCGACATTCTTCTGCCGCGCGTAGGTCAGCACATCCATGACACAGTCGACCTGGTCACCGGCGTAGCGCGGATTGTTGCCGAGCGCGCCGTGCGGGCCACCGGGGAAGAAGAAGTTCGGGAACCCTGCCGCGGCGACGCCCAGGTAGGTGCTCGGACCGTCCGCCCACGCTTCCTTCAACCCCAGTCCGCCACGACCGACGACGCCGAGCTGGTTCAGCGCGCCGGTACCGAAGTCCCAGCCCGTGCCCCAGATGATGATGTCGAATTCCCGCAGACCGTCCGTTGTTTCGATCCCGGTCTCGGTGATGCGCTCGATCGGCGTCTCCTGCAGCGAGACCAGCGAGACCGACGGCTTGTTGTATGCCTCGTAGTACCCGGTGACGAAGGGCGGGCGCCGACCGGCGTAGACGTGGTTGTCCGGGATCAGCTTCGCCGCGGTCGCAGGGTCGGTGACAATACCGCGAATCTTGTCGGCGAGGAACTCACAGAATTCCTTGTTCACCTCGGGACTGGTGGTGAAATCGATGTAGTTCTGCGTCAGCTTCGAGAACCCCGGGCTGCACCACATCTTTTCGTAGAACGCCAGACGCTCTTCCTTGGAGTCGTCGGTGGAGTACTTGCTGGGGAAGGCGTGCAGGAACCCGCTGGGCGAGGTGTTCAGGGTGTCGCGGATCCGCTCGAAATCAGCTTTCAGCTCCGCCTGCTCCTCAGCGCTGATCGGCGCGTTGTTGAGCGGGGTGCACCAGTCCGGGGTGCGCTGGAAAACGGTGAGCGTGGCGGCCTCGTCGGCGATCGCGGGCACGAGCTGCACACCGCTGGACCCGGTGCCGATGACCGCGACTCGCTTGCCGGTGAAGTCGGCCGCAGTTTTGGGCCAACGACCGGTATGGAACTGCTGGCCCTGGAAGTCGGCGCGCCCCTCGACCTCGGGGATGTAGGGAACCGACAGCACACCGGTCGCGGCGACGAGGAAGCGTGCGCGGTATTCACCGGCTCCAGTACGTACGACCCAGATGCCCTCGGCCTCGTCGAAGACCGCGGAGTTCACCCCGGAGCCGAAGTGGATGTGGCGGCGCAGTTCGAACTTGTCGACGACGTGGTTGAAGTAGCGCTCGATCTCCGGCTGTCCGGCGAACAGCTCGGTCCACTCCCACTCATTCCACAGTTCCTTCGAGAACAGGTAGCCGTAGGTGTAGCTCTCGGAGTCGAAACGCGCCTCGGGGTACCGGTTCCAGTACCACGTGCCGCCGACACCGGTGCCTGCCTCGAGCAGCGTCGCGGTGAAGCCTTCCTCGAGTGCACGGTAGAGCTGATAGATCCCGGTGACACCGGCACCGACGATCAGGACGTCGATCACCTCGGTGTTCTGCGCGCTCTGCGACTGCGCAACCGGCGGGTTCGCTGAACCACTCATGTGTTCTCCAATCTCGAATGGGTCGGCCGATCCGCACGACACCTAACATTGTTTTGACCGGTCGGTCTATGATTCCAGTCACAAGACTAGAGGCGGACGGCGTGCAAGGCAACCACGGATTTCACAGCACAACCGAGCTACTTCACGGAACCATTGTATTGTACCGACCGATTGTTCTAAAATATTGACCGGTGACAGCGACCACAACCAGATGGGACCAACCATGACATCCAAAGACCTGCGCGAGGACGGACTGCGGGCGATGCGCGCAGCGCTGCCCGGAGTCTTCCCGGACGGCGACGACATCGACCTGCGCGACGGCAAGCTCGGCGAGGACCTCGTCGAGATCGGCCTGACCAGCGTCTGGGGCGCGTTGTGGGCCCGGGAAGGACTGACTCCCCGCGATCGCAGCCTGGTCACCTTGGGCATCCTGATCGCGCTCGGCGCCGAAACCGAACTCCGGACCCACGTCCGGATCGGCATGACCAACGGCCTCACGCGCGACGAGATCGCCGAGGTCATCTATCACGCGGCCGGCTACACCGGATTCCCCGCCGCGGTCGCGGCACGCACCGCCGCCCGCGAGGCACTGGGCGAGTAGTTACGCAGGGCAACGCAGCCCGCGTAGAGCAGAGGAGAGAACATGTCATTGGCAGGCAAGAATGCCGTCGTCACCGGCGGTGGCCGCGGAATCGGCGAAGGCATCGCACGAGTGCTCGCCGCACAGGGCGCTGCGGTTGCGGTATGGGACCTCAACGCCGACAGCGCCGAGCAGACGGTGGCCGCCATCCGCGCGGATGGCGGTTCGGCTGTCGCGGTTGTCGGCGATGCCGCGGATCCGGCAGCTGTCGCGGCGTCCGCCGCACAAACCCGTGCCGAACTCGGCCCCGTGACGATCCTGGTCAACAATGCCGGCATCACCACCCATGTGCCGTTCACCAGTCTGGACGAGGAAACCTGGGACCGCTTCATGCGGATCAACCTCAAGGGCCCGTTCCTGGTCACCCAGGCATTCATCGAGGACATGCTGGCCGCCGAGTGGGGCCGGATCATCAACATCTCCTCCTCCTCGGCGCAAACGGGAGCACCCGCGATGGCCCATTACGCCGCGTCGAAGGGCGGGGTCATCGGCCTGACGAAGGCACTGGCGGTCGAATACATCGACAAAGGCATCACCGTCAATCACGTGCCGCCGGGCTTCATCGATACGCCGTTGAGCAGGCAGACAGTCGATGTGGACGCCGTCGCCGCGATGATGCCGATGAAGCGCGCCGGGCAGCCGGCAGATATCGGACACGCCGTGGCGTACCTCGCCTCCGAGGAAGCCGGCTACGTCACCGGCCAGACCCTGAGCGTCAACGGGGGGCGCTACCTGTTCTGACAGGTAGCGCCCGCACTATTGGAACGAGCTCGAGGACGACTGACACGATGAGAATTGGCATTGTCGCCGAATCGGCAGCAACAGAGACACGCGTCGCGGCGACTCCCGCGACAGTCGACCGCCTGGTAAAGCTGGGTTACCAGGTGGCCGTCGAAAGCGGCGCCGGTGATGACGCGCAGTACAGTAACGCAGCGTTCGCTGACGCTGGTGCGACGGTGGTCGACGGTGATGAAGCCTGGTCGTGTGACATCGTCCTCAAGGTGACCGCGCCCACCGGCGCGGAGGTCGGCAGACTGCGCGAGGGCAGCGCGCTCGTCGGTCTGCTGAGCCCAGCACTGGATCCCGACCTTCTCGACGCGCTCACCGCCCGCCGGGTGACCGGTCTGTCGATGGACGCGGTCCCGCGGATCTCGCGGGCACAGTCCATGGATGTGCTGAGCTCGATGGCCAACATCGCGGGCTATCGGGCGGTGGTGGAGGCCGTGCACGAGTTCGGACGATTCTTGCCAGGGCAGGTCACCGCCGCAGGCAAGGTTCCCGCGGCGAAGATCCTCGTGGCGGGCGCGGGCGTGGCAGGCCTGGCCGCGATCGGCGCCGCGAGCCGGCTCGGTGCGATCGTCCGTGCCACCGACCCTCGACCCGAGGTCGCCGATCAAGTCGCCTCCGTCGGTGGCCAGTACCTGCCTGTCGAGGTCGATGAGCAGATGCAGTCCACGGACGGCTACGCGAAGGCCACCAGCACGGACTACGACCGTCTGGCGGCCGCGCTCTACTCCGAGCAGGCGCGTGACGTCGACATCATCATCACCACCGCGCTGATCCCGGGCCGTCCGGCTCCCCGGCTGATCACTGCTGCCGATGTCGCGGCCATGCGCGCGGGCAGCGTCATCGTCGACATGGCGGCCGGCCAGGGCGGCAACGTCGAAGGCTCGGTTCCCGGCGGCCGCGTCGTCACCGACAACGGTGTCACCATCCTCGGGTACACCGATCTGGCAGGCCGATTGCCCGCGCAGGCGTCCCAGCTCTACGGCACCAATGTGGTCAATCTGCTGAAGCTGCTCACACCGGAGCATGATGGGCAGCTCGACATCGACCTCGACGATGTGGTGCAGCGCGCGATCACCGTCACCCACCAGGGCGAGTTGCTGTGGCCGCCGCCGCCGACACAGGTATCGGTCGCTCCTGCTGCCGCGATCGCGCCGGTAGCACCCCAGCGGTCCGAAGAGGCACCCATCCGCCGGCGTTGGACAGCTCCTGTCTTGCTCAGTGCCGGTCTGGCAGCGCTGTTCTGGGTCATCGCGGCCGCACCGCCGCCGCTACCTCAGCATTTCACCGTGCTGCTGCTGGCCATCGTCATCGGGTACTACGTGATCGGCAAGGTTCATCACGCCTTGCATACGCCGCTCATGTCGGTGACCAACGCGATCAGCGGCATCATCGTGGTCGGAGCCATGTTGCAGCTCGGGGTCGATCAGCCGGCGGTACGAGTGCTCGCGTTTGTGGCCGTGCTCGCGGCCGGTGTCAATGTCTTCGGCGGATTCGCCGTCACCCGCCGCATGCTCGGCATGTTCTCGAAGGGCTGATTTCCGATGACTCTGTGGAGTGCCGCCAGCGCGGCCTATGTCGTCGCGGTGCTGTTGTTCATCGCGAGCCTGGCCGGCCTGTCCACCCATGAAACCGCTCGGCGCGGACTGCGATTCGGCATCGCGGGCATGGTCGTCGCGCTCGGCGCGACGGTTGTGCTCGTCGCCAGGTCGGCCGATGCGCTCGGTATCGTTCTCCTCATCGCCGCTGTGGCCGTGGCTGCGGTGATCGGCTTGTCCCGCGC
This sequence comes from Nocardia sp. XZ_19_231, assembly GCF_015355705.1. Classification (NCBI taxonomy): domain Bacteria; kingdom Bacillati; phylum Actinomycetota; class Actinomycetes; order Mycobacteriales; family Nocardiaceae; genus Nocardia; species Nocardia sp. XZ_19_231. The sequence continues at coordinate 51,202 of NZ_JACUZI010000013.1, read as the reverse complement.
GGCGCGAGTCGAGATGACCGGCATGCCCGAGTTGATTGCGCTGCTGCACAGCTGCGTGGGTCTGGGCGCGGTGTGCGTGGGCTGGAACGGCTACCTCGACCACACCGAGGTACCTGCCCGCCTGGCCGATATCCATAGTGCCGAGGTCTTCATCGGTGTTTTCATCGGCGCTGTCACCGTCAGCGGCTCGCTGGTGGCCTATCTCAAGCTCTCCGGGCGCATCAGCTCCGCGCCGCTGACGCTCCCCGGCAAGAATCTGCTCAATCTGGGCGCGCTGGCACTGTTCGTGGTGTTGACCGCATACTTCGTCGCGCGACCTGGGATCTGGCTGCTCGCCGCCGTCACCGTGCTGGCACTCGCGCTCGGCGCGCATCTGGTCGCTTCCATCGGTGGTGGTGACATGCCGGTCGTCGTCTCGATGCTGAACAGCTACTCCGGCTGGGCCGCTGCGGCATCCGGTTTCCTGCTGAACAATGATCTGCTGATCGTCACCGGCGCGCTCGTCGGATCTTCGGGCGCATACCTGTCCTACATCATGTGCAAAGCGATGAACCGGTCTTTCCTTTCGGTGATCGCCGGCGGATTCGGCATCCAGGCCACCACCGGTGGCGACACCGAGACAGGCGAGTACCGCGAGACCTCCGCCGACGAGGTCGCGGAGACCCTCGCCAACGCCTCCTCCGTGATCATCACCCCCGGCTACGGCATGGCCGTCGCCCATGCCCAGTACCCGGTAGCTCAGTTGGTCGCCAAGCTGCTGGAACGTGGCGTCCGGGTCCGCTTCGGCATCCACCCGGTGGCGGGGCGCCTCCCTGGGCACATGAATGTCCTGCTGGCGGAGGCCAAGGTGCCCTACGACATCGTGCTCGAACTCGACGAGATCAACGACGACTTCGCCGAAACCTCGGTGGTGCTGGTGATCGGTGCCAACGACACCGTCAATCCGGCCGCGGAGGACCCCGGCAGCCCGATCGCCGGAATGCCTGTCCTGCGCGTGTGGGACGCCGAGGAGGTCGTCGTGTTCAAGCGGTCGACCTCCACCGGCTATGCCGGTGTGGCGAACCCGCTGTTCTTCCGTGACAACACCCGGATGCTCTTCGGCGACGCCAAGGATCGGGTGACCGACATCGTGACCGTGCTCGAACGAGTTCGGGTGCACTGACCGCGCCGCCATCCGGCGGCATCGAAATGTCCTGCATAAGCAGGCATCCACGGCCCTCGCCAACCGAGCATCGGGCCGTACACAGAACGGCCCTGATCCGCACCACCGTGCCGATCAGGGCCGTTCTGTGTCGGCAGCGCCTATTCGACGAGCTTGCGCCGCAGTCGCATCATCGTCGTTGCGTCCACGCCGAGCCCACTGGTGAGATACTCGGTCACCGACCCGTACACGGACTGGATTTCATCTATACCCGCCTGCAGATAGGCTCGGTCGACGCGCATCAATACGCCGACCACCGAAGCCGCGGTGGTCCCCCGCTCGGCTTCGATCTTCCGCAGCGCCCGCGCGTTCGATTCGGCGGTGTAATCGTTGGTCAGCAGATAGTCCGCCAAAATTGTCGCCGACTCGACACCGGCCAGGCTGAGCAACAGATACGACACCCACCCGGTCCGGTCCTTGCCCGCCGTACAGTGAAAGACCACGGGCCCTTGCGCAGCCGATAGTTCCGCCAGCAGTCTGCCGAACCCCGCGGCTTCCGCCTGCCCGGTGACGAATCGACGGTTCAGCCGACACATGAAGTCCGCGGCCTCGGCAGCGGACCCGAGGTCTTGCGGCGAACCGGTCAAGTCACCGCCCAGGATGGGGATATGCCGGTATTCGGCGTCTGCAGGCAACTGAACCGGACGACGAGCTACTTCTCCCCCGCCCCGCAGGTCGAACACTGTGCGCAGCGCGAGCCTGTTCAGGACTGCCAGGTCGGAGTCATCCGGCGCGAGCACGCTCGACCGATACACGACACCGGTACGCAGTTTGCCTCCGTCCTGCGTCGGATAGCCGACGCCGGGGCCCGCAACATCGCGAAAGTTGTCTACCCGGCCCAGCCGCGGCACACCGGTCTCCCGGGCTGCTACGCCGCCGTGCCCGCCTGTGAAATCGGATTCACTCATTGTCGAATTCCTGTTCTGCGCAACCGCTTCGAAGAACGCACGACCCCGGGCAGCCCATCGGCTACCCGGGGTCGTATTTTGGCCGGCTGTCACCGGCGTGAGATCTCAGCCGAGTTCGGACTCGAACGCGGCGCCTTCCAACCGATGTTTCAGCGCGGTGAGGAACCGCGCCGCATCGGCACCGTCGACGATCCGGTGATCGTAGGTCAGCGCCAGATACACCATCGAACGCACCGCGATAGCGTCTCGTCCCAGCGAATCTGTGATCACCACCGCACGTTTGACGACCGAGCCGGTGCCCAGAATCGCGACCTGCGGCTGGTTGATGATCGGTGTATCGAACAGCGCACCGCGGCTGCCGGTATTGGTGATCGTGAACGTGCCGCCGGACAGTTCGTCCACACCGATCGTGCCCGCTCGGGTCCGCGCGGCGACATCGGCGATGCCCTTGGCCAGTCCGGCAATGGACAGATCCCCCGCGTCGCGTAGGACCGGCACCATCAATCCTCGCTCGTTGTCCACCGCGACGCCCAGGTGCTCGCCCGCATGGTAGGTGACTGTGTCGGCGTCCGGGCTGAGCGATGAATTGAGCTGCGGGTACGTCTTCAGCGATTCGATCGCTGCCTTGGCGAAGAACGGCAGGAACGACAGCTTCACTCCCTCCCGCTCGAAGAAGGCGTCCTTGTGTCGTGACCGCAGCCGCGCGATGCCGGTGACATCGACCTCGACCACGGTGGTCAATTGTGCGGAGACCTGCAACGACTCGACCATACGGGCCGCGATGGTCCGCCGGAGCCGTGACAGTTTCTCGGTGCGGCCGCCGAAACCGAGCAGCTTCTCCACTTTGCCGAGCAGCCCGTCGCCCTTCGGCGCCGCAGCTGCTGCAACCGGTACCGCCGGGACCCGGACCAGCGCGGCCACCGCGTCGAGAACGTGCCGCTTACGCACTGGTGCACCGCCGACAGCGCCGCTGACCACGTGGACATCGACGTCGTGTTCGGCGGCGAGCCGACGCGCTAGTGGCGTTGCCCGCACCCGCTCGTCGACCGGAACCGCATCGGATTCGATCCGCTCGGTCCGAGAGACCGCGGGCACGATGATCGGTACCGGCTCCGGCACGTGCGGTGTGGAGTCCGGCGCTGGGACTGATTGCGCGGCAATATCACCGATCGTCGCAATGACCGCACCGACATCGACGGTGTCGTCGACAGCCGCCAATATCTCGAGCAGCACACCACCCGCCGGGGAGGGCACTTCGGTATCGACCTTGTCTGTCGAGATCTCGAGCAGCGGGTCGTCGATCTCGACGGCATCGCCGACTTCTTTGAGCCAACGCAAGATCACACCCTCGGTGACGCTCTCGCCGAGGGCTGGAAGAGTTACTTCGGTTGCCATGCTGTGCACATCCAATTCTGATGGTGCGCGGTCTTCCCACACCATCGGCTCCGGCTCGGCCGGACGCCGGAGACAGGGTCGTGGCACCGTCGGCTGACAGCGCCACGACCGGGAGAAGGTCTACCAGGTGACCGGCAGTTCGTAGATGCCATAGGCGAGCGAGTCGCCCTTGAAACGCAGGTTCTCGAACTCCGTGGCCAGCCGGAGCGTCGGGATTCGCTTGTACAGCGTGCCGTAAACGACCTCGAGCTCGATGCGCGCGAGTTGCTGCCCGATGCACTGATGCGGGCCCCAGCCGAACGCGTGGTGGTGCCGCGCGTCTCTGGTCAGGTCGAGCTTCTCCGGGTCGGGGAAGGCGGCCGGGTCGAAATTCGCCGCAGGCAGCGACGAGATGATGCCCTCACCGGCGCAGACCGTCTGTCCAGCGATCTCGATGTCCTCCAGCGCGATACGCCGCTGCAGCAGATGCGGAATGGTCAGGTAACGCAGCATCTCCTCCACGGCTCGGGAGATCACCTTGCGATCGTCGGTTTCGCGCAGGATGGCGAGCTGATCGGGGTTCTGCAGCAGCAGTGCGGTACCGAGCGAAATCATGTTCGCGCTGGTCTCGTGACCGGCGATGAGCAGGATCATGCCCATCATCACCGCACCACGCATGTCGATCTCACCAGCCTTGACCTTGCCGGCCAGGTCGGAGAGGACATCCTCTTGCGGGTCGGCCATCTTGGCCTCTAGCAGCTTGCCCACGTACGCGCCGAGTGCGGCGTTGGAGGCGGCATTATCCTCGGGCGACGCCTCTCGCGAGTTGGCGACTTTGGAATGCACCTCGAAGAAATCGTGATCCTCGTAAGGCACACCGAGCAGCTCACAGATCATGAGTGACGGCAGCGGCAGCGCGAGGGCTTCGATGAGATCGGTCGGATTCGGTCCGGCCAGCATCTTGTCGATCAGCTCGTCGGTCGCCTGCTGGATCGCTGGGCGAACCTTCTCCATGCGACCACGAGTGAACGAGTTCGTCAGCAGGCGGCGAAGCCCTGCGTGCTCGGCGCCGTCAGTGTCGAACAGGGTTTTGGGGCGTTCATGGATAGTGTCCGCGATCGACTTGGTCATGTACGGAAATCCGGGCAGATGATCGTTGGCGCTCATCCGCGGGTCTGGCATGACCTGCCGCTGGGCGGCGTGACTGGTGATCAGCCACGGAGTGAGGCCGTCCCAGGTACGCACGCGCGATATTTCGACGCCTTCGGCGTGCAGCTCACGCAGCTCCGGCGAAGGCAAGAAGGGGCATTTGCTGTCTCGCGGGGTGGGATAGTCGGGAACTTCGGGGTCGGTGTTGGTCGCCACCGTTTCGGTCATGGTCGTTCTCCTGTCTGATCTCGCGCGCGGTGGTCACCGGTCGCGAAGTCACTCCTCGATGCGGATGGCAAGGGCGGGACATACCGCTGCCGCTTGCCGGACGTCGTCGGCCAGTTCCGCCGACGGAAATTCGTCGAGCAGCACCACGATGCCGTCCTCGTCACGCTGGTCGAATACCTCGAACGCGGCGGCGACACAGTTTCCGGCAGCGACGCACTTTTCTTCGTCGATGACAACTCGCATGGCAAATCTCCTGGTCAGTGGGTGATTGCGGGCTGCGCGAGCCCGTCGACGATGTCCTGCCTGCGCAGGCGGGTCTGCTTGGGCATGTTCCAGCCCAGAACACCGGTGACGATCCCGTTGTTGCGGAATCGCGCAACGAACCGCCTGGCGGTCAGGTCGCCCTCGATGATGTCGACCTCGGCGTCGGCCCGCAGGATGCCGTGGACCTGGAGCTTGGCGTCGAATTGATCGGTCCAGAAATAGGGCACCGGCACATACGGTGTGTCGTCGCCCAGGATCGCCCCCGCGACCGCCGCGGCCTGTTCGGTCGCGTTGGTGCGGTTCTCCAGCCGCACGAGGGCGCCGAAGTGCTCATGCTGCCAGCGAGCGACGTCGCCGACCGCGAACACACCGTCGGCGGCCCGGCACGTGGAATCACACACGATCCCGTTGTCGAGGGTGAGCCCGCTACCGATCAGCCAGTCTGTCGCAGGAACCGCGCCGATCGCGACAACAACGACGTCGGCGTCCAGCACTTCGCCGGTAGCCAGTCGAACACCGGCGACCTGACCCGATTCGCCGATCAGCGACTCGACCGCGGCACCCATCCGCAGCCGCACGCCCTGCTCGGCGTGCAACTGTGCCAGCACGCCGGAGACCAGCGACCCGACTTGCACAGCCATCGGCCCTGCCTGCGGACCCGTGATGGTGACCTCGATGCCCATCGCACGGGCAGTGGCCGCGATCTCACACCCGAGGACGCCTTCCCCGACGACCACGAGCCGACGACACGACCCGAGCGCCGAGCGCAGGGCGAGCGAGTCCGCGAGAGTGCGCAACACATGAACACCGCCGAGCTCCGGCTGACCGGGCAACGAGCGGGCGCGAACACCGGTGGCGAGCACGACCGCCGCCGCCGTCAGAGTGCGGCCGGACGCCGTCCGCACCGTCCGCGACGCGGCGTCGAAACCAACCGCGGCGTCGCCGAGTACGAATTCCGCATCCAGCTTGTCGAGCAACTCCGGGGGGCGCAGAGTGGCCCGATCGCGTTCCCACGCCCCTGCGAGCACCTGCTTGGACAGCGGCGGCCGGTCGTAGGGAGCCTCGGCTTCGTCGCCCAGCACGGTGATCGGGCCGACGTATCCCTTACGCCGCAAGGATTCGACTGTGGACAATCCGGCTGCGGAGGCTCCGACCACCAGCACGTTCGCGGGGGTGGTCATCGCGCTACTCCAACTTTTCTCATTCACGGGCCTCCCGGTCCAATGCTGTGCGGCATGTCACATGCGTAGATTAGAACAATCGGTCGGTACAACACAAGCCCCAACCGAAAGTACATTGCTTCGCCGAACGTCACTACGCATTGGTGGACTCGGCCCAACGCTCCGCCGTCAGGGCAAAGACCTGGATGTATCTCGGATCAGACCAGCGTGTCGTCGACCGGGAGGCCGAACGCACCACGGCCGTACAATGCCAGCGCCGCCTCGACATCATTGGCGGCATGGACGGTCCCGGTATGCGCGTCTCGCCATGCCCGCTCGATCGGATTGCCGCGCGGCAACGACATTCCGCCTGCGGCAGCGAAGACGAGATCGATGGCGCGGACCGCGCGTTCGGTGCCAAGCGCCTGGTCACGACGGGCACGTAGCCGGAGCGCAATCGGGATTTCCTCCCGACGGCGAGCGAGCGTGTAGATGTCGCCCAGATTGCGATTCAGTTGTAGTGTCGCAGCATCGATTTCGGAGGCTGCCCGGGCCAGGGACACCTGTGCGTGCTGGTCGGCCGGTTGAGCGCTGCCACCGAAGGTCAATCGGTTGTCTTCGCGCATCCGAGCCAGGAACAACTCCAGACAGCCTTCGGCGATCCCGATCACCGGCGCGGTCACGGCATTACTGAACATGGTGCCGAACGGCATCCGGTACAGGGGACCAGAATTCAGGTCTTGCCCCGGACCACGACGCAACGCGACATCGTAATTGCGCAGAATGCGGTAATTCGGCACGAAAACCCGCTCGGCATACAGATCGTCACTGGCCGTACCGCGGAGGCCGACGGCATCCCATACCCGGTCCACCCGCAAGTCCTGACATGGAACGAGCGCGACCACGATGTCCACTGTCTTGCCATCCGCCACGACAGCGCCGCCGAGCAGAGCCCACCCCGCATGCCCCGAACCGGAGGCGAAACGCCATCGGCCACTGAGCTCGAAACCACCACGCACCGGATGCAGTTGCCCCACCGGCGCGTAGGCCGAGCACACCAGGGCGCGAGGATCTTTCGACCACACGTCGCGCTGCGCGCGCTCGTCGAACAGCGCCAAGTGCCATTGGCACACTCCGAGCACAGCGGCGAGCCATCCAGTCGAACCGCACGGCCCGGCGATTTCACGCGCGAGGTCGTAGTACTGCTGAGGCTCGGCCTCGAGTCCGCCGCACCAGGCAGGTTGCAGCAGGCGGAAGAAACCGGTTTCGGTCAGTTCGGTCAGCGTCAGGTCGGATACCGCTCCCGTGGTGTCCACCACGGGAGCGCGCTCCGCCAACGTGGGTAGCAGTGCTCTGACAGCCTCGGCAACATCAATATCCATACGGATATGTTGCGCCCATCGCGGGTGCACCACGTAGGCGGACACACCGCTACCAGCCGGTCAGCCGGTCCAGCAACAGCGCGGCCGAGGCGAGGTAGTCGCCGTAGTTGCCACGAAAGAAGAGCAGCGGCGACTTCGGTGACTCCACTCGCAGCTCACGTACCCGGCCGATGACCAGATCGTGGTCACCGATCTCGATGACCTGCTCGAGTCCACAATCCACCCAGGCGACCACGCCGCTCAAAACTGGGTTGCCCGACGGGGCGGCGGACCAGTCCAGATCGGCGAATCGGTCGACTCCGCGGGTGGCGAAGCGGCGTGACACCGGCTCCTGATCACCGGCCAGCGCATTCGCGCAGAACGTCCCGCTGGACCGGATCGTGGGCAATGTCGACGACGACCGGTCCACCAGGAACGACACCAGCGGTGGTTCCATCGATACCGAGGCGAAGGTGCCGACCACCATTCCTCGCGGTTGTCCTCCCTCGGCAAGCGTGGTGATAGCAACCACGCTTGTGGGAAAGTGCCCGAGCACCGTACGGAACTGGCGGCTATGGATGCCGACCTCGGACGGAGCGGAGGAGGGAACCGGCGTACCGGCCGCCTTACCTCCGGCGCTCAACTGTGCTGCGTTGCTCATCGGTCCCTCCTCCGTCATTTCTTACACCGTCGGTCGGTCAGATCAGGGTCTGCATCGCGGGCGGCAGATCCAGACCCATCGACGCCAGCGCGTTGGCGTGGTAGGCCACACCCGGCACATGGATCATGTGCCCCAGACCGGCGTGCGCATCGCGCCAGTATCGCTGCAACGGATTGTCGCGGCGGGTGGCATTGCCACCGGACCTGGCGAAGATCTCATCCAATGCAGCGACGGCACGCCACGCACAACGAACCTGGTTGCGACGCACGCTGGAGCGATCTTCGAGCGTCACCTCGCCACCGGCGTCGACCTTGTCGTAGAGGCGGCTGATGCCCTCGATCAGCTGCACCCGGGAGGCATTGATCTCCGAGGCCGCCTCACCCGCAGCGAACAGCACGTAGGGATCGTCCTTGACCTGGACGCCGGTCACGGCGACCCGCTCACGCTGCTGGCTCAGATGCAGTGCCAGCGCACCCTCGCAGATGCCGATGACGGCCGAGGTGATACCCAGCGGGAACATCGAGGTGAACGGCAGCTTGTACAACGTTTCGGTACGACCGTTGTGCGCGGCCGCGGTGCCGAGCTGCACGTCGGTCTGATTCACGGTCCGGTAGTCAGGGAGGAACGCTTTGTCGACGACGACATCCTTGCTACCCGTGCCGGACAGACCGACTACGTCCCAGGTGTCCTGCAGGATCGGCGCGTCCGTACGCGGCACCAGCACGTGCATCACCGAGGGCGGCATCGCCATGTTGCCCTTGCCATCACCGGTGAATGCACCCAGGAAGTTCCAGTCGCAGTGATCCGAGCCTGACGAGAACGGCCACCGGCCGCTGAGGGTGAAGCCACCATCGGTCGGGTCGGCGATACCGTTGGGCATGTACGGCGAGGCGATCCAGGTATCCGGGTCGTCGCCCCAGACCTCCTCCGACACGCGACGATCCATCTGGGCCAGCTCCCACGGGTGCACGCCCACCACGCCACATACCCAGCCCGCGGCACCGTCGTATTTCGCCACGGCCATCACGGCTTCGGCGAAGTCACGCGGATGTGCGCCGTAGCCGCCGAAATCGGTCGGCTGCAAGAGCCTGATAACCCCGGCGGTACGCAGCAGCTCGGCGGTCTTGTCGCTGAGTTTTCCGAGTGACTCGTTCTCTTCGGCGAGGCCGGCGAGGTCGGCGCCGAGCTCCTCGATGCGGTTGACTACTTCGTGTGCCACGACGCACACCTCCTACATTCAGATGAGTTGAGACCGCCGCTGTCACGGCGGATTTCATGATTTGTCACAGCTCGGTTCCCGAGATCGGCGCATCGCGGAGTTCCGCTCGGCGAGACATCAGGCCTTCTCCGGCAAGGTTTCCCTGGTCAGGAATTCGGTGGCGATGCGCTCGAATTCGACCTTGCGCTCGACCTGGACCCAGTGCCCGCAGCGCGCGAAGGTGTGCAGTTCGATCTCGGGCACCATGCGGTTGGCGACATGGGCCTGGTCGTACGGAAGCATCCGGTCGTCGCGTCCCCACAACATCAGCGTGGGAGTGATGAACGAGCCAGCTCTGGTCCACAGCGGCGTATACGACTGCTGCAGTGCGGGATTGACCAGAGAACCGAACACGGCCCTGGCACGGTCGAGCGCACCGTCGGCGAGGGTGTTGTGCAGCCGCTCTTCGATCAGCTCCTCGGTCAGCAAGCTCTGGTCGTAGACCATCACCTTCAACCATTCGACCAGGCGTTCCCTGGTCGGATCGCCGAGGAATTCGAACAGCCGCTTGAACCCCTCGCTGGGATCGGCACCGAAGACCGGCACAGACAGTCCACCCGAGCCGAGGGTGATCAGCCGCCGGACACGGCCGGGTTCAAGCGCTGCCAGTTCAGCGGCGACCGCACCGCCCATCGAGTTGCCAACGAATCCCGCCGACTCGATGCCGAGCTGATCCATCAGTCCGGCGATCCGGCGGGCCGCATCGACGAAATACATCTCGGTCAGCTGGGGCAGTGCCGTACCACCGAATCCCGGCAGGTCGGGCATCACCGTGCGGAAGCGCTCCGCGAAGACCGGCAGATTGGCACCGAAGTTCGCCCAGGCACTCACACCGAGGCCTGATCCGTGCAGCAGAATCAACGGTTCCCCGGTACCCGCTTCGTGGTAGGCGAAGGAAAGCCCGTCGACATCGGCGGTGCGCCGGGTCGATTCGAAGTCGATGCCGGCGGGCGCCACCGCGGTCATGCCTTCAGCCCTGCCGACGGCATGGTCTCGAGGAACTTCGCGCCGGGCCCGACGTCGAGCAGGTTGCCGTACCAGGTCTGGCCGTATTCCAGCTCGGGGAGCTTCCACTCGATCTCTTTGAAGTCCGGGTCCATGATGTCGTAACCACCGGAGTACAACTCGACGCGGTGACCGGAGCCCGGGTCGTGAATGTAGAGGTACATCGCCTGGCCGATGCCGTGTTTGCCGGGGCCGGCACCGAACTCGATGTCGATGTCCTTGATCTCGTCGGCGATCCGGAGAATGTCGGCGTAGTTCTCGATGTTGAACGCGACGTGGTGGAATCGGCCGTTGTCGTCGGTCGGACTCACGCCGATCGCGATGTCGTGCGACTGATGGGTCACCGACAGCCACGACGCCATCAGCGTCTCCGGCGCCTGCGGGATCATCGCGAATTCGCGGCGCTTGAAGCCCAGCGCCTCACGCAGCCACTGCTCGGCCTGGTTGACCGTACTCCCGCTGGTCTGCACATTCAGGTGATCCAGGCGGCGCACGCCCCAGCCACGGCGGCGGGAGCTGTTGGTCGGCAGCTTAGAGCGCAGCTCGTCGGGCGCGGTCGGGTGATCGATGTCGTAGTACAGCTCGATCGGGTGTTCGCTGCCGGGAACCAGGAATCGAATGGCGGTGCCACGGCCGGTTTCGTGACCGGAGGGCAGCTCGAGGGTCTCGACCTCGGAGGCGGTCAGCTGCTGATGGAACAGCTCGACGTCCTCGGGCCGCTTGACCCGGAAACTGTAGGTGTTGACCCGGGCTTCGTCCTGCTGAGTGAGCACCAGTGAGTGATGCACGAGCTCTTGGTAGCCACGCAGGTAGGCGACGCCGTCGGATTGTGCAACGACCTCCATACCCAGCAGATCACGGTAGAACCAGAGCGAGCGCTCGAGGTTCGGGGTACCGAGATTGATGCCCGCGGCGTGGGCGATCTGCGGCCCTGGGTTGTAGTCGTGAGAACGGGTCATTCGGGGCTCTCCTTCGAATTGTTCTTGCTACGTCGAACGCTAGATTTGTGTGTGCGGCCACAGGTCAGGCTTCCCACACACCGGGACAGTGATCTGGACACCACCACCGGCCGCCCGTCGCGGATCATGCGCCCATGGGCTGCCGGAGCGACGGTGCGGGCACGGGACCTGCAAGAGCGGCGCGGCGGGGACTACCCGGCGCCTCGTCATCGCCGTGCGCCATATCTCCTTCACCGGCGGCCACCGACGGGACGGTTGGCAGGTCGGCCACAAACATCGCACTCAGATTTCCCATAGCTCCCGGACGCGGAGCGACCGCGGACCTGCGCGAGATCTCCGCTGCCGCCCACATCACCCGGTGCTTCATCTCCTCCGCACGCGGCACCTGTCGATTGCCACTCACCGAGACCGCCGCCACGACACTGCCGAATTCGAAGATGGGCGCGGCGATACAACCGACACCGGGCACTGCTTCGTCCGATTCCATCGCGTACCCGCAATTCCGGATCTCCTGCAGCGCCGTCTCCAGCGCCCGCTCTGTGGCGATGCTGGCCGTGGTGCGGCCGCGGAGCCCATTGGCCAAGTACCTCTCGATGACCGATCGAGGAGAGTAGGCGAGCAACACTTTTCCCACCGCGGTGCAGTGCGCGGGCAGGCGCCCGCCGACCCGAGACGGCAGCGCATTCGCGGACGCGCCACCGAGTTTGTCGAGGTAGACCACATCCCCGCCATCCAGCATCGCCAGATGAACGACATTGCCGGTACGGGAATACAGCTCGTGGATAAAGGGGCGGGCGACATCACCGATACGTGCGCGTTGCGGGACGAGACTCCCCAGCTCGAACATCCGCAAGCCGAGCGTGTACTCGTTGTCGACCCGCTCCAGCCAGCGGACGTTCACCAACTGCTGCAGGATCCGGTGGGCCGACGAGCGCGGCAGCCCGCTGCGCACGCTCACTTGACCGAGCGTGAGCGACCCCGATGCGCGCTCGAAGATTCCCAGGATCACGACCACGCGATCGAACATGCTCGCTGGTGCCTCAGCCATGTGCGTCCTCCTTGTGCACTACTGCCGTATCGGGCGACACCTCTTTGTGCTGCGAAGACGTTCAGCGGCCGTATTAAGTGCACCCTTTCACGAGAGTCTACGGGAGCTACCCAGGCGATATCCGCAGATCCATCCCACTGAGCGGAAGGAGTTCGGATATTAAGGATCCGCAACCGTCAACATGAGGTGGCCACCCGCCGTGACCCAGGTCACTGGGGGGTACAAGCAACAACCGAAGGAGATCGGTGATGTCACATCAGGCAGGCGTCGAGTCGCCGCCGGATCCGTCTGCCGGTGCACCAAGCCACCGAATGTCAAGCGAGAGCTCATCAACCCAGACCTACCGGATTCCGGGTGAGCCCGGAATCTGGGTTTTCCTGCTGGGCGACATGGTGATCTTCACCGTGTGTTTCGGTGCCTTTCTGGTCGCGCGAGCGGAGGACCGGGAGCTGTTCTCGAGTTCACGGCACACGCTGGGCTTGACCATCGGCCTCACGAACACGGTGGTACTGCTGGTCAGTTCGATGCTGGTTGTCCTCGGCCTCGGTGCGATCCGCGTGGATGCTCGCCGAGTGGCCGCTCGGATGTTCGCTGCCGCGGCCGCCTGCGGTTTGCTGTTCGCCGTTCTGAAGATCGTGGAATACAGCCATCTGATCGGTGCCGGACACGGTCCCGAGGCGAACAGCTACTACAACTACTTCTTCATCCTCACGGGGATGCATCTGTTCCACCTACTGGTCGGCGTCGCGGTACTCGCAGCGCTGACCGCGCACGCACGTCGCGAGGTCGAGTTCACCGGTACCCGCAGGGTGGTGTTCGAAGCCGGCGCCTGTTTCTGGCACCTGGTCGACCTGCTGTGGATGATGTTGTTCCCTTTGCTCTACCTGGTGGGCTGATCGATGACCGTACGAGAACTTCTGTTCACCCGCGCCACGGTCACCTGGCTGATCCTGCTGACGCTGACCCTCGCGGCGCCCATTTTCTCGATCGAAAGCGGCGGCACTGCGGCGGCGGCGGTTGTCCTCGGCCTCGCGACGATCAAGATCCGCCTCGTCGCGCTCGATTTCATGGAGCTTCGGCATGCCCCACCGCCCATGCGGGCCGGGGTCGAAGTCTTCTGCGTCGTGCTGTGGGCCGCGCTCACCGGAATCTACATCTGGCTCTGAATATCAATGAAGGACAAGGAGATACGAATGCCAACGTCTGAGGACACTTATGACGTCATCGTGGTGGGATCCGGGGCAGGCGCCTTGGTCGGCGCATATGCGGCCGCATCACGGGGCCTGCGCACGCTGGTCGTAGAGAAGACCCCGCTGTTCGGTGGTACCACCGCCTACTCCGGCGGCGGAGCGTGGTTCCCGGGTTCCGCGCCGCTGCAGCGCGCCGGGATCGGCGACAACACCGAAGACGCGCGTACCTACCTGCGCGACATCGTCGCCGACGATGCCCGGATCCCGCTGCAAGACGCCTACCTCAGTGCAGGCGCACAGCTGATCGAGGAGCTAGAGCGCAACGCGGCCTTCGGCGCGTTCACCTACGGTCCGGTCCCCGACTACTTCCACGGCAGGCCCGGTGCCACGGCCGCGGGAAGCACCGTATTCCCCGCCGAGATCACTGTCGAGGAAATGGGTGAGCTCGCCGCGCTCGTCCGCACCCAGATTCCGTCCGAACGGTTCGGCATCGATCCCGGCCCAGCACTCATCGGCGGCCGGGCGCTCGTGGGTCGCGCGCTGAAGGCATTCATGGCGACCGGCAACGGCTCGTACCTGTTGGAGACTGCGCTGGAGAACCTGATCGTCGAAGACGGCAAGGTCGTCGGAATCGAAGCCATCCGTGATGGCGAACAAATCGCGCTGCGAGCGCGCCGCGGCGTTCTGCTTGCCGCGGGAGGATTCGAGCGCAACGCCGAAATGCGGGCGGAGCACGGCTCGGTTCCGCTGACCGGTGAGTGGTCCAACGGCGCCCCGCTCAACACTGGCGACGCCATCACCGCAGGTGTCGCCGCCGGTGCGGGCACCGACCTCCTCGATGAGGCATGGTTCGTTCCCGGCCTGATGCAGCCGGACGGTAAGCCGATCTTCCAGACCGGCATCCGCGGGGGCATCTGGGTCAACGGCGCCGGCGAACGGTTCCTCAACGAGAGCATGCCCTACGACCGGGCAGGCCACGAGATGGCGCGGCTGTTCAACGCCGATGGTGTCGCCCATGTGCCTGCGTACTGGGTCTTCGATCAGCGTGTCATCGATCGCGACAGCTTCGGCGGCGACCCCGAACTGCCGGTCCCCGAGGCCTGGTACACATCGGGTGCCCTGCGCAAAGCCGACACCATCGAAGAACTGGCCGAACTCATCGGCGTTCCGGCCGACGGTCTGCGGGCCTCCATCGAAGAATTCAACACCTATGGGGAGAAGGGAATCGACGAGAAGTTCCAGCGCGGCGAAACTCCCTGGGACCAGATGTTCCACCACGTCGTGGGATTTCCGGCTGGCCCCGCGCTCAACTTCATCAAGACGATCGAGACCGATTTGCCCAACCCGCTGCTGATCCCGATCGATCAGCCGCCTTATTACTGTGCCACCGTGGTGTTGTCCGACATCGGCACCAAGGGCGGTCTGACCACCGACGCACAGGCGCGGGTACTGCGACCGGATGGTTCACTGATCCAGGGACTGTACGCAGCGGGCAATACGATGGCTGCTATGTCCGGCCGGGTTTACCCCGGTGCAGGCACGCCGATCGGATCCTCGCTGGCATTCTCCTATCTGGCCGCGCTCGATATGGCCGGTGAAGGGGCGTAATCCCCCGAAAATTCAGCGACTCGAAGCCGACCAGGAAAGGCGGTCCGGAATCGATATCCTTCGATTCCGGACCGCTCTTCTTTACACCTCGAACACTATCGCGACGCGGACGATCTCAGAACCATTCGCCGCGATCTCCCATAGCGACCAGCTGACCGAACGCACCGCTGAGCCATGCATCCCGAGCCGATGCCGAAGTATCGTGAACTCGTACGGATTTCGTCGGCTCGTCAGCGGACAAGCGTTGGGAGATCGCCGCTGCAGTGTTCACCACCAGCGGTGCAAGACGATCCATGGCGGTGCGCGTACTTCCTACCACCGAGATCGCCGCATGCAGACCCGGCACCCCGCGAATCGCCGACCCGACACAGGCGATGTTGACGTAGCATTCGGCCTGCTCGAATGCGAGACCGTTGCGCGAGCGTATCCGGCCCAGCTCCTGATGCAACACACGCAGATCAGTGATGCTGCGCGCGGTCCGCCGGGTGAGCGGGCCGCGGAATCGCTGATCGATCTGCTCGGGCGACAACCATGCCAGCATCGCCTTGCCCGCCGCGGTACAGTGCGCGGGCGCGCGACCACCTACTCGCGACGGAACGTCCACTGCGGCTCTGCCGCCGAACTTGTCGAGGTAGTAGGTGTCGGTACCGTCGAGCACAGCGAGATGCACCACCATTTCGGTGCGCAAAGCCAAAGCATGCAGCACGGGAAACGCGGCAACTCGAAGAGAATTGTGCCCCACGTCCCGGCCACCGAGACCGAGCGCGCGAGGCCCGAGGCCGTAGTCACGGCCCATGTGTTCGAGCCAATTCAGCTTGACCAGCTGATCGAGAATGCGATGTGTCGTCGATCTCGGCAATGCGGTGGCGACAGTGACCTGCTCCAGGGTCAATCGCGACTGGGAATCTCCGAACGCATCCATGATCAGCGTCATTCGCTCGACCATCGACGGCGGGATGTCGGTGTGACCGATAGCGACAGCATCTGGACTCAGCACTGAGGTCATGCCAGCGCCTCCTTTTGTGACGTGGACTACACCGGCCAGTGTAGCGACCACGCGAGGCGTCGACAGCAGTTTTATCGAAAAGTCGGTCTAATTTTGACGACCTGAGACCCGTGGCCACTGGCCACGGGTCTGGGTCACAGCGAAACCGCTGCTCAGGAAGCTGCCGGCGACGCAGCCGCAACTTCCTCGGCCTCGGACTCGACCGCCTTCAGTAGCAGCCAGGGAGTGGCGATCTTCCACACGAAGTACACCATCGACGGGATCCAGAAGGCGAACAGGCCGTTCCAGGCCAGCGGACCGGTCTTGAACAGGAACACGAAAGCACCCGGGATCAGCAGGAAGCCGAGCAAGAAATTCAGGTAGGCGAACCAGCGCGGAAACACCGGCTTCGCCCGCTTGTCGATGAGCGCGCCGAATCCGATCGACCACACCTGGAGCACGAAGATACACGCGTTGCCGACCAGCATCAGCCAGAAGACGTCAGTGAGCGCCAGCAGTACATCGGGCGAGTGCGCTTCGGGACGGTAGGCCGCGGCGGCCATGATCGCCAGTGGGAAGAAGAAGCCGATCGGCGCGACGACGCCGGTCAGCAGCTGGATCATCGAAATGATGCCCCAGCCGCCTTCGATACGGCGCAGCTGCAAGCTGGTGACCACAACGAAGGGGTATTCGAAGGGCACGGCAAGAACCATGATGACGACAGCCAGCAAGATAGCGGTCCGATTGTCGACCAGCATCTCCACGACGCCGTCAGCACCCAGATTCGGGTCCCAGGGCGGCATCAGCTTGCCCATCGTGAACGCAACGATGAATGCGGCCAAGAGCAGGAACCCACTCCATGCCGACCACCGTTGCAGTTTCAGTTCGAGTCCTTTGTCCATCACGGATCTCCTTCGACCTCGTCCTCATCACCAACGAACATCTCGTTCACAACGAGAGCTCTCCCAGTGTGATCAACGACATTCCGTGGCATGTAAACCTTTCCACTGATCGGGACACTCTCCTGCCGAGCTGATCGCATACCCGGCACAAAAGAAACTCGACCGTGTGGCGCTGCCACACGGTCGAGAGGTTTCATCTAGCCCGTACCGACTGCCGACACGGCCGAGGCAGTGCAGCATTACTGCGAATATTCAGGAACCAATGTCCCTCAACACTCTTTTGAGAACCTTGCCCGACGGAGTCCGCGGCAGAGCTTCAACACACTGGATTTCCGCGGGAACCTTGTATTTCGCAAGCCGTGCACGACAGAATTCCTGCAGTCCTGCGGCATCGAGGGCGCTGTCCGCCCGGAGGACGACATACGCCTTCGGCACCTCGCCCCAGCGGGGGTGCGGAATACCGACCACCGCGGCTTCCACGACGTCAGGGTTCTCATACAGCACACGTTCGACTTCGGGTGTCGCGATGTTCTCACCGCCCGAGACGATCATGTCCTTCTTACGGTCCTCGATGAAGAGGTAGCCGTCTTCGTCCAGCCGGCCGATATCACCGGTGTGGAACCAGCCGTCGCGCAGCGCGGCACGGGTCGCTTCTTCGTCACGCCAGTATCCGGACATGACCTTGGGCCCCCGAACAACGATCTCGCCGAGCTCGCCGGCAGGCACCGAAAAGCCCTCATCGTCAACGATCGCGATGTTCACGTGTGCGACCGGGCGCCCGACCGATCCGACTTTTGTCCGCATGTGTTCCGCGTCGTTGACGGTATCGCCCGACACCGTCTCGGTTAGCCCGTAGGCATCGGCGAACCACGCCTGCGGGAAGGCCGCGGCAATCCGGTCGAGCAAGGGAATCGGCATCTTCTCGCCGCCACCTGTGATGAACCGGATCGATGAGGTGTCACGCTCGGCCACATCGGGCAACTGGAGCAGAGCATTCATCATCGATGGAGCGAGCCAGACATTGGTCGGCCGCAGCGCCTCGATGGCATCGATGACGGCCTCGGCGCCGAAACGGCGGACCAGACTCAACCGGCCACCGGCATGCAGCGTGGCAATGCCGGGCAGGTCCATGCCTCCGACGTGGTACAGCGGGCCACAGATCAGAGTGTTGTCCTGCGCGGTCAGCCCGAACTCGAGCAGATGGGCCAGGTTCTTCCAGATCAGGTTTCCGTGGGAGATCATCACGCCCTTGGGGCGCGACGTCGTTCCCGACGTATACATCAGTCGTTGCAGCGCGTCAGCCGTCACATCGTGAACCGGGGTCGAAGCACCGGCACGCGAATCCACCAGCGCATCGAATTCCAGCCACGACGCATCGGGGGCAGCGTCCAGCGTGATCTTGCGCTCGAGCCGCGGCAGGCTCGACACGAGGTCGTCGACGCCGCTGGTGAACTCGGACTCGGTCACGATGGCCACGGCCTCGGAATGCTCGAGGATGTACTGCCATTCGGCCGGCGACAGCCGATAGTTCAGCGGCAGGATGGCCGCGCCGATTCGATTGGCCGCCAACATGGTCTCGACGAACTCGACTCGATTGTAGAGCAGCACCGCGATGATCTGCCCTTCGGTGACACCGAGATCACGCAGGACAACCGAGAGTGCGTTCACCCGAGTATGTACCTCGGCGTAGGTCAGCTCACGGTCACCTTCGGACAGCGCGATCCGATCGGCGTAACGGTGCGCGTTGCGGTCTAGCACGGAAGCGAAATTGAACATTCGCGGAGCCTCGCAGTTGCTGAGGAGGAACAAGCCTCGAGAGATTTTCTGTACCGATCAGACTAGTAAACTGTGGGGCAGCTTACAACCACCCAATCGCGGCCGCGCCGCCCACCCTCACGGCAGCGAGTAGCCACCGTCGACCACCAGCGAGTGGCCGGTAACCCAGCGGGATTCATCACTCGCGAGGTAGACGACCGCGCCCGTGAGATCCTCGGGCGCACCGAGCCCCAGCGGATGCTTGTCCTCGATGGCCCGCATTGCCGCCTCCGGCAGCGTTTCATGCAGTGCTGTCGGAAAAGTTCCCGGGCAGACGGTGTTGACCCGGATACCTTCCTTGGCGTACTCGACCGCCGCCACTTTCGTCAGCTGGATCACGCCCGCCTTCGACGCACAGTAGGGAGCCGCGTAAGCCCAGGCAGTCAGACCACTCACCGACGCGATATTCACAATCGAGACACTCCCCCGCTTGCGCATCGCCCGCGCGACCGCACGGATTCCATGGAACGTACCGGTCAGATTGACCGTCATCGTCCGTTCCCAATCCTCGGTGGACAGATGGTGGATCCGCGCGTTCGGCGACACGATCCCGGCGGTGTTGACCAGCACGTCCACCGTGCCGTATCGCGTCACGGCATCTCGCACGAGTTCGTCGAATCGATCGCCGTTGGCGACATCGAGCGGCTCGACGGACACATCGACCCCCGCGCCACGCAGCTGTTCCGCGATCGACTCCACCGCATCGACCCGCAGATCGGCGAGCACGAGGTGTGCCACTCCCTCACCCGCACAGCGCTGCGCCACCGCCGAACCGAGCGCGCCGGCAGCACCGGTCACGACTACCGTTTTTCCTTCGAGCCTCGCGCCCATCAATCCACCTCTGCACTCACTCGGACGAATAAATTAGAACAATCGGTATAAGAAACCATTTACGCCGACCTGTCAAGGCCGACCAAGACGACGGATGCCTCGGTGCGTACGCACCGAGGCATCCGTCGTCGCCCGTTCGATCCGGCCGAGGTCAGCTACTGGTCGTCATCCGGTAGGCCGCGACATCGGTCTCCAGCGCATCCAGATCACACTGCCCCTCAGCGAATCCGTTGAACAACGTGCGACAGTAAGTCCGGGACAGATACTCAGCGTCCCAGCGTGCGTTCGGCTTGACCCACTGGTAGGTGCGGTTGTGCATATTCAGGAACTGAAGCATCGCCAATGTCGGGTCCGACTGCCGGAACGTGCCCTCCGCCATCGCCGCGACCAGCATCGAGCGAACGATTCCCTCGAACTCCTCACGCCGATCAAGCATTCTCGTGAGATTGTCTCCCGTGAGCTGGCGGTAGTCGTGCTCGTAGACCCAAATATGGTCCAGGCGTTCGAAAATGACGTTCAGCAGCTCTTCCGACAGCAGCCGCAGCTTGACCACTGACGGCGCCTCCAAGTCCTGGATCCGCCTTGCCGACTCCAGCAGCGGGCTCAGCACTCGCTCCTGGATCTCGACCAGGAGGTTCTCCTTCGACTTGATGTAGTAATACAGCGCGCCCTTGGCCAAGCCAACGGTGTCACCTATCTCGGTAATCCCCGTCGCCGCGTACCCTTTCGCGGCGAACAGCGCTGCGGCAGTATCGATGATCTCCTGCCGTTTGATCTCGTACGCCGGTCCATGCCCTGGTGGTCGCGCCATCTGACCCCTCGTTCGTCGAAACTCCCTGTCCGAATCATACGCCTTTCGAACGTTCGGTCTAACTTATGCGGAGGGCGGCCCGGAGTCCAGCACCTCGCGGATCGCCGCTTCGATGTCGGCCTCGTCTGGCAACCACGCCTGTTCGAGGACCGGAGCATACGGTGCCGGAGTCGAGGCAGCGGTAACCCGCACGACGGGTGCGTCGAGGTACCAGAACCCTTCCCGAACAGCCCGTGCCGCCAACTCGGCGCCGACGCCGAACTCTCCGACCGCCTGATGCACCACCACCAGACGGTTGGTCTTCTTCATCGATGCGAGGACCGTGTCGAAGTCGAGTGGGCTGATCGTCCGCAGGTCGATGACCTCGACCTCGATTCCCTCGGCGGACAAGCGATCCGCGACCGCCAGGCAGTCGTACATCATTTTCGAGTACGACACCACCGTCACGTCGGCTCCGGGCCGCCGGACGATCGCCTTACCGAGCGGCACCAGGTGATCGGCCGGAGGCTGCGGCCCCTTCTTTCCATAGAGCAGCCGATTCTCGATGAAGACCACCGGATTGGGATCCTGGATCGCCGCGCGCAACAGGCCATAGGTGTCGGCCGGGGTCGACGGCATCACCACGGTGAGCCCGGGAATATGCGCCAGCAGCGCTTCCAGACTCTGTGAGTGCTGCGCACCCGAGGACTTCCCCGCAGCGAACTGTGTGCGCACGACCAGTGGCATCGTGACCGCTCCGCCGGTCATGAATCGCAACTTCGCGGCCTGATTCATCAGCTGATCAAGGCACACTCCGAGGAAGTCGAAGTACATCAGCTCCACGACTGGCCGATAGCCCGCCATCGCCGCGCCGACCGCGGTGCCCATGATGGCGCTCTCCGAGATCGGGGTGTCGCGCACTCTGCCGGGGAATCGTTCGGCCAGCCCACGAGTCAGACCGTAGACGTTGCCGCCTTTGCCGACATCGATACCGGCCAGGAGCACCGTCGGGTCGTCCTCCAGCTCGCGGGTCAACGCGTTGGTGACCGCGTGCATGATCTTCATCGTGCCCTCGGTCGGCGTTTCAGGCTCGGGGATAGCGCGCCGCGGCGTAATCACATAGTCGGCAGCAGTCTCGACCGCGGGCGCGGGCGCCGCTACCGCCGCCGCGATCGCGCGCTCGATCTCCGCTGCGACCGCCTGGGCGACGGTTTCGATTCGCTCGGCATGTCCCCGTTCCCGCAACGTCGCTTCGAGGACGATCAGTGGATCACGCTGCTTCCATTCAGCCAGTTCAGCCGCATCGCGGTAGCTCTCGGGATCGCCTTCATAGTGCCCGTGCCACCGATAGGTTGTCGCCTCGACGATCACCGGACCCGATCCACGACGCAACTGCTCGACCAGTTCGAACTGGAGCGCGGCGACGGCACGAACATCATTGCCGTCGACATGCCGATAAGCGACACCGTAACCCGCCGCTCGATCCTGCAAGCTCGCGCGATGCTGGTCGGACGCGGCGGAGAACTCGGAATAGCCGTTGTTCTCACAGAAGAAGATGACCGGAAGATCCCACACCGCAGCCAGATTGACCGACTCGTGGAACACGCCCTGCGCGATGGCACCGTCACCGTAGAACGCGACGACCACACCGCCTTCGGCACGAAGCTGCGCGGCAGTGCCCGCACCGACCGAGATCGGCAGACCAGCACCGACGATGCCGTTCGCGCCGAAGATGCCCTTGCGTGGGTCCGCGATATGCATCGAACCACCGCGCCCTTTGCAGGTTCCGGTCTCCTTGCCCATCAACTCGGCGAACATTCCGTCCACCTCGAGCCCCTTGGCGATGCAATGCCCATGTCCGCGATGCGTCGAGGTGATGACATCACGGTCATCCAGCGGCCAGCAGGCGCCGACTGCTGAGGCTTCCTGCCCGATGGAGACGTGCAGGAAGCCAGGGATCTGGCTCGCCCGGTAGAGCCTGGCCGCGTTTTCTTCGAAGCGCCGGATGAGCAGCATCCGCCGATACAACTCGACCAAGGTCGGTTCGTTCTCGAGATCCGTTGCCTTCGATGGTGATTGAGTCTGTGTCATAGGTCTTTCGCCGATCGGTTGGTGACTCGAACCCGCGCCCTGTGTTGACGCGGGGCGGCATTACTCAATATTATACCGACTGTTCGAAAAAACAAGCCTTCACACTGAACGGCCTTAGACAGGATGGACCCGACATGGATCTAGAGTTGCCCGGCGAGGCGATCGAGCTACAGAAGCTCTGCCGCGACTTCGCTGCCACCGAGATCGAGCCGCACGCCGAGTCGTGGTCGGAACAGGAGCGGTTTCCCGCCGAGGTCTTCCTGAAGATGGGCGAGCTCGACCTCACCGGTCTGCTGATCCCCGAAGAGTACGGCGGCACCGACGCCGGCTTCGTTGCGTATGTCGCGGCGATGGAGGCCATCGGCGCGGCCGACCAATCCTTCGCCGCGGCCTGGAACGCGCACTCCACTATCGCATCGCTTCCACTGGCCGCGTTCGGAACCGACGAGCAGAAGCAGAAGTGGCTGACCCCGCTGGCCTCGGGTACTCACATCGGCGCGTTCGGCCTCACCGAGCCGACGGCAGGCTCCGATGCGGCCGGAATTCGCACGTCAGCGCGCCGCGACAGCGACGGCTGGCTGATCAACGGCACGAAGATGTTCATCACCAATGCCGGCACCGAGGTGAGCCTCGGTGTGACCATCCTTGCCGCGACCGGTACCAACCCCGATGGATCGAAGCGCTTCGGCACCTTCTTCATCCCCACCGGCACTCCCGGCTACACCGCGGGCAGCAAGCTGAAGAAGATCGGCTGGCATGCCATGGACAGCCGCGAGCTGGTCTTCGACAACTGCTGGATTCCGGCCGAGAACCTGATCGGCGAGGAAGGCAACGGCCTGCGCCAATTCCTGGACGTCCTCGACGGCGGGCGCATCAGCGTTGCCGCGCTGGCCCTCTCGCTCGCCCAGCGCGCACTCGACCTCGCGGCCACCCATGCCGGTCAGCGTGAACAGTTCGGCAGGCCACTCACCGCATTCCAGGCCATCCAGCACAAGCTCGCCGACATGGCCACCGAAGTGGAAGCCGCACGAGCGCTCGTCTATCGCGCGGCCTGGCTGGCCGACAACGGACGCCCGTTCGGTCAAGCCGCCGCGATGGCCAAACTCTATGCCTCGGAAGTGGCAAACCGTGCGGCCAGCGAGAGCGTGCAGATCCACGGCGGCTACGGCTACATGCGAGAGTCGACGATCTCCCGCTTCTACGCCGATGCCAAGATTCTCGAGATCGGGGAAGGCACCAACGAGATCCAGCGCAATGTGATTGCCCGGCATGTCATCCGGGCGGCCGGTGCCTGACACCTCGAACCACCTGCACCGCGACCCGCACCGGCGATGGACCCTCGGGGTAGGACCGGCCGTTCGGGCGACCCTTCCATGG
The DNA here is from genome assembly GCF_015355705.1 of Nocardia sp. XZ_19_231. Lineage (NCBI taxonomy): Bacteria > Bacillati > Actinomycetota > Actinomycetes > Mycobacteriales > Nocardiaceae > Nocardia > Nocardia sp. XZ_19_231. Next base: position 27,037 of record NZ_JACUZI010000013.1, on the reverse strand, counting down.
TCACCTACCTTCGTGCATCAACATGCCACCGTTGGTGGCGCAACAATCAGGAGTTACCGATGAACGTTTTCCTCTGGATTCTGCAGGGCCTGGTCGCTGTGGTGGTAGTGGCCGCGGGCGCCGGAAAACTCGCACAACCGCGAGCAAAGCTGACCGAGACGATGGGCTGGGCTGAGAGCTTCTCCGACGCTCAGGTCAAGGCGATCGGCGCCGTGGAAATCATGGGCGGGCTCGGACTCGTCCTACCCGCACTGACCGGAGTCGCCCCGGTACTCACCCCGCTCGCAGCAGCAGGCATCGCCCTGGTCATGCTCGGCGCGGTGATCACCCATGTGCTGCGCGGCGAGAAGACCGAAATCATTCCCGGTGCAGTACTTTTCGTGCTGGTTGCGGTCATCGCCTGGGGCCGGTTCGGACCGTACGCCTTTTAGAAAGAACTATCGAGGCGCCCACTCAGCCACGGTCGTCACCTCGGCCTGCTGCGGGAACACCTTCTCGACGAGGACCCGATGCACTTCCGGGTCCGAGTCGAGGCAACAGTCGGCTAGCACTGTCAGCTCGAAATCCAGATCCGCAGCCTTGCGCAGTGTTGACAGCACGACACCGCTGGTCGCGATACCCGCGAGGACGAGGTGGTCGATCCCACCGGCCCGCAGGACGATATCGAGATCACTACCGGTGAATGCCCCGACCCGCCGCTTGGTGACCACGACGTCACCGGGCTCGGGTGCGATGTCCGGATGAATTTCGGTGGCGCGGTCGGCTCCGGTGATCGTGGGCGCGTTCGCGAGCCGGGCGAACATCTTGTTGCGGACGCTGATTTCCGGATATCCGGGCCGGAACCCGACCACCACGAAAATCACGGGAATGCCTGCGGACCTGGCAATTCCGATCGCATCGCGCAGTCGCGGCAGATATGACGAATCAGGGTAGCGGTCCACGACAGCACGTTGGACATCCATGACAAGAAGAGCGAGCTTGGCCACGGTGGCCCTTTCGTCGGGTGGTGCGCGGCCGAGCACGATCGCGTCGGGCACCAGCAGATACATAAGTCAACAACTGATTACTTAGACGGTATCCACGTTCCGCACTCATGTCAACGGATGATTACTTGTCGAACCGGCATGACACCTGGAGGTCTACGATCCCGCTATGCTGCTCGAGTCGTCGCAGTTGATGGGAGACGACACCCAGGGAGGACCGACCGGTGACAACGCGGAAGACCGACGATTCCAACCGTCGCGCTGCTGCCGCTCCAGCCGACGGCCGACGACGCCGGGATGCGGCCGCTACCCGCCTGGACCTGCTGCAAGTAGCCAGGAACCGATTCATACGGCTCGGCTACGACGCCACGACGTTGCGCGATGTGGCCGCCGAGGTCGGCGTCAACCCAGCCCTCATCACCCGATACTTCGGGTCGAAGGAGGGCCTGTTCAAAGCCACGATCGAGGCGACGCCGCGATTCTTGAACAGCGACAACGGGTTTCCAACCGAGATCGCGGGCATCGCCGACGCACTCAGCCGGCACCTGGCGGCCGATGCGTGGCCGGAGTTCGACGATCATCCGGTCCTCATGCTCTTGCACGCATCCGGCGACTCCGACGTAGACCAACTGCGTCGCAAGTCGTTGCAGGACATCAGCCGCCGCCTTCTCGAAGCCGCTGGACCGCCCGATGACGTGGACCGTGACCAATACTTGCTGCGAGCCGAGTTGGTCGTCGCATTAGGTATCGGAATCGCGGTGGCCCGTTCCGCCGTCGGCCTGGAGCCGCTGTCCACTGCTACGAGCGAGGAACTGATAAACCCGTTGCGAGACGTCATCGAGGCCCTGCTTGCGCCACGATCCCATCACTGACCCAGGCAGTGGATTGCCTCTCTACGCTACAGCGCCCAGAGGCGCGCACATGGTAGTGGCCGCAAACCTTCGGTCAGTTTCGCATCGACGACGACTTCCATGCCGAGCGGTCGCACAGTGCTCGCGAACAGTTCCGCACTCTTACGTGCCGCCCGGAAGTACAGCGGCGGGTGGCCCCGAAACCAGACCCGGATCCGGCATTCACCATCGCGATCGCGATCGCGATCGCCACGCCGAGCGGACCACCTGCGCGGCCCCATCGACTCGGCTGCTGGCGCACCAGGAGTGCCGGGAGTTCTGAACGAGTTTTGTCGAGCCATCGGGTGTCCTCGCTTTGCCGCAAACCAAGCGCCGGCTCCAGCCCGGCACCCCCAAAGCCAGATGAAGCAACATGCGTTCACATCGATACAATGAGTACTCTATATCCAATCCATAGCATTAATAGCTCAGAGTGGGCCGCCATGCCACACAATGCGTTGCATTATTCTCCGAGTAAGGTGCTCTAACTGCATACTTCAGTCGCGGAGGTCGATCGAGGTACGGTTCGGGGCAACCCTAGAATCGGTCCACCGATCAACAAGAAGTGTAAACACAGTGCACTGTTTAGCCTCTGCAGCAGGGTCGGGCCGCTTACTTCAGCACTATCGAAGTCACCGGGAATCCGGCTACGCCCGCCACTGGTTGGCCGACTGCAGGCCGGTAATGATCATCTCGCCGACCGATCCTCAGCCACTAACCATCTTCTTCCACAATTCGATTCGGCCGCCCCGCAGCCACGTGATGACGTTACGACACCTGCCGGACCGGTAGGGCGATGTAGGAGGGGTGCTCGGGCCCGCGATAGATCTCCTGCTCAGCGATGCGCAATGTGGTGGCCATGGCGCGCGGTTCGGCGGTGCCCGTATTGCGGGCGTACCTGGGAAAGGCCCCACTGGACACCTGGACCCTGATGTGATGTCCGCGCTTGAAGCGGTGCGCGGTTGCCCACAGCTCCACGGTGGCGCAGGTGAGTTCGTCAGCGCCGGTGAGGCTGACCAGTCCATCACAGACATTGAACGAGCGGCCGTCCGGATGGACGTCACACAGCCGGACGAACACATCCGCGAAAGCCAGACTGGAGCGGAACCAGATCTCAGCGCTGACCTCGCCGATGATCTCGACGTCTTGTTCGAGGACGGCGGTGCTGTAGGTGAGTACGTCCGGCCTGGCCTCCAGTGCGGTGTTGTCGACGCGACCTCCGCCGCGAAAGCGCATCACCACTCCGCCTGTGGCCGGCGTTGGATCAGCTGGGTCGTAACGGTAGCGGTCGGGCTCCGCGTCACCGGCGGGATCGCTGGGCGGCTGGTCGGACAACCCATTCCCCGAATGCAGGAAATAGCGCTCCGATGCATACCCCGACGGCGGCCAGGTCTCGAAATCGGCCCACGCCTCCGCCCCCATGACATACAACCGCACCGGGGCCCGCTGCGGTGGCTGCTGCCCGCAGGCGTGCGCGAGTCCGAATTCGAGTGACTCCCGGATCGGTAGGGGGTCTGTCGACAGGTGCGTCCACGGCCCGATCGTCAGCCGCGCCGGACGCCCCGCCTGCTGGAGGATCGTGAAATCACGGAGCTGGCCCGGCAAGAAGATGTCGTACCAACCGCCGATCGAACTGACCGGCACACCGGTTTCGGCCACTCGATGGCTATGGTCGATTCCGTCCCAACGCGAAGCGTCCGCGGGGTGAGCGACGATATCCCTGATGTAGTCGACCCGGTGCCCGGTCGCCACCAGATCGGCACGGTCGAGCGGCAGGGTGCGCATCGCGCGGTCATTCTTCCTGCCCTGGGTGAACTGCCGCAGAAGCGCCCGGGGCCGCTCCTGGCCATCGATCATGGCGCCCCACCCGAAGGGTGTCTCCAGCGAGAGTCCGTCCTTGCGCAGGAACTCCATCGTCAGAGCGGATTCGGTGACGTGTGGGACCATCGCTTTGACCTGCGGCGGAAGGCTGTCGGCCACCGCCCACTGCACATAGCCGAGGTAGCTTGTGCCGAACAACACCATGGAGTCACCGAACCATGACTGTTTCAGTACCCAGTCCAGCGTGGCCAAGCCATCCTCGCGCTCTTGCCGCAACGGATCGAACACACCACCGGAACCGAAAGTGCCGCGGGTGCTCTGAATGAGCACCTGAAACCCGCGCTCGGCCATCACTCGGCCCTGACTCAGGCTTTGAAGTCCCCTTCGTCCGTACGGGCTGCGATATAAGGCGAGTGGCAACGATTCACCTCCGACCCGCGGCGCCCACCGGTCCGCCAGCAGGACCACCCCGTCGGGCATCGCGATCTCAAGATCACGCTGGACCACGACATCTCTGGTCAGCGGTGGGTCCAGTGCGAACGCGCGTTGAACCAGCCGACTGGTCAGCCACTTCGTCGGCAGCAGTCTTCGTTCGTCGCCCCGTGCCATAGCTCGCCTCTCAACGGGCGGGCTCGAAAGCCCGCAGAAGTCCAGATATCTCACCAGTCGATTACATAGGGCTGAGTCACATGTGCGTCGAGATCGTCTCGCTACGTTCGAGAACGCGGCGGCTGCCCGCGATGATCCGTCGAACGCGTTCTTTTGCAGAGATTCCCCGCTCCTCGAGCTCTCGCAACGGAACTTCTGCGCTGACAGTGATGTGCTTCGGCAGGAGTGCCAGGATGTGCTCCAGCGGCAGGTCGCCGTCGCCTGGAATGGCGCGGTTGTAGATGGCCTCCGCCATGTAGGCGTCGAGATCCATGGTTCCGAGGGGGCCGTCGCTGACCTGGCAGTAGCCGAACAGCTCCGCATCAACGCCGGCGATGTCGTCAGGGCCTTCCCCGGCGCGCGCCAGATGCAAGGTGTCGACCATGATCTTGAGGTTCGGCTCGTTGATCCGCCGGAGCAACGTGACCGCCGCAGCGAGGCTGGGTACGTGAGAGAGCGGAGTGAATTCGATCAGAACCCCGACCCCGGCGTCGTTGGCAAGCCGCGCGAAGTCGCCCAACTGGTCCTCGATGAGACCGGGGTCGCGTTCCTTACTCCCATCGGGCTCGAAGGCACATGCGTTGGCATACGGTCCACCGAGTTCGAGGAGAAGATCCAACTGCCTCTCGAGACCGTCCAAACCCTGTCCCACGTTCAGGAGAAATCCGTCACCCATCGACACCGCCAGGTTCGCATCGGCCATCTGGGCGAGCAGGGCAGAACGGGCCCGCTGGTCGAGCACGCCCGGATGATTGACACTCAAACACACCGAATCGGCGCCGCCTGCCGCCGCAGCCGAAACGAAATCGGACACGGCGACCTTATACAGGCTCAGATGCTCGAGGCCTACCGGCCGGGAAAGTTGTTCGTGCGCCGACGAGCGGTTCATCATTCGCCCCATTCACTTCAATGCGTCGCGCGGCGACGAATTCACGTCGGCCCCGAGTCGCACGGTATGACGCAACGGACCGAGGAATACCTTCGGTTCCAATCAGTGGAACACTCTGGCCGAAGTGGCCCGATTACCAGGAAGCGAATGGGTGATCGCGGACAACTCGCTGGCGTTGCCGTCACCGTGCTCGAGGACCGGGACTCAGGATCTGCCCGCGACTGACGCGATCGGGGCCCTCTGAAAATCTGGCACTGTCCTCGTCCAGGCACAGGTTCGCTGGGCAGAAATAGGTATGGCCCGGGCAGTTCCACCGTCGCGGTCGAGTGTCACGGAGGCAACGCTTGGTCGGACAGCATTCATAGCTATCACGCCGAGGTTCCCATGTCCGAGCAGACCTTCGAGTCCAGCAGTAACCCTATGCAGACCGAAAGCAGATTGAGGCTTCGGCGTTGTAGGCGTTGTAACAAGCTGTTCGCGCCGATGACCGCCGAGTGTTCGTTGTGTCAGTCCTGGGATCTCGGATGGGTGCCGTCGTCTGGTCTCGGGTTCATCGTATCGTCGCGGCTGGTACACCGTAGTGTGACCCGTCCACACGCGCAGGTGGTGCCGTTGACGATCGCCATTGTGGAACTCGACGAGGGTCCGTGGATGTATACGACGATCGAAGGCAACGTCCCACCGTTCCCAGACTCGCCGGTCCGCGTGCGATTCGAACCACGTCCTCGGATAGATCGATTCCCGGTGTTCGCTATCTGCGCCGAAGTGACCGGTTCCGCCGATGGCATGCGTTCCGCGTCGCGGCCCGTGAGCGCGGCGAACGATATGGGCTCGGCTCGGCGTCCTGATCCCGAGCATCGCTACGACGTGTCGTGGGTCCGGGCAGCGCTTCGCCAGTGTGACCTCATGGAGAGCGCGGAATCGCTCGACTCGGCCGCGAAGTCCCTACTCGGTTTCGCGATCCGGTGGGCGCCGTTCGGCGGCGCCACTGCCGACGAGTTGCTCGTGAGCTTTGGTATGACACATCGGCGGTTCTTACAGATGGTGGACGAGGTGCTGCGCCCACTACGGACCGACTGTATGCAGGTGCGCGGACTGAAACGCCATTTGCAGGACTCGCTGGTACAGGCGTGGCGAACACCGCCTGCCGCGCAATCTGCAGGTGACGTCTGATGTAGGAGTCCGCACATTACAGACGATTCATCGTCTTGACGATACGCTGGGCATTAGCGAAAGGTGAGCGCATGATGCCCGGTGCTCGCGCACATGTCGAGTGGATCGCACACCCCAGATGACGGCCGACGATCCGCTCCAGACCAGCCGCGACGTGATCACGCCCGTCGCGGCGGATTTGAACGCGTCGGGGTTTGAAGACGCCGAAGAGATCGGGCACGGCGGTTTCGGTGAGGTCTATCGCTGCCGGCAAGCGGAGCTGGACCGCACCGTAGCGGTCAAGGTGCTGACCGCCGAGCTCGACGAGGACAACCAGGCGCGATTCCTTCGCGAGCAGCACGCGATGGGTCGGCTGACCGGACATCCGAATATCGTCACCGTCCTCCAAGTCGGCGTAACGGTTGGCGGGCGTCCCTATCTGGTGATGCCGTATTACCCACTGGATTCGTTGGATGTGTGGATCCGCCGGCACGGCCCGTTACCAGCAGAGACCGCGTTGTCGATCGGGCTGAAGATCGCTGGTGCGCTGGAAAACGCGCACCAGCTCGGAATCGTGCATCGCGACGTGAAACCGGGAAACATTCTGCTCACCGACTATGGCGAGCCGGCGTTGACCGATTTCGGTATCGCGCGCATCGCGGACGCATTCCGGACGAGTACCGGCACCGTGGTCGGGTCCCCGGCATTCACCGCGCCCGAGGCACTCAGCGGCGAGGATCCGACACCGGCCACAGATGTATACGGACTCGGTGCGACCTTGTTCTGCGCACTCACCGGACATGCTGCTTTCGAGCGCCGCAGTGGTGAGCAGATGGTGGCACAGTTCGTGCGGATCACTAGCCAGCAGGTGCCGGACTTGCGGGAAGGCGGCATTCCCGACGATGTGTCGGGCGTGGTGGAATCGGCGATGAGCCGCGATCCGCGAGAAAGGCCGTCTGCGGCCGCGCTCGGCGAGGCCATCCGGAAGGTACAGCTGTACCACGGAGACCAGGTCGGTGACATGGCGCTGTACCAGGCGCCAGACGGCTGGCCGCTGAACCACACGTCGGCGCGGCCGAGAAGGGTCGAGACGTCTGGGGTGCGAACCCGCGGCAACACAGACAATCTGCCGCTCGAGCTGACCAGTTTCGTCGACCGCCGCACCGAGACCTCGGAGGTGAAGAATCTGCTGTCCACCTACCGGCTGGTGACGTTGACCGGGATCGGTGGCGTCGGGAAGACCCGGCTGGCATTGCGGGCGGCGGCGAATGCTCAACGCGATTTCGCCGACGGGGTGCGGATTGTCGAGCTAGCCGACGTGCGCGACCCCGCGCAGTTGGTGGAAGTCATCGCTGCGACCCTTCGCCTGCTGGACCAGTCCGACCGGCCGTTGCTCGACGTTCTGACCCAGTTCCTGAGTTCTCGAGAAATGCTGCTGGTTCTCGACAACTGCGAGCAAGTAGTGGCCGCCTCGGCGGACCTGGTCGAGACCTTGTTGGTTGCTTGTCCGAGCCTGCGGATTCTCGTCACCAGCCGTGAGGCGCTCGACATCGCCGGAGAAGCAATGCTGCGGGTGCCACCACTGGCGGTCCCGGATCCCGAACGCGAGCCGACGTTTCGAGGTCTGTCCAGATACGACGCGGTGACTTTGTTCGCCGACCGCGCCGCGGCGGTGGTACCTGGCTTCGAACTCTCCGAGGACAACAAGACCACCGTGGCTCGAATCTGTTCCCAGCTCGACGGCTTGCCGCTGGCGATCGAACTCGCGGCGGCGCGGATGCGCGCCATGTCTCCCGAACAGATCCTGCAACGGCTCGCTGACCGGTACGCGCTGCTCACCCGCAGTAGCCGCACCGCGCCGACGCGGCAACAGACGCTGCGATGCTGCATCGACTGGAGCTACCAGCTGTGCACGCCGACCGAGCAGCGGCTGTGGGCTCGTTTGTCGGTATTCGCCCGCGGCTTCGAACTCGACTCCGTCGAGTACGTATGCGATGTCGACCGGGCGCCCGAGAATCTGCTCGACGTGCTGTCTTCTCTGGTGGACAAGTCGATTGTGATCCGGGAGGGATCGGATGGTCCCGTGCGCTTTCGGATGCTCGAGACCGTGCGCGATTTCGGGCGGGAAAAGCTGCAGGCGGCCGGCGAGTACGAGGATCTGCGCGTACGACACCTCGACTGGTCCCAGCGTTTGGCCACGAATGCGGAGGCGGAATGGATCAGCGAACGACAGGTCTACTGGCTCGCGCGGCTCGCGCGTGAACAACCGAATCTGCGGGATGCGCTCGAGTTCTGCCTTGCCGAAGACAGTGCGGAGGCCGCCGAAGCAGGGCTGCGCATCGTCGCCGCGCTGTTTTTGTTCTGGAGCTTCCGAACCCAGTACAGCGAAGGTCGGCGCTGGCACGACCGCGTCCTGGCCCACCCGGCCGCGCGCTCGATACCCGCCCGTGTCAGGGCACTTCATACGGCCACGATCATGGCGGCTATACGGGGTGAGCTGCACCATGCGGACGCCCTCGTCGAGCAGGCACGCGCACTCGCCGAACAGGACCCCGTTCCCACAACCCAAGCACTGGCCGCATCCGCCGAGGGCGCCCTAGCGCTGTATAGAGGTGAACTCGATCGGGCGGTGTCCGCACTCCGACCTGCCCTTGAGGTGTTCGAATCGAACAGGCAAGACTATTTGTATATCTCTGCGTTGTCCATGCTCGGCTGGGCATATGCGGGTAAGGGCGATACAAGGCGGGCGACCGAGTATCGCGAGCAAATACTTTCGATCAGCGAAGCGTGCGGCGAATCGCTCTTTCGGTCGATAGCGTTGTGGGGGATGAGCATTTCCCTTTGGCAGCATAACGAACGGTCCCACGCCCGCGAGTTGCTACTGAAATCGCTGCGAATCAGCCGACGCGTACACAGCCCGCTCGTCGCAGCGCTCGACCTCGAAGTGCTGGCCTGGACCGTTGCCGATGACAATGGTGAGCACGCAGCCGTGCTGATGGGTGCTGCGGAGAATCTATTGCGGCCCGCCTCTGTCACGAGTCTGTTTGCAGGGTTATCCCGCTATCAAGACGAAGGCGAGCGCATGGTGCGTAGCGGGCTCGGTGAACGAGGATTCGATACGGCATTCCGGCGCGGCCAGAAGATGGGGATGGACGCTGCCGTGGCCTACGCACTAGGAGAGCCGCCGATCGTCGCGCCACCTGCGGACGGAACGATATTGACCAAGCGCGAACGGCAAGTCGCGGATCTCGTTGCCCAAGGACTCACCAACAAGCAGATCGCGGCGAGGTTAGTCCTCTCGCAACGCACCGCACAGGGCCATGTCGAACACATTTTGAGCAAACTCGGATTCACCTCTCGCGCCCAGATCGCAGCCTGGATCGTCGCCGAGGCCCAGCAAGGAAACTCCTGACCGCTTGCGTCGATTCGTCAGCGCCCGATGCCATTTCTCGCCTTTCGGCGGTTGGCTCGAAACCCGCGCAGATTTCCACGACCTGCGCGGGGCTGACCCATCATGGCGCGTCGTACAGTCATGGCAGATGCATGAGGACCGAATAGGAATGATCGGATGAGTCGCGAGTCCCCCAGGGCGCAAGCTCGGAGCCTGTCGGACTGACGGTTTGGTGAGCGGTATATTCCATATCGCTGATGTAAGCACGATGGTCTATGGCCCACAGACCGTTCCGGCAAGACCACTGATCAACATACCGACCGGTGTAGAACTGGTCGGTGACAAGCCCGTCCTGCGGGTCGGTTTGCAACCACACCGCGACATAGGTCTCGCTGGCCGCCGTTGCCGACGGTAGGTCGAGCTGGATGAACTCGTTGCTCACCCTGTGCGAATGAGCGCGGAACCCGGCATGGTAATCCCAGACAAAGTCCAGAAACCCAGCTCCGCTACCCCGGTATCCAGGTCCGTAATCGGCAGTTCCATCTGGATGCCACACACGATCGGCCAACACGCGGTCCATACGATCGAGCCCTCGACAATAGGAATGCAGCACCTCACGGATAGCATCCTTTGCCAGCAAAGCAGCGACCGGATCGATAATATCGGGCATAGTCTCTCCTCAGTATTCGGTCAAGCGCAATCGGTTTGACCGAGTTCACGAACAGCCGCCGCGACTGGCACTGCGGCCAGGTGGCGCTCCGTCTCGTTTGCCACGATGCCCACCACTTCGCGCCGCCGAAACTAGGGCAGGAGCAGGACCTTGCCGAACAGGTCGCCCGCGAGCATTGCCTCGAAGCCCTTGCGGGCTTCGGCGAGGGGCAACTGAGAATGGATCGGCGGGTGGATGTCGTTTTCGGCGCAGAATCGCACGAGCTGCTCGAGGTCGTCGCGGGTACCCATGGTGGTTCCAACGATCCGCAGTTTGGCCATGTAGACGCGCTCGATGTCCAGCGGCGGATTGGAGCCAGAGGTCATCCCGGCGACCACGATCACTCCGCCGGGGCGGACCGCCTTCATGGAGTGGTTCCAGGTCGCGGCACCCACTGTCTCCAGTACGGCATCGACGCGCTCCGGCAGTCGGGCTCCCGGCACGAATGCCTGATCAGCGCCCAGTTCAAGCGCGCGTGCGCGCTTCTCCTCGGTCCGGCTGGTCACCCACACACGCACACCCGCGGCCTTGCCGAGCATTGTCGCCGCGGTCGCGACGCCACCGCCCGCGCCCTGTACGAGAACAGTACTCCCCGGCATCGCGCCGGCGAGAACGAACAGCATCCGGTATGCCGTCACCCAGGCAGTGGGCAGACACGCCGCATGCTCGAACGAGATTGTCATCGGCTTGACTACGAGATTGCGTTTTGGCACGGCAACACGCTCGGCGAAGGTCCCGTCGTAGATATCGGAAAGCATCGTGACCTGGGGATCGAGGATCTCCTCCCCCGCCCAAGCCGGGTCGTTGATCAGTGCGTGGATGATCACTTCACGGCCGTCTTCATCGATCCCTGCGGCATCGCAGCCGAGCACTCGCGGTAACGGCGCGCTCTTCGGCGTACCGACCCCACGCAACGACCACACGTCGTGGTGGTTGAGCGAGGCGGCGCGCACCCGAACGACGGTCCAGTCCTGTTGCGCTACCGGCTCGGGGTGCTCACCGACGCGCAGACCAGCTATTGGATCGGATGCGTCGACACGGGTGATCGTTGCCGCTAGCATGCGCTATGAATCGAGGCCGGGCGCTCATCGGTGATGATGATGACACGTTTGCTGATATCCATGAAATTCTCCTCGTCTTCCCGCAAGATTCTTCCTCCTTCGCCCGCATACCATTTCGCCCAAAGTTCGAGACCGGCTCGGTCTTCGAACGTGAACTCCGTGACGCAGTCGTAGGCAGGCTCGGTCGTGCCGCTACCGAGCCGCACCGCGTGGTTCTGCTGGTAATATTTTATCGCCGCCCCGACGTCGGTCGGGATAATACGCGCAGCGAGATGCGCGTGGCGCTGTTCATAATAGGCGCAGAACTCCTCGACCGCGAGATCCGGACGGCGCTTGATCAATACCATCATTTTTATCATTGCTTATCAGTTCTTACTCCTAGAAGAAGCCGTGGTCTTCGTACGGTACGCCGAGCAACTCACAGATCATGAGTGACGGCAGAGGCAGCGACAATCCCTCGACGAGATCGACCGGTTTCGGACGCTCACAGGCGCACACACAACCACACGAGGCCGTCACCTCGCTGGTTCAACAAATCGTCAAAGGTTGAGCGCTACTCCGGTTCGCACGGTGAAGCTGGGCAGGTCCTGAAGTGAAATAGTCGCCTCATAGGTACGGCCATACCTCGTCGAATCTATTTTCCAGCCGTCGGCAGTACGCCGATATCGGTCGTTGTAAAACGCTGCTCCGATGAGCATCAAGTTTTCTTCGCGCATGATCACGCGATCTTGCAGATACCAGCGACCGGTCGCCTCGTCGCCGCTGATGATAATCTCCGGATGATTGACCCGATGCTCGGTGAGGACCGTCGGCCCGAGGGCTTCCCGCATGAACTCGACCAGGTTGTCACGGCCGACGAAGGTGAGATTACCGCCATGATGGCCGTCTTCACCGTAGTCGCCGATGACATTCTCGGTCAGAGTATCCGCGAGGACTTCCCACGCTTTGGTGTCGATCGCGTACAAATAGCGGTACTTGACCTGCTTGATGGCCTCGATGTCATCCATGTGCCGACCCTTCTCAGTCGCGATCCCAGCGGTTGTAGCCGCTGGAAGCTACGGACTCGCTCAATGCTCGGGAGTCATAGGTGAAGAAATCGACCGGCTCGAACTCGATCACCACGCGCGCCGGCGTATCGAGCAACTGCATCTGCTGACGGAACGCTTCTTCGTCGGATGCCATGCCGACCCGCTCCAAGAACAATGGGAGAAGCCAGCGCACTAGATCGCGATCACCGTCATGAACTGTTGCCAGCGTCTTGGTGGTGACCATGGCCCCCATCATTTCGGTGCCCAGACTCGACACAACAACACAACTCTGTGGTCGCGCACGTAGCGCTCGCACACGCTTTCGATTGGTCGTAGTATGAACCCAGAACTTGCCGCCTGACCATACAAATGAATGCGGCATACCAACCGGCCAACCTTCCTTGTTGGTCCAACAAACGGTGCACTCGTTCTGAAATTCGAACAGACTCTCACGGTCGGCATCGGACAGCTTGAAGGCCGACAAATCCTCGAGGTTGTCCAGCTTCTTTCCCATGCCGAGAACACTACGATGGACGTGAGAATTCCGATCTCGCCTTTCCACTCATCGAGATCCCTTGGACAGAAAGACAAAAGACCGGGAAGGCCTTGACACAGCCACCATGCCACAGTAAATCGCGGACCCAACCATGGTGACGGCTCAAATGGCCCCAATGTTCTCGGCGAGTCCGGGTAGTCCGCTGCGGCATCACCACAAGCTTCGGCACGTATACCGGTACCGCCCCAATGCTCCGGCAACCATCGAGCTCGCATTCCGAAACATGGCGAAGGACGGCACCCACTCGCACCGAAATGGCCACCTAGTGCCTCGTCAAGCAACCTTCGGTAGGTAATCCGGTCGCCGGATCTTGGAGTTGACAGCGAAATCTCGTTTGGGCTGGGCGTGCTGGTTATGCCAGCGGATATAGGCACCGATCGCGGCGTCCTGCTCGCCGTGACTGCGGTGATCGGTGCCGTTCAACGCGAAGTAGCGCAGCGCCGCGAACTCGGACTCGATCCAGTTCAACCATGACGAATACGTCGGCAAGAACACCAGTTCCACGTCATGCTCGGCGGCCCAGTCCCGGACCTCGGCCCGCTTGTGCGGGGAGAAGTTGTCGGCGATGACGTAGAGCCTCTCGCCGGGCCAGCGGGCTCGCAGCGACTCCAACAACCCGAGAAACTCCTGCCACCGCTTACGATCCCGGATCCGGTAATGGATCTTCCCGGTCACCAGATCCAGGGCGCCGAGCAGGTGCCGAACACCCTGAGTACGGTTGTATGTCGCCCGCAACCGTCTCGGCTTGCGCTGGGGAAACCATCCGCGACCAGCGCGGGGTTGCAGGTTCAACGGCCCGAACTCATCGACACAGACCACCCGCCCATCCACGGGCCGATGGTCGTAGAGATCGAGGATGCGGTTCATCTTGGCGGCGAACTCCGGATCGGTGCCGGCTTTCCAGGTCTTGACTGCTTGCCACGACACACCCTCGGCCTTCAAGATCTTGCGCAGAGTCTCACGGCTGATAGCAGCGATCTCGTTGGTAGCCAAAACTTCTCGTAGTTTCGACAGGCTCCAGACCGAGAACGGCCAACCGAGGTCTCGCGGGCAGCACCGGGCGATACAGGCGATGCGTTCACGCGTCGCCCGATCAATCTTCTTCGGTCTGCCCGCGCTCCATTTTGGGTCCAGTGCCTCGAACCCCCGTTCGTTGAAGTCGTGGATCACTTGCCGCACATAGGCTTCGCTGACCTGCATCAACCTCGCGATCGCGGGAACCGGCTGACGTTGAGCCGAGGCCATCACCACGATCGCACGCCGCATCCTGATCGGTTGCCTGCTCGTCTTCGTGATCTTCTGCAACCGGCGGCCCTCGTCCGGGCTCACTTCTCGCACAAACACTTCCGGTTTCCTGGCCACCGGCATCACCTCCACCGGGGAGCATCTCCGGTCGCGGGCGCGCGATCAACTCGACACCCGTTACCGAGGCAACTTTCCTGGACGAGGCACTAGCTGTGGCTAACGATCGACACAGCGAATACTGCCTCTTAATGGCCGGTCAGCGCAACAGCTAACGCTGACCCCGAGAGGTAGCCGCACGCAGAATGCCGCGAATACCCCGCTTCTCACGCGGGGCCGAGACGCCACGGCCCTCCAGTGCATCCCGCAGACCGTCGCCGAACACCGCGAAGGACAGGATCGTCGACACAACCATGAGGGCAGGCGACACAAGGAAGTACGGAGACTCGTAGATGACGTCGAACGCGTCCCGCAACATCGTGCCCCAGCTGGCGTCCGGTGGACGGACACCCAGTCCGAGGAAGCTCAGGCTCGCCTCGGCAATGATGATCACCCCGGCCGAGAATGTCAGCTGGACCAGCAGCGGCGAGCTCACGTTGGGCAGGACATGCCGCCACAGGATGCGCCATGGCGAGCAGCCGATTGCCCGGCAGGCCTCGATATAGGTCTCGCTGGCGACCGACTGGGCTGCACCACGCGACAGACGGAACAGGGGTGGGGCGAGCACGATCCCGATCGCGAGCATGACGTTGGTCAGGCCGGGGCCGAGGATCCCCACAATGGCGAGGGCGAGGATCAATGGCGGCAGACTGAGCAGGGCATCCGAAATACGGCTCATGATCGCGTCGACCGGTCCGCCGAGATAGCCGGCGAGCAGTCCGAGAGGGATACCGGCGACAGCCGCGATAATCAACGCCTGCACGACTGCGACCAGCGTTACTCGCGCGCCGAAGAGCAACCGCGACAAGACATCACGACCGAAGTTGTCGGTGCCGAGCCAGTGCTCGAAGCTCGGCCCCTGAAGCTGGTTGATCAGGTCCTGCGCAGCAGGATCGAACGGCGCGAGCAACGGAGCCGCCAGCGCAGCCAGCGCAGCGAGGACGAGGAAACCGAGAGCCGCCATCGCCGACCGGTTACGGCGGAGCTGACGAATCGCGCGACCATCGCCTCGTGGACGGCGCGCCGTTGGTGGCTGGTTCGGGCGGCCGTCACCGGACTGCCGGTCCGTAAGGCCAGATGCGGGAACGGCCACATCCCCCGCACCATCGGCGGGTTTCTTGGGCGAGTGGGTGGTCATCGCAACTCCTCTGTCACCATCTGCACCAGAGCTCATGAACGGAGCCTCGGGTTGAAATAGCCGTACGAAATATCGACGACGAGGTTGACGATCAGGACACCGACGGCGCTGACCATCACGATCCCGAGGATCACCGGGATGTCCCGCTGGTTGACGGAGGAGACGGCGAGGCTGCCGAAACCCGGTAGCGCAAACACGAACTCGACGGTGACCGCCCCGCCCAGCACCCGGCCGGCCTGCAACCCGAGGACCGTGACGATCGGCACGCCGGCGTTCTTCAGACCATGCTTGCCGATGATCATCGGGCTCCGCAGCCCCTTCGCGCGGGCCGTGCGCACGAAGTCCATCCCGAGAGTGTCGACCATCGCAGCCCGGGTCTGCCGCGCGAGCTCGGCTCCCGAGATCACAGCGAGCGCGATCGCAGGAAGGATGAGATGGTTCAGCCACTCCCCGAATCCACTCTCCCCGAGCGCGCTGTACCCAGTGGCCGGAAAGAGGGTCGTGCTGATCGCGAACACCAACACGAGCACCAGACCGACGACGAACGGTGGCATCGCCATCAGAATCGAAGCGATCCCCGTGACAACGCGATCGAGCGGACGATTCGGCCGCAATGCGGCGACGACACCGAGCGGGATCCCGACCAGAATCGCGATGATCATGGTGACGAGTGCGAGTGACAAAGTTACCGGGACCCGCTCCATGATCAGGCTCGAGACCGACTGGCTGGACAACAGCGACTGGCCGAGGTCCCCTTGGATCGCGTTGCCGAGCCAGAGCGCATAGCGCACCAACAAGGGCTTATCGAGGCCAAGACGCGCACTCGCGGCGGCGACATCCTCCGCCGTCGCGTTCTCACCGGCCGCGGCACGTGCCGCATTGCCCTCCATCAGGTCCAGCAGAACGAAGACGAACAGGCTCAGAGCGAGCAGCAAAGGGATGGCGGACAGCGTCCGCCGTAGCATGATCCGCAGCATCGGTCACCACCTCGCTTCGACGGAGACGGATTCCGGGCTGCCATCAACGGGAATCACGGCCGCCATCGATTGTTGCGTCGTTCGTACCGCGCGACGGGATCTGCGCGGCTTCGCGCTGGGGATGGCGGACACGAGTTGTCGCGTGTACTCGTGCTCCGGATCGGTGAAGAGCTTCTCGGTCGGCCCGATCTCCACGATCTCACCGCGCTGCATCACCGCCGTCCGCTGCGCGAGGAACCGCACCAGTGAGAGATCGTGCGAGATGAAGAGGAACCCGATGCCACGCTCGGCCTGCAAATCCAGCAACAGGTTCAGGACCTGGGCCTGGATGGAGACATCGAGGGCTGCGACCGGCTCGTCGCAGACGATGACTTCAGGATCCGTCGCGAGCGCCCTGGCGATGGCAATACGCTGGAGCTGCCCGCCGGAGAACTCACGGGGATAGCGGTCCAGATGGTCGGACCGCATCCCGACTCGTTCGAGCAGGCCGACCACGAGTTCATCGCGCTCCTTTCCGCGTAGGCCATGGTGGACGGTAAAGGGTTCTCCGACCTGGTCACGGATCAGCATCCGTGGATCCAGCGAGGAGAACGGGTCCTGGAAGATCATCTGCGCGCGCTGCCGAACAGCCCGGAGCTCACGCCCCTGGAGAGACAGCACATCCTGGCCGAACAGACGCACCGAGCCGGTGTCGGGCTCGACGAGCCGAAGCACCATACGACCTACGGTGGACTTCCCTGCACCGGTTTCGCCGACGATCCCGAGGGTCTCCCCCCGCTCGATCGCAAACCCGACGCCGCGCACGGCGTAGTTGTGCTCGACAACCTTGCCGAACACGTTGCGCCTGGAGGGAAACCGCTTGCCGAGGCCTTCGACCTCCACCAGCGGCCCACTATCTGCGGGTTGTGTATCGCCATCCGCACCATCGGCCCGTTCGGGTCCGATGCCCACGCTCATCGGACCGCTCCGGTCAAGTCGAGCTCGCCGAGCCGCACACAGCGGGTCGTGGTGCCGTCAGTATCTTTTCGCATCGGGTTCTGCCCCTCATCACAACGCCCTGCTTCGGCGTATTCACAGCGCAAGTGGAAACGGCACCCCGCAGGCTGCGCCCACGGCGCCGGTACCGCCCCTGGAATGGATCTGAGTCGTCCGCCCGGCGTCGCATGGTCCGGGACGGCCGCGAGGAGCCCTTCGCTGTACGGATGCCGTGGCCGGGCGAAGAGGTCCTCCATCGGACGCGATTCCACCACCTGGCCGGCATACATGACGCTGACCCGATCGCACATCTCCGCGACAACCCCGAGGTCATGAGTGATAAACAGAATCGAGACTCCGAACTCGTCTTGGAGCTCGTTCATGAGGCGCAGCATCTCGGCCTGCACCGTTACGTCGAGGGCAGTCGTGGGTTCGTCCGCGATGAGCAGAGCTGGTCTGCAGGCGAGCGCGATCGCCAACATCACCCGCTGACACATGCCGCCGCTGAACTGGTGTGGATAGTCGGCAACCCGCCGCGCGGCATCGGCGATACCGACGACATCGAGCATCGCCGTCGCCTCAGCCAGCGCGGCCTTACGCGCCATTCCCCGGTGCCGACGCAGGACCTCGGCGATCTGATCACCGACGGTGAATGCCGGATCAAGACTGCGGCGTGGCTCCTGGAAAATCATCGCCACGCGGTCACCGCGCAGATCTGCCAGTCGACGCTCAGGTAGCCCGACCAGCTCCTCACCGCCGAGCCGGATGGAACCCTGGGGGATGCGGTGCTCCCCTCTCGGCAGCAGGCCCATCGTCGCGAGCGAGGTGACGGTCTTGCCCGATCCGGACTCACCGACGAGTCCCAACGTCTCACCGCGCTCGACGTGCAGGTCGACGCCGTCGACGACCCGGACCCAGCCACGTTCGGTCCGGAACTCGACCACGAGGTTCTCGATCTCGAGAACGTTCACAGACTCTGGTGAGCTGTCTGCGACGTCCGGTGCCGACCTGTCGTCCCGCGACTCTGCCTCGGTGGCAGGGAGTGGAGCATTCATCGAGGAAACCATGGTGTGCGACCTCCGCGCGCCGTTGAGCTGTCCGTGCAGCCTTGGTGAAGACCCATCCGCGGCTGTGAGTCATGCGAAACCATCTGACACTCGAATCGAGGATGAGTAACCGATACGTAGAGCGACATCGGCTATTTCGCCGCGATGCCCACATAGCGCAGGTCGAAGATCCCATGCAGATCGGACTGCCCCATGCCATCGATACCGATGACACGGTCGGAGTACGCGAACTGCACCGGGATGCCACAGACGAATACGTCCTGAGCGGCACTGACCAACGACTCCGTTGCCTGACTCAGAATCTGTTTGCGCTCTGGTGCCGGGAGATTCGCGTCGAAAGCCCGCTGCACCGCTTCGGCAACGCCGGATGGGATCGGACCGGGTGTACGGCTACGCAGCAGATAATTGTCGCTGAGTGTGAGCGCCTCGGTTGCGGAGGCGACCCGCGACTGTAGGTAGGAGTCGAAGTTACCGTCGCGCCACAGGCCATTGACCTGCACCGGATCGTAGGTTTCGATGCGCAGCCGGACATCGATCTTCGCCAGCTGAGCCTGCAGAGCAGACGCCATCTTGTCCTGCGGCGAGAGATTCGTACCGATGAGCATCGTCATATCGAAACCGTTCGGCAGGCCGGCTTCCGCGAGCAACTGCCGAGCCCGGTCAAGGTCGTGGGTATAGCGAACCGGCGGGTTGTCGAGGTACCCCTCGGTGAAGACTGGGGTGAGCGGCTGCATCTGTGGCGCGCACTGCCCGTCGAGGATCGCGGCGTTGATCCCCTCACGGTCGATCGCGTAATTCAACGCCTGGCGCACCTTGGTATTATCGATATTGGGCCGACCGGCGTTCAGGTAGACCGCATACGTCGAGGCCGCCGGGTAGGAGTACAGCCCGAACCCTTTCCCGAGCCGCGCCGCCTGATCATGCTGGCCGATCTTCGACAGCATTGCATCCACCTGACCCGACCGCAGCGCCGACAACCGCGCGTTGTCGTCAGTGATCCCGATGATCTCGATCTTGGCCACCTGCTGCGCCCGCGGGTCCCAATAGCCTGGAGCCCGCTCGTAACTCACCCGATCCCCCAACTTCAGGTCCGCCACCCGATACGCGCCGGACCCAGCCGGGTTCCGGTCCAGGTCCGGGCGGTTGATCCCGGCCGGACTGATAATCGACCCCACACCGCTCGACAGAATGTAGGGAAGATCCGATGCCGGGCGGTTCGCGGTGACAACCACCGTGAGCGGATCTACCACGTCCACGCTCTGCACCATCGACAGCTGCCCTTTCACCGTCGACTTCGGCAGCGTCAGCGCACGATCCAGACTCCCCTTGACCGCGGCCGCGTCCACAGGCGAGCCATCGTGGAACTTCACACCCTCCCGCAACGTGAACGTGACCCGCTTGCTGTCCTCGCTGAAGCTCCACTTCGTCGCCAGCATCGGACGCAGGTCCCGACCGACAGCGAGTTCGGTCAGCCGGTCGTACACAGGGAAGATGAACGGGGCCTGCGCCACGCTCGAAACAGCTGTGTGGGGGTCAAGGGGCACTGCAGCAACGGTGAACGCGAATCGCAGCGTCCCGTTCGGATCAACCGTCTTCGGCGCGCCATCGGACGTCGAAGATCCGCCCCCGCAGGCGGCCAGAACCATTGACAGTGCGCAAACAACCAGCGTCGACGGCCATCGTCGTTGCTTCCTCGGCATCGAGGGTCTCCTATTGGTTGGACATCTATATAGGATGTTCTTCTCGGCAAGACTACGGCAGATAGTCGCCGTTGTCCGAGTAATCGATCGACTGTACCGCTATTTAGCATCCTTATTTATCTTGAAGATTTATCTTGAAGCTGTACCCCGGCGCCGCCGACACGGCCCGGTCGTTCTGAGTGGGCGGCGGGCGCTGAGGCACGACATGCACGCCCCCAAGCGGCGTGCTCGAGACCACCCGAGGACGGATCGCTGCTTTCCCGGGTTGAGTGACGCTCGTCGGCAGCCCGCTTCGAGGCGCATAAGCTCCTCGAGGCAGGCGCTACCAACGTTGGCGGCGCATTGCCGGTGAATCCGAGCGGAGGCTTGAAGTCCAAAGGACACCCGCCGGGCGCCACCGGAGTTGCCCAGCGTGTGGAGCTGTTCGAACAGTTACGCGGCACTGTCGAAAACCAGATCGGCACCCACGAATTGGCTTGGCGCACAACGATGGCGGGCCGGCCCACTATCGCAGCGGTTACTATCCCGGCCGCAGGCGCCTGAGCCGCCTCATTCTGCGAATTCGACGTTGAGGCGGCGGAGGAGTTCGGCGAGCGATGCGAGATCTGACTCGGGCCAGCTTGAAAGTCGTTCCCGCAACGCTGTACGGCGGGTGGTGCGAGTCTCGTCCAAACGCCGTTTGCCGAGCTCAGTCAAGGCCAGCAGCTGTGCGCGACCATCCTCGGGGTCGGGTCGCCGGTCGACGAGTCCGAGCTCCTCGAGTGCTGAAAGTTGGCGTCCCGCAGTGGCTTTACCGATGCGGAAATAGGCAGCCAAGTCACTGGGACGGCTGGGACCGACCGCGTCGAGCCTGATCAGGAAACCGACGGCCGCGGGTTGGAGACTAGGGTGTACGCGTTCCGCGGATTCATGGAAGATCCTGCGGCGACTCCGCAACACACCCATGAGCTGTTCGTCGATCTCGTCAATCGTGTCGTTCACCGTCTTACCACCCTCCTCAACATCGCGGGCAGCGTACGGATTGTCTGCCATTCAGTTGTGGCCGACTTTACCGACGACTCGGGACCCGGTCGCTTCTAACTGCCGGATCTGAGGCGACTGTGGTCCGCAGCGGGATTTCCCGGATGAACAGGACAGCGATCATTGCCAGGAGTGCCAGTGGCACGCTGTAGAGGAAGGCATCGGCAACGCCGTGTCCGTAGGCGTCTTCTACCACTGAGCGGACCGGGGCCGGTAGCTCCGAAAGACTGGGCAAGCTACTGCTCGAGCCGGTGACGTTTTCCGGGATGCCAAGCCGGGCCAGACCGCCGTCCGTGTAGTGAGTGATCCTGGTTGCCATGACCGCACCTAATACGGACACACCGACCGCGCCGCCGAGTGTTCGCATGAATGCGACGGTCGCGCTGGCCGAGCCGACCTCCTGGATGCGAACTTGATTCTGTACCGCGATCACCAGGTTCTGCATAGTCATGCCCACCCCCGCGCCAACGCAGAACATGTAGACGGCCAGCAGACCGTAGGGCGTGTCGGCGCGGGCAGTCCCCAACGTGATGAAACCGACCGCCGTCAGCACGCTACCGACCACAAGTACCGGTTTCCAGCGACCGGTCCTGGTGATCAGCCGTCCCACCACGATGGAGACGATGGCCAGGCCGAAGATCATGGGCAGAGTGAGCAAGCCGGCCGCGGTCGGCGACTTGCCCTTGGCCAATTGAAAGTACTGACTGAGGAAGGTGGTGCCGGAGTACATAGCCACACCGGCGACCAGGGAGCCGGCGACGGCCAGCACGATAGTGCGATTACCGAACAAGTGCAGCGGGATGATCGGCTCACTCACCTTCGACTCCACGAGCAGCAACAGCGCGACCAGCACCACTGTGCCACCGATCATTGTTCCGGTCTGCCAGGACAGCCAGGCGAACTTGTTACCGGCAAGCGACACCC
The DNA here is from genome assembly GCF_015355705.1 of Nocardia sp. XZ_19_231. NCBI lineage: Bacteria > Bacillati > Actinomycetota > Actinomycetes > Mycobacteriales > Nocardiaceae > Nocardia > Nocardia sp. XZ_19_231. Next base: position 4,707 of record NZ_JACUZI010000013.1, on the reverse strand, counting down.
AGATCAGCAACAGCGAGGTGGCGGCGCCCACGACAACCGCACCGAGCCAGTCCACCTTTGCCTTTCGCTTGACCATCGGCAGATGCATCGTTTTCTGGAGCACAATCAATGCGACTGCCGCGATCGGGACGCCGACGAAGAAGCACCATCGCCAGCCCAGCCATGAGGTGTCCACGATCGCACCGCCCACCAGCGGTCCCACAACTGTGCCGACAGCGAAGATCCCGCTCATATATCCGCCGTAGCGACCACGTTCACGAGGCGAGACCATCACTGCCAGGATGGTCTGGGTAAGCGCTGTCATCCCTCCGGCACCGACCCCCTGAATCGCCCGCGCCGCGATCAACTGTCCGGCGTTGGCCGCCAGGCCCGCGATGATCGAACCCACCACGAAGATGACCAGGCTGATCTGCACCAGCAGCTTCTTATCGACCAGATCCGACAGCTTGCCCCAGATAGGGGTGCTCACCGCCATCGCCAGCAAGGTCGAGGTGATAACCCAACTGTAGGCCGTCTGGCCGGCGTGCAGGTCGGTGATGATCGTCGGCAACGCGTTCGCCACGATCGTCGAGGACAAGATTGTCACGAACATGCCGGTCAACAGTCCGACGAGCGTTTTCATGATCTGGCGGTGCGACATCGGACCGCCCCCCTCGGAGTGTGAATGCATGTGCAGTGCGACCGACGACGCGTCGACGCTGTGCATGCGATCAGCGTCATGCGAGGGCTGAGACAAGGTCGACCTCACTCTCTGGCGTGCACTCATGCGGGGCACCAGACGGCCCACTGGCCAGGATTGGGCGTCGCCACGAATCCCCGACAGTGGTTGCCCAGGGCAACTATATCAGTTTTATAGCCCAAGGCAACTAGTTTTGCTCCCACATGACGGTAGGTGGCGAGCGTTAAGCCCTGGGCGGCAAAGTCATTGCAGGAAACCCCTCCCGCCACCGCCTGCCGGCCCGGCCCGGCCCGGCCCGGCCCGGCCCGGATGAAACGATCGACCCCCGAGTCCGGCACCCCTCTCGGACTCGCGCACAGCGATCGACCGGTTCATCGCCCCGCCGTGCATCGCATCCGATAGCGCCGCCTGGCCGCCGGGAAGACCCCCTTATCGGCGGTTAGACCGCCGGTCGGCCCGCGGCGTATGGATCGATTTGCCGATCTCTCTTTCCGGCCCCTCCCACCCGTGTAACGCCGAAGGCCCCGAGCTCGCAAGTAATGAGCTCGGGGCCTTCGTGATTGGGTAATCGGCCGCACACAGGCTAGATGCAAGCTAATGGTTGGCGTTTCACAGTGTAGACGTAGCGGGCGGGTATCGGACGGTCACGGGTCAGTTCCCGACGACGATGCTCATCACCCGCGGCCGACCGCACACAACTGCCGCGTCGCCCAGTTCCACAACAACCCGACATACGTCGTTCTCTTCGCCGTCTATACTGAAGTCGGAAGAGCCATTGATCACCGACGAAAGATTGGTGTGTCATGTCTTCTTCCGATTCCTCACCGTCGGCTCGACGCGACGGTTCGAGTGACTCTCGTCCTCACACGGCTCCCGGCGACGAAACATGGCTCAGCACCGCTGAACTCGCCGCCCGCCTAAAAATCCCCATCAAGACCCTCGCGGCATGGGCCGGCTCCGGCCAGGGGCCCCGCTATGCCCGGATGGGGCGCTACCGGCGCTACCGACTCGGTGACGTCCGCGCCTGGGAGGAACAACGTTTCGCCGACGGCGGCGGCAGTCAATAGCCCCGGCCGGTTACGGCAACTTCCGTGCATCCCTCGGTTGCACAACCACATCATCACCAGGCCCGCGGACCTGTCACGCACGCAGCACGTCCACCGAGACGGCGCTTCGCGTGCGGTTCGCGCTGCCCCGATCACTGTGTCCGAGTTCAAGGAAGGTAATCATGGCCGGGCGAGTCCCTCATCCGGTCGGCACCTTCGGCCGACCCACGCCGCCACGCAAACAACGTAACAGCACCTGGCGCACCACCGCCCGCTACTACGGCGCTTGGGGCATCCAGTACATCGAACGCACCGGCCCCACCGCAGGCGAGGCACGAAACCGCCTCGCTGAAGCGGTACGCGACTTGCGGCCTCCGCCGGAACCGGACCGCGCTTCGCCCGCATGGGCCGCTACCGCCGATACCGACTCGGCGACGTGCGTGACTGGGAAGCTCGGCAACTGTTCACGCGCCGCGATAGTCGCTGACCGAAACACCCGCACGCGGCGGACTTTTCCGTGCAAACACATCACACATGCTCGCCGACGATGCCCTGCGCATCCGAGGCAGTCCTGCGCGTCCACCAGCCTGCCCTGCAGCGCCCCTTCCCCCAACTTTGCGAGCTGTCGCGCGCCGAGTAATCGGGCTGCCGGGCTGCCGGGCTGCCGCCGACACACGAATGAGGAGACCATGACAGGCCGCCGCCCACGTCCCGTGGGCACGTTCGCGACTCCGTCCAAACCCAAGAAGCAGCGCAACGGCTCGTGGAAAGCAACGGTTCGCTTCTACGGGGTCTGGGGCACTCCCCAGATCACACGATTCGGCGCGACCTCCGGAGAGGCAAGCGACCGACTGGCCGAGGCCATGCGCGATTTCCGCGAGGTTCCGCGCAACAGCCAGATCACACGAAGCACCACCCTCACCATGCTCGCCCAGGAACTCTTGGCCGAGATGCGGGCCGATACCGCCTGCTCCGCGGGTCTGGTCGAGGACTACCGACGCGAGATCGAAGTCTCCACACACCGCCTCGCGAATCCGAAGACGATCAAGATCGACAACTCCATCGGTCGCCTCCAGATCTGGCAAGCCACTGCCGGCGAACTCGACCGCCACATCAAACAACTGACCACACTCGGATTCCGACGAAAAGCCAAGCAACACAAAATCATCCTGCGAGCGATGATGCAAATAGCCGTCCGGCACGGCGCCCTCGACGCCAACCCTATCGATGGCGTGGCAGCGTTCAGGAGAGTTGCCAAACCCGCCCGCGGCAAGATGGCCGACATGGAATCCTTGCCGGCATTCCGTGACCAGGTCCGCGCCTGGGCTCGGGGCGAGGAAGTTCCCGGAACACCGGCATACATCAGCGGGCCGAAACGGGACTGGACCATGGTCTGGGTTGTCGATGTCATCACCGGAACCGGCATCCGCCCCTACGAAGTATTCGCACTGTTGCTCGACGAGATCAATCTCGACACGCCTGTCCCCTATTTCGACGTCACCGGCACCCTCGTGGAAGTCAAAGGCGCCGACAACGGCGGATGGGTACGCAAGCCCACACCGAAGACCGAGAACGGATGGCGCCGAATCCTGTTACCCCAGCACACCATTGAAGCCATCGGTGAAGCAATCATCGATCTCGAGATCACCCGATGCCCGAACCCGATGGGCCTGCTGTTTCCTGCCCGCAACGGATCACTCCGCAATCCCAACAACTTCGGCCGCATATGGCGAGCAGCCCGGGGCGAGAATTTCGCCTGGGTCACCCCACGCACGTTCCGACGCGGCGTCGCCACCGCGGTCGACCACGCTTCCGAAAGCCCCGAGCGCGCCGCCCGTCAACTCGGCAACACCACCGCTGTCGCCAAAGCCCACTACATCGACCGCCCCGACACCGCACCTGACAATCGCGAGATCCTCGAGCGGTGGGCCAAAGGCGGTCCGCAGGAACCGCGCCAGTCACCACTCGAGACCCCGGAAACCTAGACCGTGGTAGCCCGATCGGCGCCCAAGAAGCACAGAACGCCGGAAACGCACGCCAGTGTTCCGAGCCGCAGATTGGACACGGTCCACTACTCGGTTCCGTCGTTACAGTCGATATTGACAAACCACTCACCCGATGAGAGATATTCCGTGACAACCGATTTCATCGAACCACAGCCCTCCGACGACAACCAAGAGCACCCGCTCGGCGCTGATCGCATCGCGGCGATGGTCACCGACCTTCCTCCTTTGACCGGCACGTTCCCCAACGCCGAGATTCCACTCGAAGCCCAGGCCGCCGACATGGTGCAGGAAATGCTGTATGCCGTCGAGAAGCAACTTGTTATTGTCGACAGCCAGATTTCCGAGCACACCGACGGAAGCGGTCGTCTTGTCTGTTGGACCGTGCAGCGAGTCGAGACGTGGAGTATCGCGAGAACCACCCAACAACACGTCCCGACGTGGGCCACGGTCCGTGCGGACCGCCGTCCGCTGTACGCAATGATGTCGAATGCCATGATCCTGCGTGGATTGATCTGCGCCGAAAACCCGAGTCCGCCCGTGTGGGCGTACGTAGCCAACGAGCGCAACAAGCCCCCGGCCTCAAATTTGCAGGACCTCGTCTGCGACTCTTCCTGCGGCAACGGCCTGCCCGTGTGCCCGGGCCATCACGTACCGCCCGGACATACCGCGCTATTGATGAGTGTCGATCCCACACAGGTTGTGGCCAGCAACTATTCCCGCTGGGATCTCGCGCTCAGCGGTGCGTATATTCCGGCGGATTACCTCGATGCAACTCGCTTCCATCGCCTCCTCTCCACCGTTTACCCAGGGGGTGCTGCCGAGCCGATATCAGCCCGGGACTGGACCCCTGTGTCAACGGCCATTCGTAAGTCCCCGCTGGTGGCCAACGGGAAGTCCCCACCCCCAGGCGGGGGTGGGGTGCTCAGATCAGGGGCGCTCACCTGCTTTCGTGCGGTGTTTCATCCGGTAGGAATCG
>NZ_JACUZI010000012.1:0-117893 GCF_015355705.1 Nocardia sp. XZ_19_231 | reverse complement strand
ACCCGCAGGTCGGTGGCACCTATGAGGTGGTCCACCACACCCAGTTGCTGAACCGGCTCGTGCGTCAGAAGCAGTTGGTTCCGGTCGCGACGGTCTCGCAGAACATCACTTATCACGATCCGTGCTACCTGGGTCGGCACAACAAGATCTACAACGCCCCCCGTGAGTTGATGGAGGCGTCGGGCTCGACGTTGGTGGAGATGCCGCGTCATGGTGAGCGGTCGATGTGCTGCGGTGCCGGTGGTGCTCGGATGTGGATGGAAGAGCAGCTCGGTAAGCGGATCAATGTCGATCGGGTCGATGAGGCGTTGGCGACGAATCCGACCAAGATCGCGACGGGGTGCCCGTTCTGTCGGGTGATGCTCAATGACGGTGTGACCGCGCGTCAGGAGCAGGGCCAGGGCGAGGGTGTCGAGGTTGTCGATGTTTCGCAGTTGATGTTGGACTCGATCACTCGGATCGACGCGGAACAGTTGTCGGCGAATCTGGTTGTTGTTCAGGAGCCCAAGGCTGAACCGGAACCCGAGGTGGAGCCGGAGCCGGTGGCCGAGGTCGCGACCGCGACCGCCGCGCCGAAGGCTGCGCCTGCTGGTGGTGGTCTGGGGATGAAGGGTGCCGCGAAGGCTCCCGGTGGCGGACTCGGCATGAAGAGTGGCGCGAAGGCACCGGGTGCGAAGCCTCTAGCCGCCGGATCTCCCACGGCAGAGGAAAATTTCCGGTAACCGTATCGATATCTACGGTATGGCAATGTAATTCGCTCTACATGTCGATGTGATGATGTTTTTCCGGTATCACCCCAGGTGGGTTACACGGAATCGATGACGATGCGAAAATGTCCTCGGACCGAGATCCGGTCCGGCAGAGGATGTTCCGCCGGATTCGGCGGGCAGACTGGAGGGGCAGGATGCATTTCTCGCGATTCAGCTCGATCGCCGTTCTCGCGGCAGGAGCTGTCGGCCTCGCGGCCACCACCACCGCGCAGGCCGCACCATCACCAGCGGTTCCGACCGTGCAGGGCGTCGACAGCGGCGTGGCGTTCACCGCGAGTCCACTGACTGATGGCTCCGGGCTCACGGTGTCCGCCCCGGACGGCACGTTCAGTGTCGCCGGTGGCGCGGTCACGCTCACGAACCGGGAGGGTCGGGTGGTCGCCGCGGTGCCGACCCGCATCATCACCGGCGCGGGTGATTTCGACCTGGTGGCGGGTATCTCCGCCGACGGCCGTTCCGCGACGCTGACTCCCACCGCCGCACCGGCCGTCGTCACCGCCAACATGGCGGAGTTCATCGACGCGGCCGGTGACGTCGAGGCTCGCAAACAGCACAACGCGGGCATCGGCGCGCTCATCGGCGCAGGCATCGGCGCAGTGCTCGGCTTCTTCCTCGGCGGAGTCGGCGCACTGGTCACCATCCCGATCGGTGCGGGCATCGGCGCCCTCATCGGCTACTCGACGCCGTAGCGGGTCCTGAGTGGTGGTCGGCCATCGGACGGCCACCACTCACACCGCTGTCCATGCCCTTCGGTCGACCGCGGCCGGAAGCGGTGCGGATCTGGTGACTCGGCCTTCTCACCTGCGCGACTAAGGTCGGCAGGGTGATTCGGTGGACCGAGCCCAGGAGGCAGCGATCATGAACGCGTCGAACGAACGCACACCCAGCGGGTGGGAAGAGATCATCGCCGCGGATCCGGGGCATTCGGCGCGGTATGTGGAGCGGTTTCGGGACCTCGCTGCGCAGGGGACCGACATTGTGGGCGAGGCGCGGTTGATCGACGCGATGCTCGGGCGTGGTAGTCGCGTGCTCGATGCGGGGTGTGGGCCGGGGCGCACGGGCGGATACCTGCACGACGCCGGGCACACGGTGGTGGGGGTCGATGTCGATCCGGTGCTCATCGATGCGGCGCGCGCGGATCATCCCGGTCCGACGTGGCTGGTCGGCGACCTGGCCGAACTGGATGTGCCCGCCGCCGACTTCGACGCCATCGTGTGCGCCGGCAATGTGATGACATTTCTTGCCCCGTCCACCCGGTCGGCGGTGCTGGCGGGATTCGCCGGGCATCTCGCGCCGGGCGGCCGGGTGGTCATCGGGTTCGGCGCGGACCGCGGCTATGAGTTCGCCGAGTTCCTGACCGATGCCGCATCTGTCGGTCTCACAGCCGATCTACTGCTGTCGACCTGGGATCTGCGGCCCTTCACCGACGACTCCGACTTCCTGGTCGCGGTGTTCTCGCACGCACCCGGCGCGAACGCACGCACCCGGCGCGACGCATGATGGGCAGCGACGAACGATAGACCGGGAGGCACGGGCGTCGGAGATGACGGTGGACGAGGTGATGGCCGAACTGGCCACCCTCGACGATCCCCAGATGCGTGCGGTGAACGAGAAGCACGGCGACGATCACGGCGTCAACCTCACCAAGCTGCGCGCACTGGCCAAACGCCTGAAGACCCAACCCGTCCTGGCCCGCCGGCTCTGGGACACCGACGACACCGCGGCGAAACTGCTCGCGCTGCTGATCTGCCGCCCGAAGATCTTCGAGCGGGACGAGCTGGACGCCATGATCCGCCAGGCGCGCACCCCCAAGGTCCACGACTGGCTCGTCAACTATGTCGCGAAGAAGAACCCGCACGCCGAGGAACTGCGCACGGCGTGGTTCGCCGACCCGGATCCGGTGGTCGCGAGCGCGGGCTGGGCGCTGACCACCGAACGAGTCGCAAAGAAGCCCGATGGCCTCGACCTCACCGGTCTGCTCGACCTCATCGAGGCACAGATGAAGACCGCACCCGATCGCCTGCAGTGGGCAATGAACCACTGCCTCGCTCAGATCGGTATCGACCATCCCGACCACCGCGCCCGCGCACTCGACATCGGCGAGCGTCTCCAGGTCCTGAAGGACTACCCGACTCCCCCGGGCTGCACCTCCCCGTTCGCACCCGCCTGGATCACCGAGATGGTGGGTCGGCAACACGGCTGACGCCGACCGGGAACATCGCGGCCGCGGTCACCAGGACCCGAACACACGCATCGGTCACCGACGAGCCGTCGACCCGCCGTACTCCCGGAAGTTCGTCACCCGTTGTGGCCCGATGGCCGTTAGCGTGTCGGCATGGGTGTGGATGAGATCTGTGATCGGTTCGTCGAGGACTACGCGGCCGCCGATCCGGTCACGGCGACCATGTTCGGCATCGCGGGGCACGACGATCGCCTGACCGACTATTCGCCTGCCGGACACGAGCTTCGGGCGGATATCGCTCGAAACGCAGTGCGCGCCATACTCTCCGCACAACCCGCCGATGACGGTGAACGGGTGGCGAAAGCCGTCTTCGCCGAACGCATAGGGCTCGACGTGGAGATCCATGACGCCGGGCTCCCGCTCGCCTCGCTCAATGTGATCGAAAGTCCGGTGCAGAACATTCGAATGGTGTTCGACGTGATGGCCGCCGAGACCGCCGCGGACTGGACGGTGATCGCGCAGCGTCTCGCGGGGGTGCCTGCCGCGCTCGCGGGTGTGCGTTCGTCGTTGCTGGTCGCGGCGGAACGTGGACAGATCAGCGGGCTACGACAGGTCGTCAAAGTTGCCGAGCAGGCCGACACCTGGGCCGGTTCCGGTGGGAGGGACGGATTCTTCACCGCCTTCGTCGCCGCCGCCGCGGAGATCGACGGTGCGCCGCTGGCGCGACTGCACGAGGGCGCGCACGCGGCGCAGCAGGCCTACGCCGAATTCGCCGAGTTTCTGCGCGCCGAGCTCGTGCCCCTGGCTCCCGCCAACGATGCCGTCGGCGAGCAGACCTACCGGCTCTGGTCGCGCTATTTCACCGGCGCCGACCTCGATCTCCGGGAGGCCTACGACTGGGGCTGGGCGGAGTTCGCGCGGCTCGAGACCGAGATGCTGACCGTCGCTGCCCGGATCGCGCCGGGGGCCTCGCTCACCGAGACGGCGACCGTGCTCGACGCCGACCCGAAGTACCAGGTGAGCGGGCAGTCGGAGCTTCGAGCGTGGCTGCAGAAGATGTCCGACGAGGCGCTGGAGTCGTTGCGCGACACGCACTTCGATATTCCCGATGAGCTCATGCGACTGGAAGCCACGATCGCACCGCCCGGCGGGGTGGTCGGGGCGTATTACGTCGGGCCCAGTGCGGATTTCAGCCGTCCCGCGCGCATGTGCTGGTCGGTGGAGCCGGGGAAAGAGGACTTCGCGACCTGGCGTGAGGTCAGCACCGTCTACCACGAGGGCGTGCCGGGCCATCACCTGCAGATCGCGACCGCTGTGCGCGAAGCGGATTCGCTGAATCAGTACCAGCGGATGATGTCCTTCGTCTCCGGGCACGGCGAGGGCTGGGCGCTCTACGCCGAACGCCTCATGCAGGAACTCGGCTATCTCGACGACGACGGCGATCTGTTCGGCATGCTGTCGCAGCAGCTGTTTCGCGCCGCGCGGGTGATCGTGGACATCGGAATGCACCTCGAATGGGAGATCCCCGCGGGCACCGGCTTCCACGAGGGCGAACGCTGGACTCCTGACCTCGGCCTGGAGTTCCTGCTGACCCGAACGGTCACCGATTCGACCACGGCCCGCGACGAGATCGACCGCTACCTGGGGTGGCCGGGACAGGCGCCCGCGTACAAGCTCGGTGAACGTCTGTGGCTCGCGGCCCGCGACGAGGCGCGCGAACGAGCGGGCGCGTCGTTCGATGCGAAGCAATTCCACACCCGCGCTTTGCGATTGGGCGGCATGGGACTGGATACCATGCGGGCGCAACTCGCCGCCATGGAGTGAGGACTCGTCAGAACAGGCTGGTCTGCGCGGGTTCCGGAGTCGCCGTGATCGTGGGGTCGAGTTCGATGCGGCGACCGACGAGCCGGGTGTCGTTGACCAAGACGAGTTCGCTCGCGCCCGCGTGGTCTCGGCACGCGATGGTGTGACCGTGCGCGGTGACCGCGTCGATGACGTATTCGCCTGGTTCCCCGGCGATTTCGGTGGCGACCGGGAAGCGGCCGTGCGCGAGGATCGTGGCGTAGAAGTCCCGCCCGCCCGACCAGGCGATGTCGGTGCGCGTGATGTCGGCGGGCAGTGCGCTCGCGGCATGCTCGGCCGCGTCGGCGACAGCTGATTCCAGGGCCGCCCACGGACGCAGCGGTTTCGTCAGAATGCGGGTCTTGGTGACACCGGCGACCGCCTGACCGATGCCGGCTCGCTCGGTCACCGTCCGTTCGAGGTCTCGGACATGGAGTCCGTCGGGGGAATCGGTGATGAATCGAGCGACCAACGCACCCTGTTCGAACAGACGGCGATTGCGCCGCGACGCCGAGGCCGTTCCGACCTTGGTCATCCCGTCACCGAAATACGCGATGTAGAGATGGTGCGGCTGCGACATGTAGTCGCGAACCTGTTCGGGCAACGCCGTGAGCGGACCGCGATGGCTGTGCACCACCGACCACCCCTCGTTGATCCGGCACTGCTCGCACTGGCGCCCCGCGTCGAGCCGTGCGCGGCGAGGACAGGCCAGCCGCCCCCGACGCCCACCGCCGAACCCGTTGTAGCCGAGACAGAATCGGCCGGAATCGGTAATCCGGAAGGCCAGCCGCGTGCCGACACCGGGCATCAGCTCGGTGGTCCCGTCGTCGCCGAGCAGCTCGTAGAACCATCGACCCTGCTCGTCCCAGCGAGTGCCGCAGTACAGGGCCGTGGAGATCATCGGTCGAACCTACACCGGTCAGTCGGTGCGGATCACAAGTCGAGGGCCGAAAGATATCCGAACGCCCAGTAACCCCTGCCCGATTTCCCCCACCGCGAATCGGTCACCTACCTTGAGCCCACAGCAGGGGTGCGAAACTGGTAAGGGGAAAACAATGGACGATCTCGAGCTGCTGCTCGACACGGGATTCAGTGTGACATCGACTGTACAGATGGATAGCCTGACGCATCAGCTGATGGTCGCCGTCGAATCCTGTTCCCGTAACGGAATTCCCTTTCCTCGAATCTGGGAGGAGGTCGAGGACGCTCTCGACATGGTCCCGGCGGATATCCCCGCTGAGTACCGCACGGAATTGAGGCTCTACCTCAGTGATCACGTAATCTCGGCCTTCATGAACGTACCGTCGGACGCGAGAGTGCTCCCCGACATCTGAGTTGTTTCGGACCGATGCCAGTCCTCGATCACCGGCATTGGACAGTTTCCAACGCACCGCCGCCGAGCCTTCGCCGCTGTTAGCGTGCGGCGGTGCGTATCCGGATAGCATCGCTACCGCTCAGCAACCGGCGACACCGCCCGCTTGTGAGCCCGCACAACCTGCCTATCAGGGGATCGTGATCCCACCAGGCCATTCGATGGGACCGACGACTACGACCTCCGATGTGGCTATGTTGCGATTCACACAGACTCACGACCAGCCCATTCGCTGTCTGCCCCGACGGAGTGCCTTCGATGAATTCTTCAGCCATGGATCGGATCTACGATCCACTCATCATCGCGAACGGTCGAACAGCCTCGAGTTTCCTGGGAAACGCCGACGAGTTGGTGTCACAGCTCGTCTCCTATTTCGCCGAGAATGTCATGCCGTGCCAGGCACTGCCGAGCGAGGCGATGCGCGGTGATGTCACCGAGTTCACCCGCCGCTGTCTGATCCTGGCGATGGAAATGCTGGACAAGCGGACGACCCCGTCCGAGCCGCAACTGGTGGCGCTGCGTGCGGCATCCGCCCAGCACGCACGCGAGGGTGTACCCGTGGGGACACTGCTGCGCGCGTACGCCGAGGGGTTCCGGATCGGCTTCGAACTCGTGATCGGGCAGGTGACCGCGGCCGATCTCGCCGAGGTCGTCGCGGGTACGCGCCTGCTGCTGCGCACGCTCGAGGTCATCAACGCGACGGTGACGAGTGCCTATCTCGACGAGCAGCGCCAGGTCGCCAAGGAACACCAGACCGGTGCGCAGACGATGATGTCGGCACTATTGAGCGGCCATGGCATCGGCGCCCTCACCCGGCAGACCGGGATCAGAGTGGCCGACTCGTATCAGGTAGTGGCGCTGATGATTCCGGAACTGCCCGAGGAGCACGACCCGCGCGTCGACGCCCAGGTGGTCGCGCGGCGCAAACTTCGACGCGTGCAGGCGGCGCTGGCCGATGCCTTCGCCTCCCGGTCGCTCGCACTGCTGAGCACCACCGGCGGAACCCTGCTGATCCCGAGCGACGAGCCCGACACGGCGCGGATGACCGGCGACATCCTCGCCACGATCAGCGCGACCTCGGGGGTCGAACTCACCGCGACCGTGGTGCCCGCCCCGACCGACCAGATCCCCAAAGCCACCGAGGAAGCACACGAGCTGCTCGATCTGGTGCGTGGCATCGCCAGACCCGCCGGCCTGTACGAGCTCTCGGATGTGGCGATCGAGTATCAGCTCACCCGTCCCGGTCCGGCGCGTGAGCATCTGGCCGGTGTCATCGCCCCGCTCGCCACCCATCCCGAACTGCTGGAAACCCTGCGGACCTACATGGCGACCGGTCTCAATCGCAAAGCCACCGGCCGACGACTTCATGTGCACCCCAACACCATCGACTACCGCCTGCGGCGGGTGAGCGGCCTGACCGACCTGGACCTGACCACCGCGGAGGGCATTCTGCGGGCTCGCATCGCGCTGCTCGCCGACGACATGGTGCATACCCGGGGCGCCGCGTAGTTCCCACGCGACGACCCGGGCCCAGCTCACGCGATCAACGCACCGGCTGCCGCGACACCGGATCGGTAGCAGGCTTCCAACTGTGCCCCGAGTAGGTAGTCACCCGCGAGCTGTAGTCCCGCAACGGATTCGGCTTGCTCGCGCAGAGCCGTGCGGAATCCGGCGTGATCGGGGAGGTAGGCGCAGTGCGCCGCGGCCCAACTGCGCGTTTCGGTGCGTACCCTCGCGATCGACGGTCCGCCGAGATGACCTCGGACCTTCGCCTCGGCCTCGTCGATCCAGTTCGCCAACTGTTGCGCATCCGGTATCGGCCGGGCATCGCGCCCGCTGAAGGTGTAGCGGACGATATCGAGATCGTTCACGCCGTAGACGCCGGCGGCACTGCACGGCCCCGAGTCGAACGCGATCGATCGAACGGTGCTGCCGAAGAACGGCCGCTCGTACTGCACCACCGCGACCGTGGACGGCTGGTAGGCCACCTGGCCCAGCACCTTGCTCAGCGCGGGAGCCACGGGTTCCAACAGATTCGCCGCCGCGTACGCCGGGACCGCCAGCACTACACCGTCGTAGACGGAAAACGTCGTGGCGCCACCGTTTTCGGAGGTATCGAGTCCGATCACCCGGCCCTCCCGCAGCACGATGCGGTCGACGCGGGTGTTGAGCCGGACCGGCACCTGCCCGGCGAACCAGTCCAGGACCGGCTGCAAACCGTCGACGAGTTGGTCATATCTGTCCTGCACCATGCCGAGGCTCACCCCGAACGCGCCGAGGTACACCTCGTCCGGTTCGGCGGCGTTGAGCCGAACTGTCAACGGCCGCAGCACAGTACGACCGAAATCGGCGCCGAAGTGCGCGCCGAGCGCGACGTCGTCGCTGTCGGTTCCCGCTTTACCGAAGTAATCCGACCCCAGGTAGCGGTTGCGTTCGTCGAACCGCACGCGCGCACCGTAGTAGAGCATGCGCGCCGCGTCGATCGGCGAACCCATCCGCAGCAGATGGCGCAGGAAACCGGCGATGCCGGGGTTGTCGAGTGTCACCAGTTCGCCGTTGACGATCTGCGAGCTGTTGATTCCGAACGGCTCGTAGGTTCGCTCCCCGGACGCGGCGATGAATCCGCGCAGCTGCTGGTAGTGGCGACCGATGTTCTTGCCGCCCATCATGATCGGCCGACCGCCGAGGCTGTCGAAGCCGCAGCGGCCACCGAGCACCGCGTCCCGCTCGATCAGTTCGACGCGGTGGCCCGCCCGATGTAGTGCGAAGGCGGCGCCGATGCCGGACAAGCCGCCACCGATGACCGCGTACCGTTTCGGCGATGCTGTGGTCATGATCCGAGGTTCTCCTGTCGTTGCCCGGACACGGGATAGTGCGCCAGCTCGACGTGCGCGAGGGCGATGCGGTTGCCGTACTGGTGCAGCGCGACCTCGACCGTGATCTCGTCCAGGTCGAGATCGCCGACGGCCGCGGTGGTGCAGGTGATGGGGGCGTCCAGCTCGGCGAAGTCGGTGAACTGGGCTTCGAGGTCGAGTACCGCGGCGACCGGCGAGGCGAGCAGACCCGCCGCGGTCGCCGCCAGCACCGCCGCTTGCCGGAACACCTCGAGTAGCAACGGCCCTGGCACATGGTCGTATTGGTGGTCGAAGAAGCTCGGATGCCCGCGATCCACCACCACGACCAGGTTCTGCGCGGCGGTTCGAGCGAGCACGACATTGCGGGGGTCGCGCCGCCCCACGAGTTCGGGTGCCAGGCGCCGCACCGCCTCGGGACCGACCGCGCCGAGCGCCGAGCGCTTGCCCTGCTGGAGTTCGCGGAACTCGTCGTATGCGTCACGGGGGAAGGTGATTCCGCTGCCGCGCACAGTCATCGCCAGCGCTCCGTGGATGCTCAGCGTGGCGCCGAAGGACACGTCATGGTAGTAGCCGCGCCCGGTACCTGCCGCTCCCGGTCGCAGGCGCACCACGCCCTCGAGCGGTTCTCGTTCGCTGTCGCGGAACAAGCTGAGGTCCTCCACCGCGAACGCCATCCGCTGCAGGCTGGCCGGTGCGTCGGCGGGAACACCGAGGTGTCGTTGACCGACTACGAGCAGTGCCTGCCGGACGGCCTCGACGGCGGAGAACGGATCATGGTAGGGAACCAGCCGATCGAACCACAGCGAGTGCGCCCGCGGCACCTGCACGGCGGCAAGGTATTCCGAGCTTCCGACCGTCGCTGTGTCGGCGACGTAGACCTCCGCGAGCCCGCGCCGGTGGGCCAGCGCGGCGGGCACCAATTGTTCGAAGCCGAGAGTGCCACGCACCGGCGACAATCGCCCGCTCATGCGAGCACCGCCTCGTGGGTCGACGCGTCGCTCCAGATCCGGGCGGCGAGTACAGCGCCGAGCGCCCGCGGGGTCGGGTGGGTGAACAGGTCCTCCAGTGAGAGAGCGGTGCCCGCAGCAGCATTGATTCTGCCGCGCAGTTCGAGGGCGGACAGCGAGGTGAGTCCGATGGCGAGAACCGTCGCGTCGAGATCGATCTCGTCTTCGGTGAGGTCGATGAGGATCTCGCGGATCTGATCTACCACGAGTCGCACCGCGACATCGGAGCGCTCGTCCTCGGGGACGCTCTGCCAGTCCGGACGCAGGGGCGCCACCTCCCCCGCCGGTCCCTCGCGCCGACCGGCGCTCCGGTCACCGGCGAGTTCGGCTCCCGCGACGCCGATCATGCTCTCGAGTACGGCGCTGTCGGTGTGGACCCAGTAGCGGCGGTGCTGGAACGGATAGGTCGGCAGATCGACCGCCCTGGTGGTGTCGTCGGAACACAATGCCGACCACCCGACTTCGGCACCGGCAACCCACGCTGCCGCAACGGCTTTCACCGCCGAGCCGACTTCGTCGGCACCGGGACGCAGCACCGGGACCGCCGTGCTGCCGGTATCGGCGAGCGCCTCGTAGACCAGGCCGGAGAGGGTGTCTCCCGCGCCGAGTTCGAGGTAGGTGACGACGCCGGATTCGTGCAGCCGCAGCACACTGTCGTGGAAACGCACCGGCTCACGGGCCTGACGTACCCAGTAGTCGATCGAAGTCAGCTGTCCCGGTGCCGATTCCGTGCCGGTCACCGTGGAAATGATGGGGATGCGCGGTTCCTGGAGCCGGACGCCGGCCACGACAGCGCGGAACTCGTCGGCGATCAGATCCACGTGCGGCGAGTGGAAACCACGGTCGACGCCGAGCCGGGTGACCCGTCGACCACGTTCCCGCCAGTACCGTGCGAGCTCACCGACCGCCGCGACATCGCCCGCGATCACGGTGGCGTTCGGCCCATTGGCCGCGGCGACCGACAGTTCGGACTCTCGACCGGCGATCGAGTCGGTGACCTCGGCGCAGGATGCCCGCACCGAGACCATCGCACCCACGCCCATTCGTTGCATCAACCGACCGCGCGCCGCCACCACCGCGATCGCGTCGTCCATCGACAGCACACCCGCGACGTGCGCGGCGCAGAGTTCACCGACGGAGTGCCCGACGACGAAATCCGGTGTTGTTCGCCAGGATTCGAGCAGCCGGAACAGTGCCACCTGCAGTGCGAAAACGGCGGGCTGGGTGTATTCGGTCTGTGTGAGCCGTTCGCCCGTTCCGAACATCTCCGCGCGTAGCGGGTGGGCGAGATGGGCGTCGAAGCCGGCGCAGACGCTGTCGAGAGCCTCGGCGAAGATTGGGTACGCGTCGTACAGCTCGCTGCCGATGCCCGCGAGTCGGTCGCTCTGACCGGGGAACATCATCGCCAGCTTGCCGCCGGTGCCACGATGCGAAAGGACTGCCGAGGGGGCGGTGTGTCCATCGGCGATGGCGGCGAGCCCGTCCAGGAACTCACCGCGGGTGTTAGCCACGACGACGGCGCGATGGTCGAATCGCGTTCGCGTGGTTGCCAAGGAGTGGGCGATGTCGGCGAGGCGGTGCGAGGAGTTCGCGACTGCCTCACCTACACGGGCCGCTTGGTCGCACAGTGCGGCGGCGGTGCGTGCCGACAGCAGCCACGGCGTCGGCGGGTGTGCGGGCGCGGGTGTCGGTCGGTCATCGGCCGCTGAGGTTCGCGGCGCTTGCTCGACGATCACGTGGGCGTTGGTGCCGCTGATGCCGAAGGAGGACACCCCCGCCCTTCGTGCGTGCTCGGTGCGCGGCCACGGTTGTAGTCGCAACGCCAGCTGGATGCGATCCTCGGTCCAGTCGGCGTGCGAGGTCGGCGCGTCGACATGCAGTGTGGGCGGGACCATCTCGTGGTGGATCGCCTGGACCACCTTGATCAGTCCGGCGATCCCCGCGGCCGACTGCGTATGTCCCATATTCGATTTCACCGACCCCAGCAACACCGGCGGCGCACCGTCGCGCTGCCCGTAGGTCGCCAGCAGGGCCTGTGCCTCCACCGGATCGCCCAGCACCGTGCCGGTGCCGTGGCCCTCCACCAAGTCGATATCGGCGGGGCGCAGACCTGCGTTGGCCAGCGCGGATCCGATCACCCGCTGCTGAGCCGGGCCGCGTGGTGCGGTGAGCCCGTTGGACGCACCATCACTGTTCACCGCGGAGCCGCGCAGCACCGCGAGTACCCGGTGCCCGTGGCGCTGCGCATCCGAAAGGCGTTCCAGTAGAACGAAACCCACACCCTCACCCCACGCGGTGCCGTCCGCGCCCGCGGCGTAGGACTTGCACCGCCCGTTCGACGCCAGCGCACGCTGACGGGAGAACAGCGCGAACGGCATCGGGGTGGACATCACCGTGACGCCCCCGGCGAGTGCCATCCCGCACTCCCGCAGGCGCAACGACTGCATCGCCTGATGAATCGCGACCAGCGACGACGAGCAGGCGGTGTCGACGGTGACCGCCGGACCTTCCAGACCCAACAGATAGGCGACCCGACCCGCCGCCATCGAGGCGTGATTGCCGGTGAAGTAATAGGTCTCCGCACCGTCCCAGGCCTGGGTGGCGCCGAATCCGTACCCCTGATCACTGAATCCCACGAAGACACCGGTGTCGCTGCCGCGCAACGTCGTCGGGTCGACGCGGGCCTGCTCCACCGATTCCCAGGCGAGCTCGAGCAACAGCCGCTGCTGCGGGTCCATCGCCTCGGCTTCGCGCGGGCTGATCCCGAAGAACCCGGCATCGAACTCGCCCGCGCCCTCGAGGAAACCGCCTTCACGCACATAGGATTTGGCGAACTTGTCCGGGTCGGGATCGTAGAACCCGTCGACGTCCCAGCCCCGATCCGCCGGGAACTCGGTGATCAGGTCACGCCCCTCGATCAGCGCCTGCCACAGATGATCGGGTGATTCGATCCCGCCGGGGAACCGACACGACATTCCCACGATCGCGATCGGTTCCCGCGCGCGTGCCTGCTCGTCACCGAGCTGCTGTCTGGTCTCCTGCAACTGCCGGGTGGCGCGCTTGAGATAGGCGCGCAGTTCCGCTTCGTCGGCCATTCGACTCTCGCTTTCTGGTCCGGCTCAGACCGAACGGACCTGGTCGATGAGATCGAAAAGGGCATCGTCATCGGCGCCGTCGATGTTGTCGACGACCTCGCCCGCCGCGTCACCGCGCAGGGTGCGCACGAGGTCGTTGATCCGCACCAGCAGTTCGTCGACCCGCTCCGGCGCCAGCTCCACTCCGACACACCCCGCGGCCAGCGCGTCGAGTTGTCCGACGATCCGCGCTGCCGGGTCGTCCACGGGGGCGATCTCGGTGCGCAGGTAATCGGCCAGCGCGGCGGCATTGGGGTAGTCGAAGACGATCGTCGTGCGCAACTTCGCGCCGGTGGCCGCTTCGAGCCGGTTACGGAATTCCACGGCACCCAGCGAGTCGAAACCGAGGTCGGTGAACGCGGTCTCGGCGGGGACCGCCTCCGCGGACGCATGACCGAGTACGGCTGCCGCGTGCGACCGGATGACGCCGAGGACGATGCCCTCCTGTTCGGCCGGTTCGCGCCCGGTCAGGCTCGCCAGCAGCTTCGCCGACTCGTCGGAGCCGCCACCGGCCGCCCGGCGCGGGCCGCGAAGCAGCGACCGCAGCATCGCGGGCATCTCGTCGACGTCGCCGAGCGAGCCCAGTGCCGTGAGGTCGAGCCGTGCGGGCACCGCCAGCGGTCTACCGGTCGACAGGGCGCTGTCGAACAGGGCCATGCCGTCGTCGTCGGTGAGCGGGATCAGCCCTTCGCGGCGCATTCGCCGCAGGTCCCGCTCGGTCAGGTGACCGGTGATGCCCGTGCCGCGTTCCCACAGCCCCCAGGCCATCGCGGTGGCAGGCAGTCCGCGGTGGCTCCGGTGCTGGGCCAGCGCGTCGAGGAAACCGTTGGCCGCGGCGTAGTTCGCCTGGCCGGGGTTGCCGAGCAGACCCGCGATCGAGGAGTACAGGACGAACATCGACAGTGGGTGTGCCCGGGTCACCTCGTGCAGATACCAGGCAGCATCGGCCTTGGGGCGCGACACTGTCGCGATGTGCTTCGGGGTGTGCTCGGTGAACAGCGCGTCTTCGACGACGCCCGCGGTGTGCACCACTCCGGTCAGCGGGTGCGCGGCCGGTATGGCCGCGACCAGTGCCGTGAGCGCGGCACGGTCGCCGACATCGCAGGCGGCGATCTCGACCTGGGCGCCGAGTGCGGACAGTTCGGCCACGAGTTCGCCGGCACCGTCCGCGTCGGGTCCGCGACGGCTGGTCAGCAGCAGGTGGCGAACCCCGTGCGCGGTCACCAGGTGCCGGGCGGCCAGCGCGCCGAGGCCGCCGGTGCCGCCGGTCACCAGGACGGTGCCGTCTCGGTCGAGTGGGGGCGGCACGGTCAGCACGTACTTGCCGACGTGGCGCGCCTGGCTCAGCTGCCGAAACGCCTCTGGTGCCCGTCGCACATCCCAGCGGGTGACCGGAAGTGGTTTCAGAACACCGGATTCGAAGAGCGCGCGCAGCTCGGTCAGGATCTCGCGCAGCCGGTCGGGGCCTGCCTCCATCAGGATGAAGTTCTGGTATCGGACGCCCGGGTGGGTTCCCGCGATCTCGTCGGCGTCGCGCAGGTCGGTCAGGCCCATCTCGATGAACCGACCGCCGCGCGGGAGCAGATCCAGCGACGCGTCCACTTTGTCGCCGGCGAGTGAGTCGAGCACGACATCGACACCGCGTCCACCGGTGGCTTCGAGGAACTTCGTCTTGAACTCGGTGGTTCGCGTATTGCCGATTCGCTCGTCGTCGAAGCCGTTTGCGCGCAGCACATCCCACTTGCCGGGGCTGGCCGTGACGTAGAGGTCCAACCCGAGATGGCGGCCCAACTGGACCGCTGCCATACCGACACCACCGGTGGCGGCGTGGATCAGCAGCGACTCCCCCGCCCGCACCTGCGCCAGGTCGACCAGTGAGTAGTAGGCGGTCGCGAACACGATCGGCGCGGCCGCCGCATCCTCGAACGACCAGCCCGCCGGAATCTTGATGACCGTCCGCCGGTCGGCCACCACCGTGGCGCTCACCCCGGTGAAGATGCCCATCACCCGATCGCCGGGCGCGAAATCGACGACATCGGCGCCGACTTCGACGATCACGCCGGAACCTTCACCACCGATGGCGGTGTTCGGTATCGGGTACATCCCGAGCACGATCAGCACGTCACGGAAGTTGACACCCGCCGCCCGCACCGCGATCCGCACCTGTCCCGGTCCGAGCGGCTCCGCCTGCGGTCGCGCAGCCAGAATCATGTTGTCGCCGTGCAGCGTTCCGCGTCCGTGGTCGACCAACTGCCAGTCGTCGTCGCCGAGCAGCTCGGCGGACCCGACCGTGTCCGCACCGGCGCGCACCAGGCGCGGCGCGTGCGCTTCACCGTGCCGGATCGCCAGCTGTGGCTCGGTGGTGAGGGCGGCGCAACTGAGCACCGCCTCGCGGTAGTCGCTGCGACCATCGAGATCGAGCAGCGCGATGCGGCCGGGGTTCTCGTTCTGCGCGGTCCGCAGCAGACCCCACACTGCCGCGCCTGCCAGATCACCGACATCTTCGGCCCCGTGGGTCGCGACGGCGCCGCTGGTCACGAAAATCACCAGGGCCTTGGCGAATTGGTCGTCGGCGAGCACGTGCTGCACCACCGTCTGCACGGCGGTCACCTGCTCGCGCACAGCGGCCGGATCCACCGAACCGACGCTGGTTTCGGGAACACGCACGACGACGAGATCGCGATCAGCGCGTTCGCACCGCTCGACAGTTACGCCGTCGGCAGCGAAGTCCAGCTCGGACCATTCACCGTGTCCCGCAATGGGTCCGGGAGACGGAACGGTCACCCAGTTCACCTCGTAGAGTCCGCCGTCCGAGGAGGATGCCCGCTGACCCAACGCTGCCAGGGGAATCTCGCGCAGTGCCAGCGATTCCGCACTGGCCACCGGCCTACCCGCCGAATCGGTGAGTTCGAGGCCGATGCGGTCGGCGCCGACCGGGGTGAGCCGAACACGCAGCGACGACGCGCCGACGGCGTGCAGGCACACGCCTTCCCAGGCGAACGGCAGGCGGATCTTGCCGGATTCGGTCGGTCCGACCGTGCCGGTCGCGATCATCGCGTGCAGTGCGGCGTCGAGCAGTGCCGGGTGTAGACCGAATTCGGCAGCGTCGGCGGTGGCCGATTCGGGCAGCGCCACCTCGGCCAGTACGTCGTCGCCGTGGCGCCAGATCTGACCGAGACCGCGGAAGGCGGAGCCGTAGTCGTATCCGGCTGCCGCCATCGCGTCGTAAGGGTCGCCGACGGCCAGCGCGACCGCGCCCGCGGGAGGCCACGCGCCGCCGCCCGCTGTGGCACCCGCGATCTCGTCCGACGGTCGCACGGTGCCGGTGGCGTGTCCGATCCACGGCAGCTCCGGCGCGGAAGCTGTCTGTAGACGCGAGTACACCCCGATCGTCCGATGCCCCGATTCCTGTGCCGGTCCGACCAGGACCTGCAGTTCCACCGCACCGGTCTCGGGAATCACGAGCGGGGCTTCGAGCACGAGCTCGCCGACAACCGGGCACTGCACCGATTGACCCGCATGCCAGGCCAGTTCGATGAACGCGGTGCCGGGAAGCAGTACCGCGCCGCCGATCCGATGCCCGGCCAACCAGGGGTGCGAGTGCAGCGACAGCAGCCCGGTCAGCAACAATCCGCCGTCCTGAGCCAGGCCGATCTTCGCGCCGAGCAGCGGGTGATCGTCGGCGTCGAGTCCGGCGCCACGCACATTGCTGCCTTCGCTCACCTCGAGCCAGAACCGCTCACGCTGGAAGGCATAGGTAGGCAGGTCGATCGGGCGGGGGTCGGCGCCCTCGAAGAGGGCGGCCAGATCCAGCGCTGCCCCTTGGGAATACAGCGCCGACAGGCCCGCGACGAACGCAAGATCGCCCGCGATGCCGGGCCGCTGCAACGCGGCGGCGGTCATCACCGCGCCGTCGTCGACGATCTCGTGCACCATCGCCGTCAGCGCGGCCCCTGGCCCCATCTCGGCGAAGCAGTTCACCGCGCCCTGTTCGCGGGCCCACCGCACCGCGTCCAGGTAACGGACCGGTTCGCGCAGGTGACTCACCCAGTAATCCGGCGAGCACAGCTGCGCGGCCTCGGCCACTTTGCCGGTGAGCGCCGAGATCACCGGCACGGTCGGCGGGCGATAGGTGAGTCCCCGGCAGACTTCACCGAATTCCGCCAGCACCGCGTCCATCTGGGACGAATGGAACGCATGACTCACCCGCAACCGGGTGGTTCGCACGCCGTCGGCCGCCAGTTGCTCGGCGATGACGTTTACCGAATCCGCCGCACCCGAAACAACCACGGACGCGGGCCCGTTCACCGCGGCGATGCTGACATCATCGCGTCGGCGCACGAGTTCGGCCACGGTCTCGGCGTCCGCGGCGACCGCGATCATCGCCCCACCCGCGGGCGCGGACTGCATGAGTCGACCACGTGCGGCGACCAGGGTGCAGGCATCCGCGAGCGACCAGACCCCGGCCACATAGGCGGCGACGATCTCACCGATCGAGTGACCGAACACGAACGCCGGGCGCAATCCCCATGATTCGGCCAGGCGGTACATCGCCACCTCGGTGGCGAAGAGGGCGACCTGGGTGATCTCGGTCCGGTCGAGCGAGCCCGCGGTGTCCTGATCGTCGAAAACGACATCGCGCAGCGGTGTTTCGAGATGCTGGTCGAGCTCCGCGCAGATCTCGTCGAAGGCCGCGCGGTACACCGGATAGCCCTCGTACAACTCGCGCCCCATCCCCGCGCGCTGAGCGCCCTGGCCGGGGAACATCACCGCCGTGACCGCCGCGGTGACGGTGCCACGCACCACGTTCTGCGCCGATTGTCCGTACGCGAGTGCTCGCAGCCCGGCAGTCAGTTCCTCGGCGTCGTGGCCGACGATCACGGCGCGATGCTCGAACCGAGCACGGGTGCCCAGCAGTGCGGCTCCGACATCGACCGGGTCGACTGTCCCGAGGCCGTCGAGCAACGCGCTTGCCTGGGCGGCCACCGCGGCGGCGGAGCGCGCCGTGACGACCCACGGAATCACCGGCGGTGCCACGGTTTCGACAGCTCGCTGCACCTGCGGCGAGAATTCCCCTCGCTCGATGACAACGTGCGCGTTGGTGCCGCTGATGCCGAAAGACGACACCGCCGCGCGCGGCGGCTGCCCGGTCGCCGGCCACGCCTGTGCCTGGGTCACCAATCGGACCGAGCCCGACGACCAATCCACATGCGGCGTCGGCTCGTCGACATTCAGCGTCGGCGGCACCACCCCGTGCCGCATTGCCATCACCATCTTGATCAGCCCACCGACCCCGGCGGCGGCCTGCGTATGTCCCATGTTCGACTTGAGCGACCCGAGCAACAGCGGCTCCCCGCCCTCTCGCTCGGCACCGTAGGTGGCGAGCAAGGCCTCCGCCTCGATGGGATCGCCCAGCCGGGTCCCGGTCCCGTGCGCCTCGACGACATCCACCTCCGTGGTGGCCAATCCCGCGTCCGCCAGCGCCGATCGGATCACTCGCTGCTGGGACCGCCCGTTCGGCGCGGTCAGACCGTTGGACGCGCCGTCGGAGTTCACCGCGGTGCCACGCACCAGACCCAGGATCTTGTGCCCGAGGCGCCTGGCCTCGGAAACGCGTTCGAGCAGCAGCATTCCGACGCCCTCGCCCCACGCGGTGCCGTCGGCGCCCGCGGCGAAGGACTTGCACCGGCCGTCGGCCGCCAGCGCGCGCTGGGTGGAGAACGCGACGAACGCGGCCGGTGTCGACATCACGGTGACACCGCCGGCCAGCGCCATCGTCGACTCGCCGGAGCGCAACGATCGCACCGCCTGATGAATCGCGACCAGCGAGGACGAGCACGCCGTGTCCACGGTGACCGACGGGCCTTCCAGGCCCAGCACATACGACACCCGCCCCGAGGCGATGCTCGACGCCTGACCGGTCATCAGGAACTGATCGATCGTCTCGCGCACTCGATCGTCGATATCGCGCGAAGACGGACCTTCGGAGTCCGGCATCAAGCCGACGAACACGCCCGTCGCACTGCCGCGAACGGTCGTCGGGTCGATGCCCGCCCGCTCGAAGGCTTCCCAGGCGGTCTCCAGCACCAGACGCTGCTGCGAATCCATCGCCTGGGCCTCACGGGGGCTGATCCCGAAGAAGTTCGCGTCGAATTCGGTGGCGCCGTCTAGGAATCCGCCCGTTCGCACATACGACTTGCCCGGCACACCCGGCTCCGGATCGAACAGACCCTCGACGTCCCAGCCACGATCGGTCGGCCACTGCGACACCAGACTGCGCCCGTCGATCGCCGCCTGCCACAACTGCTCCGGCGAGGTCACCCCACCCGGGTAACGGCACGCCATGCCGACAATGGCGATCGGCTCGGTCGCCCGCGCTTCCACATCATCGAGGCGCGCGCGGGTGGTCTGCAGTTCCCGGATCGCCTTCTTCATGTAAGTGCGTAGTTCGTCTTCGCGAGCCATAGGGCAAACATCTCCTGCATCAGAGGTATCGACAGGGAAGCGAGCAGTGCGGCGGGATCGGGTATTCGCCCAGCGATCTACTCGACAACACTGACCGGCGCCACGCTACGACAGCTGGCAAGCGAATTCGCGGCGCGCCGAACCTCTTTGGGAAACGACCAATGGCTGCCGCGTCGTCCCTGACATTTTCCAAACGCATTGCCACCCGATGACCGCGATTCGTAAGGTCATGCGCCATGGCAAGGACTCCCGATCCGATACCGGATCAGCACGGCCGACGCTTCGTTATCACCGGGGCCAACGGCGGACTCGGCGAGGTGGTGACCCGCACGTTGGCTGCCCACGGCGCCACGGTGATCATGGCTTGCCGCGATCCGAAACGGGGGCGAGCTATCGCCGATCAGCTGGACGGCGATATCTCCGTGGCCGCCTTGGATCTCGCCGACCTGTCCGATGTGCGCCGATTCGCGCAAGAGTGTGGCGAATTCGATGTACTGATCAACAATGCCGGGCTGATGAATGTGCCGTTCGCCCGTACCGCCGACGGATTCGAAACACAATTCGGGGTCAATCATCTCGGGCACTTCGCGTTGACGGGCTTGCTGCTGGATCGGATCAAGGACCGCGTCATCTCGTTGTCGAGCATTTCCCACGGGTGGACCAACGCACTTCCGCTCGACGATCTGCGCTTCGAACACCGTCGATACAGCCGGCATGCGGCCTATCCGGAATCGAAACTGGCCACCCTGATGTTCGGCCGTGAACTGCATCGCAGGCTCCGCGAATCCGGGTCGACGCTGCGTTCCTACGCCGTGCACCCCGGTGTCGCGCCGACCGGGCTCGTCGCCAAGACACAGACGCCACTCGATTACGTCGCCGAGCCGTTCATCCGCCTGGTCGGCCAATCACGCACCGCCGCAGCGCGATCCATGCTGTATGCCGCCACCGCACCGGATGCGGACCCCGACATCTACTGGGGCCCGACCAAGCTGTTCAAGACCCGAGGACCGGTCGGCGCCTGCCCGTCTAGCGCGCTGTCGCAGGACCGGGCCCTGTGGCAACAGTTGTGGACGGTGTCCGAACGCGCCACCGGTGTCCACTTCCCCGCCTCGGCGGTGATCCATGAGAATTGACCTACGCACCCTGACCTGTGCCGTCATGGTCGGATTGCTCGCCGCCTCGGGCCCACCGTCGGCCGCCGGGGCGCCACCAGTGTATCCGGCACCTGACCCCGACCCCTTCTACGCCGCGCCCGCCGACATCGCGAGCACGGAACCCGGTGCCGTTCTCGCGGTGCGCGTTCAGGAGCCGCTGCCCTACTTCCCCACCGCCACAGTCACTTTGGTGAAGTTCCGGTCCAACGACTCGCAGGGCCGACCGATCGCCGCGACCACCACGATCCTCACCCCGAAGGATCATCGTCCCGGCGCGCCGCTGCTGTCCTATCAGCACATCATCAACGGCCTCGGCACCCAGTGCGCGGTCTCGCGCGCTCTCTACGCCTACGATCCCAATCTGCTCTATCGTGCTGTGCCGCTACTGAATACGATGCTGCTGCGCGGCTGGAGCATCGCCCTGCCGGACCATCTCGGCCCGAACGCCGCCTACGGCGCGGCCAAACTCGGCGGCCAGATCACCCTCGACGGCATTCGCGCCGCGACCAGAGTCCCCGAACTCGGCCTCGCCGACAGCCCCTCGGCCCTGCTCGGCTACTCCGGCGGTGGCATGGCCACCGGCTGGGCCGCCGCGCTCGCGCCCCGGTACGCGCCCGAACTGCGCCTGGTCGGCGCGGCGCAGGGCGGCGTGCCGATGAACATCACCACGATGGCGCGCACACTCGGTTTCGCCCCGCATCCCATGTTCGGGCTCGCGATGGCCGCCGCGCTCGGGCTCGAACGCGAGTACCCCGATCGTCTTCCGATCAGTGCGCAGCTCAACGACACCGGCTTGGCGGTGCGCGATGCCATGTCCAACGGTTGCACCGTCGAACTCATCGCCGCCGGTGCGATGCACAGCGCCTCCGATCTCGCCTCGACCGTGTCGCTGATCGACGACCCGCGGGCATGGGAAGTGGGCGACGCCAACAGCCTGGAGCTGTTCGAGCCCGTGCCCACGATGCCGATCTTCGAGTGGCACACCCCCATCGACCCGCTCATCCCCGTCGACGCCGTCGATCGCACGAACCAGCGTTACTGCCGGGCCGGGACCCCGGTGCTGTCCGAGCTCTATCCGAGCCCCGATCATCTGGCCACCGCGGTGATGGGTTTTCCGTCTGCCGTCGCCTGGCTCGATGCCCGCTTCCGCGGCGAGACCGCCCCGAGCAACTGCTGACTTCTCGAGAGATAGGGAATTACCATGCGCCGGATATTGACGGCCGCGCTGACGGCGCTGTTCTACAGCCTCACCGTCGTCATTTTCGCTCCCATGGCGACGCCGGAACCGCACTACCCCACACCCAATCCCGACCCCTTCTTCACCGCACCGGCCGATATCGGCGACTTCGCGCCCGGTGACGTGGTGCGGCAGCGCAAGTTCAACCTCGGCGCCTACCAGGGCACCGACATCTGGCACGTCGCCTTCCGCTCGACCAACTCCGCGGGCGACCCGATCATGGGGGTGACCACGGTCTTGATCCCCGCCGGTGTAGCGAACCCGCCGCTGGTGTCGTATCAGGCGCTGATCAACTCCCTCGGCACCAAGTGCAACCCGTCCACCTCGCTGATCAACGACGAGACCCCCGACGCGTTCGGTGCGGTGCTGCCGCTGGGGCGCGGTTGGGCGGTCGCCTTGCCCGACTACCTCGGCCCGAATGTCGCCTACGGCGCGGCCAAGCTCAGCGGCATGGTGACCCTCGACAGCGTGCGAGCGCTGCAGCGAGCGCCCGAACTCGGCCTCGGACAGTCCCCGATCGCACTCGCCGGGTACTCCGGTGGCGGACTGGCGACCGCGTGGGCCGCCGCCATGCAACCGACCTACGCACCGGAGTTGAAGCTCGCAGGCGTCGCCGCGGGCGGCATCCCGGCCGATCTCGAGCAGATGGCCCTCGGGATCGGCTTCGGCCACCATCCCGGTTTCGGCCTCGCCTGGGCGGCGGCCATGGGCCTGGAACGCGAATACCCCCAGCGTTTGCCCATTTCCGACCAGCTCAACGGCGAGGGTCTGTGGTTCCGCGACTTCACCGCCGACGAGTGCCGACGCTTTCTGCTGTTCCACGGTGTGGCCCGCAGCGCCGAACAGTTGGCGGCGACCAAATCCCTGATGGACAGCCCCGAAGCGCGGGCGGTGTTGCGCGAGAACAGTTTGCGCTATGACCCCGCGATCCCCGAGACCCCGATGTTGATCTGGCAGGGCGTCTTCGACGGGCTCACACCCTTCGACGCCGTCGAAGACGTGGCCACCCGCTATTGCGCGGCGGGCGCGCCGGTTACCTTCTCCCGCTATCAGATCGCCGAACACATGACGACCGCGGTGGCAGGTCTGCCCGAGGCCTGGAACTTCATCGAAGCGCGATTCCGCGGCGAACCCGCGCCGACTCGCTGTTGATCACAGCGCGCCGAGCAGGTCTTCCAGGTGGATGGGGACATGACGGAGGCGGACGCCGGTGGCGTGGTAGATAGCGTTGCCGACCGCGGCCGCCGACCCGACGATGCCGATCTCACCGATTCCCTTGCTGCCCATCGGGTTCAGATGCGGGTCGTGTTCGTCGATCCAGCTGACATCGATATCGCCGATATCGGCGTTGACGGGGATGTGGTAGCCGGCCAGGTCGTGGTTGACCACCGTGCCGAGGCGCGGATCGAATTCGCTCTGTTCGAGTAGCGCCATCGACAGACCCATGGTGACGGCGCCGACGAACTGCGAACGAGCCATGCGCGGATTGATGATGCGACCCACGCCGAAGACACTGACCACGCGCGGAACCCGAATCTCGGCGGTGTCGGTGTTCACGCGGACCTCGACGAAGTGGGCACCGTAAGCGTGGGTCGAAAAGTTCTCCCGCTCAGGGTATTCGGGGGCTTGCACGGTGACCTCGGCACCGTCGGCGGGTTCCTGCCCGAATCGGTCACGGAAGGCCCGCGCGGCCGCCACCACCGCCGAGCCCCACGACGCCATGCCGGTCGAACCGCCCGCGACCGTCGCCTCGGGGAGATCGGAATCGCCGATGCGCAGCTCGATGCGGTCCGGGTCGACACCGAGCGCGTCGGCGGCGATCTGGCCGAGCGAGGTCCAGGTGCCGGTGCCGATATCCACCGCGTCGATGGCGACTTCGTAGCGGTCGCCGGTGCGGCGCACGCGGGCGCTGTTGCCCGCGGCGGTGTCGGCCGGGTAGGTGGCCGCCGCGACCCCGGATCCGATCAGCCATCGCCCCTCGCGCCGCGACTTCGGTGCCGGGTCGCGCTCGGCCCAGCCGAAGCGCTGTGCTCCGGTACGCAAGCACTCCGCCAGCCCATGCGTGGAGAAAGGGTGCCCCGATTCCGGGTCGACCTCGGGTTCGTTGTGGATGCGCAAGGCGATCGGGTCCATGCCGAGGGCGACCGCGAGTTCGTCCATCGCCGTCTCCGCCGCGAACATCCCAGGACAGTGCCCTGGCGCCCGCATCCACGACGCGACGGGGACATCCAGCGTCGCGAAACGGTGCGAGGTCGATCGGGTGGCCGCCGCGTACATCACGCGGCTGACCACAGCGGTCGGTTCGGCGAATTCCTTCACCGTGGAGGCCTGGGCGATCGCCGCGTGGGCGATCGCGGTCAGGGTGCCGTCGGGATGCGCGCCGAGCCGGACCCGCTGGATGGTCGGGGTCCGGTAACCGGCGAGGGAGAACAGCTGCTGCCTGGTCAGCGGCAGTTTCACCGGTCGTCCGCCGGACAGTTTCGCCGCCATCGCCGCGACCACGATATTGGCGTGTGGCTCGCCCTTCGACCCGAAGCCGCCGCCGACGAAGGGCGCGATCACCCGCACCTGTTCGGGCGCCAAACCGAACAGCGGCGCGATCTCGGCGCGCACGACGTGCGGGCCCTGGGTGGAGTCGTACAGCACCAGGGTGTCGTCGGTCCAGTGCGCGACGGTGGCGTGCGGTTCCATCGGATTGTTGTGGACCATCGCGGTCGTATAGGTCTGGTCGATCGTGACCGGGGCGATGGCCATGGCCGCGTCCACGTCACCGATCGACGTGTCGGTGGGAAAGCCGCCGCTCACCTCCTCGGGGGCGTGGAGGTTCTCGCTGTCGGCGTCGAGCGTGACGTCGGCGGGCCGCTCGTCATAGGTCACGCGCACCTGCGCGGCGGCTTCACAGGCCACCTCCGGGCTCGTCGCGACGACCGCGCCGATCACTTGCCCGCGGAACGCGATCTCGTCGTTCTGCAGGATGAACAGTTCGTTGTTGTCGTCGACGGCCAGCCGGGCGGCATTGTGGTGGGTGAGCACGGCGACGACACCGTCGATCCGCTCGGCCACGGAGGTGTCGATCTCGCGGATGCGGCCTCGGCTGATCGTCGACTGGATCACGAAGCCGTACACAGGATCCGGTTGCGGATGCTCCATCGCGTAGGGCGCGACACCGCGGAGTTTGGCCGGTCCGTCGATGCGGGTGGGTGAGGTGCCGATCGCCGGTGAGTTCACGGTGCCTCGCTCAGCTCGCGCAGGGTCGCGACGAGGATGTTGCGCGCCAAGGCGATCTTGAATCCGTTCTGACGCTGTGGGCGTGCGTCGGCGAGTTCGGCATTCGCCGCGGCAGTGAAATTGTCCTCGGTGGGAGCCCGCCCGCGTAGTTCGGCCTCGGCAGTGTGCGCTCGCCATGGTTTGGCCGCGACACCGCCGAACGCGATCCGTACATCCCGCACGACTCCGTCGGCGATGTCGACGGCGGCCGCCACCGAGACCAGCGCGAAGGCGAACGACGCACGATCGCGGACCTTGCGGTAGGTGGAGGTGGTAGCCCAATCGAGCGCGGGCAGGTCGACGGCTGTGATCAGGTCCCCGTGTTCGAGGACGGTGTCACGTTCGGGTTCGTCGCCGGGCAACCGGTACAGGTCGACCAGCGGAATTTCGCGCTCGCCGTCCGCACCGAGCACCCGCACGATCGCTCCCAACCCGACCATCGCCACCGCCATATCGGAGGGATGGGTGGCGATGCACCGACTGGACGCGCCGAGGATGGCCTGGTCGCGATCGAACCCGCCGATCGCCGAGCATCCGCTGCCCGGCTCGCGCTTGTTGCACGGCACGGTCGAGTCCTGGAAGTAGGGACATCTGGTGCGCTGCAACAGGTTTCCGCCCGTGGTGGCGAGGCTGCGCAGTTGGGCGGACGCTCCCGCCACGAGGGCGGCCGAGAGCATCGGATAGCGCGCCCGGATCACCGGATGCGCGGCGAGGTCGGCATTGCGCACCGCCGCACCGATGCGTACGCCACCGTCGGGCAGGTCGGTCACCTGATCGAACGGCAGTCTGCTGACATCCACCAGCTTGCCGGGCGCGATGATCCCCAGTTTGAGGTGATCGACGAGATTGGTTCCCGCGCCGAGGAATACGGCGTCGGGCTCGGCGAGAACCGCGGCGACCGCCTGCCCCGCGTCGGTGGCGCGTTCGTAGGCGAACTCCCTCATCGGGCGACCTCCTGAATCGCCGCGACGATGTTCGGATACGCCCCGCAGCGACACAGATTGCCGCTCATCCGTTCCCGGATCTCGTCGGCGCTCAACCCGTTCTCGGCCGTCGGATCCGCGCTCACCTGGCTCGGAGCGCCCGCCTTCACCTCGTCGAGCATGCCGACCGCCGAACAGATCTGGCCCGGCGTGCAGTATCCGCACTGGAAGCCGTCGTGTTCGAGGAAGGCCCGCTGGACCGGATGCAGGTCGTCGCCGTCGGCGAGTCCGTCGGCGGTGACGATCGTGGCTCCGTCGTGGGCGACGGCCAGCGCGAGGCACAACGTCGCCCTCCGTCCGTCCAACAGGACCGTGCACGACCCGCATTGCCCGCGATCGCAGCCCTTCTTCGGGCTGGTGACGCCCAGTTGTTCGCGCAGGACATCCAACAGGGTGGTGCGGGTGTCGACGTCGACCACCCGCGTCCGCCCATCGACGGTCACACTGATTCGCGCACGCATCGAACGGCCTCTCTTCGTGGGACAGGCGACTCCACACAGACAACCGCAGCCGACCCTTTCGGGCCCGCTACCAGCACTTACGCAACTGCTGCGCGCACGCGCACGTCGGCCACGCTACCAACCCCGACACCTGACCGCCGGACGCCGCGACCACATCCGCCGTGGTTTCGCCGGACATCGTGACGACGGTCAACGAGGTGTAGTCAGTCCGGGATCCCCGACTATCGCAAAATACAGCTCGCACGGGCAGGGCTTCTTGCCGCACCGATGAGTTTCGAGGGGTGAAGGCGTCGTACTGGTAGAAGACATCGGATCAGAGATCCGCGCGCCCGGGACCGAGAGGAATGAGTTATGAGGATCGCTACGTCGAAGGATGGCACGGAACTCGCGTATGACGTTTCCGGCGACGGACCTGTACTGGTGTACATCACCGGCGCGACGTGTTTCCGGAGGTTCCGGCCGATTGTCGCCGATGTGGGGGTGTTCGCCACGAGGTTCACCGTCTACAGCTATGACCGGCGCGGGCGTGGGGACAGCGGGAACGAGCTGCCGTATGCGATCGAGCGGGAAGTCGACGATATCGAGGCCGTTGTGGATGCCGCCGGCGGGCGCGCGATTCTGTACGGGCATTCGTCGGGTGCCGCGCTGGCACTCGAAGCGGCGGTACGGATGCCGGACAAGATCGACAGGGTCGTGGTCTACGACGCGCCCTATGTGCACGACGAGGCCGAACGGGCGTCCTATGCCGAGTTGGGCGAGACGGTACGCGCACTTCTCGGCGAGGCGAAGAACGCGCGAGCGCTGAAGGCATTCCTGCGTGGGATCGGGATGCCGGGTGCGTTCGTGGCGCTGCTACCGCTGTTTCCCGGGTGGAAGACGATGAAGGCACTCGCTCCCACGCTGATGTACGACATCGCCATCACCGAGGTCCTTCCCCCGGTGGAGCGTTTCGAGAACATCCGGGTGCCGGTGAATGTCGTTGTCGGAGAGAAGAACCCGCCCGGCATGCAGCAGGTGGCGCGAGAGTTGGCCGCGGCGATTCCCCAGGCGACGCATCGGGTGCTCGCCGGGCAGGACCATATGGTCAGCGCCGAGGCGTTGCTCCCGCTACTGACGAATTCCGTCGCGAACGATTGAACCGCGCTTACGTCGTCGTCCACGACGTCGGGGGGATGGTTCGGAGGGACTGCTGGAGCCCAAGCGTGGGCGCGGCGGCGATGGCTTCGGTGCGGCTGGCGTAGACCGGTAGCCACTGGGTGAGGCCGGCGGCGATGATGATCCGGTTGATGACCGACGGCCCGGGAATGACCACGCTCGTGCGCAGCTTGCTCTGTTGGGCGCGGGTAGCCATCTCGAGGATCGCCCGGCACGACATGAAGGTCACATCCCTGATGTCGATCACCAGATGGCCCGACTCCCCCTCCGCTGCGATGGCATCGTCGAGAATCACGCGCCACTGGAGCAGGTTGCACGCGTCGATCTCGCCGTGCACGTGCAGCACGGTCGCCGTGTGATGGAGGGTGACCTCCGCGCGCAGTCCCGAGTCGGATTCCTCGAACCTGATCGTATTGTCGCCATGACTGGAATGGGTGTTCACGAGTGCTCGATCCCTCGACACCAGCAGGGGTGCACAATGCCCGGCCGATCCTGGTAGCTCAAAATCGGCTGGTGTTTCCATTTGAGCACGCCGAGTCGGTGCTGTCAGCGATTGTGATGGATCTGATGCGCCCGGGTCGCGGTCAGCGACATCCTTCGAGCGTGGCATCGGCGAGTTCGCTGATGACATCGGCAATCTCGCGTCTTCGGTGCAACGCCGCCAGTTGTCGGCGCGCGCCGTTTCCGCGCTCGCCGAGTCTCGCGACCGTCTCGGCGACGAACGTATGGTCGCCACAACGGCGCAGTGCCGGCGCGATGTCGTCGATGAGCTCGGCGAGTAGTTCGCGATGGGGAACGACGCGACCCGCGACGAGGTCGAGGCCGTCGCCGTCCAGACCCGAGCGCGCGGCGTTCCAATAGGCGGCGCGCAATATTTCGCCGGACACCGCGGGAGCGGGGATATGCTGAGCGATCGCATCGAGCGCGGTGCTGACGATTCCTCGAATGAGCGCGGCCAGCAGGGCGGATTCCTCCGCGGTCGCCGGAACATCGCTGACCCGGATTTCGACGGTCGGGAAGCTCTCCGACGGGCGGACATCCCAATACACCATCTTGTTGTCCAGAATGCTGCCGCTGGCCCGCATCATCGCGACGATCGATTCGTATTCACGCAGCGAGGTGAAATACGGCGGCGGACCCGCACTGGGCCATCGACGCCACAGAATGCTGCGCCAACTCGCGTAACCGGTTTCGCTGCCACGGTAGATCGCCGAATTCGCGGTCAATGCCAGCAGGATCGGCAGCCGCGGGCGGACATAATTGCTGACCAGCACCGCTGTATCGCGGTCGGGGACAGCCACGTGCACGTGGCACCCACACAGTCCCTGCTCGTGGGCAAGCATGCCGAAGGAGTGGGCGATGCGCTGGTAGCGCGGCGTATCGGTGACCGGATACCCCTCGACCAAGGTCGGCGGTACCCCGACCGCCAGCAGGCGGGTTCCGTGCTCGGCCGCGCATTCGGCCACCCGGCGCCGCGAGGTCCGCAATTCCGCCAGCAGGGCGCCGATATCGGAATGCACCGCGCTGCTCGTCTCGACCTGACAGCTCGTCAGCTCCAACTGCAGATCGATCCCCGCCCTTTTCGCGGTAGCGGCGACCTGGGTGTTCTTCGCCACGGGCGCCCCGGACTCGGGGTCGGTGAGCAGAAACTCTTCTTCGACGCCGACCGTCGGAACATGCATGGACACTTCCATCACCTCCAGCAACTGCGGAGCGAGCGCGGGTCATCGGCCCGTGCAGGACCGATGACCCGGGCGGCGTGTAGCAGGTCAGTCGCGGAAAGCGTCCTTGACCTTCTCGCCTGCGTCCTTGAGGTTCGACTTCGCCTGCTCGCCGCGACCCTCGTTCTCGAGTTCGCGGTCGTCGGTGGCGCGACCGGTGGCTTCCTTGGCCTTGCCTGACAGCTCTTCGGCCTTGTTCTTCGCCTTGTCAGCGATACCCATGGTATTCCTTTCAGGCTGTTTCTCGGCCAACTGGTGACCGTGGGCCGTCCTGGGGACCCATCAACGGCCTACCCGGGTCTGCCAGGTGCAAACAGGCGCGCCATCCAGGGTGAATAATCAGAGCATGACCGAACGGGACGACGAATCCATGGCAGAGCGCGCTCTCGTCGAGCGCGTGATCGGAGTCGGCGACTCGTTGACGGTCGGCCGTTTCCGGTTTCGATCCACAGACCGGCAATGGGAATGGTCCGACGAGGTCGCGAAGATGCACGGGTACCTGCCCGGCACCGTGCCGACGACCGAGATGCTGGTCTCGCACAAGCATCCCGACGACCGGGATCGGGTCGCCGCGATGATCACCTCGGTCGAGGACAGCGGCGTGTTCTCCAGCCATCACCGCATCATCGATACGCAGGGGCGGGTGCGTGATGTGCTGGTCGTGTCGGAGCCGCTCGCCGACACGGACGGGACGGTGATCGGCACCGAGGGCTATTACATCGACCTGTCCGATACCGCGGCCGAATACCGGCGCGAGGCACTCGACACCACCCTGCCGGGACTGCTCGAGGCGCGCGTGGTGATCGAGCAGGCCAAAGGCGCATTGATGCTCGCCTACGGTGTCAATGCCGACCAGGCGTTCCGGGTGCTTCGGTGGCGTTCGCAGGAGACCAATGTGAAACTGCGCGCGATCGCCGAACACGTGGTGGCCGAGTTGCCGACCGTGGCCAGCGACGAGGTGCGGCTGCGAACCCGGCTCGACCACGTGCTGCTGACCGCGCACGAAGGCGCCCAGGTAGACACCCTCGGCTAGCGATCGCCGGGGTCGCCTCCGACGACCACCAGGTCAGCGAAAGACCGGCGGCGGCACGGAGTCGGGGCCGGGCGGGGCAGGCGGAGCGGGCGCCGGCTCACCGGGGCCGGGCGGAGTCGGCGGGGCGGGCACCGGATCAGGACCGGGCGGTACCGGCGGAGGGGGTACCGGAGCCGGGCCGGGCGGCGGGACGGGCGGCGCGGGCACGGGGTCGCCGGGACCCGGCGGGAACGGGTCGGGTGCGGGACCCGGCGGCGCGGGCTCCGGGGGTGCGGGCACCGGGCTCGGCTCGGTGAGCTCGATCGCGAACATCATCGCCTCCTGTCATCAGTGCACGCGGGCGCGCGAATCGAGCGCCCGCGAAGGCCGCGACGCAGGTCGAGCGTGCACACCGCGATGACGTCGTTGGCATCGTGATGGGACGCTCGACCTGCCCCGAGGTACTCCGGTGTCGACACCGTCGAACGAAACGCGTGGTTCGGCCGGTTCTTCGGCGCCCGTTCTACATTCGGCCGATTGCCACAGGGTGGGAATGCCCGCGTGCCAGCACCCGAAACGTCGGCACGGTTCAGGACTCGCCTTCGATGCGCGCCCACGCGCGATGCTCACCCAGGTCGGTGAGCAGTCCGCTCGCAGCCGCCCCGGGATCGGCGACAGTGATTCCCGGGGCATCGGAGTCGATGTCGTTGCGCTGCAGCGCCGATACCGCGGTACCGACCGCCGCGATCGCCTTGCCGTGCCGCCACATCTCCTCGACCAGCAGGTTCACCCTCGGGTCCTCCGGTGCGGCCAGCAGCAACGCACCGTCGAATTCGACCGACCGCATCGTGGCGAAGGTCCGTGCCACCGGTACGCCGTCGATCACCCCGCCGCGTGCCGCCACGACCATCGGCCTGACCTTGGCCTCTTCCAAGGCGGTCGAGACCTCCTGCACCGCGTCGGCCGACGTGGCGTCGTCGACCAGTACGGCCACCGTCCGCCCGTCCACCGGGAAACTGCCGTGCCGCTGCGACAACGCGGGACTCGGTGCGAGCTCGGTGAGTTCGCTGTTCGGGGCCGGCTTGTCGAGCCCGAGTTGCCCGGCGACATAGTCGGCCAGCCCGTCGTCGACATTGACCAGCATCTGCAGAGCACGCTTCTGGATCGCCTCGGACAGGCACTTGCCGAGTTCGAACGAGAACGCGTCGGCCAGATTCCGCTGTTCGCCCTCGGTCAGGCTGCGATAGAACATCCGCGGCTGCGAGTAATGGTCGGCGAACGATACCGTGCCCGCGCTATTGGCGGAGGTCCGCAATTTCGCGGTCGGCGGCGGAATGGGCGTCGGCGATTCGACATAGGCGTCGTCGGCGAAACTCGCCGCGTAGGGGCAACCACCGCCCAGCGAATTGGGTTTGTAGGCAGCGACTCCGGCGTGCACGGCGCCCTGGTGCATGCCGTCACGGGAGAGGTCGTTGACATCGGTGTGCGGTGTGTTGATCGGCAGCTGTGTGAAGTTCGGTCCGCCGAGGCGACTGATCTGGGTGTCGAGGTAGGAGAACAACCTGCCCTGCAGCAGCGGGTCGTCGGTGACTTCGATGCCCGGAACCAAGTGCGTCGGGCAGAAGGCGACCTGCTCGGTTTCGGCGAAGAAGTTCTCCGGATTCGCCGTGAGCCGCAGGGTGCCGATCGTCTGCACCGGCGCGAGTTCTTCGGGGACGAGCTTGGTCGGGTCGAGCAGATCGATGCCCTCGAAGAGGTGATCGGGCGTATCGGGGAACACCTGCACGCCGAAATCCCACTCCGGTGCCATGCCCGCCGCGATCGTGTCGGCCAGATCCCGGCGATGGAAATCGGGGTCGAACCCGGCCGTCAGCTGGCATTCCTCCCACAGCATCGAGTGCACGCCCAGGCGCGGCTTCCAGTGGAATTTCACCAGGCTCGTCGTGCCGTCCTCGGCGACCAGCCGGAAGGTGTGGATGCCGAATCCCTCCATCATCCGCAACGAGCGCGGCAGCGCCCGATCGGACATATTCCAGAAGGTGTGCGCGGTCGCCTCGGTGTGCAGGGTGACGAAGTCCCAGAAGGTGTCGTGGGCGGATTGCGCCTGCGGGATCTCGCGGTCCGGCTCCGGTTTCCCGGCGTGGATCACATCGGGGAATTTGATCGCTTCCTGGATGAAGAACACTGGGATGTTGTTGCCGACCAGGTCGTAGACCCCTTCGTCGGTGTAGAACTTCACCGCGAAGCCACGGGTGTCACGCACCGTGTCGGCCGACCCGCGTGAGCCGAGCACCGTGGAGAACCGGACGAAGACCGGTGTGCGCGCGTCGGCGGCCAGGAACTTCGCCCGCGTCAGCGACGCGGCGGCGCCGTTGGCCACGAAAACCCCGTGGGCGGCGGTGCCGCGGGCGTGCACGACCCGCTCGGGGATGCGCTCGTGATCGAAATGGGTGATCTTCTCCCGCAGATGGAAGTCCTGCAGCAGCGTCGGGCCCCGCGGACCCGCCTTGAGCGCGTGATCGGTGTCGGCCACGCCCGCGCCCTGCGGGGTGGTGAGCCGAGGGCCCTGCTGGGCGCGCACGGTCGCCTCGCCGGGAATCGGGGCGCCGGTGGGGCTGCGCAGTGCGGGGCCCTCCTGGTCGGGGGCCGGGCCCGCCTGCTCGCACGGTGTCCCCGGGTCCTCGTCCGGTGGGGTGGGCGGGTGGGTGAATTCGGACGGAACATCGTGGTCGGTCATGTTTTTTCGTCGTCCCTTCGTCACACTCGCGGAATTCGGAGAATCGGGCTGGCGCCGTCCCCGATGGACTACCGCGTTCTGCGCGCGGCAAACAGCGATTCGGCCTCGGCGGGTGACGATCCGAAATGGGCGTGAGGCGTGACCTGATGGTTACGGG
This sequence comes from Nocardia sp. XZ_19_231, assembly GCF_015355705.1. Lineage (NCBI taxonomy): Bacteria > Bacillati > Actinomycetota > Actinomycetes > Mycobacteriales > Nocardiaceae > Nocardia > Nocardia sp. XZ_19_231. The sequence continues at coordinate 84,382 of NZ_JACUZI010000012.1, read as the reverse complement.
GTAACCTCCGACCAAACGGTCGGTGATGAGGGAGGTGGCGTGCGAGCTCGAGATCGCGACACCGCTCCCCGCTCGAGAACTGTCGGATTCCAGGTGCCCGCCGAGCTGGACCAGCTGAGCATGGTGCACGCACTCGCCGAGACCGTCCTGCTCGTGGGTGGTTTCGCACTCGACGAGGTCACCGATCTGCTCCTGGCACTCGACGAGGTCGCCACCGCGTTGATGCTGGTCGCGATGCCGGATTCCCAGCTCGACTGCTCGTTCACCGGCGGCGACGGCGCCCTCGGTGCCCGGGTGAGCGCACTGGCACGAGAGCCCGACGCCCTCGACGAACAATCTTTCGGCTGGCACGTAGTCGCGACGCTCACCGACGCGCTGCGCACCGATTACGCCGGCTTCGATCCGGCCCGCGGCGGCTACCCGACCACCGTCGAATTCGGCTGGATCCGACGATTGCACGGATCTACCGAGTCGTGACCATCGGGCGCTAGCCTCATAGGTAGGGCATAGCCCCGGGTCCCGGTGGGTACCCCATGAACACATCTGCAACCGCCTGGAAGTGAGGCAAGTAGCGATGACATGGGAATCAACTGCAGCAGCCGATCGTCCGACCGCCCGGCGATCACATTCGCACGGTGACAGCTACGACAACATCGAACCGTGGTTCGAGAAGCTGCGGGCGCTGCCCGACGGCGATGAACACCACGACGCGCTGCGCGGGCAGGTCATCGAACTGTGTCTGCCGCTCGCCGACCACATCGCGCGCAAGTTCAACGGCCGCGGCGAGCAGTTCGACGACCTCGAGCAGACCGCCCGGGTAGGGCTGGTGCTGGCCGTCGATCGCTACGACGTCACCCGCGGCTCCTCCTTCCTGTCGTTCGCGATCCCGACGATCATGGGCGAGGTGCGCAGGCACTTCCGTGATCGCACGTGGGCGGTGCGCGTGCCGCGTCGGCTCAAGGAAATTCAGCTCAGGATCGGACCCGCCACCGAGGAGTTGTCGCAGCGACTCGGCAGGCTGCCCAACGCGCGCGAACTCGCCGACGAACTCGACGTCGACCTGGTCGAGGTCACCCGCACGCTGGTTGCGGGCAACGGCTATCAGACCAACTCCATCGACGGTGTCACCCACGACGGTCGCGACAATTCCTCGCAGCCGATCACCGACACTCTCGGCTCGGAGGAGCCGTGCTATCAGCTCACCGAGGACGCGATGGCCGTCCGCCCGTTGATCGCCGCGCTCCCTGCCGAGGAGCGGCGGGTGCTGATCATGCGCTTCTACGAGGCCAAGACACAGGGCCAGATCGCCGAGGAGCTCGGCGTCTCCCAGATGCAGGTCTCCCGGATCCTGTCACGAACCTTGGCGTTGCTGCGGGAGCAGGCACTCGCCGAGCCGACGCCGACGCGGTGACAGCGACGTCGGCACGTGCCAGAATTGTTGCAGGTTGAGACCTCCAGCCGACCCTGGTTCTCGTGTGCCGCTCCCCGCAAGTCGGCCGGTTCCGCCTCGGCGGGCGCGAGCCGGATATTCCTGTCGCACAGGAGGTTCTATGTCTGTCGTCATGGATCGTCGGCATCCGAGCCGGCTGCGCTGGTATCGCGGGTGCTCCGCGGCTGCCGCGGCGGAGTTGGCCCTGCGCGATCCGGGACGACCCGGCTGCTGGGTGCTGCAGGGCGGTATCGAACTCGACGCGGCGCGGATGCCCCGATTCTGTGCGTTGCTCGACCGCTCGGTGCGTTCCGGCGCGCGCGTGGTCGTCCTCGATCTGCGCGATACCGAGTTCCTGAGCCTGCGGGTGGCCGCGCTGCTCGGCGTCGCCAAAGCCGATGCGTGGACACGGGGGGTCGATCTCCGCCTGCTCACCGGAAGCCGTGAGGTGGAGCGGGCACTCGGCCTGGTCGGCGTGCGGCCGCTGTTTCGGTACTACCTGTCCATCGACGAGGCGTCGGGACCGGAATCCGGCTACTGAGGGCTGTTTCACCCCACCGATTCCTGGGTATGCGCACGGAGAAGCCACTCCAGCGCAGTTCGGGAGGAGGACATCGTGGATTCGAGCGACAGGATCATCGCCGATTCGATACATGCGACATCGATCCAAATTCAGATCGACGCCGACCTCGGTCAGGTTGTCATGCTCCGGGCCGTCGCTGAAACCGTCGCCCTGATAGCGGGTTTCACCGTCGACGAGGTGGCAGATACGCGAGTAGCGCTCGACGAGGCCGCCACGTGCCTGATCCTCGGTGCGGTGCCCGATTCCCAACTCAACTGCGACGTGGTCGCCGACGGGTTCCGGATTCGGATCGAGGTAGACGCGGTGTGCGGGGACACCGACCCGATCGACACGGCGGGGTTCGGCTGGCATGTGATGCACTCGATCACCGACCACCTCACCGCCGATCACAACGCCTACGACCGGGCACAGGGCGGTTACCCCGTCGCCATCGCCTTCACGCAGGTGCGGCGGGTGCACTGAGCGGCTCGCGCAGGGAACCGCGGTCCTCGTTCCAGCACTTCAGGACGTGATCGGCGAAGCGGTCTTCGAGCAGGTTCGTCGCCTGGATGCCGAAGACGATCGAGGCGGCCGAATCCGGTTCCGCGGCCAGCAGCCCGGCGATCACATCGCGCCGCATCACCTGCTCGTGCACGGCATCGGCCTCTACGTGCTCGGCGTAGAAGTGCGCGCACGCGGGATGCGGGAGCAGCGTGCGGGCCAGCTCGGCGAGGCGCCGCGAGGCGGGTGACGACGTGATCTCGGCGGTGGCGAAATGCCCGATCAGTGCGCCGCGCAGCCCCCGATGCAGACCGAACAGCGACATCATGTCCACCAGTGCGAGCATCGGCGCAGGCACCGTGTCGAGGTAGTGCAGGTAGCCCGGCTCGAGGCCGGCGCCCGAGAGCAGGTCAGCGAACAGTTGCGCGTGGACGCGTTCGCCACGACCGCCGCCGAACTCATCGAATTCCACCGCCACCAGTGACGCTTTCACCTGTCCGCGCAGACGCGGGATCACCCAGGCGTATGGGTCGGCCTCGATGTGGTGGTAGATCGAGCGGTGGACGAAGTACTCGCGCAACTGGTCGGCGCTCCCCCGCTCGGCGAGGAATCCGGCGATGCCGTCGGTGTCGCTGGTCGGTTCGAGCAGACGGTCGAGTTCCGCGTCGACATCGTCGCCACCGGGGACATCGGCATGCAGTGCCGTCAGCAGGGTGTTCTCCAGGTCGCGGCGCAAGCGCAGGAGGTCGGGATCCCATTCCCAGCTCTCGTCGACACCGGCGAATCCCTGATAGTGCAGTTCGTAGCAGGTGTGCAGAGTCAGCAGAAGATCTTCGCCGTAGGGGTCGAGTCCGGCAGCATCAGGAACCGCCGAACCTGGTGTGCGCGTGAGCAATCCGACCACCGCGGCGGACAGCTCGCCGCGCGGACGCGGGAGGGATCGGCCGGGCATCATTCGGCGCTCCTCGGATGACGTCGGCGCCGATGGCTGGTATCGCACAGCGGGTAGGTGCTCGACCGACGACACAGACACAGCGCCACCACGAAACGGTCGCAGTGCAGCACGGCGCCGTCGGCGGTGACCAGATCGACCGGTCCGTCGATGAGTGCGGGTCCTTCGTCGGTGAGCACGACGCGCCGCGGTTCAGGCGGAGTCGGAGACAACAGGGGACGAGCTTCGGTCGACACGGATCACCACCAGTTCCTCATCGCGCTGGCCATGGGCGATGAGGCCCTTCGCGGCCAACCATTTAGCACGCGACCGCATGACCGGCCCGAACGGCACCGTTCCCGTCGCCACGATCTTTGCGCTGGCACCCAGCTCGCGGAGCTGGTCCAAGCTGCGCCCCGGATCGCTGATCGCCGAATGCACGATCAACCCGACGCCGCGTTCGGTGAGCAGGTCCGGCAGCATCGCGCACAGCCGGTCGAGCACGCTCCTGCCGTCCGGGCCCGCGTCCCACGCCAGGGCCGCACCGCGACCGCCCGCCCGCTCGGCGGGAACATAGGGCGGGTTCGCGACCACCACGTCGAAGCGCGGCAGCCGAAGCGCGGACGCGAAATCGCCGTGCAGCAACTCCACAGCCACCCCACGCAACCGACAGTTCATCCACGTCGACATCAGCGCCGACCGGGACAGGTCGACCGCGGTCAGACTGCCCGCACCCGCCGCCGCGGCCGCCACCGTCAACGCGCCGGTACCAGCACACACGTCGAGCACCCGACCGCCGCGCAGCGACGGCACTTCATTCAGCGCACGGGCCAGCATCCAGGTGTCGGCCTGCGGGCGGTAGACGCGCGGCGCGCGGATGACCACCACCTCAGTGACCCCGCGGTTCACCCAGGGCGAGACCCTCTTGCGCCTTCACCCGCCGATGTTCGGCGACCACGAGCCCGATTCCCAGCAACAGGCACACCGCACAGGCCACGCCCGCGATCACGGCCCAGCCCGCGAAGCCGTAGCCGGCGGCGGTGAGCGTGAGACCGAGCAGTACCAATCCGATCGCGGCAAGAATCAATCCGGGCCAGTTCCTCGCGTCCCTGATCGACTCCCCCGCGTGTGAGCGAGTGGTCCGAGCGTCATCGGGGAACTGCTTCTCCGTCTGGTTCATGCGCGTGCTCCTTTCGAGGACGACACCGCCCTGTCCTGGACATGCCCGCAAACCGGCAAAGCAATCAGCCGGCATCCCGGACTGTGACCCGGTCGATCCGGTGGTTCAGTTCGTCTCGATGACCTCGGCGACCGGGCGGCGCGGGGTGGATTCCAGCGGGGCCGCGGCGTGCGGCATGACGCCGACCCGGATCATGACGTGGGGATAGGCACATTCCTGCAGGACTGTGGTGCGGATCTGTTCACGCAGATCGAGCATTCCCAGCGGTTCGGATTGCAGGCTGGTCGCCAGGCCGAGATAGGTGGCCTGGAGCAAGATCGCGCTCGTCGCCTGACCCGCGCCCAGCTGGGAGAGACGGTTGTCGTGCGGGGTGCACACGACCAGCCAATGGGCCGAGTCGGGTTCGTCGGTGTACTCCGACAGCTCGGCTTCGGCGAAGACCCGCACCGGCAGTTCGTCCGATGCCCTGGCGGCGGGCGCGTTGCGGGCAGGCACGCCGGTGGGCTCGCCATGGCAGCCGCTCCACTGCTCGAGTTCGGCGAGATAGTTCGTGTCCGTCGCGTGTCGGGCGGCGGCTCGGCGCATGGGGGCGGCCAACTGCGAGAGCATGCGGTCGGGGACATGCCTGGCCGCTGCCCCGAACCGGGAGGCACACCGCGAGACCGCACGCAGGTCGTGGGCAGCCACCGGCAGGCCGGGATAGCGGCGCCGATCCGATTGCCGCAGGTGGATGGCGGCGGCGAGCCGGATGTCGAGATCCGACGGCGGGCGCGGTGTGAACTTCATCGTCGCGAGATGGTCGGGTCGATCAGGATCGGGCATCCGGTCGGTGTCGGCCTGCCAGCCCAGCATGGCGAACGCCACTTCGAGATGATGCAACGCGGCGCCGCAACTCACCACGAGAGCGCGCGCCAGCGGATCGGTCGCGGTGACCTGTTGCCCGAAGTCGGCGAACAGATCGACCCGGCCCCGCTGGATCCGCCACCGCCAGGGTTGGGTGTTGTGCACCGAGGGAGCACGCACCGCCAATTCCAGCGCGTCTCGGCATGTTGTGATGCTCGGCATGTCTCGCCAGTCTTCCTTCCTGTGCAGGTGGGCGTTTCGAAATCACGCAGCCGGATAGACCTCGGTGGGGACGCTGGTGGCCGCTGCCCAGTGCAGCAGGCAGTCGCGGGTGTCGAAGTGCCGCACCTCGCCCGCACCGAGGTCGACGGTGATCCACCGGCTGTTGACGTCGTGGTCGATGCGCTGCCAGCTGTCGCAACCATCCCGGTCACAGTGTCGAGCCAAAGCCATCAGAAACGCTCCTAGTCGTGATGCGAAGAGACCAGGGTAGCGGGGCGTTCGATGTGGTCAGGACCACCTCCTAGGACTTCGGGGTCCTGGCGAGTTGGTGAATCCGTCGCACCCGACCGTCATCGGCGACGCTGCCGATCATGATCCATTCGATCGCCACGGATCCGAGCTTGCGATGTTCGGCGGTGAGGTGGCAGTGCGCGGCGAATCGGCGGCCGTCGACGAGCAGGTCGTCGATCCGTACGTCGACGGCGGTGACGTTCTTGCGGGAGGGGGCCGCGTGCGCGATCAGCTGAGCGCGATCGAGCTCGGTGCCGTCGGTCCGCCAGATCACGTCCTCGGTCAGGGTGCGGTCCACGATCTCGGCGGGATCCTCGTCGGACAGGGCCATGTCGCGGGTGTAGTCGAGGACGAGTCGACGGGCCGCGCGTTCGGTTATCTCTGACATACCTGACAACCTTAAGTGGCCTGTTATCGTTGTCAATCGTGTCAGAGATAAGGCGACGACGTCAGCGAATCGAGGTCGGGCGCAATCGATCGGCGCTGGTAGCCGCGGCGATCCAGGTCCTGGGCGAGCACCCGGAGGCGAGCATGGCCCAGATCGCCGCCACGGCAGGTGTCACCCGTCAGACCGCGTACGCGCACTTCGGCACCCGCGAGATGCTGCTCGCCTCGGTGCGTGACGAACAGAGCCGACGGGCACTGGACGTACTGGACGCGGCCGACCTCGAAACCGGCACCGCCACCGCGGCTCTCGACCGATTCCTGACCGCGGTCACCACGATGCTGGCCGAGCAGACGAGATTCGACTATTCCGACGACGACCACGCCGCCGACGCCGCGCGCCACGTACCGATCGAACAGCACCTCGACGCACTGATCCGCCGTGGCCGCGACGCGGGCGAATTCACGACGAATCTGCACACCGAGTGGCTCGTCGCCGCGACGATCGCGCTCGGCCATGCCGCCGACCGGCAGCTGCGCGGCGCCGGGCTCGACGTGGCGACCGTGGCCGCGCAGTTCCGATCGTCGGTATTGCGCCTGTACGGCGCAGACTGACCGGGCTCGGTCGAATTCCGAGCCCGGTCGGCCGAGTACTACGCGGGCAGTCGAGCCTCGATCGCGGTGATGATCCGCGGACGCAGATCCGCGACGCTGACGATGGCGTCCACCGAGCCCACCTCGACCGCGCGCTGAATGTTGTGGACGCGGTCGAACTCCGCGGCCACATCGCCCAGCTTCTCCGCACGCACCGAGGACCGCGTCTCGTCGAGTTCGGCGCTCAGCTCCGCTCGATCGGTGCCGACGGCGTTCGCGACCCGGGATTCCAGCTCCCGCACGCGCGGATCAGCCGCGGTCCTTGCCTTCACCTCACCGGCGAACACCACCGCGGCGGCCGGTGCGCCGCCGAGCACCGAGGCGAACGAACCTTCCAGCGCGAGCACCGTCATGTTCGGGTTCAGTGCCTTCGAGAACACCACGAACGCGCCGCCGTGGTAGCGCGAGATCACGCAGAACACGATGGGGCCTTCGAAATTCACGATGGCGCGGCCGATTTCGGCGCCGTACTCGAGTTGCAGCTTGCGCATCGATTCGGGCGAGCCGTCGAAGCCGGACAGGTTGGCCAGCACCACCAGCGGGCGGTTGCCGCTGGCGGCATTGATCGCCCGTGCGGCCTTCTTCGACGAACGCGGGAACAGCGTGCCCGCGGTGTAGGTGTCGGGCCCGTCGGTGGACGGGAAGCCGCGCCGGGCCACATTGCGTGACTCGATGCCCAACAGGCACACCGGGATTCCGCCGAGGTGCGCGTCGTGCACCACCGCGGTCTCGGCGTCGGCCATCCCGGCCCAACGTTCCAGGACCGGGTGATCCTGGTCGGCCAGGGCCCGCATCACCGTGCGAATGTCGAAGGGCTTCTTGCGATCCGGGTTGGCGGTGGCGGAGAAGATCTCGCCGACGGTGGCGAAGGTGCTGTCCGCCAACACATGCGGGAAGCTCGAGACGTCGCGGTCGACGGGATCGCCAGTCGCCGCACGGCGCGGCGCCTGCTCTCCGGGGGCGATGTAGGTGTGGTCGTAGTGCGCCATCAGTACATCGCGAGCGGCGGACAGGTTCGGCGCCCAGTACTGCGCCTGCCCGTTCGGGCCCATCACGCGGTCGTAACCGCCGATGCCGAAGTTGTCCTCGGCCGAGACTCCGCCGGAGAAGTCGAGCGACTGCTTGCCGGTCAGCACCATGGCCGAGTCGGGGGTCATGACCAGCACACCCTTGGTGTGCATGAGCATGGTGGCCTCGGCGTTCCAGTACGGCTGCGCGCCGACGTTGATGCCGGCGACCACGATATTGATCTCGCGACCGTCCTGGGTGAATTCGACGATCCGCTTGAGCGCGGCCGCGACCCAGTCCATGTTCTCGGTACCCGAGGCCATCGAGATGCGCGCGCCCGAGGACAGCGCGTACCACTCGAGCGGAACCTGCAGGCTCTCGGCCAGATCCAGCGCCGCGATCACGCGTCGGCATTCCGGTTCCGACAGTGCCCCGAGGGATTTGGTCGGGTCACCGAGCAGCAGCACCCGGGTGACGCCCTGCGGATGCTGCACGGTCGGCGTGGTCACCACACCGGCGACGATCGCCGCGGTGTTGTGGCCCTTCGGCCGATCGACCGGCACCAGCGCATGGTCGGCATCGAGATCGTATTCGGCGAAATCGCCGAGCAGCGAGGTCAATTCGTACGGGTACACGGTGTTGCGTGCCGCGGCGCGCAATACCTTCTGCCGGTATTCGTCGAGCGGCTCGACCGGTTCGTCGGTCCGTTCGCCGACCGTCACCTCGGATTCGCCGTTGGGGCGGAACGAGATGCGCACACCGACCTTGGTCAGCTCGCCGGTCTCGGGATCGCGCTGGCGGGCGATGAGCAGGATCTCCTCGAGCCCGGCGCCCGCGGCCGTCGGCAGCACGTGGCCGCCGATGGTCTCGAGCTCCGCGCGGGTGACATCCATATGCGGCCAGATGTACATCACGATGCGGTTGGTGTTGAGCCGCTTGGCCGACGGGAACCGCGACTGGGCCCGACGGATCGAGTCGACACAGGTGGCGATGGCGCTCTCGGCGGTGGGCAGGGCCACCAGTCGGCCGTCGTGATCACGCAGCGCCGCGAGGTCACGGACCTGGGCGAAGGCGATCAGGCGATCGTCGGAGGGGTTCTCCTTGGCCACGCCGCGGAACAGGTAGACCTCTTCGTCCGAGGACGGCAACCGGGTGAGGTCGAACTTGCGCAGTCGCTCGAGCTGCATCCGCTGCGCGATGTAGGGGTGCAGACCGCGGATCAGCCGCTCCTCGGCCATCCCGGTCACCGACGGACGGAAGGTGAAGTGGTGGTGCATCACCGAGCCGCCGCTGCCCGCGACGGTGGCGGTGATCCGGTGCACCTGATTGGGCACCGGGTGCGCGCCGAGCACCTCCTGCAGGGCAGCGGCCATCGCATCGAAGTCCTCGGGCTGTGATTCCCAGCTGAGGTAGATGTCGGCGTCGATGGAGACAGCGCCGGTTGCCAATTCGGCGAGCCCGTCCAGTGCCGCGTCGAGCTCGTCGAAACTCACGGCGGTCGAGACCAATGTCGAACCGTAGCGTTCGGCGACGACGAAGGTGGTGTCGCCGACCTGTTCGGTCCGGACGCCGGTGAGACCCTTGTTGCCGTAGTAGCGCCGCGTCAGCACCTCGAGCATCGAGGTGTGGTCGGGCTTGCCGCGCTCGAGCCGCTGGCCGAGCAACCGCACCAGCGGTTCGGTGCTGCGCACCATCTCGGCGATCCTCGCGCCGCGATCGTCGGCCTGCGGGTTCGCGTCCAGGTAGCTCAGGTGCTTACGGACATTGGTGTACACGCGAGCACGGTTGCGGCGCAGCAGCGGCTGGCCGTACCAGGCGTAGACCAGACCGCGGGCGAGATCGGCGATCACCGGGAAACGCACCTGCGTCGCCGCGACGAGACGCTCGAGCGCCAGGCCGACGGGTTCGCGCAGCACCTGGTCGGGCATCGGCTCGGTCAGCCATTCGCGCAGCAGCGCTGCGACGACGGTGACGGTGTCGGTGGGGCGCTGCTGAGCGAGGAAGATCCGGAAGACCGCCGATTCGAGGTCGGGCGTTCGGTCCAGCTCGGTGATCCCGTAATGGCGCAGCGCCGTACCGAGTTTGGCCTGGTACGACTCGGGGAGCCCGGCCCGTTCGACGTCGAGGCTCTGCAGGTAGGTGTGGAAGTACTCGCGGGCGCTGTGGACGTGTCCGTGGCCGTGATCGTCGTCGGCCGACCGATTGTGGCTCAGTTCGGCGAGGTCGGCGAACATCTGCACCAGTTCGAGCTCTTCGGCGAGCGGGCGCAGGCTGTCGGCGACGGCTTCGCGACGGGCCGTGAGGTAGTCGTCGAGAACGCGACGGTCGTCGTGCGGGTCCACGTCGAAGCCGAGCAGCAGGCTGCTCAGGTCCTGCAGGCCGCGGGCTACGCGCTCGTCTGCACGCAGGGGTGTTGCCGCGCTGGGCAAGTCGAGTTCGACGGTGCCGGTGGTCACGGCTTCGGTGGCTTCGTCGTCGTCGACGAGGGGTTCGAGCCGCATCAGCGGCGCGCCCGCCTCGACCTGGGTGCCGACGGAGACCGCGCATTCCTTCAACCTGGCCCGGAACGGTGCGCGCAGTACCGTTTCCATCTTCATGCTCTCCAGCACGAGCACGGGCGCTCCGGCCTCGACCTCGGCACCGACCTCGAGCGGGGTGCCGACGACCAGCGCGGGAGCGGGCGAGCGGACGACACCGCCTTCGTCGCGGCTGATCCGGTGGGTCACGCCGTCGACATCCACCACGTGGGTGGGCCCGTGGGTGCCGGTGATCAGGCGGTAACGGGTGCCGTTGACGACGATCTGGCCGGTGTGGTGATCGAAACGCTCGAGATCGACATCGGCGGTGCGCAAGTCGCCGCCGGCCTCGATGCCGACGCGGAAGCGGTGCGCGCCGATCCGGGCCACGCGCACGCGATATCCCGCGCCACGCAGTTTCAGATCCAGGGGTCGACCGCTCTCGTGCTGCACCTGCGGACGCCCGCCGGACGCGGTCGACAGCAGTCGATGCCGCTCGACCCGCTCGTCTTCCTCGTAGGCGTCGATCGCGGCCACAGCCAGCGCGACGGTGGAGTGGCGGTGGGTCACCAGGCGACCTTCGCCGCGCACCCGGTCGATCCAGCCGGTGTCGGCACTGGCGTCGATAACCTCGGGCTGATCGAGCAGGTCGAGCACAAAACTCTTGTTCGTCGCGCCGCCCGCGATGACGACGCGGGTCTGGGCCATGGCCCGGCGCAGTCGGCCGAGGGCTTCGTCGCGGTCACGGCCGTAGGCGATGATCTTGGCGATCATCGAGTCGAAGTCGGCGGGGATCGTGTCACCCTGGCTGACGCCGGTGTCGACGCGAATGCCGGGGCCGGCGGGCAGATCGAGTCGCACGATGCGACCCGGGGCGGGCGCGAAGTCGCGGTCGGGGTCTTCGGCATTGAGCCGGGCTTCGATGGCGTGGCCGCGCTCGGCAGGCGGCTCACCTTCGAGCTTGATGCCCGAGGCCACCCGCAACTGCGCGTGCACCAGGTCGAAACCGGTGGTGAGCTCGGTGATCGGGTGCTCGACCTGCAGGCGGGTATTGACCTCGAGGAACGCGAACAGCTGGTCGCCGGGGTGGTACAGGAACTCGACGGTCGCCGCGCCGCAGTACTCGACCGCGATCGCCAGGCGCTCGGCCGAAGCCTTGAGTTCGGCGGTCTGCTCGGCACTCAGCACGGGAGAGGAGGATTCCTCGATCACCTTCTGGTTGCGCCGCTGCACCGAGCAGTCGCGCACGCCCAGCGCCCACGCGGTGCCCTGACCGTCGGCGATCACCTGGACCTCGACGTGGCGGGCGCCCGTGACCAGGCGCTCCAGGAAGACGACGCCGCTGCCGAAGGCGCGGGCGGCTTCCTGCTTGGTGCGCTCGTAGGCGTCGACGAGCTCGGCCTCGTTGGTGATCACGCGGATGCCGCGACCGCCGCCACCGGCGGTGGCCTTCAGCATCAGCGGGTACCCGATCTCGGTGGCCGCTTCGATGGCGTCCTCGACGGTGTCGACCGCGCCCCGGCTCCACGGCGCGACGGGCACACCGACTTCCTCGGCGATCAGCTTGGCGCCGATCTTGTCACCGAGCTTGCGCATCGCGTCGGCACTGGGCCCGACAAAGGTGACACCGATGTGGTCGCACAGCTCCGCGAACGCGGGATCCTCGGCGACGAAGCCCCAGCCCACCCAGGCCGCGTCGGCCTTGGTGGCGACCAGCGCGTTCTCGAGTGCCTTGAGGTCCAAATACGGGCGTGCCGACGCCGGACCGAGGTCATAGGCGATATCGGCTTCCCGGACGAAGGTCGCATTCCGGTCGACGTCGGTGTGCAGGGCTACGGTTTCGATTGGTAGCCCGGTTGCCGCCGCCAGATCACGGACGGCATGGATGAGGCGCATTGCGGCCTCGCCCCGATTCACGATGGCGATACGGCTGAACACTCGCCGACTCCTTCCATTTACCCAGGACATCGTCCTGCGGGTGAGGTTTGCAACTCCCGGTCCGTGCGCAGTCTGCACCCCCGTGTCTCATAAGGAAACACCGTGCGGGGGTTACCGGCACGTAGCCAGAACACGGGTGGCCGCCGAGCACCATACAACTCGACGAACGCGAGCGGGCGAAGGCGCCGAGATGACGGCTGGCGGGCGTTGTGATGCCGCACAGTTGAACAATCACATTCCCCAAGCGAGTGGACGGCCAAGGTCTGCGGTCCCGGACCATCCACTCACTTCGAAATCCTATCAATCATGTTGACCTACAACATATTCGAGGTGACTTCCCTCTCCTCTGGCCTGGTGCCCCACCGATGTCGCCGTCACCGGTCGGTCCCCCTGCCTGCATCGTCGGCGACACACCGTTCGCCACCGGCGAGTCGCGTGAACGCGGGGCGAACCATCCGCTGTCATCGGTTCCATAACTTCGCGCCCGAGATCGTGAGTTCTGCCAGCCCGCGCGCCGAATCGGTCACTTCGGCACGCGGGCTTCTACCGTCGGGTCCGTGTCAGAAGCCTCCTCCGATAGCGCCACGCCTTCCTACGACTACGACGTCTTGATCGTCGGGTCGGGGTTCGGCGGCAGTGTGACCGCCCTGCGCCTGGTGGAAAAGGGCTACACCGTCGGTGTTCTCGAGGCCGGTCGCCGGTTCGCGGACGCGGACTTCGCGGCGACCAACTGGGATCTGCGCCGATACCTGTGGGCCCCACGCTTCGGCTGCTACGGGATTCAGCGCATCCACCGCCTGCGCGACTGCTTCATCCTGGCCGGCGCCGGGGTCGGCGGCGGTTCGCTCAACTACGCCAACACCCTCTACAAACCCGGCGAGGCGTTCTTCGGCGACCGGCAGTGGGCAGGCATCACCGACTGGGACGCCGAGCTCAGCCCCCACTACGACCAGGCGCGCCGCATGCTCGGCGTCGTGCGCAATCCGCACATGACACCGGCCGACACCATCATCGAGTCGGTGGCCAAGGAGATGGGAGTCGGGGACACCTTCGTGCCGACCCCGGTCGGCGTGTATTTCGGCACGCCGGGCGAGACCGTCGCCGACCCCTACTTCGGCGGCGCCGGACCCGAGCGCACCGGATGTATCGAGTGCGGCGAATGCATGACCGGCTGCCGTCACGGCGCCAAGAACACCCTGGTCAAGAACTATCTCGGGTTGGCGGAGAAGGCCGGGGCCGTGGTCTCGCCGATGACCACCGTGACCGCGATCCGGCCGCAGTCCGACGGCAGCTGGCTGGTCGACACCGAACGCACCGGACGCTGGGTGCGCAAACACCGCGCCACGCTGTCGGCGCGACGCGTCGTACTGGCCGCGGGCACCTGGGGCACCCAGCACCTGCTGTTCCGCATGCGAGACGCCGCGATACTTCCCGAGATCTCGTCGCGGCTGGGTGTGCTCACGCGGACCAATTCCGAAGCGATCCTCGGCGCCGGACGCACCGAGGTCGACCCGGCCGTCGACATCACCAAGGGCGTGGCGATCACGTCCTCGTTCCATCCCACGCCGAACACCCATGTCGAGCCCGTGCGCTACGGCAAGGGTTCCAATGCCATGGGATTGCTCAACACCTACCTCGTCGACGGCGATCACCGACTGCCGCGCTGGTCGCGAGTCCTGCTGATCGCCGGGCGCCACCCGATACAGACCGTGCGACTGCTGCGCACCAACCGGTGGAGCGAGCGCACGCTGGTTCTTCTCGTGATGCAGAGCCTCGACAACTCGATCACCACCTACACCCGACGCGGGGTGTTCGGTCGCCGGTTCACCAGCAAGCAGGGGTTCGGCGAACCCAATCCGTCCTGGATCCCGCCCGGTCACGAAGCCACACGGCACGTCGCCGCGAGGCTCGGCGCCACCCCCGGCAGCACGTGGCCGGATGTGTTCAACGTCCCGATGACCGCGCACTTCATCGGCGGCTGCGTCATCGGTACCGATGCAGGCAACGGCGTCATCGACCCTTACCACCGGGTCTACGGCTACCCCGGTCTCAGCGTCGTCGACGGCTCGTCGATCTCGGCCAACCTCGGCGTCAATCCGTCACTGACGATCGCCGCCCAGGCCGAACGCGCCGCCGCGCTGTGGCCCAACAAGGGCGAATCGGATCCGCGCCCGGCGATGGGCGAACCCTACGAGCGGATCGCCACGGTGGCACCGAAGGACCCCGTCGTCCCCGCCACCGCGACCGCCGCACTGCGTCTGCCGATCTGGCCGGTCACCGCGACCGTACCGAAGGACCGCTGAGCGCGTTGTAGAGAATGCGACGAGATAGCTGGGCGAGACTTTGTGACCTCTCCTGCCTCCCTCGCTTATCGCGTTGCCACACGGTGATTCGACTACCGTCGCGCACAGCACTTGAGTTCGGTCGGAAGGTGGCAGTAAGCGTGGTAAGTACCAAGGCGAAGCTCGACGGGCTGGCCGATATTCTGGCGATCGCCGCGGAACCAGCAGGTGAGGCCGCCGTTGCCAAGCGAGCGAAGAAGGGCGTTCCGAGCGTTCGCGAGCGGATGAACATGCTGCTCGACCCTGGAACATTTATCGAAATCGGAGCGTTGGCACGTCAGCCCGGACAGCCTGATGCCCTCTACGGTGACGGACTGGTGACCGGTCGTGGGCTGATCCACAACCGGACAGTGGTCGTGATCGCTCACGATCCGACCGTGTACGGCGGGTCGGTCGGTATCACGGCGGCGCGCAAGTTCATGCAGGCGCTGAAACTCGCGTTCGACAACGGCTGCCCGGTGGTGACGATCAACGAATCCCCCGGCGCGCGGGTTCAGGACGCGGCCGGTTCGCTCGCCTCGTTCGGCGATATGACCCGGGTTCTGGAGAAGCTGTCGGGCTATGTCCCGCAGGTGTCGATCATGCTCGGCAAATGCGCGGCGGGCTCGGTCTACGGGCCGATCAATACCGACGTGCTGGTCGGCACGAAGGATACCTACATGTTCGTCACCGGGCCTGACGTGATCAAGGCCGTCAACGGTGAGGACATCAGCGCCGAGGCGCTCGGTGGCGCGGAGGTGCAGGCCAAACGTGGCACCCTGCATCACGTCGCGGACAACGAGCAGGAAGCCTTCGACTGGGCCCGCAACTACCTCAGTTACATGCCGTCGAGTTGCCTCGAACAGCCGCCGATCGTCAATCCCGGCCTTGAACCCGACATCACCGCCTACGACCTGGAACTCGAGACGATCATCCCGGATTCCGATCGTGCGGGTTACGACATGCACGACGTCCTGTTGCGCCTGTTCGACGATGGTGAATTCCATGAGATCCGAGCGGCTTTCGCCCCGAACCTGATCACCGGGTTCGCCAGGGTCGACGGCTATCCGGTCGGCGTGATCGCCAATCAGCCACTGGTCCTCGGCGGGTCCGTCGACGCCGCCTGCTCCGACAAGGGGACCTACTTCATCCGGCTGTGCAACGCCTTCAACATTCCGCTGATCTTTGTCACCGACACCCCCGGCGTGCTACCCGGCCTCGATCAGGAAGACGCGGGCGTGATCATCCGGGGCGGCCGGATGCCGCGGGCGATCATCGAGGCGACAATACCGATCATCAGCCTGGTGGTGCGCAAGTCCTATGGCGGCGCCTACGGAATGATGGGTTGCCGTCAGGTCGGTGCCGACGTCAGCTTCGCCTGGCCGACCGCCCGGATCGCCGTGATCGGCGCCGAAAGTGCGGTCGACCTCGCCGCCAAACGCCAATTGGCCGCTGTCCCCGAGGAACACCGCGCGGCGGCGCGCGATTTCATGATCAACCAGTACAACGAGACCATCGCCACCCCGTGGATCGCCGCCGAGCGCGGCTACATCGACGCGGTGATCGAGCCCTCACGCACCCGCCTCGAGATCCGGCACGCCCTGCGCCTGCTGCGCGACAAGCCGCCGGTCAAGCCGGAGTTCAACCCGCGCAAGCACCCGCTCTATCCCATGTGATCAGCCTGCGCGCGAACTGGTTTCGCTCGGGCTTCGATAGAGCTCTGTTGATCCGGACCCACGGTGGGCCCGGATCAACAGGGCGGCGCGCAGATGGCACACACCGGAAACGTCATTGAGGTCGAACCCGGTCATCTGGCCGATCCGTTTCAATCGGTAGTCGACGGTGTTCGTGTGAATGAACATCAGGCGCGCGGTCCGCGCACGCTGCATATTCGTGGACATATACACCTCGAGCGTGCGTAATAGTTCAGGATGCGCTTCGAGGGAGTCGACGATGGAGCTCAGATAGTCGCGCGCGGGCCCCGGTCGGGTCAGTTGGTATTCGAAGGCCAATTCGTGCGGGCGATAGACCTTGCTCGGACCACCGAACCGATGCACTATTTCGACGAGTTCATGGACCTGCTCGGCGACGTGCGGGATTTCGGACGGGGACGCCGACGTCGCCACCGCACGCACCGGCACCTGTGCCGCGGCGGACAGGTGCACGATCAATTCGTCCAATTCCACCTGGGTGAATTCGTGCGCGGGCAACAGTAACGTGCCACCATCCACGCTCAACAACGACAGCACCTTCCCGTCACAGCGGTCCGCCAGTTCCGCCTGCACGCGGCGCAATTTGCGTCGAGCCACGACCTTCGCATCGAGGGTGGGATCGAATTCCTCTGGGTGCGGCGGCAGTTCGAGTGCCATCACGTGATAGCGATCGGCGACCTCGATGCCGCACTCCCGTGCCATCGTCGAGGTGTTCTGGCCGCCGAGCAATGCCGAGGTCAGCGTGTGCACCGCCGTGTGGTGTTCGCTGTCCACCGATCGCAGTTCACGAACGTAGGCCACCGAGACCGCCGAGGTGATCATCTTCTGGGCGTCCATCAGCCGCCGAGCCACCCCGACGACGGTGTCGTAGTCGTGGTTGGTGACATTGGTAATAACCAGATCGAAGCCGAGTTTGAAGCCCTCGTGTACCGCGTCGTGAATGGTGTCGATCGGGATTCCCTCGCGCGCCCAGTCGGCGGCGGCGGCCTGCACCCGCTCCACGCGACCCGGGATATCGCGGCCGTCGAGCATGCTCCTGGTCAGTTCCAGACAGACGCGAGTCACCGTCGTAACGTCTCCGTCGAGCGCTTCGCCGGGCAGCGTGCCACACGGTACGACATTCTCGATGAAATGCACCACCATCTGGCGGGATATCGTCCGCACATCCTTCAAGGGGTTCGATACCGGCCGCCCCGAAACTGTCAGGAACGGTTCGATGGAAGTTGCGCCAGCCATGATGAATCCTTCCCACCCAGATCACTGGGCAAGCCCCCAAACTACCGTGGACGACAATCCCCCGTCCAACCTTCGCTTGTGACAAAGCGCAAGAGAACAGTGGATCAATGATGCTTTCCGACAAGAAAGCCCACGGGCCTGCGGGTCTACTCCGGGTGCGGCGGTGGTGGCTCCGAACGGAGCCGCGCACTTCTTCACCCCGTGACCGGTGCCACCACCGCCGCATGTATCCGTGTTAGCCGGTTACAGACAGAGGCTGATCTCGAGCACCGGAAGTGGAAGAGGGACACACACTTCCACCGAACCCGAGACGGGCGCCGGAGCTGCTGCCGTAGCGGTACCGGCGCCGATCACACCGGCGGACAATACGATGGCGGCGACGGCGAGCGGACGGGAAATTCTGGAGTTCATACGGTCATCCTCATTTACAGTCTGTGAAACATCCCAGCTTCGGGACATCTCGATCAGATCACGAACGTCACGCCGATCGCTATCGCCGCGCACAGGTTTTGACGTTCCTATTCCCTATCCGCGGAATTGTCATGGATTTCCACAACAATTTCGACCGCGAATTACTCGCGTTTCGCAGCACCGTCAGGTATCGCGTGACCTTCTACCGCGAGCAGGATTCGGGATCGGTTGCGGCACTTGACGCATGAGCCATCTGCGCGGACCGCCGCCGGGGAGATCGATCACCGCGGTCGTGTCGAATCCGAGGCGTTCATAGAAGGAGAGGTTGTTCGGGTTCGTTGTTTCCAGATGTACGGGGACACCGTCGGCGGCCGCTCGATACATTCCGGCCGCGATCAGGTCCTGTCCGTGTCCGCGTCCGCGTGCTTTCGCGGAGACACCGACCGCCATCAGGTGCCAGTGCTGCTCCTGCACGCCCGCCGCGTAGGTCGCCTGTGCGCCCGCCTGTGCCTGCGCGGCGCGGGAACCGTAGGTATGCAACGCTCTGAGCTGTCGACCTACCGTCGCTCGGGGCAGGATGTGAAAGGTCGCCAGCCAGACCGCGACGCCGACGATCGCGCCGGTGCTGTCGAGGGCGAGGTCTACCCCATCGCTGCAATCGCGGGAATCGTCGAGCGAGGATCGAAACGACCGGGCGAGCTTGGTCTTACGGGTGGATTCCTTGGGGTGCAGCCACAGGGTCGCCGGGTCGTTCGCCAGGGCCGCGGCCAGCAGTTCGGCGGCGACGCCGAAGTCCTTTCTGTTGCCGGGGCGAACCCGCCGAGCATTCCCGTGTACCGCATCTCCCACGGGCGGAATGATAATGGCGAGTCGGCGATCGGGCCGCTCGAGCAGCACAGTCAGACCGGGACGGCTCGACCCCGCAGGTAGGCGATGACGCTGTCGGCGACCGAGTCATCGGGATCGGCGACCGATAATCGGAACTGGGTCACCGCGTCGTCGAGTCTCGGTCCCGGGCCGTGGTCGGCGAGCAGAACGACGATCGCCTCCAGGGCGGCGGGTTGCGGATTCGGGTCCGCCAGTAGTTCGTCGAGGTAGGCGTCCGGTTCGAGCAGGCGCAGTGCCCGGCGCGCGTAGGCATGCACGCGCACCGGCAAGTCGGCGCGAATGGCGTCGACGTCGGCTTGTAGCGCGGGGCGCGACCGATGGGCCGGATCGACCCGCAGCGACCACAACTCGGTCAATTCCTCGCCCATCCCGCGCTCGTCGATCAGTGCGGGACCGGTCGCTTGTTCGAGCGCGGTCGGCGGGAGTCCTCGCACGGTATCGCGCCAGTTGCAGTATTCCCACCAGGCAGTCGGCGTCGCGCCGAGTTCCAGGCCGAAGCCGATCGCCTGCTGACCGTCTGTCCAGGTCCGCTGGGTGCGGGTGCGACGGATCGTTGCGACACCGTCGGCGGTGATCTGCGTCCAGGAGGCTTCCGTTCCGTGAAAGCCATATGGCCGCAACAACTTTCCCGCCTCGCGTGTCAGGCGGCGTAGCGCAGAGTCCGGTCCGTCCATGTGAGCAGACTAGAGGTGCGCACCGACAAGTTCGGTTCACCGACGCTCAGCGCCCGCTGTGGCCGCATGTCGCGGCGGGCGGGATCCACGCTCGACCGCGACGGCGGTTCGGACTAGGAATCCACGGCGCGCGTGCCCGCCGTCGCGGCGAGCACCGCGGCGGTGACCTGCTCGGGCGACTCGACCATCACCAGGTGACCCGCACCGTCGACGACGATCGCCCGCGACGGTTTCAACGTGCGGTTCAGCGTGGCGCCGGCTCGGGCGCACAGCACTCGATTACGACTGCCCCAGATCGTGGTGACGGGCGGAAAGTCGGCGGGCGGGACGAAGCTGTCCAATTCGTCGAGCAGCGGAATCTCGCGCGAGATCGCGGCGGTCACCATCAGCCGACGGGGTTCGGTCCAGCTCTCGCGTAGATGCGTGACGATCTCGGCCGGGGCGTTCTCCGAACCGAGTTGTTCTGCCACGATCAGCCCGGCCACCGGGCCGGGAATGCGGACTCGGGCCAGCACCGAGTCGATGTGCAGCCGTCGACCGAGCGCTGCCGCCCATGCGGTTCGGGTCGGACGCAAGGTATTCGGGGTGAGTGGGCTGCTGAGCACCAGCGACCGCACCCGGTCGGGATTGCGCCGCGTATAGAGCAGCGACAGCGCACTGCCGAAACAGTGGCCGACCAGTGTCACATCGCGCAGATCCCGCTCTTCGATGAACGCGGTGACCATGGCCAGATAGTTCTCGACCGTGTACCCGTTGTCGGGGGCGTCCGAGTCGCCGTACCCGATGAGGTCGATCGCGTAGACCCGATGGTTGTGCTTCAGTGCGTCGAATTGCGCACGCCAGATGTGACGGTCGCCGCCGAGGTTGTGCAGGAAGACGACTGGCGGCCCCGCACCGGCCTCGTCATAGGCGATCAAGGTTCCGCGAAAGTCGAAATGCCGCATCCCGGGGCTTCCTTCCAGTGGCAGCCACGTGACCACGTCGTCGTGGTCAAACCACGGTAGCGCCGACACCCTCGCTCGCACGGCGAAACTCCCGCTTCGCCTCGCCCGAACACCACACCACCAGCGCGATGATCAGCGCGAAAGCCGCCAGCGCTGTCCCGGTACGCAGGAAATGGAAGAAGTCCCATCGCTCCAGGATGACGGCATAGTCGGCGGGCGCTCCGTCGACGGCCCAGGCATTGATCTTGTGGTTGATCGGCACGTTGCCCAGCCGGGTGATGAGGAACGACCCGACCACCAGCACCGTGGCCGCCGCGGCGAGCGCCCGATCCCTGCCGGTCTGCACGACGGCCAGGGCGAGGCAGCTCAGCGCGGCGGCGGCCATGGTGAGCTGCATGCTGATGCTGTTGTTCTGCATGAGCTCGGTGTGGAATTCCAGGCGCATCTGCAGCGGGACCCGATGAAAAGTCGGGACCAGATTCGCGGCACCGTAGCCGAACGCACCGGCGAGAAGGCCGGTGGTGAGCAGGGCGAGCGCGCGTATCGGTGCGTGGTTCATGAGGTCGAAGTTAGCCGCCCGCCACTAAATTCGACAATAGTGTCAGATTTAGTCCAGGCAGAACTCGTTGCCCTCGGGATCGGTCATCACGATCCATCCCGCACTCATCGGCGGCTCGGGTTCGAAGCGCTCGACCCGCTTGCCGCCCAGCGCGATCAGCCGCTCGCACTCGGTCTCCAACGCCGCCATCCGCTCGTCACCCTGCAACCCGGGCGCCGCCCGAACATCGAGATGAACCCGATTCTTCGCGACCTTGCCCTCCGGCACCTGCTGGAAGAACACCCGAGGGCCATGCCCCTCCGGATCCTCGATGGCCGACTTCGAGTTCCGCTCTTCGGCCGGAACGCCGATCCGCGCGAGAAACTGGTCCCATACGACCAGCGGATC
Organism: Nocardia sp. XZ_19_231; assembly: GCF_015355705.1. NCBI lineage: Bacteria > Bacillati > Actinomycetota > Actinomycetes > Mycobacteriales > Nocardiaceae > Nocardia > Nocardia sp. XZ_19_231. The sequence continues at coordinate 62,791 of NZ_JACUZI010000012.1, read as the reverse complement.
GACCCCGGCAGGCACCTCGACTCCCGGCGGCCCCGGATGCACATAACCCAGCGCGTCACGCCAGAAGGTCGACAGCGCGGCCGGATCGTGCGCGTCGAAGGTGATCTGAATATGGCGGCTCATCATGACTCCGTTCATGGCAGCTGAACACAGGTGGTAGACCTTTCCGTCACCGTATGCCAGGGGTCCGACAATCTGCCGCAGTGGTTGTCGGGGACGGTGATTCGCCCAGTCCGAATCTGTCGTGGACGGTCTTCATCCACGTCGGAGCCCACCAGCAGTCGTCGCCGAGCAGCTTCATCGTCGCGGGGACAAGCAGCATGCGCAGCACGGTGGCGTCGATGATGAGCGCGGCGATCATGCCGTACGCGACGTATTGCATCAGGACCAGGTCCGAGAACGCGAAGGCGCCGGTGACCACGAGCAGGATCAAGGCGGCGGCGGTGATGATGCGCCCGGTGTGCGCGGTGCCGATGCGGACCGCCTCGGTGGTGGTGGCGCCCTTGGCCCGCGCTTCGACCATGCGCGAGAGCAGGAAGACCTCGTAGTCGGTGGACAAGCCGTAGATGATCGCGATGATCATCACCAGCATGTTGGCCTGAATGGGTTGCGGGGTGAAGTTGAGCGGGCCCGCGCCGTGGCCGTCGATGAAGATCCAGGTGAGGATGCCCAGCGTCGAGCCGAGGCCGAGAGCGCTCATGAGGGCGGCCTTGATCGGCAGGATCAGCGAACCGAAGGTCAAGAACATCAGCAGCGTGGTGACGAGCAGGACGAGGGCGATCATCCACGGCATGCGCTCGAGCAGCGCGTCGAGGCTGTCCTTCTGGATGGCGGGGACGCCACCGACGAGCATCCGCACTCCGTCGGGCAGTTCGATGCCGCGGAGATAGTCGATGGTGGCGTCGGCGGAATCGGAGTCCGCGAGTGTCGTTTTGGTGCGGTACACATCCGACTGCACCGGCGACCGCGACGGCAGTTCGAACTTCGCCGCCAAACCGGGCGCTTGGTTGGCCAGTTTCAGGGCGGTACCGATCGCGACGGTGTCGCCGGAGACGAAGATCAGGTCGATCGGATCGGATCTGCGGCCGGGGAAGGTCGCGTCGATCTGCTCCTGCGCGACGCGAGTGCTGTTGTCCGGCGGCAGATATCGTTCACTGAAGCCACCGAAGGCCAGGTTACGAGCGGGCAGGATCAATAGCACCAACACGACGCACAGTACGCCCGCGACCTTCACCGGGTGCTTCATCACCCACTGGGTGCTGCGGCCCCAGAAACCGTTCTCCACCTCGTACGCGGACTTCGTTCTCCGCAGCCGCCTACTTCCCCACATGTCCACGCGGGCGCCGAGAATCGCGAGCATCGCGGGGAGCAAGGTAATGGCGGTGAGCGCGGCCAGCGATACTGTCGCGATCGCTCCATAGGCGATGGATTTCAGGAACCCCTGCGGGAACAGCAGCATGCCGCCCGCGCTGGCGATGATCATCGTCGCGGAGAACACCACGGTGCGCCCCGCCGTCGTCATCGTGCGCCGTACCGCCGCCGCGGCGGCGTGGCCCTCGGCGAGTTCTTCGCGGAAGCGACTCACGATGAACAGCCCGTAGTCGATGGCCAATCCCGCACCGATCATCGAAACAACCGGCGCGACAAAGGAGTTCACCTCGGTGACGTAGGTGAAGGTGCGCACGATCCCGCTCGCGCCGAGCATCGTCAGCCCGCCGACGATCAACGGCAGCGCGGCGGCGACCACACCGCCGAAGATGAAGAACAGCAGCAGCGCGACCACCGGGAACGCGAGGAATTCCATTCGTCGGATGTCGTCGGCCAGGGTGTCGTTGAGTGTTCCCGCCACTGGCTGCAGGCCGCCCACCTGCACATCGACACCGGGAATCGCGAAGGCGTCCTTCACCTTTCTGGTGTTGCGCAGCATCTCGGTGTCGTTGTCGCCGACGATGGCGACGGCGGCCACAGCGCGGGTGCGGTCCACGGTGGCGAACAGGGAACCGCTCGCCCGACCGGTTTCCGTCTGCCAGTAGGCCCCGTTGACGCCGGCTATCACGCCGGGGTACTCACGCGGCAGGCTGTTGAGGTTGTCGACGATCTTGCGGCTGAACTCGGGATCGTCGACGGTCCTGCCGGGCGGCGCGGTGTAGAGCACGACCACATCGAGGTCGTGGTTGCGACCGAACGCACTGTCCGCCAAGCGCCCCGCCAGCGCGGATTCCGAGCCGGGATCGTCCATGCCACCGGAGCTCAGCTCATCGTGCAGCCCCAGCCCGTACCCGCCGAGCGCGAGCAACGCGGCCACCACGACGCCGAGCACGCCGAACCGGAATCGATAGACCAGATCGCCCCAGCTCGTGAACACTAGCTCGTCGTCCGTTCGTCGGCTCCGAGTGCAATCTTCAAGAGGCCGCATCCTTTCAGGTGGTCCGCCCGATGTGCCTCCCACCAAAAGTACCGCCTCTCCGCGAGTTTCCACCGAGCGACTCATATTCCTTGACAGGAATATTCACTCTAGTGAATACTCGGATCATGGACGCGATCGCATCAGCACTCGGAGACGGCGCACGGTGGCGCATCGTCGAACTCCTCGCCGAGCGCCCCCGCTCGGTCGGCGAACTCGCCGACCTGACCGGTTTGCGGCAGCCCCAGACCACCAAGCACCTCCAAACATTGGCGCGCGCCGGGCTCGTCACGGTCTTTCCACTGGGGCAACGTCGCGTCTACGCCGTCGAGTCGGCGCCACTACAGGAACTCGCGAGCAGGCTCACCGACCTGGTCGAAACCATCTCCGCTCATGCGGACGAGCGCGCGGTCGTAGAGCGATACCGTGCCGCCATCGAGGTGGAATCGATGGCCGCGGAACGGGACCGCTGGGCAGACGGGCGAAGGTTCACCTTCGAGCGCGAACTGACCGCGTCTCGGGACCTCGTCTGGCAGCACTGGACCGATCCGACTCTGCTCCGATCCTGGTGGGCCCCAGCGTCGATGACGATCACGGACTGCGTCATCGAGCCGAAGAAAGGCGGTCGCGCCGCACTGGACTACCGCGACGCCGAAGGGCGGCGATACCGCTCCGAGGGGCGAGTCACGGCCGCGAGGAAACCGGGCCACCTCGGATTCGACCTCTCGGTGCTCGATGCGGCGGGCGCCGTCTCCTTCACCGGCCACTACGACCTGACCCTCGAGCAGCAGGCCGGCGCCACCCGCCTGACCCTCGACCTGACCATTACCGAAACAACCGTCGAGGCCGTCCCCTACATCGCCGGCATCGAAACCGGCTGGAGCCGAGTCCTCGACAACCTCGCCCACACACTCCCCCACAGCAAGGAACAGCCATGACCGAACGCACTGTGACCGCGAATATCGGCCTTACCCTCGACGGACGCTACAACGGCCCCGGCGGCCCCACCGACGCGCAGGCGATCGTCCGCTACGCCACCACCGAAGTCGCCCGCGATCACCTCACCCGCATCTGGGAGGGCGCGACGACGGCACTGCTCGGCCGGGTCAATGCCGAAGGCTTCCTGGGGTTCTGGCCGACGGTCGCCGCCGACGAGAACGCCGACCCGCGCGACCGCGCCTACGCGAAATGGCTGGTCGACACCGAGAAGGTGGTCCTGTCGACCACTCTCACCGAGTCGCCGTGGGAGCGCACCCGCATCGCGAACGCGCCGGCCGCCGACGTCGTCACCGCGCTGAAAGCCACCGGCACGGGTGACATTCTCGTCAACAGCAGCCCGACCGTGATCAAGGACCTGCTCGCGGCGGACCTGATCGACCGACTGCACCTGCTGCTGTGCCCCGAGATCGCCGGCGACGGACAGCGACTGTTCGACGACGGCCTGCCCGGCTCGCGGTGGACGCTCACCCGTCGCGAGGTCGGCGAACTGGGCGAGATGGCCCTGACCTACGACCGCGCGCGCTGATCGACACCGACCTCGCGCAGCGCGGTGACCAGGAAGTCGTTGACCGCGTCGGTTCGCTCGAGGTGCACGAGATGGCCCGCACCCGGAAGTTCCACTACCGCGCGGAGATCGGTGACATTCGCCCGTAGCGTGGCAAGCGGGTCGCGGCCACTGAAGCCCTCCATGTCGGGATCGTTCTCGCCGTAGAGGAAGTAGGTCGGGACCTCGATCCGGGCATCGGCGAACGGCTCGGCGAGTTCCCAGTTGCGGTCCAGATTGCGGTACCAGTTCAATCCCCCGGTGAAGCCGGTCCGCTCGAATTCCGTGGCGATGGTGTCGAATTCATCGTCACTGAGCCAGGTCCACGGTAGCGCGGGCGCCTGGGGCAGCACATCCAGATAACCGAGCCCCGGCGGGTTCTTCCAGGTGTCGAGGTAGTGGTAGTCCCCGGAGAGGGAGAAGTAGACGCGGGACAGGAATTCCCTCGGTCGCGCGGCGAGTTCGACATCGGCGACGCCGGGCTCCTGGAAGTAGGACAGGTGCAGGAAGTGGCGCTGGGAGGCCTTCGTCCAGAAGGCCGAGGGTGGACGCGGCGGGCGCGGCGAGTACGGATTGTTCAGCACCACCAGCGCTTCGACGCGTTCGGGAGCGCGCAGCGACAGCTCCCACACCAGTTGGGCACCGAAATCGAGGCCGACGAACACAGCCTTCTCGGCGCCGACGTCATCGAGCAGCGCCAGGAGGTCGCCGATCACGGCCTCATTGGTGTACGCGGCGACATCAGCGGGCGCCTCGGTTCGACCGTAGCCGCGAAGGTCGGGCGCGATGGCTCGGAATCCCGCCTCGGCCACGGCCGCTATCTGCCGGTGCCAGATGAACCCCGTGTGCGGAAATCCGTGACAGAACACCACCGGGTAGCCCTGCCCCTGCTCGGTGACATGCATCCTGATTTCGCCTGTGTCGAGAAATCTCTGCTCCACTACCGCCTCCAATTTCTAGAACGTGTTCTGATTTGACGGTAGTGTCCTGAGGTCATGAGCGGAACACCCAAGATTCTGGCCGGGCGCGTCGCGGTCGTCACCGGGGCAAGTCGTGGCATCGGCAAAGGCATCGCCCTCGAGTTGGGCGCGGCCGGGGCGACCGTGTACGTCACCGGACGCACCACCGAGCCCGGGAAGCTACCCGGCACCGTGGGGGAGACCGCCGCGATGGTCACCGAGCTCGGCGGACACGGCGTCGTGGCAGTCTGCGATCATCGCGACGACGACGCGGTCGAGAACCTCTTCATCCGGATCCGCGAGGAACAGGGTCGCCTCGATGTGCTGGTCAACAACGTCTACAACTCCCCCGCCGCCGCCCGCTGGCTGGGCCGCAAGTTCTGGGACGTGCCACCGAAGGCGTGGGACGAGACCTTCGACATCGGCGTGCGATCGCACTATGTGGCCAGCGTTTTCGCCGCACCGCTGCTGATCGAGTCGGCGGGCCTCATCGTCAATGTCTCTTCCCCCGGCGCCCGGCGGTACATGCACAATGCCGTCTACGGGGTCGGCAAGACCGCCCTGGATCGCCTCACCGCCGACCTCGCGCACGACCTGACCGGCACCGGCGCGACCGCGGTCTCGATCTGGCCCGGGATCGTGAATACCGAACTACTGCAGATGGTTCCGGCCGACGAGCACGGCCGTCGCCAGGTCACCCTGCCCGGCGAAGGCACCTTCGATCTCGACACCGCCGAGTCCCCACGCTTCCCCGGGCGCGCCGTGGTAGCGCTGGCCGCCGACCCCGGCCGGTCGACGCGCACCGGGAAATCCTGGAAAGTCGCCGATCTCGCCGAGGACTACGGGTTCACCGACGTCGACGGACGCGTCCCTCGCGCCGACTGACACACCCCAGAAATACCTGCGACGGTGTCGCGGGCGGACGTCGCGCGAGCTGATCGCGATTGGTGCCGAGCGAATAACCCGCGCCGCGGTCAACTAAGATCAGCGACGGTAATTCTCGGCACCCGAACGAACAGGACTCCCATGGCGCGCAAAGTCGTTGTCACACTTGTCGATGATTTCGATGGCACGTCCGCTGCCGATGCGACTGTCACATTCGGAATCGATGGGGCGGCCTACGAAATCGACCTGTCCGATGCCAACGCGGCAGAGTTGCGTGAGGTGTTCGAACAGTGGGTTCCGTACGCGCGTCGCACCGGTCGGGCCAAAGCAGGCGCCGCACGTCGCCTCGGCTCGGCACCGGCAGCTGAATCCACCCGCCGCAACGATCTGACCGAGATCCGGGCGTGGGCTTCGCAGAACGGGCACACTGTGTCCAGCCGCGGCAGGATCTCGGCGGAAGTCATCTCGGCTTATGAGCAGGCTTCGGCGTAAAGCTTCGGTTCGTCAACAGCACGGCGCGCATTCCCTCCGCGCGCCGTGCTGTTGACGTCTAGTTGGGCAGCGGAATATCGGCTTTGAATCGCTCGCCCGGCGGCAGACCGCGCAGCACCGCACTGGTCCAGGCCACCGCCGGCGGCCAGCCCGCGACGGCGTTGACGATGTGTTCGGGCAGCGGCATCGTGTAGAACCGCAGGTCAGCGCCGCGGTTCCAGTAGTCGTTCACCGTCGGCAGTACCGCCGACGTCGGGATCAGTTCGTCCCAGATTCCGTGCCACCAGAAGATCGGGCTATCCGGAATGTGATGTCCCAGACTCTGATCCGCGAGTACCTCCATCACACCCGGCGCCGTTTCCAGTGACTTCCCCGGCTGGAAATAGGCGCTGATCGGCCGGTACGCGCCTGCCGCGCCGATCGTGTACACGCAGCGACTCCGCATATCCGCCACGATCGCCTGACCTTCGGGGGTCAGCAATTCCTTCGCGTCGAACTGGTCGGGGAATTCCCGCGACAACGCGGCGAAGCCGAGCCACATCGTGAAATTACTGGCGCCGGCGAGGCCGGGCTGCTGGGCGATCGCGTAGCGAGCCTGGGCGCGGAGGTCGGCGGGGAATCCACCCACCGCGGTGCCGAGCAACCGCACATCGGGGGCATAACTCTCGCGAAGTTCGGCCGCACGGATCGAACCGGAGCCGCCGCCGGAGTACCCGTAGAGCGCGATCCCGGAGTCGGTCAGGCCCAATGCCGAGTTCTTCATGGCGCGCAAACTGTCGAGCACCATTTTGCCTTCGTCATAGGTGTTGAAGGTATTGAACTTGCCGTCGAAGTCGGCGACGTTGATCGCGAATCCCTGCGCGAGCCAATAGACCGCAAGCGCGGCCTCTTTCATCGTGCCCGCCTGCAACGTGTACGACGGGTTGCACGACGAATCGGTCGCGTCGATGGCCTCCTGGAACGACACCACCGGTCGTGAACTGCCCGACCACGGGATGCCGGGGACGATCACCGAGGTCGCGGTCGCGATCGGATTGTCGTGCACGTCGTTGCTTCGGTACAGCAGTTGTTCGGTGTGCACCGGGAAGGGCAAGCCGAGCAGACGCGTCTGCACCGTTCGGGAGCGGATGATCTGTCCGGGCGCATAGGAATTCAGGTCCGCCGGGTCGTCGTACCAGGGATCTTCCGCGGGCACCGGGATCGGCAGCATGTCGTAGAGCTGGGGTTCGGCGGGCAGCTGCGGGAGCTGGTTCTGGTCCGGCGGAAATCTCGGGTACGGGTCGCCGGAGGCGTTGCCCGCGCTCGACACCGCCAGACATACCGCCGCCAGAGGCACTACCGCCCACCTCGTTCTGAACATTCGTCCCCGCTTCGGTCGACCGCGCCCACCCCGGCGACTCGGGTGGATGGTGGCTGCCGCGCTGCGCTGCATGGCGTCTCCTCTGGTAGGTGACGCTGATTACAGCACGAGCACTTGTTTCTAACAAGAGTTCTTGTTCATAACGCGAGACCTTTGCCGTTGACAAGGGATCCACTGCGGCAATATTCTCTTCTTATACGCAGATACATCTGCTGCGAAGAGTTATTCGAGGTGCGCAACACCGGCGTCGCCGAGTGCACGAGCGTCGTTCCCGACGGCGGCACCGAGGCAGATCTGCGCGCGGTGTGCGCCACGCTGAGCGCGATGACCGACGCCTGGGATCGCAACGACGCCGATGCCTACGGTGCCACCTTCACCGAAAACGCCACCTACACAACGTTTATCGGCACCCACTATCAGGGACGTGCGGATGTGACCGAGGGGCATCGCGCACTGTTCCGCGGATTCCTGAAGGGCAGCAAGCTGGCCGACTCCTTCCTCGACATCCGCGACCAAGCCACTGGCTGCACGATGACCACGAATCACCCTGCGCGAGTGGACAACAGGTAAGGGGAGAACGGCTCACGGTAGAGTGCCCGAGGAAGTTCGCAGGGGTGTAGGCGCTAAATTCGGGGGGATACCGTGAACGAGATCTTGGCCTTGATCGGGGTGGGTGGGCTGATCCCGACTGTGATCGCGTCGGTGTCGGCGTGGTTCTCGACGACATTCAGTCGCCGAATCAACAAGCGGGCGATCGAAACCACCATGACAGGCAACGACGTTCCTCCCGCCGTCTCGATAGCGACCGAACCGGAGGATCCCGACACCGACCACATCCAGACGCCGCGTCCTCGAACAGAGGAATACCTTCGGCAGGTGCGCAGCGCGATGGCGCAGAGCACGGCGTTTTTCTGGGCGTACATGATCAGCGGCTGCTGTGGAGTCGTGGTCGTTCTCGCCGCGGCATCGATGGTGGCGTTCGGCAATCGAGACGCCGCCGCCGCGACCTCGATCATGGGTGCGGTGCCGGTCGGGATCACCGCGTTGTTCTACAAGCGTTCCACCGACCTCGATAAAATCGTGGGCGAAAATCTCGCACGCCTGGGCAAAGCCGACGAGATCGCGGAAGCCAACCGCGCCGCGCACGATGTGGTGTCGCGCATGGGGGTGGGCGCCGATCAGGACCGACTACTGGCCATGATCGGGGTGCGGCAACTCTTTCCGTCCGCGACGCCCGCGGAAGTCGCTGAACTCCTGCGGACCGTGCCGGTCGAATCCGGACACTGAGGCGCCCGGAACGACCGCAAGGGGTGACTGGCAGTACCTGGAACAGCAGTCACTTCCACGCGCTACACCCACGGTGTCGAATGGTGTGCACAGCGCGTGTCGCCGATACCCGACTCGGGGGCACGGTCATGCTCGCAGTGGCCGTCGTCGCGACAGCGGGCGGTGACATCGACACCTGGCTCCGCGACAACGCCATCACCCGCTGACAGTTCAGTTGCCGTATTGCGCTGTCTCCGGGCGCTCGATCAAGAGCACGTGCGCGACCTCGTCGGCGACCGGTCGGTGCCGGATTCCCTTGGGCACCACGAACAATTCGCCCGGATGCAGGGTGACGGGCGCGCGGTCTTCCAGTTCGATCCGGAAGGTGCCGTCCCAGCAGAGGAAGAGTTCGTCTTCGTCGTGGTGGTGCCAGGGGAATTCGCCCGACAGTCGGGCGACGCGGACAACGGTGTCGTTGACCATGGCCAGCTCCTGTTGTTGAAAGGGGCCGGGCAGGGCGGCGACGGCCGCGGGGATCGATACCGAACCGGTAGTGCTCGAGGTTGTCATGGTGATCATCGTCGAGCTGCTCGAGGCGACGATCCAGCGCCAATCAGCCATAATTGGTTTGGCTATGGATCCAATTACTGTGACAGATCGGCTCGGCCGCTGGTCGGCGGGGCGCGGGCCCCTGTATGCCCTGCTCGCGGCGGGGTTGCGCGGGCTGATCGAGGACGGCGAACTCCCGCCTGGCGCGCTGCTGCCCCCGGACCGCAAACTGGCTGTCGCCTTGTCGGTCGGGCGGAGCACCGTGGTGGCGGCCTATGACCTGCTGCACGACGAAGGGCGAATCGTTCGACGACAAGGCAGTGGCACCCGTGTCGCGGGATCACCACAGGTCGATCCGCCGGAAGCTACCAGTGAGCCGATGTTTCTCGACCTGCTCGAGCCGCGCTCCGACGTGATCTCGCTGGCGTGCGCGGCACCGGATCGACCTCCTCTCGCATTGGCCGAGTCCTACGCGGCGATGCTGCCCGCCTTGACCGCCACGACCGACGACATCGGCTACTACCCGTCCGGCCATCCGGCGCTTCGGGAGGCCGTCGCCGAGTATTACCGGGGTCGGGGTCTACCGACCGAGGCCGGGCAGATTCTCGTCACTACCGGTGGGCAACAAGCACTTTCACTGCTCGCACGCGCCTTCCTCCGGCCTGGCGATCGCGTTTTCGTGGAGGCTCCGACCTATCCCGGCGCGTTGGAAGCCTTTCGCGCGGAAGCGGCGGACGTGTCCGGCCTGCCGCCGGGGCTGGACGGTTTCGCGGGAGCGATCCGCGACCATCGCCCCACTCTCGCCTACGTGATCCCCACCTTCCAGAACCCGACAGGCTCGGTGCTGTCCACGCTCACCCGGCGCAGGCTCGCGGAAACATCGGCAGCAGAGGGGATTCCGCTCATCGATGACGAAGTCCTGGCCGAGCTCGGCTTCCCTGGCCACGAGACTCCGCGACCACTCGCCGCGTTCGCGGACACCGTGATCACCATCGGTTCGCTGAGTAAAAGCGTCTGGGGCGGACTGCGAGTCGGCTGGATCCGCGCGGCATCCCCTGTCGTCACCAAGCTCGCCAAGCTTCGCGCGGTGCACGACCTCGGTGGCAATCTTCCCGCCCAGCTGGCCGCGGCCGAACTACTTCCCCGTCTCGACGACCTGCTGCGCGCGCAAGCCACCGAGCGCCGACTTCGTCACGACCATCTCCGCGCGGAACTCGCCCGCCGAATCCCCGAGTGGGAGGTGCCGCCGGTCGAGGGCGGCCAGACCCTCTGGATCCGGCTGCCACACGGCGACGGCGCCTCCTTCGCGCAAGCCGCACTGCGCCACCATGTTTCGATCCTCGCGGGCAGCGGCCTCGATCCGACCGGCGGGAGCGAGCGCTACCTGCGGATTCATTTCCTCCATCCGCTGGAAACCCTCACGACGGCAGTCGACCGTCTCGCCGAAGCCTGGCGCACCTACCGTCCGCCGAACAGACCCGCTGTCACGACACCACCTCTGGCGATGTGACGTCTACGCCCGAACACCAGGCGAGATCGGCCCGCATCCCCCGCGATCGACTCCCGCCTCGGTGCGGGTTGACCCTGACGCTGCGTCAGGGTTGCACCCTTGTCGCATGACGAACAACAACACGTCCCCGACCCGGCACGCCCCGCCGGTCGGCGGATTCGAGGAGATCAATGGCAAGCGCATCTTCGCGCACCGGTCGGGCAGCGGCGGACCGGCCGTGGTGTTCCTCCCAGGCGCGAGCGCGGTCGGTCTGGACTATTTCGTTGTGCAGCAACAGGTTTCTCAGTTCACCACCGCCGTCATCTACGACCGCGCCGGCACCGGCTACAGCGATCCGCTGCCCTTACCTCGCACCGCCGAAGCGGTCGCCACGGAACTGCGTCAGCTGCTGCGCGCCCAAAACATCGCCGCCCCTTATGTTCTCGCGGCGCACTCCCTCGGCTGCCTCTACGCCCACCGGTTCGCTCAGCTCTACCCGCAGGATGTGGCCGGGCTGGTCTGGATGGACGGCCTGCATCGCGACTGGGACGAGTTCATGCCGCAGTCGATGCACCTGGCGGCGGCCGCGGTGCCCACGCCCGATCTCGAACAGGTCGAACAGATGCGGACCGCCCTGCGCGAGTTGCGCGTCGAGTTGCTCGCGGACTACCCCGAGCATGTGCGGCAGCCACTGATCGATGCCAAGTCGAGTACCGAATGGATCCGTGCGGGCTTCGCCGAGCGCAACGGATTGACCGACGTGGCGACCGAACTGCACGCCGGGCCGAACCTTCCAGATGTTCCGCTGGTAGCGCTCAGCGTGCTGGGCGCCGACCCCGGCCAGTCCGCTGAGGCGCTGGCCGAGATCCACGACGGCAGGCGACGAATGGACGCGGCCGTGGTGGACGGGGTTTCGCACGGGGAGCAGCGCATCATCACCGACACCGTGCACCACCGACTCTGCTTCGACCGTCCCGATGCCGTGGTCGAGGCGATCCGCGATGTCGTCGACCAGGTGGCAGGCCCCTAGAATCGGCGCGGTGCTCACCATCGGCCAACTCGCGGCGACTGCCGACGTGACCGTGCGCACCGTGCGCCATTACCACCAGGTCGGGCTGTTGCCCGAGCCAGAGCGCGACGCCTCCGGCTACCGCCGCTATCCCGCGCAGGCAGCGGTGGATCTCATCCGGATCAGAACCCTCGCCGACGCCGGCGTCCCCCTGTCCAGGATCGACGCGCTGCTCCACGCGCAACCCACCGAATTCGCTTCCGCCATCAGCGATATCGACGCGGCGTTGCAGCGCAAGATCGATCAGCTCGCCGAGTACCGCCACCGGATCGCCGAACTGGCAGGCGGCGAAAGCCTCTTCCTCCCCACCGAAGTGGTCGCCATCCTGAACCGGATGCGCGGTCTCGGCATCAGCGAACAACGAGTGCGACTGGAGCGCGACTCCTGGATCCTGCTACAAGCATTGGACGCCGACGCCCTCCCCCGGCGAATCCGCGAGAAGAACGCCGAATTCGACGACCCCGAAACCACCCGCCTCTACCTCGCCGTAGACGAATCGGTCGACTGGAACCCCCACGATCCACGCCTCGACCAACTCATCGACGACCTGGACACCTGGCAAATCCGCCACCAACGCCCCACCACCCGATCCACCGAACTCGCAGCCTCTCGAATCTCGGAGTCCTCCCCCGCCTGGCAACGCATCATCAACGCCCTCACCCACCGAGCCCAACAGCGAGCCACCGAGCACGACCGGTGACGTCCCTCAGGAGCGCTGCTGGGCGACGGTGTCGCTCGCGGTCTGGACGAAGGCCTGTACTCGTGCGGTGAGGCCGGTATTGAGCCAGCCGAGGCCGAATTGTAGGGGTGGGGCGTCGGTGACGGGGATGAAGGTGACGTCGGGGCGGACGTAGAACAGGGGGGCTTGTTCGGTGGTCAGGTAGACGCCTTTGCCTGCGCCGACGAGGGCGAGGATCTCCTGGAAGGTGGCGGCGGTCGGGCCCGGGTCGATGGGGCGGCCGGATGGGGTCGTCTTGGGGTGGTGGAATTCGTCGAAGTAGGCGGGGAGCTGCGGCGGGTTCTGGATCATGGTGACCTCGGCGAGGTCTTCCAGGGACAGCGCGGGTCTGCGGGCGAAAGGGTGGCCGGAGGGGACGGCGAGCATCTTGGCTTCGCAGAGCAGGGGTGGGCCGATGGTCATGTCGGGCTCGCTCATCGGGAAGCAGCAGAGCATGGTGTCGACATCACCCTCGCGCAACCGATTCGCACCGTCGCTCAGCTGCAACTCGGTGATCCGCACGGTGCATTCGGGGTGCCTGGCCTCGAAGATCTCGCCCACCTCGAGCAGGTACCGTCCACCGGCCGACCCGAAATAGCCGACCCGCAGGGTGCCGTGGATGCCGCGTCCGGCCAGTTTGGCATTGCGGACGCTGCGCTGGACCTGTTCGTAGGCGGGCCGAAGCTCCTCGCGCAGCTGACATCCGACCGGTGTCAGGGCAACCTTGCGGCTGGTCCGTTCGAATAACGGCACCCCGACCTGCCGCTCGAGCGCCTTGATCGTCTTGCTGATGTGCGCCGTGGAGACCCGCAGCCGCTCCGCGGTTCTGCCGAAATGCAGTTCCTCCGACAGCGTCAGGAACGCCTCGATCTCGTTTCGCTCCACGCCCCGCCTTCGATCATTGCCCACCGGTTAACGACCCTTGGGTGATTTGTCGTTGATCACGCCCGGCGAACGGTTGATCATAGATCCGTCTACGAAAAGCGTTCAGAGAGGTCGGTTTCGACATGGCGGTAGTGACCGTTCCGCACATCAGGCACCGGGTCGTCGAGATCGACGGCGTACGGGTCTTCTACCGGGAAACCGGGCCGACCGACGCGCCGGCACTGCTTCTCCTGCACGGCTTCCCCTCGGCATCGCACCAGTTCCGTCGGCTCATGGACGCACTGGGCGGGCGATACCGGATGATCGCCCTGGACTACCCCGGCTTCGGGCACACCGAAGTCCCCGACGATTTCGTCTACTCCTTCGAGCGACTCGCCGATATCGTCGAAGGGTTCGTCGACGCGGTCGGGCTGCGACGATTCGTGTTGTACGCCTTCGACTTCGGTGGTCCGGTCGGGTTGCGGCTCGCCACCCGCCGTCCGGCACAGATCGCGGGCCTGATCGTCCAGAACTCGAACGCCTACGACGAGGGCCTGTCCGAGATGGCGCGCGCGATGACCGCGAACAAGCCGGGTCTACCGGGCGCCGAGGACAACGTTCGACAGATCCTCGAACTGCCCGTCACCCGCGGCCAATACGAGGGCGGCACCACCGATCCGGAGCTCATCGCACCCGACGGCTGGACCCTGGATCAGCATTTCCTCGACCTCCCGGGCCGCAAGGACGCGCAGGTGCACCTGGCCCTCGACTACCACACCAATGTGGCGCTCTACCCGGTGTGGCAGCAGTGGTTGCGCGAGCACCAGCCGCCGACGCTGGTGCTGTGGGGTCGCAACGACGCCTTCTTCCCCGAGGCAGGCGCCACCGCCTACCTCCGTGACGTCCCCGACGCCGCGGTCCACCTTTTCGACACCGGACATTTCGCACTCGAAGAGAATCTGCCCGAAATCGCGCCGCTCATCAGCGATTTCGTCGATCGCCTGTATCACCGCAAGCCCATGAGGATCGCGGTCATCGGCGCCACCGGCAACCTCGGCGGTGCGGTGGCCAGGGAGGCCGCCGCTCGCGGCTTACAGGTCACCGCGCTCGGCCGGGACACGATGGATGTCACCGACGCGGCCTCGGTCAAGAATGCCGTCGCGGGTCACGACGCCGTCGTCGCGGCCATCAAGGGCGAGGACCGACTGGTGCCGCGCGGCGCCGCGACCCTGCTCGAAGCCCTCCCCCTCGCCGGGGTCGATCGCCTGGTGTTCCTCGGTGGGGGCGGCAGCCTGGAGTACGCACCGGGACAGCGTTTCGTCGATTCGCCGAATTTCCCCGCCCAGTACCTGGAGACGGCTCGCGACCAGACCGAAGCGCTCGAGATCTTGCGGGCTTCCGATTCGCCGGTCCGGTGGTCCTATGTCAGCCCGCCGCCCGTGCACCTGGTCCCCGGCGAGGCGACCGGCTCCTACCGGGCCGAGGCTCGCGATACCCCGATCACGGATGCCGACGGTGAAAGTCGCATCAGCGTAGGCGATTACGCCAGCGCGATCGTCGACGCGATACAGGAAGGTTCCTTCGTCGACCAACGCTTCACTGTCTCGTACTGACCCCCTGCACGCCTGTTTCAGCGCAGGACCAGTTCACGAAGGGCCGCGGCCACGGTTGCGGGGTCCTCTTCAGCCATGAAGTGACCCGTGTCGACGGTGCGGTGGTCGAGATCCGGTGCCCAACTCGACCACAGCGCCGCCGCTTCGAATCCGAGCGCAGCGCCCCAGTCCTGCTGCATGACCGTTACGGGCATGGACAGCCGCGCGCCTGCCGCGCGATCGGCGCGGTCGTGGTCGATATCGATGGTCGCCGAGGCGCGATAGTCGGCCACGATCGAGGGGACGGCTTCGCGACTGGCCTCCAGATACGCGGCGCGTACGGGCGGAGGGATCGCGGCGGGATCCTTGGTCCACAGGTCGAGGAAGTAGGCGAAGAATGCGTCGGCGCCGGCCGAGATCATCTGTTCGGGCAGACCCGGCGGCTGGGCCATCAGGTACAGGTGGAACCCGACGGCAGCGTCGACGCCGTGCAGCACTTCCCACATGTCGAGGGTGGGTAGCACGTCCAGGCAGGCGAGGTGGGTGATCGTCGCGGGGTGATCGAGTCCGGCGCGGAAGGCGACAAGGGCGCCCCGGTCATGGCCCGCGAGTGCGAAGCGTTCATGGCCGAAAGCCGCTGCCATGGAGACGATGTCGGCTGCCATACGCCGCTTGGAGTAGGTATCGGGTGCGGCGTCGGCGGGTTTGTCGCTGTCTCCGTAGCCGCGTAGGTCCGGCCTATCACCGTGTGGTCGACGGCCAGGTCGGCGGCGACGTGACGCCACATCAGGTGGGTCTGCGGGAAGCCGTGCAGCAGCACGATCGGGGCACCCGAACCGGCGACGGCGACGTTGAGCGCGACATCGTCGGCGACGGGGACGCGGTGGTAGTCGAATCCGGGAATGGTGCGGGTCATCGCGTTGGCTCTTTCGTTCGAAGGCTGGTCCGCGGGGTCCGAGCGGATCGAGTTCGAGCGTGCGGTGTCGCGATGAGCAGCCGATGAACGCGCACTACATTGGCCTGATGCGGTTTCAGGTGCTCGGTCCCGTCACCGCGCACGACGACCTGGGCGGACCGGTCGCGCTGCGCGGTCCGCGCTATCGCGAGGTGCTCGCGCGGCTGATCCTCGCCGACCGGCGCGTGGTTCCGGTCAGTCGACTGGTCGACGATCTATGGGACGAGCCGCCCGCGGACGCGGTGGGCGCGGTGCGCACCTTCGTCGCCGGACTGCGGCGCGCGCTCGAGCCCGACCGCCCGCCTCGCACACCGGCGCGTCTGCTGGTCACAGAGGGGCTCGGTTACGCGCTGCGGGCCGAACCCGATGCCGTCGACGCGTGGCGATTCGACAATGCGGTCCGGATGGCATCGACTCTGCCTGCCGGACAAGCTTTCTCGGTACTCACCGAGGCATTGGGCTGGTGGCGCGGACCCGCCTACACCGACTTCGCCGATGCGGGATGGGCGCAGGCCGAACGATCGCGGCTCACCGAGCAGCGACTGCTGGCGGTCGAACGCCGTGCCGAAGCCCAAGTGGCGCTCGGCGACGCCGCGGCAGCGGTTCCCGACCTCGACGCGCATGTCACCGAGCATCCGTGGCGCGAAGACGCGTGGGGGCTGCTGGCCACCGCCCTGTATCGCTCGGGCCGTCAAGCCGACGCGCTCGCCGTCCTCACCAGGGCCCGGCGGATGCTGGCCGAGGATCTGGGCATCGACCCGGGACCGGCATTGCGCCGCCTCGAACACGACCTGCTGCGCCAGGCGGCACACCTCGACCCGGTCGCGACCGATCCCACCGCGCAGGTCTGGGAACAGGCACGCGCCGCCTACGACAGCGCGGTCCCGCCACGCACGAGGACGCGCCTGGAATCGACCGCCGGATTGATGCGCGACCTCGCGGTGACGGGCGGCGGCGGGTTGGAAGCGGCACGCGCACATCGGATTTCCGCTGTCGTCGCCGCCGACGAACTCGGTGACCCGGAATTGACCGCACGGGTGATCGGCATCTACGACGTGCCCGCGATCTGGACCCGCTCGGACGACCCGGCACAGGACCGACGACTCGTCGACATCGCCGAGAAGACCCTGTCGCGGCTGCCCGCCGACGACGACGCCGACCGGGCCAGGCTGCTCGCGACCATCGCCGTCGAATCGCGCGGCGGCCTGCCGGTGGACGATCCGACCGAGGCCGGTCTGCGCCCGCTGCGCGCCGCCCGCCAGGCCGAGGACATCGCTCGCCGACTACACGACCCCGCACTGCTGGCATTCGCGCTCAACGGGGTGTTCATGCAGAGCTTCCAACGGGCCGGACTGGCGCAGCGGCGCGAAGCCGTCGGCGCCGAGATCGTCGCGGTGGCGGCGAAGAGCAAGCTCGCCACCTACGAGGTGCTCGGTCACCTGATTCTCGTTCAAACGCGTTGCGCCCTGGCTGATCACGCCGGCGCCGACCGGCACGCCGATGCCGCCGACGCGCTCGCGCGGCGTTACGAACTGCCGCTGGTCGAGGTGTTCACCACCTGGTATCGCGCCTTACGCACCAGTGCGACAACAGATCTCGCGACCGCTGAGGCGGCATATACGGCAGCCGCTACCGCCCTCACCGGTGCCGGTATGCCAGGGCTCGAGCACGGGCTGTTGCCGCTGGCCGAGCTGAGCCTGTATCTGCGCCACCAGCAGACCGCACGGATCGCGGCGATCGCCCCCGATACCGACTGGGGACCCTACAGATCCTGGGTCGAGCCCACCCTGCTCGTCGCCCGAGGGCAGATCGACGAGGCGCGCAATGCCCTGCACGACATCACCTCACCACCGCGCGACCTGTTGTTCGAAGCACTGTGGGCGATCGTGGCACACGCGGCCGTCGCCGTCGACGACGTCGAGGTCATGCGCCGAGCCCGGACCCAGCTGGCCCCCGCCGCGGCCGAAACCACCGCGCAGAGCGGACTTCTCAGCGTGGGTCCGGTTCGGACATACCTCGACGACATCGAATCGGCGCTGTCGTCACACCGCAGGCGCGACTAGCGGTAGTCGCCGAAGGTGGCGCGCAGGTCGTCGATGATCAGGTCGGGTTCCTCCATGGCGGCGAAGTGGCCGCCGCGTTCGAACTCGGTCCAGCGCACGATGTTGTGATTGCGTTCGGCCATGCGGCGCACGGGAACACCCAGGTCGAAGGGCATGACAGCCACGGCGACCGGAACGTCGGTGGCAGGTTCGGGTCGGCCCCAGGTCGCGGCGCCCTCGTAGTAGTAGCGCGCCGACGAGCCCGCGGTGCCGTTGAGCCAGTAGATCATCACGTTCGTGAGCATCGCGTCGCGGTCGACCGCGTCCTCCGGCACGTCGGTGGAGTCCGTCCAGTCCTTGAATCGTTCGACGATCCACGCCAATTGGCCCACCGGCGAGTCGGCGAGTGCGTAGGACAGGGTTTGCGGGCGACTGGCTTGCAGCAACGCGTACGCGCCGAGTTCGTAGTCGGCCCGTTGGGCCAGCTCCAGCGCGCGCTTCTCGGCGGGGTCGTCGAGGTCGGCGGTCTCGGGAGTGACCGTGGCCGAGGCGATCATCGTCACGTGGAGTGCCAGCAGATGGTCGGCGTCGATCACCGCCAGCTCGCGGGAGATGGCCGCACCGGTGTCCTCGCCGTGCGCGACGTAGCGGTCGTAGCCGAGCCGGGCCATCAGCTGTGCCCAGGCGTGCGCGGCTCGTGTGGTCGACCAGCCGACCGCGGGGCCGGAGAACCCGTAACCGGGGATGGTCGGCACCACGACATGAAAAGCGTCCTCGGCGCTGCCGCCGTGCGCCACCGGATCGGTCAGCGGTCCGATCACGTCGAGGAACTCCACGATCGAGCCGGGCCAGCCGTGGGTGAGCACCAACGGCAAAGCATCGGGTTCGGCCGATCGCACATGGACGAAATGCACGTCGTGTCCGTCGATTTCGGTGCGGAACTGCGGAAAGGAGTTGAGCCGGGCCTCCTGCGCTCGCCAGTCGTAGGTGTTGCGCCAGTAGCCGGCCAGTTCCCTGGTGTAGTCGAGCGGGATGCCCTGTGACCAGCCGACGCCGGTGACCCCGTCGGGCCAGCGGGTGTTGTCCAGTCGGCGGTTCAAGTCGTCGAGGTCGGCCTGGGGGATATCGATCAGGAAGGGGGTGATCTCGGTGCTCATGAGAACTACGCTAATCAGCACCTAGGACAGCTTCAGCCCTAGCTTCCCGGAAGAATGGATTCATGCTCGAATCCTCAGCGCGACTGCTCCGATTGCTCTCACTGCTGCAGACCCCCCGCGATTGGACCGGTCGCGACCTCGCCGAACGCCTCGAAGTCGATATCCGGACGGTACGTCGCGACGTCGACAAGCTGCGCACGCTGGGCTACCCCGTGCACGCCGTAGCGGGCTCGGCCGGGTACCGGCTTCGCGCCGGGGCCGCGCTGCCTCCCCTGCTGTTGGACGACGAGGAGGCGATCGCGGTCGCGGTGGGCTTGGGGACGGCTGTCGCAGGCACCGTCGCGGGCATCGAAGAATCGTCGCTGCGTGCGCTCGCCAAACTCGAACAGGTGCTCCCGTCGCGGCTACGCCATCGCATCGCGGCGTTGCAGGCGGCAACGGTGACCGTGCCCAGCGGCACCACACCGGTCGATCCCGAGACTCTCACCGCCATCGCCGGTGCGATTCGCGATCGCCACCTACTCCGATTCGACTACCGCACCCACGACGGCGCCACCACCCGCCGCACCGCCGAACCGCATCGGCTCGTCCACACCGGACGACGCTGGTATCTGGTCGGCTGGGACGTCGACCGCGCCGATTGGCGCACCTACCGAGTGGACCGATTACAGCCACGCATCCCGACCGGACCGCGCTACGACCCACGTCCAGCGCCCGACATCGATCTCGTCGGCTTCGTCTCACGTAGCGTGAGCACGGCCCCCTATCGGTACCAGGCGCGCATCACCCTGCTGGTGTCGGCACTCGAAGCCGCCGACCGTATCCCGGCGACAGTCGGTGTCATCGAAGCCATCGATGACAACTCCTGCCTGCTGCACACAGGGTCGAACTCGCTCGACGAGATCGCCGTCTACGTCGGCCTTTTCGGCTTCGGCTTCCGGGTCCACGAACCACCGGAACTCGTCGATCACCTGCGCGCACTGGCGGCTCGCGTCACCGAATCCGTGGCCTCGAGTACCGACACCGACTAGGCGGCGTCCTGTAAGTCGTCCGAGCTGGAGGATCAGTCGACGCCTCTGGTCATCGATTCGACCTCACCATCGGTGTCGTCGGTGACCATCACGTAGTTCGAGGCTGCCGCGCCTGGATCTCCGTTTCGGCGGTTCACAATGCAGAGACGAACTCGGTTGTGCGCGACGCGACGAACCTGACATCGTGTCCAGGTGGCCGTACATCTGGGCGAAAAGAACAGGTTCGCTGTTGAAGTTGGCGTTCTGTCCTCGGGGCTGCGTCAAGTGGACCTGTGGGCCGCCGATCAGTGGTTGACCTGCGACGACAATATGGTCTTTGTCGAGCAGTTCCGCCGCTCTGTGAAGGAAACTGCTGTCTCGGTACGTTCCGGGCACGTTCCGCCTCTGCCCTTTGCCGGGCTGTCCCCGATCGCCACTCATCGTCGGTTCAGTACCGCGACCGACGACGACCCCATTTGCGCGCTACGCGAGCAGTTTCGGTTCCTTTACTGGGGACCCACGACCGACAACTTGCAGACCTTCGTCTTCCGCGACGGCGACCACCTGGTGATCACGTTCCAGTTCTGGCGTGAGGCGCATTTCCTCAATCATCCCGAGCATGTGGGACGGGTCTTCCAGGTCAAGATCGAGCCTGCAGAATTCGCTGGAATCCTCGAAAGTCTAGATTCAGCTCTGTAGGTCATCGGAGCCAGAGGACCATGGCGGCGATGGTGAGTTCGGCGTAAAAGTAGCTGACGCGTTTGGCGTCCGGGTGGCCAATCCGCGAAATTGATTGGGCCGGTTAAAGCATCGTTCTACCACGTTGCGTTGTTTGTAGAGGTCGCGGTTGAATGCCAGCGGACGTCCGCCCACGCAGCCATTGGCTTTACGCTGGGTGATCTGGTCATGCGTTCGGGACTGACGAAACGCACACCACGGTCCCGAAGGCCACGGCGGGTCGAGGGATGTGAATATGCCCTGTCAGCGATGATCTGGTGTGAGCGCGGCCACGGCCGATCCGAGCTACATAGATACCGTCGAGCAACGCTACCAGCTGCGGATTGTCTCTGGCCTGGCCAGCGGTCAACACGATCCGCATCGGTAGCCCGCGTCCATCGACGGCGAGGTGGATCTTGCAGCTCAATCCACCCCGGGAGCGGCCGAGTCCTTTCCCCGTCGATCGCGAGGGCTTCGATTCCGGGTGCGCAGCCCCCTTTTTCCGGGCCCCAGCAGCGTGCTGATGAGCCCGGACCACGCTGGAATCGACACTGATGACCCACTCGACCTCGCCGATCGAGTCGTCTTAGACGATCACCTGATCCAGCAAACGTTGCCAGGTGCCATCGGCGGTCCACAACCGCATCCGCTCGTGCGCGGTTTTCCCGGGACCGTGCTGCTCGGGCAGGTCACGCCATGGTGCTCCGGTCCGGAGTTTCCACAGGATCGCGTTGATCACCTGCCGGTGATACGCCAGCGTCGACCACGTCTTGATACCGGCAACAACGGGTCGATTCGGCCTATGCCCGATCAGTCAACTCACCCCGACCAACCACGACATGCAGCTAACACCTACCACCACAACGGCTTACAGGACACGGCCTAGCCGCGAGGAACACGGCTCACCGGCTACGTGAAGACATAGTCGGTGAGCGGGAAATGCGTACTGCGCCAAGCAGCTTCGACGGTGGAGCTGGGACGCAGGGGTACGTCGCCGTGTTTGTCGAAGTAGTAGCTGTTGGCGGTGGCGCAGCTTTCGTCCCAGAACACCTGGCCGCCGCGACGGGCGAGCATTTCACGGAAGAAGCGGTCGTTGGCTTCCTCGCTGACCTCGATGCGGTCCGCGTCGTGCGTGCGGGCGTGGTGCAGGCAGCGCAGGATGTGGCGGGTCTGGTTCTCGATCAGGGTGAAGTAGGATGCGCCGTTGTAGCCGTAGGGGCCGATGATGGAGAAGAAGTTCGGGAACCCGGGGACGCTCACGCCCTCGTAGGCTTGCAGCCGGTTCTTGTCCCACCAGGTCTCCAGATCGCGGCCGTCGACGCCGCGCAGGTCATAGGTCGGCATATTGCCCGATTCCATGACTTTGAACCCGGTGGCGAGGACCAGCACGTCGGCGGGGTGTTCGGTGCCTTCGGCGGTGCGGACGCCGGTGGCGGTGATCTCGCTGATCGGGTCGGTTTCCAGGGTCACGTTCGAACGATTGAATGTCGACAGATAGTCGTTGGAGAAGCTGGGCCGTTTGCACCCGAGGGCGTATTTCGGGGTCAGCGCGGCCCGCACGGCGGGGTCCTTCACCTGGCGCCGCAGATGGGCAAGGCCCGCGCGTTCGCCGATCGCCGCGGTGGGTAGAGAGCTGTGATAGTGGGCGGCCAGCGGGAAGGTGAATTCGACGTAGGTCTGGCTCACCAGTCGGGTCAGCGTTCGTCCGCCGGGGACCTTCAGCGCCAGCCGGGCGGCGAGGGGCAACGGCAGGTCAGGGCGGGGCAGGCACCAGATCGGCGTGCGCTGGAACACCGTCAGCTGCTCGACCTGCGAGGCGATCTCCGGGATCACCTGAACCGCGGAGGCGCCGGTGCCGATGATCGCCACGCGCTTTCCCCGCAGGTCCTGGCGGTGATCCCAGCGTGAGGTGTGCATGACGGTCCCCGCGAAGGACTCGATGCCGGGGATATCAGGGAGTTTGGGTCTGGTGAGCACGCCGGTCGCGCTGATCACGAAACGCGCGGTCAAGTCGCTGCCGTCGGCGGTGTGCAACACCCACCGGTCGGCGGCCTCGTCGAAGTCCGCGCCGGTCACTGTGGTGCCGAAGCGAATGCGCGGGCGCAGCTCGTATTTGTCCACGCACGACTCCGCGTAGGCCTTGAGCTCGCGGCCGGGCGCGTAGACCCGCGACCAATCGGTGCGCTGCTCGAAGGAGAACTGATAGCTGAACGACGGAATATCCACGGCGACACCGGGATAGGTGTTCCAGTGCCAGGTGCCGCCGACACCGTCGGCTTCGTCGATGATCACGAAGTCGTCGAACCCGGCCTTGCGCAACTCGATCGCCACGCCGATCCCGGAGAACCCGGCTCCCACGATGACGATCTCGTGCTCGATTCCGGTGGTGGTCATGCGATCTCCTTCATCAGTTCCGCCGACGGATGCAGGCGGCCGGGCCGAGCGACCGTGCGTACTACATGCCCTGCGTCGTCGGCGTAGACGATGGCGTCCAC
Source organism: Nocardia sp. XZ_19_231 (assembly GCF_015355705.1). Classification (NCBI taxonomy): domain Bacteria; kingdom Bacillati; phylum Actinomycetota; class Actinomycetes; order Mycobacteriales; family Nocardiaceae; genus Nocardia; species Nocardia sp. XZ_19_231. The sequence goes on along the minus strand of NZ_JACUZI010000012.1, from coordinate 39,225 downwards.
CCGGTGCTCGATGCCGTCGACGGTACGCACGCCCAGCGGCACCAGTCGTGCGATCGGCCAGGTCACCAGCGTGCAATGAGGTTGCCGCAGGGCGCGGTAGTAGCTGTTGTGCACCGCGACGCCCGCGGTGTCGTCCGGCGTCAGACGGTGGCGCAGCCACGAATCGCGCACCTGGACGCGGAGATTGACGCGAGCGGCGAGCCGAACCAGTCCTTGCGGTGCGCGGCGCAGCGTCGTCGCCGCGGGCAGCGGTACGCGTGGGAGGACCCATACCGCCTCGGTCTGGAACACCGTCACCCGCGCGGCCTCGGCGGCGATGCCGGGCAGCAGTCGCGCGGCCGCCGCCCCACTGCCGATGATCGCGACCCGCTGACCGGTGAATTCGTGCCGGGGCGCGAAGGCGGTGCGGTGCACCTGCGGACCGGTGAAGGTATCGGCGTCACGCAACGTCGTCATTTCGCCACCGGTTCGTAGGTGAGTTCGTCCGACCAGGACGGCCTACGGCCGAGGACACGGATCGGAAAACGGTCGATGCAGGCATTGGACACATCGGCCAGCAGCTGGAACGGCTGACGACGGTGAATAGTGGCTTTCCCGTGCATCTTCACCACGTGATAGAGCGGGACCCGGCGGATGGCCGGGCTGCGCTCCCCCACGTTCTCGTAGCGGCGCACCGCCTGCCACAGCTTCTCCTCGTCGAGGCCCAACGCGATGATGTTGGTCGACATCCGCGACAGCAGTGGCGCGTACAGCAGCGCGCCGAGCACGAACGACGGACGCACCGCGAAGCCGGCTGTCTCGATGGCGATCCGGCGCAGCGGGCCCGCGCCGAGCTGTTCGAGAACCTGGAATCCGACTGCCAGGTGCCGGGACTCGTCGCTGTTGATGTGCCGGAACACCTCGTGGCACACCGGGTCCTCGACCTCGTCGAGCAGGAATTTCACCAGCGCGCCGTCGAGTGCGGTCTCCAGCGAGGGGATCACGGTGCCGAGGACGGGCAGGGTCAGCTGGTCGGCGTAGCGGTCGAGCCAGCTGATGACCAGGCGAATGTTCTTGTTGGGCAACGGCATCGCGTCACCGTCGGGGAGCATTCCCCAGCGGCGCATCAGCGCGAGTTCGGCGTTGGCGTGCTTCTGTTCCTCGGCATGGAAGTACCGGTAGATCTCGCGCAGCGGGCCGGGTGGCGCCTGGTGGGTCAGCGCGGCGAAGCCCCGGGCGCCGACGTGTTCGATCCACACCAGGTCGGCCATGAAGGTGGCCAGCCGCGGGCGCTGTTCGTCGGTGATGGTGTCGGCACCCGGTGCGTCCCAGTCGATATCGGCCAGCGCCCACTGCTTGGCGCGAATGGTGGCGAGCATCTCGGGATAGGCGAACGTCATTGTTCGACCTCCTTCGGTGGAGTGGATCAGCGCACGACCCGCTCCAGCAGGCCTGCCGAACGGGTGTAGGTGGTGGGCAGCCATCGTTTGGCCTGCCAGAGCATCTTGGCCTCGAGCTGCGGCACCACATAGAGGTCGCCGTGGTCGACCGCGTCGAGGGTGGTACGGACGATGGCCGCCGGTGCGCGTCCGGTCCAGCGCAGGAGCAGTCCGCCCAGCCGCTCGGCGGTGTCGTCCATGGGTGAATCCGCCTGCATGATATTGGTTTTCACGCCGGTCGGGCACAGCACCGTGACGCCCACGCCGGTGCCTGCCAGCTCGGCCGACATCGTCTCCGACAGCGCTAGCACGCCGGCCTTGCTGACGTTGTAGGCGGCCATCCTCGGTGCCGCGCCGAACGCGGCCGCCGAGGCGACGTTCACCAGCGATCCGCGCCCGGCCGCGCGCAGAATCGGCGCGAAGACGTGGCAACCGTGGATGACGCCCCAGAGATTGACGCCGAGCGTGCGCTGCCAATCGTCGAGGGCGAACTCGCCGACCACCGGCCCGCCGGCGCCGATGCCCGCGTTGTTGACCACCACGGTGGGTGGGCCGCCGAACCAATCCTGCGCGGTCGCGGCCACTTGCGTGACCTCATCGATCACGGTGACATCGCAGCGGGTTCCGATCGCTTTGCCACCCGCCGCCTCGACGAGTTCGGCGGTCTCGTCCGCGCGGTCTCGATCGATGTCGGAGCACAGGACGCGACCGCCCCGGCGACCCAACTCGACGGCGAACGCGCGTCCGATCCCACTGCCCGCGCCGGTCACCACCGCATCGGCGTTCGTGGTCCGGCGCTGACCGCCGAAGGGGAACAATCGCATGGCAACTCCCGGGATCTACCGGCGAGACTCTAATTGGTGGCATCTGCCACCATTGGCCGCACCTGACACCAATTAGGCGCGCGGAGGTGTACTTTGTCAACCATGGAAGTGCGCGCACCGGCACGGACGTGGGGCGGGCGGACCGCCGAGGAGCGCAGGGCGCAGCGACGGGTCGGCCTGGTCGAGGCCGCCCTCGATATCTGGCTCGACAACGGGTGGGCCGCGGTCACCATGCGCGGGGTCTGTCAACGGGCCTCGCTTAACGACCGCTACTTCTACGAGCACTTCGCCGATCGCGACGAACTGCTCGCCGCGGCCTGGGACGAGGTGCGCACCGAGGTGTTCGCCGAGCTGGCGAACGTCGTGGTCGAACAGGCCGACCGGACACCACTCGAGATCACCCGCGCGACCATCGCCCGCGCCGTCGCGCTACAGACTGATCTACGCGGGCGGGCCAGGATCCTGCTGGCCGATCACGCCGGCAGTGCCGTGCTCGAACAGCGGCGCAAAGCCATGCTCACCGACGCGACCGATGGGCTGATCGCTATCGCCTGGCCCTATCTACGCCCCGATATCGACGAAACCGCCATGCGTATGAGCACATTGGCCGGTATCGGCGGATTCATGGAACTGGTGTCCGCCTGGCGCACGGGCGTGCTCGACGTGGACGCCGAGCGAATCGTCGAACACAGCAGTGCGATCGCGATGCAGCTCGGCGCGACGTTCCTGCCGACGGAGATCATCGGCGACCAGGATTCCTGACGGCAGTGATGGGCTCGACCCGCAGCGCTGCGATGATTACTGCGCGGACCCCTTCAGTGCGCGCAGACCGGCGGCCATGAATTCCGGCGTGGCATCGGCGGCCCGGTCGGCGGCAGAACCGGTATCGGAGCCCTGGTGGGCGCGGTGGGTGATGCCCTCGCCGATGATGCCGAGTTTGAAGTTGGCCAGAGCGAGATAGAAGCCCCAGTTGGCCAGCTCGCGCCCGGACGCGGCGGCGTAGGTCTGGGCGAGGTCGTCGGGAGTCGGCAGGCGAGAGCTGGTCCACGCGGCGCGGGTGCCGAGGATCATGTCGAATATCGGGGCCCGGTACACGCACATCAGAGCGACGTCGGTGAGCGGGTCGCCCAGGGTGGAGAGCTCCCAATCGACTACGGCACGCACGATCTTCGGGTCCGCGCTGTCGAGGATCGTGTTGTCGATCCGGAAATCCCCGTGCACGATCGAGGCCGACGATTCCCGAGGGATCGCGGCGGACAGCGCCGCGTGCAGAGTTGCCACGTCGGGGAGCTCGCGGGTTTTGACCCGCTCCCACTGGGATGCCCAGAGCTTGACCTGCCGGGTGACGAATCCGTTCGGCCGACCGAATGATTCGAGCCCGACCGCGGCCGGGTCCACCGCGTGCAGCTCGGCCAGAACGCGGACCAGTTCGCGCGCACTGGAATTCACCTGCTCGTCGGTGAGCGTCGCCAGCTCGTCCTGATCCCGGAACACCGTCCCGTCCACGAACTCGACGACGGTCATCGGCGCACCGAGCGCGGATCCGGTCGCATCGAAGGCGATCGTCCTCGCCACGGGCACCGCGGATTTCTGCAGCGCGCTGGTGACGGTGTATTCGCGGGCCATGTCGTGTGCCGACGGGGTGAGTCCGGCGACCGGTGGGCGGCGCACCACCCAGCGCGAGACGTCATCGGCGGCGGCGAACGTCAGATTGGACCGGCCACCACTGATCAGTTCGACGCGCAGCTCGCCGCGCACCTCGACGCCCTGCCCGCGCAGGAACTGCTCCAGTGCGGCGATGTCCATGCCCGGCAGTGTCATTCGGAATCTCGCTTCGCACGCTTGGCCGCGCTCACCGCGCGTTTGGCGATGGCCCAGCGGTGTACCTCGGAGGGGCCGTCGTAGATACGGAACGGACGCACTTCGCGCGAGAGGCGCGCGAGCGGGAGGTCGGCGGAGACACCGAGACCGCCACACATCTGCATACTGCGATCGACGATGCGGAAGATCGCTTCGGCGGCATAGGTTTTCGCGATGGATGTCGCGTTCGCGGCGGGTTCACCACGGTCGAGTTCCCAGCAGGCGCGGGTCAGCAGCGCGCGCGTGGCGGCGATGTCGATCTCGTTGTCGGCGATCATCTTCTGGACCATGCCGAGGTCGCCGAGCCGGGAGCCGAAGCCCTCACGCTGGGCCACGTGCGCGAGGGCGACGTCATGGCCGCGGCGGGCGGCGCCGAGCCAGCGCATCACGTGGGTCATGCGGGCGGGGCCGAGGCGCACCTGGGCGTATTCGAAGCCGCGGTCGACCTCGCCGAGTACCGCCGATTCCGGAACGAGCAGGTCGTCGAAGAAGACCTCGCAGTGGCCACCGATCATCGACTTGTCGAGGGTGTCGAGGTGACGGCCGACGCGGATGCCGGGACTGTCTGCGGGAGCGAGGAACATGGTGGCGCCGCCGCGTTGGCCCGGCTCGCCCGAGGTGCGGGCCATGATGATGAAGAACCCCGCGCCGTCGGCGCCGGTGATGAACCATTTGTGGCCGGTGATGCGCCAGCCGCCGTCGGCGCGGACCGCGCGGGTGCTCAGCGCGGACGGGTCAGAGCCCGCGCCGGGGGCCGGTTCGGTCATGGCGAAGGCCGAGCGCACCTCGCCGCGAGCGAGCGGGGCGAGGAACTGCAGCTTCTGCTCCGGGTCGGCGATGTGGGCGAGCATGTGGACGTTGCCCTCGTCGGGGGCGGCAATATTGAGGGCCGTCGGGCCGAACAGCGAGTAGCCCGCCTCCTCGAACACCGGAGCACGACTCGACATGTCGAGACCGTGGCCACCGTATTCGATCGGCGCGTGCGGGGCGAAGACACCCGCGTCGCGGGCGGCCTGCTGGAGCTCGATTCGCAGCTTCTCGCCGCCCGCCGCGGCGATGTCGCCGTCGTGCGCGTCTTCCACCGAGAGCACATGTTCGCGGATGAAGGCGCGTGTGCGCTCGGCCAGGCTCTGCACCTCGGACGGATGGGACAGGTCGATCGGCACGGGTCCGCTCCTCGGCTCGGTTGCCGAACGATCGCTCGGCAATAGACTGCAATGACAGTGGCATGCGCCGATTACTGCTGTCAACAGGCATGGTCGCTGGGCCGCATTGTTCAGGTATTCTGAACAACATGGAGTCGACGGCAGGCGAACACGCGGTGGGCGCACGGGTGCGCCAGGCGAGGACCGCCGCAGGGCTGTCACTGCGGGCGATCGCCCAGCGGATCAACGTCAGCCCGGCCACGCTGAGCGCCATCGAGACCGGCAAGACCGGCGCATCGGTCGCACGCCTGCGATCCCTGGCTGTCGAGTTGGGCACGACGGTGGCCTGGCTGATCGGCGACCAGCCGCGCCGCGCGCACGATGGCCGCCCCGTCGAACCCGGCCCGCACACCGGCGCCACCCCGGATTCCTGGCGCGAGTTCCCGCCGCTGGATATCGACCCGGTGCTCGCCGCCGCCATCGACTCCTTCGTCGAGACCGGCTACCACGGCGCCACGATGCGCTCGATCGCGGCGCGCGCCGGCATGAGCGTGCCCGGCGTCTACCACCACTACCGCGACAAACAGGACCTGCTGGTCCGCGCACTCGACCTCACCATGGACGAATTGCACCGGCGGGTGCGCGCGGCCCGTCTCGACGGCGTGAACGGCCGCGAACGAGTGATCCGTGTCGTCGAGGCACTCGCGCTGTTCCACACCCACCACCGCGAACTCGCCTTCATCGGCGCCAGCGAGATGCGCAGCCTGAACCCGGCCGATCGCGATCGAATCACGGCCTCCCGCAACGAGATCCAGTACCTGCTCGATGCCGACATCGATACCGCGCTCGCCGAAGCGGACAGATCGGCCGACCGTGCCCGCGACGCCGGGCGTGCCATCGCGACGATGTGCACCGCACTCCCCCAATGGTTCCGCCTCGACGGCCCGTCCTCCCCCGAACAGATCGCCACCGCCTACGCGGATTTCGCCCTCGGCCTGCTCGGCTTGGCCAGCGCCGACAAAGGAACGGCTGGATCACCCAGAGACCGAGAAACAGCACAGCCGACCGATTCCCGGTAGACAGACCAGCGGCGCACGGGAGATACCCCGTGCGCCGCTGATGGTCGAACGTCAGTTCACCGCATACGGATACGTGTCGGAGCGACCCTGGAACGACAGGATCCGCGGGTTCTGCACCCGACCGTCGCGAATCTCGATCGCCCGGCGAATCGTTTCGCTGCCATCCCACGCTTCGGGGCCGCCGAGCACGACGGGCAGGTACTCGAGCAGGGCTTCGGAGTTCTCCCACGTCGCCGAGTCCCAGAGGAACGACGGGCTGTGGTCGACACCGTAGTAGTGCAGATCGTCACCGACGGTGAACATCGGATCGGCGAACGAGGTCGGTCGCGAGAACTCGAAGCCCATCCCCTCGTCACACGAGACGTCGACGAAAAGTGTTCCGCGTGTGAACAGTTCGAGGTCGTCGTTCATGACGAACGTCAACGGGTCCTCGGTGTCCTGGAACATGCAGTTCACGATCACGTCGTAGTTGGCCAGCATCTCCGCCAGCGGCCCCGGTTCCGGCGCCTTCAGCGCGAGTGTCCGGCCCGGCAGTGCTGGATCACGCTTGAAATGCTGCATCCGCACCGAGGCGAACGGCGAGGCCACCGCCGACACACTGCGCTGGGTCAGCACCGTCACATCGCTGATCCCCAGCGCCGACAGCGCCCGCACCGCACCACGCGCGGTGGCGCCGAAGCTGATCACCGCCGCGCGCATCCGGCGACCGTAATCTCCACTCACGCCGCGCAATTGGAGGGCGTGCATGACCGAGCAGTAACCGGCCAGTTCATTGTTCTTGTGGAACACGTGGACGCTGAAAGCACCCGACTTGGTCCAGTGGTTCATCGCCTCCCAGGCGATCAGGGTCAGGTCGCGGTCGACAGCCAACTGGGTCATGCGGGCGTCCTGCACACAGTGCGGCCAGCCCCACACGATCGTGCCGGGGCGCATCTGCGCGAGGTCTTCGGCCAGCGGCTTGGCCAGGAGCAGCACATCACATTCGGCGAAGAGCTCGTCTCGCGTGCGATGGCCCGCTACCAGTGGGGCGAGGACATCGTCGGGGTAACCGAATCGATTACCGTAACCGTGTTCCAGGTAGATCTGACCGCGCAGTTCGGGACTGATGCGGTCGAAGTGAGCCGGGTGGATGGCCAGCCGGTGTTCGTTTTCCTTGCGAGAGGTCGCGACGACGCCGACCGTCAGGTTTTTCACAGTTGCTTCACCTGGTCAGCCTACCCGTAGGCCCTTTCAGCTCTCCGCCTCGTTGGTGATGTCGTCGAGCGACTCACCCATGGTCTCGGGCACCCGGCGATAGCAGAACACCAGCGAGATCGCGGAGACGACCGCGAAGAGGAAGAACATCGTCGAGGCGCCCCACAGTTCACCCAGCGGCGGGAATATCAGGGAGACGGTGAAATTTCCCATCCAGATGAGGAAGGTGCAGATACTCATCGCGGTGGCGCGGATCGGGGCGGGGAAGATCTCCGAGATCAGCAACCAGGTGGGCACACCGACGCCGAGCTGGAACGCACAGACGTAGACGATCATCAATGTCACCAACACGTAGCCGGTGGCAGTGCTCTGTGTGAGTCGTTCCATCAGACCCATACCGACCAACGCGACGACCATGATTCCCAGCCCGATGAACATCGGCGGGCGCCTGCCGATCTTGTCGACCAGGCTCATGCCGAGCATCACGCCGATCACCGCGCCGACACCGATGCCGATCGAGGAGGTGATCGCCGCGTCGTCACCCATACCCGCTTGGGCGAGAGTGGACGGCGCGTAATAGATGACGGTATTGACACCGACGAATTGCTGAATCAATGCCAATCCGACGCCGGTGTAGAACAGCGCGCGCACCTTCGGTTTGCGCAACTGGTCACTCAAACTGTCCTTGACCGCCTCGTCAGCGGCTTCGGACTGTTCGATCTCGGCGATCGTCGGCTCGACATTCTCGGGGTAGTAGGACTTCTCGAGCACCTTCTTCGCATCAGCGGTGCGGCCCTGCTTCAGGTACCACCGCGGTGAATCCGGCATGAAATACATGCCGATCACGAGCGCCGCGGCGGGAATGGCCGCCATCGCGAGCATGAGCCGCCAGTTCCCGGTCGGGGCGAGCAGTGCGTTGACGATGTAGGCGAGCAACTGTCCGCTGGCGATCATCAGCGAGTTCATCGAGACCAGGCGCCCGCGATAGGTCGGCGGGGAGATCTCGGAGACGTACATGGGCACCACCAGCGAGGCGGTACCGACGGCGACGCCGAGGACAAGGCGGGTGATGATCATGACCGTGGCATCGGGGGCGAGCGCCTGGGCGAGCGCACCGACGAAGAACAAAACGCCGGCGAACAGCAGCGTCATCCGTCTGCCCCACCGGTCGGCCATCCAGCCGCCGGTGATCGAGCCGATCGCGGCGCCGATGAGCAGCGAACTCGTGATGACGCCGACCTGGGTCTGGCTGAGCGCGAAGTCGGGCGTGAGGTAGACCAGCACGCCGGAGATGACGCCGGTGTCGTAGCCGAACAGCGCGCCGCCTAGCGCGGCGATGACGACGACGGTGAGCACGAACTTCTTGATCTTTGCCCGCATCGCGACCCGTTCGGGCGAGTCGGGCGTGGTATCGACCGGCGGTTCGGTGACCGGGGAAACGACCACCTTCTCGGACCGATTCATGATGGCGCCGAGCCGCTCCGGCTCTTTATCGGTGGATCCACGAGGGGAATCGGGCATGTCCACACCTCCGCCGAATGGAGTAGGTCGATTCCTGCACCTTAATCGAGCTCGGCAACTCGGCGATAGCTCGAAATCCACGCACATTTCGTCAGCGACGGGAGATAAGTGACGATCGGGGAATGTTATCCCACCCCCTGCGGTGGATAACATTCCCCGATCAACACGCTTTTATCGGAATCGCCGGCGACCGAAATGCTCGACATTTGCGAGTGTCGCTTTTGCCCGGCTCTCGCGCACGGCCGACCGTTGCGCTATCGCCGATGCAGCGACCAGACGCTGACCGCACCCCAGAGCGCCAGGCTCACCGCAGCGGCCATATAGAGAAGGTAGGCCATCACGACCAGGACGGACCCGTAATTGCCCACCCAGTCACCGAGGCGCAGTAGGCCGGCCACGCCGAGACCGAGCAGGATCAGACCGAGGATCAACCCGGGCGTCGCCAGCGGGGCGATGGACGATTCGACGGCCGAGGCCGCGGCGAGGCGGCGACTTCGTTCAGTAACTGGAAGATTGCTGTTCGAGTCGAAGTAGATACTGCTCATATCAACGAGGCCCCTTCCTGACAGCCGTCCCGATACGGCCGATGGTCGATCCGTATCGGATCTTTCGATGACCGTCGCGCCGCGGCGGACTGCGGGCCGTTCGTGACCGAGAATCGGCGTCGATCCGGTTGATGATCACGAACGGTTAACGTTCAGCAATTACGAGCTTGCCAGCTGGGTTGGCCGGAGAATAGATGGTGTGATCTGCATCACATCGAACAATTGTGCGACACGGGGAGATAACGTGCGTTACATATCTCGAGAACACGGGTCGGAACTGGTGAAACCCACATAGAACTGGACATTTGCTCAAGAAACCGACACGCGTGTCATTTATCGAACCGTTACTGCCCTGACGTGCGAAAACGAGCTTCGACCTACACCGCGATCCAGTTGGTACGTCCACGAGCCCTTCGACACGGCACCGTGACGAAAACCCATTGCGACATCTTCGTGGGTTCGAACTGGCGAACGCGTCGCGTCGGCTATCTTGCATCTAGTTTTTTCGATGCTGCTGGATCGTTCGTGTCGCTTCGCCGAAATCGCGTGCCGCGTGAGATCCACGCCTCGCGCTGTCGGCGACCCTCTCAGACGAAGGGACGCCGGTCATCATGCCCGCACCCGTTATCCTCCACGGCCGCATCGCACGGCTGGAACCTCTCGCACCCCACCACGTACCCGGACTGATCGCCGCGGCCGCCGCGCTCGACGGACCGGCCGGGTTCACTGTCGTCCCGCACGGCGAACAGGAGGCACGCACCTATGTCTTCCAGGCCGAGGCGGCGCAACTGGCAGGCACGGCGCTGGCCTTCGCGATCGTCACCGTCGCCGACGAGTGTGTAGTCGGGGCGACCCGATTCACCCGGATCGACTACTGGCAGGGGCCACTGACCTGGCCGCTGTCGGCCGAACCGGTCACCGCGTTGCCGGGCGGGGCGATCCCCGACGCGGTGGAGATCGGCAATACCTGGCTCACCCCGGCGGTGCGGGGTGGTCAGGTCAATCTCGACTCCAAGCTGATGCTGTTGGCCCACGCCTTCGACAGCTGGGGCGTGCGGCGGGTGACCCTGCGCGCCGACGCCCGCAACCTGCGCTCCCGGGCGGCGATCGAACGCCTCGGCGCGGTGAGTGACGGTGTGCGACGGGCACATTCGCGTGGGCTCGACGGCGAAGTGCGTGACACCGCGTTCTATTCGATCCTGCACGACGAATGGCCGGGGGTGCGCGGGCGGATCATCGAGCAACTGGCCGCCCGCGCGGCCTTGCGGTGCGCGCCGTTGATCCCGGCGACCGTGGAAGCGTTGCGGCCGTTGGCTTCTTCGCCGATCGGTTGAGACCTCAGCCCCGCAGCGACTCGATGCGGTCGATGATCAGCGCGGCGAGTTCGTCCGGGCGCTCCTCCGGCAGCCAGTGCGAGCCGTCGAGCACGGCAAGGCGGTAGTCACCGGTGACGAATCCGCCGGTGAGCTCGGCGCCGCGGCGGGTCAGACCCACGTCGCCGGTGCTCCACACATGCGTCACCGGCACGCTGACGCGCGCCGTCACCGCGCGCGGTGTGGTGATCGCCAGGGCCCGATACCAGTTCAACGCGGTGGTGAGTGCGCCCGAGTCGATGATTTCTGTGTGCACGCGGGCGATCGCGTCGGCGGACATGCCGGATTTGGCCAAGATCTGGTCGAAGACGGCAGGCCGCGCGCGGATGAAGCGCTCCGGGAGCACCGGCAGCTGGAACAGCGCCATGTAGTACGAGCGAAGCAGTTGATCGCTGCTGATCATCGAGCGGGTGAAGGCGCCAGGATGCGGCACCGACACGGTCACCAGTGTGCGGACGAGTTCGGGGCGGGCCGCGGCGACCGACCAGGCGACCATCGCGCCCCAGTCGTGTCCGACCAGATGCACCGGACCACGGTCGATGTCGTCGATCAACGCGACCACATCCTCGACGAGTTCGTGCACACGGTAGGCCATGCGGCCCGCCGGACGGGCGCCCGGTGAATAGCCGCGCTGGTTCGGGACGAAGGTGCGGTAGCCGCGGGCGTTGAGCAAGGCGGTGAGCGGCTGCAGCGAGGTGGCGGTTTGCGGAAAGCCGTGCAGCGCGACGATGACGGGACCGTCGGGTGGGCCGGAGTCGACGACGTCGAACTCGAGTCCTGCCCTGGTGAAGGTGGTCAACTGAGTACTCAACGAACCCTCCGAATCGGTAATTTACTTATTGGTAAATTACTACCGGCTCGGGTGTGACGTCAACAAGGCTCATCTGCCCGTTCCACCATGCACCACGGCGACTTCCGCACCGCCGAGGTCGAAGGCCCGGTGCAGGATGCGCACGGCGTCGTCGAGGTCGGTATCGCGAACCAGCACGGAGATGCGGATCTCCGAGGTGGCGATCAGGTCGAGGTTGATGTTCGCCGCGGCCAGCGCCTCGCAGAAGCAGGCGGTGACGCCCGGGTTGTTGCGCATGCCCGCGCCGATCAGCGAGACCTTGCCGACGCGGTCGTCGTAGCGGACATCGGCGAAGCCGATCTCGGCGCGGCGCTCGCGCAGCAGGGCGACCGCACGCGCACCGTCGGCGGCAGGCAGGGTGAAGGTGATGTCGGTGCGACCGGTGCCGGTGTTCTGCACGACCATGTCGATGCCGATCTCGGCGTCGGCGACCGCGCGGAACACCTCGGCCGCGTAGCCGGGTTCGTCGGGCAGACCGACGACGGTGACCTTGGCCTCGTTGCGGTCGTGCGCGACGCCGGTGAGCACGGCCTGGTCGGCGGGGATGTCGGCCATCGAGCCGAAGACGGTGGTGCCGATCGTGTCGGTGTAGGACGAGCGCACGTGCACGGGCACCTGGTAGCGGCGCGCGTATTCGACGCAACGCAGCATGAGCACCTTCGAACCGCAGGCCGCCATTTCCAGCATTTCCTCGTAGGAGATCTGGTCGAGTTTCTGGGCGTCGGCCACGATGCGCGGGTCGGCGGTGAAGACCCCGTCGACATCGGTGTAGATCTCGCAGACATCGGCATGCAGCGCTGCGGCCAGCGCGACAGCGGTGGTGTCGGAGCCGCCGCGGCCCAGGGTGGTCACATCGTGGTTGTCCTGGCTCACGCCCTGGAACCCGGCGACCAACACCACTTCACCGTCGTCGAGTGCGCGGCGCACTCGCCCCGGATCGACGTTGATGATCTTGGCGCGGCCGTGCGCGCCGGTCGTGATCACGCCGGCTTGCGAGCCGGTCAACGATCTGGCATCCGCGCCGAGCGCATGAATAGCCATGGCTACCAAGGCATTCGAGATCCTCTCCCCGGCGGTGAGCAGCATGTCCAGCTCACGCGGTTCCGGTGCCGAGGCGATCTGCCCCGCCAATTCGAGGAGCTCATCGGTGGTGTCGCCCATCGCCGAGCAGACCACCACGACATCGTGCCCCTGCTTCTTCGTCTCCACGATCCGCTCGGCAACCCGCCGGATCCGCTCCGCGGTGGCTACCGACGAACCGCCGAATTTCTGCACAACCAGGGCCATCTGCGAAGTCCTCTCCCCTGCTCGCCCGCATGCGATCCGCGGGTGACCCTTCGAGTATCCAGGCAATCCGGGCACGGTCGTACCAATTCGGAAACGAAAATGGCTGCGGCCGAATGGTTTCGGCCGCGATACTGGCGGGCAGGGGGTGGCGCGCGCTGTGTCGGCTCCCGGTTCGGCAGTCTCGGCGTTAGGCGAATTCCTATGACCCATCAGCACATCGCTGTTCTCGGCACCGGCCCACTCGCCACGGAGGCAGTGCGGATCATTCGCGACACCGTCGACGATCTGAGCGAGCGTGCCGGAACACGACTGGCGCTCGGTGCGATGTCCGATGCCGAACTCGTCATCGATGCGACCGAGACTGTCGCCTCGGCGCCCGCCGTGCTCGACGCGCTGCGGGCGGGACGGTCGGTGATCACCGCGAACACGGCGCTGGTCGCCGAGCACGGGCACCGGTTGGCCTCGGCCGCTGAGGAATTCGGGGCCGATCTGTTCTTCGAGGCGGCGGTGACCGGCGGGGTCCCCGTGGTCCGGCCGCTGACTCAATCGCTGTCGGGCGATCGGGTGCGGCAGGTGCTCGCGGTCTTCCCCGCCGACGGGACCAACGCGGTGGCGCAGGCGGCGATCCTCGCGACGCTCGCCTTCCACACCCGAGTGGACGTCACCGACGTTCATTTCGAGGAGTTCGGCGCGGCCGACCCACACGATCTCGCCGCCGCGGCAGCGCTGTCTCTGCGGCTGCGGCCACTCACTGTCTGCACCAGGATCAGTGAGCGACCCGGCCCCGAAGCCGGTGGCAAAGAGAGCATTTCGGTACGCGTGCACCCCGCCCTGCTCCCGGAGGCCCACCCGCTCGCCCAGGTGGACGCACCGTTCAGCGCGGTGACCGTCGAAGCCGACAGCGCCGGACGGCTGATGTTCTCCGGCCGTGACTCCCCGACCGCCACCGCGTCAGCTCTGCTCGGTGACCTGGTCACCGCCGCGCGCAATCGCGTCAACGGCGGCCGCGCACCCCGCGCCTCCTACTACGCCGAACTCCCCGTAACCCCTCTCAGTGACACCCCGACCCGCTACTACCTGAACCTGCGCGTCACCGACCATGCCGGCGCGTTGGCCCAGGTCGCCTCGATCTTCGCCGACCACGGGGTGAGCATCGAGCGGGTCCGTCAGGAGCACCACAACGACGCCGCCCACCTGATCGTGCTCACCCACCGCGCCAGGGAATCCGCCCTCACCGACACGGTCGATGCGCTCACCGACGCATCCTGCGTGCGCGCGGTGCTGACGCGGTGGCGGGTGGAGGGTGCTCCCGATCAGCCGTGAACCCCCACCAGCGGAGTCCAGGTCATCCCTGCTCGGTGGGGACGACGACGAGTTCGGCCACATTCACCCGTCGTGGAGCCGAGACGGCGAAAGCGACAGCGTCGGCGATGTCCTCGGGGAGCAGGACTTCCAAGTCGTTGCGCCATACCTCGAGCTCAGCACGCCGGTCGTCGTCGCGCATTCCGGCACCGAGTTCGGTGCCGACGAATCCGGGTTCGACGTTTTTCACCCGAACCCCGCGTGGGCCGAACTCGGTTCGCAACGTGCGGGCCAGCTGGGCCACCGCCGCCTTGGTGGCGCAGTAGACGCCGTAGTTCGGGAACGCGAGGTGGCCGCCGATGGAACCGACCAGCACCAGGTCCGCGCGCCGACCGGCGTCCGCGGCGGCGAGTAGGTCGTCGATGAAAGCCCTTCCGGTGTAGAGCAATCCGTTGATATTCGTCCCCACCATCTGGTCCCACTCGTCGATCTCGGCGTGCTCGAACGGCGCGCCGAGCATGACGCCTGCGTTCGCGACGACCAGATCCACGGGCCCGAACGCGGCCCGCACCTCGGCCGCGGCGTCGAGGACCGACTGCCGCACGCTCACGTCGACACTCACCGCGAGCGTGTTCGCGCCGATACTGTGGGCGAGTTCCTCCAGCCGATCCTTGCGCCGCCCGAGCAGCGCGACCTTCACGCCGTCGGCCGCCAGCCGCCGTGCGGTCGCGGCACCGATACCACTGGATGCTCCGGTCACGACGGCGACCCGGCCTTCGTTGGTGTTGTTTGTCATGGCCACCACGTTCGTCTCGGTCCTCGGGGTGTGCCAGGTCGGAAACTTCCTGGTAGTGGGAGGGCCACCCAGCAACCGCGGGGTCGGCCTACCCTCGAAGCCATGGATTCCGACAATCGTCTCGGTGCGTTCCTGCGAGCCCGACGCCAGCAGGTCGGCCCCGCAGAGTTCGGGATGGCCGGGGGCGGTCAGCGCCGAGTCGCCGGATTGCGGCGCGAGGAGGTGGCCATGTTGGCCGGGATGAGCGCCGATTACTACATCCGGCTCGAGCAAGGCCGCGACAGACATCCGTCCGATCAGATCGTGGCGGCGTTGGCCCGGGTGTTCTCTCTCGACGACGACGGCGCCGCCCATCTGCGGGAGTTGGCGCGTCCGGCACCGCGACGCACTCGCGCGACGAGGCGACCGGAACGTGTCACGCCGAGCCTGCTGCGTCTGATGCGCACCTGGTCGGACACGCCGGCGCTGGTGCTCGGGCGGCATATGGATGTCTTGGCCGCGACGCCGCTGGCCGTCGCGCTGAATTCCTGTTCGGCGCCGGGAGTCAATCAGGTCAGGATGGTGTTCCTGGATCCCGAGGCACGCAACATTTTTCCGGACTGGCCGAAGATCGCCGCGGAAACCGTGGCCGGACTGCGGGTAAGCGCGGGCACCGACCTCGACGACCCGCGCCTGACGGAACTGGTCGGCGAGCTGTCGTTGAAGAGCGAGGACTTCCGCCGCCTGTGGGCCAAGCACGAAGTCCGCGCGAAAACCGCCGGGCAGAAGCGATTCACCCATCCGCTGGTGGGCGAGCTCGCGTTGTCCTACGAGACGTTCACGGTCAACGGCGCGTCGGGGCAGATGCTCGTCGTCTATCACGCCGAGCCGGGCTCCGATGCCGAGCAGTCTCTGGTCCTGCTCGCCGGCCTGTCCGTAGACAGCGCGCCCAGGCACTCATCGGTGACTACAGGCTGAAAGCCACCGCGCGCAGGATCAGGACGGCGATGAAAACCGCGGTGAAGGCCAGGTCGAGGGAGAAGTCGCCGATGCGTATCGGCTTCAACACTTTTCGCACCGGGGCGATGACGGGCTCGGTGGCGGCGTGGGTCACCTCCCGCGCCTTGCGCGCCCACTGTGGACCGTTGCCGAGCGCATCGATCCAGTCCACCACCATCCGGGCGATCAACAGCACCAAGAAGATGGTCAGCGCGTAGCCGACCAAGGTTCCGACAAGACTCATTGCGCACTCCCTCGCGGAGGCCACAGAGGGCCTCTTACCGATGTCAACGTGCCCGACATTGCCAAGGTGTCCACCACCCGGTTCTTCTCAGCCGATTATCAGGCCCGCGGTCACGTTCTTCGCGGTGATCGCGGGCGCGGCGTGGTGGCATCTGAGCGGCAAGGGCGAGCGGCGTCGACTATTCGCCGTGGCGGGCATCCGTCGGCTCGTAGCGGCTGGTGAAGTCGAGAATGCGGGCAGTCACCGGCTTCGGGATCTCGTGGAAGAGACCGTGCCCGGCCCCACGGAAGATCTCGACTTCGCAGGTGGGCACGTTGTCGCGCAGGCGTTGTTCGGCGAGTTGCGAGTCGATGACCAACGACTCCGACCCGAGCAGTACCAGCGTCGGCATGGTGATCGTGGCCAACCGCTCGTCGGTGAACATCTTCGGGTAGCCGATCGAGGGGGCATACCCCAGTGCTGCCTTCACCCCGTCGAATTCCGCATCGGTCAAGGTGACGCCGGGATTGAGCCGTGCGTTCATCTCACGCAGATTCTTGTCGGTGGGCCGGGCACCGACCCGGATCATCGTCCACAGCAGGCTCCACTTGATCTTCGTCAGCGTGCCACCCGGCTCGAGCACGGTCAGGCTCGCCAGCCGACGCTGCTCTGTGGTGGCGATCGCCATCGCCTGCCACCCGCCCTGCGAGTAACCGACCAGGTGGACCCGGTCGACGCCGAGCCCGTCTAGAACCTCTCCGAGCCATGTACCGAAGCCGTTCTCATCGATCGGCGCGGTCTGCACGCTCAGACCGGGCACGCCGATCATTTCGGGCATGTAGACGACGCGGTCACGAGCGAAATCCTCGATGACGTGGTCCCAGGACAGGCTGTTGCCGCCGAGTGAATGCATCAGCACGATCGGCACCCCCTCTCCGGCACCGGCTTTGCGGACGCGAGTGGATCCGAAGGAGGTGCTGATGTCGACCGTGGTCGACGGGATCCGCCACTGCTTCTCCAGTTCTCGATAGGTCCGCAGATACTCCTCGCGCGCCTTGTCGTTCTTGAACCGCCCGATCTTGGCCATGACCACCCCTATACCTCGTTGATGATATCAACGTACCACAACAGTGGTATGGGCGTACCATGAAAACCTGCCGGGACAGAAGGAGGCGACGTGCCACGTTTGGCCGATCACGAAGAACGGCGCAGATCGATCACCAGTGCTGCGCGGCGGGTCATCGTGCGGGGCGGGCTCGAAGCCGCGACCTTCCAGTCCGTTGCCGCCGAAGCGGGGGTCTCGGTGCGGTCGGTGCAGTACTACTTCGGCACCAAACGGGAGTTCCTGCTCGCCACACACCGCGCGGTCGTCGAGGATTCCGGCGCTCGGATGGCACAGGGGTTCGCGGCCCTCGGGCCGGACGCCGGTCCGCGCGATATCGTCCGCACGATCCTGCTCTCGGTCCTGCCCCTCGACGAACCCAGCCGGTGCGACGCCGTGATTCTCGGCATCTTCCACGCCGCGACGCTCACCGGTCCCGATGTCGCATCGGCCGATACCGTGGGAGCACCGAACTACATCGTCGACGCGATCGCGGGACAACTACGGCAGCTGCGCGGTCCCGACGCCGACGAGAACACGCTCATCACCGATGCCGAGGTGGCCCTGCTCACGGTCGGCGGGCTGGCACAGGGAATGCTCACCAACGACGACTACGCCTCTCGCGCAACACAATTGGTCGATCATCTGCTGGACCGAGTAGTCGGCGGCTGAAAAACGAAGAGCCCCGGCGATATTCGCCGGGGCTCACTCGTCTGACACACGAATTACTTCTTGCGTTCCTTCTTCTCGCGCACGCGCACCGAAATGCGCACCGGCGAACCGTCGAAACCGAACTCCTCACGCAGGCGACGCTCGATGAAGCGGCGGTAGCCTGCCTCGAGGAACCCGGTGGTGAACAGCACGAACGTCGGCGGGCGAGTGCTCGCCTGGGTGGCGAACATGACGCGGGGCTGACGACCGCCACGCATCGGTGGCGGGGTGGCCGCGATGACTTCCTTGAGCCAGGTGTTGAGGCGGCCGGTGGAGATGCGCTTGTCCCAGGACTCGAGCGCGGTTTCCATCTGCGGCACCAGCTTGGCCACGGCGCGGCCGGTGTGGGCGGAGATGTTGACCCGCTGGGCCCACGGCACACGCACCAGATCGCGATCGATCTCGCGCTCGAGCATGTAGCGGCGGTCCTCGTCGACCAGGTCCCACTTGTTGAACGCCAGCACCAGCGCGCGACCGGACTCGGAGACCAGGCTGATCACGCGCAGATCCTGCTCGGTCATCGGTACCGAGGCGTCGATCAGCATGATCGCGACCTCGGACGCCTCCAGCGCCGACTTCGTGCGCAACGACGCGTAGAACTCGGTGCCGGTGGCATTGGAGACCTTGCGACGCAGACCGGCGGTGTCGACGAACTTCCAGGTCTTGCCGCCCAACTCGACCAGCGAGTCGACCGGGTCGACGGTGGTGCCCGCGACATCGTGGACGACCGAACGCTCGTCGCCCGCCAGCTTGTTGAGCAGGCTGGACTTGCCGACGTTCGGCTTGCCGACCAGTGCCACGCGACGCGGACCCGCCACAGCGGTGCCTTCGCGCGGGGTCTCGGGCAACGCGCTGAGCACGTCGTCGAGCAGGTCACCGGTGCCACGACCGTGCGCGGCCGAGACCATGCGCGGCTCGCCGAGACCCAGCGACCACAGCGTGGCCGCCTCGAGTTCGACCTTCTGGTCGTCGACCTTGTTGGCCACCAGGATCACCGGGATCTTGGAGCGGCGCAGCTTGCGCACCGCGGCCTCGTCGGTCGTGGTCGCGCCGACCGTGGCGTCGACGACGAGCAGGATCGCGTCGGCGGTCTCCATCGCCACCTCGGCCTGGCGGGCGACATGGGCCTGCAAGCCCTTGGCGTCGGGTTCCCACCCGCCGGTGTCCTGCACCATGAAGCGGCGCCCGGCCCAGTTGGCCTCGTACGAAATGCGGTCACGAGTTACGCCGGGAACGTCTTCGACCACCGCTTCGCGTCGGCCGAGAATGCGGTTGACCAAGGTCGACTTGCCCACATTGGGGCGCCCGACCACGGCAAGCGTCGGCATCGCGATGTGCTGTTCGCCTTCGCCGTCCCCATCGATATCGAGGACGTCCCATTCGGACTCGTCGGTCCAGGTTCCGTCGCCTACGAGAATCTCTTCGATCATCGCGGACCTCCTGTCGTGGCCGAAAGCTGCTGAGCCACCACGCGATACAGCTCCTCGATGGTCTGTGCCATCGTCAGGTCGCTGGTGTCGACGAGCACCGCGTCGGCGGCGGGGCGCAACGGCGACACTGTGCGGGTGGAGTCGAGGGTGTCGCGGCGCTGCACGTCGGCCAGCACGGCCGCGTAATCGTCGCCGCGGCCCTCGCGGATGTTCTGAGCATTGCGCCGTTCGGCGCGTGCCTCCGCGGAGGCGGTGAGATAGATCTTGGCATCGGCGCCGGTGAGCACGACGGTGCCGATATCGCGGCCTTCGACCACGATGCGACCTGACATCGCCGTGATCTCGCGCTGCAGGGCCACGAGCTGCTCGCGCACCGGCCCCACCGCCGAAACCGCCGAGACGGCCTTGGTGACGGCGTCGCCGCGGATCTCCTGCGAGACGTCCTCGCCGTCGAGTTCGACGACCTCGTGGCTGGGATCGGTGCCGATCGAAAGCGGCAGTGCCGCAACGGTTTCCGCGATCGCGGCCGCATCGGTCAGCTCGACGCCCGCACGCAGCACGCGCAGAGTCGCGACCCGGTACATGGCACCGGTGTCGAGGTAGCGGGCGCCGAGGCGCGCCGCCAGTCGACGCGACACGCTGGACTTGCCGGTACCGGAGGGGCCGTCCATCGCGACGACGAGCGTCGCGTCACCGGTCATCCGGTCGCCGGCGAACTCCAAGGGAAAGTCCACACCGTTCACAGCTGCACCGCCTCGTAGAGTTTGCCGATCTCGTCGCGGCCGAGGACCCGCAGCGTGCCGGGGCGCTGGTCACCCAGTGCCACCGGGCCGAGGTGGGTGCGCACCAGCCGGATCACCGGGTGGCCGACCTCGTCGAGCAGCCTACGCACGATGTGTTTGCGGCCCTCGTGCAACACGAGCTTCACCAGCGACCGACCCTGGTATGCCTCGAGCACCATGAACTTGTCGACCTTGGCCGACCCGTCCTCGAGCTCGACGCCTTCGCGCAGGCGTTTACCGACCAGGCGGTAGTTCACCTCGCCGTCGACGGTGGCCAGGTAGGTCTTCGGCACCTCGAACGAGGGGTGCATCAGCCGATGCGCCATCTCGCCGTCATTGGTGACCAGCAGCAGGCCCTCGGTGTCGGCATCGAGACGACCGACGTGGAACAGACGCTGACCAGCGGCGATCCGCTCGGCGATGATATCGCCGACGCAGGGGCGCCCCAGATCGTCGGACATGGTGGACTGCCAGCCCTTGGGCTTGTTCAGCACCAGGTGCACCAGTTCGTCGCGCACCACGACACGGGTGCCGTCGACGCGCACCACCGCGTTCTCGGCGTCGATACGCAGACCCTGCTCACGCACGATCTTGCCGTCGACCTCGACGCGACCCGCGGCGATCATCTCCTCGGCGGCGCGACGCGAAGCCACACCCGCCTTGGCGAGGACCTTCTGCAAGCGTTCGCCTTCGCCCCACGGAAGCTTCTTGGGGCCCTCGGTGACGTCGGAGTGCTGGTGACGCGCGGGCTTGGCGTTGTTCAGAATCGTCGGAGCGACGACCTTCTTCTGCGGCTTCGAGGAGGTCTTCTTACGCGCCGCGAAGGCTTGGCTGCCGGCCGAAGCGCCACTGCGCTGACCAGCCGTGCCACCACGCTGTCCGCGGTCGGCGTCACCACGCGGGTAACCGCCACCGCTGGAAGCACCGGTGCTGCGACGGTCATCACGCTGACCTCCGCCTGCGGGGCCGCCACTACGGTCGTCACGCTGGTAACCACCAGCAGACGGGCCGCGACGGTCGCCACCGGCCGGGCCGCCACTACGGTCGTCACGCTGGTAACCACCAGCAGACGGGCCGCGACGGTCGCCACCGGCGGGGGCGCCGCGTCGATCATCACGCTGATATCCACCGGGCGAACTGCCGCGACGGTCACCACCGGCGGGGCCGCCGCGACGATCGTCACGCTGGTAACCACCGGTAGAGGGGCCGCGACGGTCGTCACGCTGGTAGCCACCACCGGTCGAGGTGCCACGGCGACCGCCGGACTCCGCGTCACGCTGGGCGCTGCCCGCGGACCGGGCCGCTGTCTGATTACCGCGCTGGAAGCCACCCGCGCCGGTGCCGCGCCGGCTGGGAGCCGCTGAGCGGGAGCCACCCTGCCCGGTGCGCGCACTGTCGCCACGGTTACCCGCGGTTCGATTCGCGCCACTTCGGGGCTGGTCGCTGCGATTTCTTCGATCCGGTGTGCCATCTCGGCGAGCGGAATTATTCATCTGTCCTGTCAATCGTCAGTGCCGGGATCCCTGTCGGACTCGGCGGGTTTGTTCAGCTTGGTGACTGTCAATCGTCGGTGCCGAGATCCATGTCGGACTCGGCGGGTTTCTTCAGCCTGGTGAACCGCGGATCGGTTTCCAGGCTCTCGCTGATCTCGTCGATCAGATCGACGCCGGGAAGCAGCGGCGCCAGCAGTGGCAGGTCGCCGAGAGAGGCGAGCCCGATCCGTTCGAGGAACAACTCGGTGGTGCGGTACAACGTGCCGTTGGTTTCGGGGTCCTGACCTGCTTCCGCGATCAGGCCTCTGGCCAGCAGCGTGCGCATCACTCCGTCGACGTTCACTCCTCGGACCGCGCTGACCCGCATGCGAGTCACCGGCTGGCGGTAGGCGACCACCGCCAAGGTTTCCAAGGCGGCCCGGGTCAGTTTCGTCCGGGCCCCATCGAGCAGTACACGCTCGACATAGGGCGCGTACTCCTGTCGAGTATAGAAGCGCCATCCGTCACCGACGAAACGCAGGTCGATGCCGCTGCCCCGTGCGGTCAGTTCGGCCGCCATCGCGCGCAGCACGGTTTCGACGCGCTCTGTGGTGTCGTCCAGGGCCGCTGCCAGCTGTTCTGTCGGCGCGGGGGCGTCGACGACGAGCAACATCGCCTCGAGCGCCGAGCGCACTTCGAGGTCGTCGAGTGGCTCAGAGGTGAATTCCACCACTGCCTCTGTCATCCGTAGTCCTCCTCGAAAGTCAACGCGGCTGCCTCGGCGTCCGGATCCAGCTCACCGAGCCAGCTGACCGCGAGGGGCCCGAGCGGATCCGGTTGGTCGAAAGCGATGGTTTTGCCCCGGTACAACTCCAGCAACGCCAGAAATCTCGCCACGATTTCCACCGGGACTGTGCAGTCGACCACCAATTCGGCGAAGGTCGTCCAGCCGCCCGGACCGCGTTGCTTCAAGATGGCCAGCACCACCTCGGCCTGTTCGGCGACCGAGATGGTGTGCATGTGCAGATGCCCGAGCCCGACTTCGGCGATCGGGCGTGGCCGAAAGGCCGCCGCGGCGATCTCGGCGAACGCGGCGATATCCACGCCGAGGGTGACGTCGGGCAACAGTCCTTCGAACTGTTCCTCGAGCGCCACCGAGCGCGGATACCGGCGCAGCGCCGCAGCCTCCAGCTCGGCGAGCAGCTCGGCCACCTGCTTGAACGCGCGGTATTGCAGCAGCCGCGCGAACAGCAGGTCGCGAGCATCGAGCAGTTCCAGGTCGTCGGCGTCGGTCATCTCGCCCGAGGGCAGCAGCCGCGCCGCCTTGAGGTCGAGCAAAGTGGCGGCGACGACGAGGAATTCGGTGGTCTGATCGAGAATCTTGTCCGCGCGCAGCTTGGTGTTGCCGGCCAGTTCGGCGGTCAATGCCTTGGTGTAGGCGATGAATTCGTCGGTGACCTGATGAAGCGCGACTTCGGTGACATCGAGTTTGCGCGAGCTGATCAGCGTCAGCAGTAGATCGAACGGCCCCTCGAAATTGGTGAGCCTCAGGTGAAAACCGGTTTTCTCCTCGGTCGGCACCGCGTCTTCGGGTACTGCTTGCACCGCAGGTGTAGCTCCGATCACCGGCCAGACCGGTGGATGACTTCACGGGCCATCGCTCGATACGACTCGGCGCCGCCCGATTTCGGCGACCAGGTGGTGATCGGCTCCCCGGCGACGCTGGCATCGGGGAAGCGCACGGTGCGCGAGATGGCGGTGTCGTAGACCAGATCGCCGAACACCTCGACCACGCGCGACATCACCTGACGCGAATGCAGCAGGCGCGCATCGAACATGGTGACCACGATGCCGTAGAGGCTCAGCCGCGGGTTGAGGCGGTCGCGTACCTTCTCGACGGTGTCGTTGAGCAGGGCGAGGCCGCGCAGCGAGAAGTACTCGCATTCCATCGGAATGATCACGCCGTCGGAGCAGGCCAGCGCGTTGACCGTGAGCAGGCCGAGCGAGGGCTGGCAGTCGATGAGGATGTAGTCGTAGCGATCGCGCACGCCGTGCAGGGCACGGCCGAGCGACTGTTCGCGGCCGACTTCGTTGACCAGCTGGATCTCTGCGGCCGATAGGTCGATGTTGCTCGGCAACAGGTCCATGCCGTCGACCTTGGTGGTCTGCAGCACGTCGTCGACCTTGGCCTTGCCGCCGATCAGCAAATCGTGCACGGTGAGATCGAGGTCGTGGTGTGCGACACCGAGCCCGGCCGAGAGCGCACCCTGCGGGTCGAGGTCGACGAGCAGCACCCGGCGGCCGTATTCGGCCAGTGCCGCACCGAGATTGATGGTCGAGGTGGTTTTTCCGACCCCGCCCTTCTGATTACACATGGCGACGACGAGTGCGTCGCCATGTCGCTGGACCTGGGGTGGATCGGGTACCAGTCGCAGCGGGCGGCCTGTCGGGCCCATCTCGACGGCCTCGGCGACCTCTTCCGGTCCACCGTCCCACGGTGTTTCCGCTGTCGTCACGATCCGCTGCTCCTTATACGTTTTCCTTGCCGGTAACCCCTGTCGAGGGTAGCGAGGCCGATACGGGACCGGTTCGCTTTCGTACGGTCCAACTCTGGGGTAGACGCTACCGCTCGGACCGGTGAGGTACAGCATGGCAACGCCGGGCGTGTTCGCACAATACCTGCTCAGCGCATATCGGAGGTGATGGTTCACGTGGCACGGGGATGGGCGGTGGCCCACACTTCACGCAGGGTGCTCACCGTGACGAGGGTGTAGATCTGGGTCGTGGTCACCGAAGCGTGGCCGAGCAGTTCCTGTACCACCCGCACATCGGCGCCACCGTCGAGCAGGTGGGTGGCGAAGGAATGACGCAGGGTGTGCGGTGAAACCGTCGCCCCGATCCCAGCCCGTTCGGCGGCGGTCTGCAATACCTGCCATGCGCTCTGCCGTGACAGTCGGCCGCCGCGAGCGTTGAGGAAAAGCGCTCCGCCGGAACCTTTCCCGCTCGCGGAGAGGGTGGGACGACCGCGCACCAGATACGCGTCGACGGCGGCCAGGGCCGGACGGCCGACCGGCACGAGGCGCTGTTTTCCGCCCTTGCCGTGCAGCACCACACAGCGTTGCTCGGCGTCGATGTCGTCGACGTCGAGTCCGACCATTTCCGAGATCCGCGCGCCCGTGGAGTAGAGCAGTTCCAGTAGTGCCCGGTCGCGCAGTCCGCGCGGTCCCCCGTCGGAGCCCTCCGGTTCACCGCCCGCCGACTCGAGAAGTCGCAGAACCTGGTCGTAGGGCAACGCTTTGGGCAACCGGCGCCCCGGCGCGGGTGGTTTCACCGCATGCGCCACATCGGTGTCGGTGATGCCTTCGGCGGCGGCGAAGCGGTGTAGTCCGCGGACCGCGATCAATGCCCTGGCCACCGAACCGGCTGCCAGGGCAGGATGATCGGCGCCGCCGGCACGCAAGGCCATGGTGAATTCGGCGACGTCACCTCGGGCCACCGCGCTCAAGCTCTCGACGCCGCGTCCGGTGAGGAAATTGCGGTAGCGGGCCAGATCACGACGGTAGGCGCCGAGGGTGTTGCGCGCGGCTCCGCGCTCGACCGCGAGGTGGTCGAGGTAGGCGTCGATCTCCCGCTCGAGCACGCCCCTGCCTGTCTAGTACGCGGGTTCGGCTGCCGAAGCGCGCGCCGCTGCTGTGGTCACGCGTGGTTACCGCGAGCCGGCGCCTCGGCGGCTTTGCGCCGCAGGAACCTCGTCGGTTGACCGGGCCAGGGCGCATCGGGTGCGCGCAGCGGCGCCCCGCTCGCCTGAGCCGCCGCGTAGGCGAGCACGCCCGCGACCGCGGTCGCGTTCACGATCTCGCCCGCCAGCGCGGCGCGCACCGCCTCGCCGAGCGGCATCCGCACCAGTTCCAGATCGGCTTCCTCATGTTCGGGATCGGGCCGGTCGGTGACGCTGAGACCGGTCGCGAAGAACACTCGAAGCGCCTCATCGGTGAAGCCCGGCGACAACGCCACATCCACCAGCACCGACCACTGCGCGGCGGCGAGGCCCGTCTCCTCGGCCAGCTCGCGCTTGGCCGCGGTGAGCGGGTCCTCGCCCTCGATGTCGAGCAGCCCGGCGGGCAGTTCCAGCAGCCGGGTACCGATCGGATGCCGATACTGCCGGATCAACACGACATTGCCGTTGTCGTCGAGCGCGAGCACCGCGACAGCACCGTGGTGCTCGATGACCTCGCGCTCGGCGACCCGCCCGTCCGGCATCCTGACCTGATCCTGGCGCAGGGCCAGGATCGCGCCGCTGTAGAGCACCCGGCTCGACACCGTCTCGAAGTCGTGACTACCGGGCTCGCTCATGCGTTCCTATCGCCGATGTTCCTAGGCTTGCGCGGGCTGCTCCGCGAGCTCTTCCTCCGGAAAGTCTACGGGAAGGCGTTCGGCCAGTTTGTATTTCAACGCGGCGCTGATCAGCGCCGCAAACAGCGGATGCGGCCGGGTCGGACGGCTCTTGAGCTCCGGATGCGCCTGGGTGGCGACGAAGAACGGATGCACCGAAGCCGGGTATTCGACGAACTCGACCAGGTGCCCGTCGGGCGAGGTTCCGGAGAAGACCAGCCCGCTCTTGGCGATGGCGTCGCGGTAGGAGTTGTTCACCTCGAACCGGTGCCGATGCCGCTCGGACACATTCTCGGTGCCGTACGCCTGCGCGACGACCGAGCCCTTCTTCAGGGTGGCGGGGTAGGCGCCCAAGCGCATGGTGCCGCCCAGATCGGCTTCACCGGCGACGACGTCTTCCTGATCGGCCATGGTCGAGATGACCGGGTTCTTGGTGTCGGGCTCGAATTCCGCGGAGTTCGCGTCGGCGATACCGACCGAACGCGCCGCCTCGATGACCACGCACTGCAGACCCAGGCACAGCCCGAGCAGCGGGATACCACGGTGGCGGGCGTAGCCGATCGCTCCGAGCTTGCCCTCGATGCCACGGATGCCGAACCCACCGGGGATCAGCACGGCGTCGACATCACGCAGCGCCGCCTGGGCACCGACCTCGGTCTCGCACTCGTCCGAGGGCACCCAGCGGATGTTCACCTTGGCGCGATGGGCGAAACCACCCGCGCGCAGCGCCTCGGTCACCGACAGGTACGCGTCCGGCAGATCGACGTACTTGCCGACCAGCGCCACCTCGACGGTCTCGCGCGGGGTGTGCACGCGATCGAGCAGATCGCCCCACACCTTCCAGTCCACATCGCGGAACGGCAGCCCGAGCTTGCGCACCACATAGGCATCGAGGCCCTCGCTGTGCAGCACCTTCGGGATGTCGTAGATCGACGGCGCGTCCGGCGTGGAGATGCACGCCTCCACATCGACGTCGCACATCAGCGCGATCTTGTTCTTGAGACCCTGCGGTACCTCACGGTCGCAACGCAGGATCAGCGCGTCGGGCTGGATACCGATATTGCGCAGCGCGGCCACCGAGTGCTGCGTCGGCTTGGTCTTGAGCTCACCCGAGGGCGCCAGGTACGGCACCAGCGACACGTGCAGGAAGAACACGTTGTCGCGACCCACGTCGTGACGGATCTGGCGGGCCGCCTCGAGGAACGGCTGCGACTCGATGTCACCGACGGTGCCACCGATCTCGGTGATCACCACATCCGGCACATGCCCCTCGAGATCAGGACCCTGCATCGCCAGGATGCGGCTCTTGATCTCGTCGGTGATATGCGGAATGACCTGCACCGTATCGCCCAGATACTCACCGCGACGTTCCTTGGCGATCACCGTCGAATAGATCTGCCCGGTGGTCACGTTCGCGTCCATCGTCAGATCGCGGTCGAGGAAGCGCTCGTAGTGACCGACGTCCAGGTCGGTCTCCGCGCCGTCTTCGGTGACGAACACCTCGCCGTGCTGGAACGGGTTCATGGTGCCCGGATCGACATTGAGATACGGGTCGAGCTTCTGCATCGTCACCCGCATGCCGCGCGCGGTCAGAAGCTGACCGAGGCTGGAGGCGGTGAGACCCTTACCCAATGAGGAGGCGACGCCACCGCTCACGAAGATGTGCTTGGTGGCATTTTTAGCCTGATTCCGTTGATGACCCACGGACCACCACAGTACCGCCTCCCCGGATATTCAAGCGCAACCGAGGTGCGTAAACGGTCGCGTCGGCCGCTGGCGGTTGGTCAGGGGCCGGGCTTGCTGTGCCTGGGGAGTTACCCATGTTCTTGCGTGATCAGTTGTTACGTCGGTCCGCGAGTCGCGGGAACTCGGGTTGGGAAGGTGGTGAGGTTCTCAATCAGCGGGGCATGGCTACCAGGGTCAGTGAGGTCGCTGATGTGCCTGTTCCGTAGCGGCCTGCGCCGCCTGTGAGTTGTTCGGTGAGGGCGAGTGTTGTTGTTACTCGGCCTGTTTCGCGGTCGATGTTGTCGACTGTGGTGACCGTTGTGGCCAGGGGGGCTTGGGATCGGACGGTGGCTATCGGGGCGTTGCCTTCGGCGGCGCCTGCGCGGCCGGCGAGGACGGTGCCCGCGGCTCGTGCTCGGAGGGCGCCGGTGAAGCGGGCGATAGTCGCGCCCTGGCCGGTGTCGGATTCGACACCGTTGCCGGTGACGACGACGGCGAGTTGGGCGGGGCCGGTCGGGGTGTCGCCATAGGTGAGGAAGCCGCCGCCTCGGAGGGTCTCGAGGATCAGGGCAAGTTCCTGGGGAGTGCTGCGGGGCTGGTTCGTCGTGGGGTCCTGGAGCAGCGCGAGGCCGAGCAAATCGCCTGCGAGGCTGCCCTGGTCCACGGCGCCGGTGTTCAGTTGGGCGCCCGCGGGGACGATGTTGGTCAGGGTGGAGCGCATGCGGTCACCCTCCCCCGCGTCGACGAAAGACTCGGTGAGGGCTACGCGACCGGTCAGCGTGGCACCTGCTGTTTGCAGGGACTTGCTCACGCCGTCGATATCGCCGGGGTCGGCATCGGGGGTGGTGAGGACGACGACAGTGCGGTCGGCCAGGGTGCCGCTCAGGATTCGGGCTGCCGAGCCCGCGATGAACTGGTCGGCGGAGTCGAGGCGGGCGGTGAGTTGTGCGTTCTGGGCAGCCAGTTCGTCCACCTGGGTGTTCAGGTCGGTCTTGTCCGACCGTAGGCCCGAGATCATGCCGCCCGCGAGGGTGTGTGAACCGAGCACCACCCCGACCGCGAGTGCGAGGAAGATCGCCGCGATCGAGATGGCGTGCTGACGCAGCGAGATCACAGCAGACCACGCACCCACAGGACGAAGCTGTTCCAGTACTCGATCGCCCAGTCCAGCATCTCGGAGCCGTTGTGCGAGGCCAAGATCACCACCACGATCGCCACCAGCGCGGCCAGCACCACCAGCGCCACCGCGGCACCCGCGGAGCGATGCCGGTACAGCGTCGACACCGCGTTCGCGTCGACCAGCTTCGCACCGACCTTCAACCGGGTCAGGAAGGTGGCCGGATTGCTGTCGCGACGCCCACGGTCGAAGAAATCCTCGAGCGAGGCAGGGGCGCCCGCCAGCACGATCAGGGACGCGCCGTGATGGTCGGCCAGCATCAACGCGAGGTCGGTGGGCGAACCCGAGGACGGGAACGTGGTGGCGCCGATACCGAGATCCTGGATGCGCTCCAGCCCCTTGGCGTGCCCGTCGGTGTCGGCGGGCAGGATCATCTCGGCGCCGGACTTCAATGTCTCGGTGCTGATCTCGTCGGGATCGCCGACGATAAGGTCGGGCGTGTACTTGAGTTTGCGCAAGGTATCCGCGCCGCTGCCGACCCCGATCAGGATCGGCGCGTACTCCTTGATGAACGGCTTGAGTCGCTGCAGTTCCGCGAGATGGCCCGAGCCGTCGGCGATCACGACCACGTGCCGGTCGCGCATATCCAGCTCGATATCGGGCACGCCGACACCGTCGATCAGCAGCGCGCTCTCGGTGCGGACGAATTCGGTGGTGTTGCCCGCGAACGCGTCGAGGTGGTCGGCGAGGCCGTTGCGCGCCTCGATCATTCGATCGGCGATGGCCGACTCGTCGAATTCGATACCTTCGACCAGGACCTCGGGTTCTTTCTTGGTGAGCTTGTCGGCGTAGACGATGCCACCGTCGATGCGGACCTTCGACCCGTCCTTGATTTTGCCGAACGCGTCGGAGGACACCGTGTCCATCAGTACGATCCCGTTGGCCACCAACACTTCTGGTCCCAGATTGGGATACCGCCCGGAAATCGATGGGGAGGTGTTGATCACCGCGAGCACCCCCGCCTCGACCAACCGGTCGGCGGTGTGACGGTCCAGATCGGTCTCGTCGAGGACGACCACATCCCCCGGACCGACCCGCCGCAGCAATCGTCCGGTATCGCGATCCACCCGGGCGATCCCGGCGACACCGGGCAACGTTTCCGTGTTCCGTGACAACAACGCCGGCATCTTCATGAGGCCGATGATGAAGCCAAACCCTCAACCTTTGGTGGAGGCGCGCCGGTCGGCGCACAGGTGACGACTACCCGTATGCTCCGGGTCACAGACATTTCGGACAGGAGACATATTCATGCCACGCAGCACCGTCGAGACGGTCTTCGACGCACCTCGCGACATCGTCTACCGCCTCTTCACCGAGCGTGAGGCCGTCAGCCCGTACCTGCCGATCCAGGTCAAGCTCGTCAAAGCGGGCGACCCGACCACCGGCGTCGGCGCCCAGCACGTGCTCGGCTTCGGCAAGCTCGGCGTCACCGAGGAGATCACCGCGCTGGTTCCCGGCGAGCGGATGGAATACAAGATCGTCAAGGGCGCGCCGGTCAAGCGCCACGTCGGCGCCATCACCTTCGCCGACACCACCGAGGGCGGCACCCGCGTGGTGTACACGATGGAGTCCGAGCCTTCGCTGCCCGTGCCCGCGAAGGTGCTCGAGTTCGGCCTGCGTCAGCTGACCAACCAGCTCATCGGGGGCGTGCGCAAAGCCCTGCGTTAATTCTAAAGCGCTGGCGCGCTCGAGTTCGCGCCCCCTTGTGTCCCGTCGATCAGGTGCCGTTGCTTGCTCCTTCGTCGCCTACGCAACAGCACCTGATCGACGGGACGGGCGCGAACCGCCGACTTCGTCGGCGATCCCTCCTCGAGGTCGGGATGTACGGGGCTCGGAGTGCGGAACGCAGCTAGGCCGGGGCTCGTTCGGCCCTAGCGGTTTCGAGTAGTTCTTCCGCGTGCGCGCGGCCGGTCTCGGTGTCGTCCAGACCCGCGAGCATGCGTGCCAGTTCCACCACTCGTTCCTCGTCGGTCAGCGTGCGAACTCCGCTGTCCACCTTGCCTTTTCCGTCGTCGGACTTGTTCACCACCAGGTGGGTGTCGGCGAAGGCCGCCACCTGTGGCAGGTGGGTCACGACGATGACCTGGTGGGTGCGGGCAAGGCGGGCAAGGCGCTTGCCGATCTCCACCGCGGCCCGGCCACCGACACCCGCGTCGACCTCGTCGAACACCATGGTCGCGCCGTGATCGGAACCGGCCAGCACCACCTCGAGCGCGAGCATCACCCGCGAGAGTTCACCGCCGGAAGCACTCTTGCTCAGGGGCAGCGACTGCGCGCCGGAGTGCGCGGAGAGCCGGAATTCCACTTCGTCGCACCCGTTCGATCCAGCGTGCAGCACCACCCCGCCGATATCGAGCGGCGCCGAATCCTGGGCACTGGCCGGGAGCGGACGGACGTGGACTTCCAAACGCGCCTTGCCCATCGCCAGCCCACCGAGCTCGGTGCTCACCGCGCTCGCCAGCTTGCCCGCCGACTTGGCGCGCGCGGCACTGAGTTTGCGTGCCGCCTCCCGCACCTTGCCCGCCGCGGTCTCGACCTCACCGGCCAGCTTGGCCAGCGCGTCCTCGGACACATCGAGCGAGTCGAGGCGCGCGCGCGACTCGTCGGCCCAGGCGATCACGCCGTCGATATCGGGTGCGTATTTGCGGGTCAGCGATTTGAGCTCGGCCTGTCGATTGAGCATCGTGTCCAGCGCGCTGGGATCGGACGGCAGTTCCGACAGGTAGCTGCTGAGTTCGGTGGCCACGTCGACGACCACCGCGATCGCCTCGCCCAGCCGCGGAGCCAGCGCGGCCAGCGCCGGGTCGTCGGCGGAGTCCAGGCGGGCGCGGGCACCGCCGAGCAGATCGAGCACGCCACCGCCGTCGGCCGGTGCGTCGCTGGGACCCGACATCGACTCGTGCGCGGCGACGGCCGCCTCGCGCAACGAATCGAGGTCGCTGAGCCTGCGGATCTCGGCGACCAGGCGGGTGTCCTCACCGGGTTCGGGCGCGATGCCGTCGATTTCGGTGAGCGAGTACTTGAGCCGGTCGGCTTCGAGTGCCAATTCCCTACTGCGCGCGGTACGTTCGAGCAGTTCGGTGCGCGCGTCCAACCAGGACCGGCGATGCACCTGGTACTTGCGCAGCAGTCCGGAGACCCCGTCGCCGGCGAACTGATCGAGTGCCGACAGCTGCTGTTCGGGCCGCTGCAACCGCAACTGATCGTTCTGGCCGTGCACGGTCAGCAGTCGCGAGGTGAACTCGCCGAGCACCGAGGCGGGCACCCCGCGCCCACCGAGGTGTGCGCGCGAACGTCCGTCGCTGTTGACGGTGCGGACCGCGATCACGCTGCCGTCCTCGTCGGCCTCGGCTCCCGCCGATTCCAGCACCTCCCCGACCGCCGCGCGGGCCGCCTCGTTTACGTCATCGACGACGAAACGGCCCTCCACCACGGCTTTCGTCGCGCCGAGGCGCACCCGTCCCGCATCGGCGCGCGCACCGCTGAGCAGGTGCAGGCTGGTGACAACCATGGTCTTGCCCGCACCGGTCTCGCCGGTGAGCACGGTCAGACCGGCATGGAACTGCGCGGTGGCCGTCGAGATGACACCGAGTCCGTCAATCCTGATCTCTGTCAGCATCAGTGCTCTTCCGTTCGCTGTCTGCCCCGCCAGCCGGTGACCGGCAGTTGGAACTTGCGCACCATCCGGTCGGCGAAGGGCGCCGAATCGAGCCGCACCCAACGCACCGGCTGTTCGCCGCGCACCACTTCGGCACGGCCACCACGCGGCAACGCGAGGGTTCGCCTGCCGTCGAGGAACACGATCGCATCGTGCCCGGTCGCCACGGTCTCCACCGCGATCCGCGAATCCGGACTGGTCACCAGTGGCCGCGCGAACAACGCGTGCGCATTGCTCGGGATCACCAGCATCGCCTCGACTTCGGGCCAGACCACCGGCCCACCCGCCGAGAACGCGTAGGCGGTCGACCCGGTGGGAGTGGAGATGAGGATGCCGTCGCAGCCGAACGCCGAGACCGGCCGCCCGTCCACTTCGAGCACCACTTCCAGCACACCCATGCGCTGCGCGTTCTCGAGGCTGGCCTCGTTGAGCGCCCAGCCGTGTTCGACGATCGTGTCGTCGACGCGCACGGTGACATCGATGGTCATCCGGTTTTCCACCTGGTAATCGCGATCGACCACCTGCGAGAGCGCCTCGTCGAGGTTCTCGGCCTCGGCCTCGGTGAGAAACCCGATGCGGCCCAGGTTGATTCCGAGCACGGGCACACCGGTGGGCCTGCCGAGTTCGGCCGCGCGCAGGAAGGTGCCGTCGCCACCGAGGGCGAGCACCATCTCACAGCCCTGTGCCGCGGACGGGCTGTGCGGCACCACCCGCACCGGATATCCGGCTTCGTCTTCGAACCGGGTGCTGTCGGCCTCGTCGGCCAGCACCCGCAGGCAGATTCCCGCTTCGGCGAAGATCTTCGCCACCCGGTGCGCGGTCTCGATGATCTCCGCGCGGCCGGGATGGGCGACGAGCAGAATCTCCCTGCCGCCGGAATGCGTACTCACTGCGGACCCTCCTCGACAGCGTGTGCGACCAGCGCCCGCACCTGTTCGGCGTCGTAGTCGAACGGGCCGACCTTGCGCAGCCACAGGAAATACTCGACGTTGCCCGACGGGCCGGGCAGCGGACTGGCGACCACACCCAGGGTGCGCAGTCCGAGCGCGGCCGCGGCGTTCGCCACATCGCACACCACCTCGGTACGCAACGCCGGGTCACGCACCACCCCACCCGAGCCGACCCGGTCCTTGCCGACCTCGAACTGCGGTTTCACCATCGGCAGCAGATCAGCACCGTCGGCCGCGCAGGCCGCCAGAGCGGGAAGTACGAGCCCGAGCGAAATGAAGGACAGGTCACCGACGACGATTTCGACTGTGCCACTGATGGATTCAGGGGTGATGTTGCGCACATTGGTGCGGTCGAACACCCGGACCCGGTCGTCGTTCTGCAGACGCCAGATCAGTTGGCCGTAGCCGACGTCGACCGCGACCACTTCACGCGCGCCCCTGTTGAGCAGCACGTCGGTGAAACCGCCGGTCGACGCGCCCGCGTCCAGACACCGCTTGTCCGCGATGCTGAGCCCCTCGGGTTCGAACGCCTCGAGTGCGCCGAGCAGTTTGTGCGCACCACGCGAGGCCCACGACACCTCGTCGGGTTCGTCCCGCACGATCAGCGGGGTTCCCGTCTCCACGGCCGTCGCGGGTTTCACGGCGACGGTTCCAGCAATCAGGACGCGGCCCGCACCGATCAGTTCGACCGCGTGTTCTCGCGATCGCGCCAATCCGCGGCGAACCAGTTCGGCGTCCACGCGCGCTCGCCTGGCCACCTCAGATCTTGTCCACTGTCGCCAGCGCGTCCACCAGTACGTCGTGCGCCTGCTCGAGGATGCGCGCGCGGCGGGTGATGTCGGCGCCGGTCTCGGTGTTCTCCGCCGGGCTCACGGCGGGACGCGGACCGAGTTCGGCGAGCAGTGCATCGACCTCGGCCTTGATCCTGCTCGGATCGGCCGGTTCCTGATGTGCCGGGACGCCGGGCAGGTGAGCGCCCGGCACGGGAATCCCGGGCCGGGGTGGCTGTGACGCGCCGTTCGGCGGTGAACTCGCAGTACTCATCGTGGCGTCAACGCTATCGGATTTCCGAATCGGCTGCGCGCACCCGTACCGCCCGGCCGGGATGCTGTCGCAACAGTTCGGCGATGTCCGCGGGCGCGGCGGGCTCGGCCAGCGCGGTGTCGTTGAGGGCGTCGAGGGTGGCGGCGATGTAGGTGGGGATCCGGGCCGCGGGTGCGCCGATCACCTCGTCGAGGGTGCTCACTCCGGTCAGCACCAGCAGCGAGTCGAGGCCGAGGCCGTTGGCGCCCTCGATATCGGTGTCGAGACGGTCGCCGACCACTAGGGCCCGGCGGGTGCCCGCTCGCTCGATCGCGTCTTCCATCAGTGGCGCGTAGGGCTTGCCCGCGACCAGCGGCTCGCGATCGGAGGCGGTGGCCAGCGCGGCGACCATCGAGCCGTTGCCGGGAGCGAGGCCACGCTCGTTGGGCAGGGTGCGGTCGGCGTTGGCGGCGATCCACAGCGCGTCGGCGCGGAGGGCGTAGGCGGCTTCGGCTAGGTCTGGCCACGCGGTCGTCGGCGAATGACCTTGCACGACTGCCGACGGTGGGGTGTCACCGAACCGGCGGATGGGCTCGAGGCCGACGGCTTTCACCTCGGCGACCAGATCGTCGGTGCCGACCACGAGCACCCTGTCGCCGGGGCTCAGACGTTCGGCCAGCATGCGCGCGGCGGCTTGCGCACTGGTCACCACGTCATCGGCGGTAGCCGGGTAGCCGAGCTCGTCCAGGTGGTGTGCCACGGCACCGGGACCGCGCGCGGCGTTGTTGGTGACGTAGACCAACCGTTGGGCCGAATTACCGTCCGGTACCAGCGCTTTGGGAGCGCCCTCGATGACCTCGGGTCCGCGGTACAGCGTTCCGTCCAGGTCGAGCAGCAAAGCGTCATATTGATCGCGCAGCCGGTTCATCCACCCTCACTCCGTCGTCACTGCCGGGTCGAGCACATCCGCGACCCTAGGCGAAGGCACCGACAGCTTCGCTTCTGCTGCGCTGTCGAATAGCATTCGCACCCTTCATGATCGAGCATGTGCCGAGTATTCGTGCACGGTGTGCCGGTTCCCACTTCGGCGACCAGCGAGTCGCGGGCCTTCTCCCGACCCGGCCGCCGCAGTTCGGCACCCTTCTGACATGCGAAAGGCCGCAGTCCGGGAACCCGTGAAGAGTTCCCGGCCCGCGGCCTGATGCTGATCTACTGCGCGTCGCCGGTGAGTTCGGTTGCCCGTTCCTCGGCGTCGGTTTCGTCATCGAGATCGGCGGCGGCGGCGTTGAGGAACCACTGCAGTCCGTCGTCGGTCCGGCCTGCCGCCACCAGCGCATCGGCGTAGGCGTAGAACAGGCGCGCTGCGGCGGAACCGGTGCGCGAGGGATCCAGATCCGAAGCCTGCAGCGTCACCACGGCCTGGTCGAACTGACCCAGATCCATCCGGGCGCCGGCCACCACCATGCGCAGCTCAGCGGCTTCGTCACCGGTGAGCGTCTGCGCTTCCTCGCTGCGACCGAGCTCGATGGCCCGCTCCGGCCTGCCCAGACCACGCTCGCAGTCCGCCATCACCGCGAGCAGACCGGCACCACCCGACATCCGTCGCGCGGTCCGCAGCTCCGACAGCGCCTCGGCCCACTCCTCGGCGTGGTAGGCCACCACACCGGCGGTCTCACGCACCACCGCGATACGGCCCGCACGCTGCCGCGCGGCCCGAGCGTGTGCCAGCGCCAGGCGCGGGTCGTCTTCGAGCAGTTCGACCGCCATCACCATGTGCCGGGCCACCGAATCAGCGTTGTTCTTGTCCAGGCTCAGCAGATCGCGGCGCACGGCCGGATCCAGATCGGAGGCCTGCACGTCCTCGGGCAGATCGGGCTCCTCGGGACGAGCCGCACGGCGATCGTCCGGCCGCCCACCTGCCGTGCGAGCACCTTCGCCGCCACGGCGACGGTCGTCGCCACCGGACTCCGGACCGCTCCGCGAACGGTCGTCACGATCAGTGCGAGCACCGCGATCAGCGAATCCACGCCGCTCGCCGCGATCGGAGTCATTGCGAACCCGATCGTCACGAACCGAACCGCCGGAACGGTCGTCACGACCGGCACCACGCGGGCTGTCATCACGGTCCGACTCGCTACCGGCACGCACGGTTTCGCCGTGATCTGAAGCGGCACGGGGATCATCGCCGTGGTCCGAAGCGCGATCGCTGACGGCCGGAGTTTGCGACTCACCATCAAGGGTCACAGCGCCAAGCGATTTGTCGTCGTCGCGATCCCCGGAGCCGGCCCGGTCGTCACTATCCGACACTCCACCAAGACGATCGCCCGCATCCGCGTCGGTGTCAGCCGATGTGCTTGCGGCGGCCTTGTTGTCGACGTCGGCTACCCGAGCCTCATTCGACTCGGAACGCTCGGATGCGGCCTCCTCGGACTGCTCACTGGACGCAGCCGACTTATCCGTCGAGGACTCGTCGGTCGCTGCCGCAGAGATGTTGTCAGAGTTGCCGACCGAGGCCGTGCTGTCATCGATGGTCGACTCGTCGATGTCGGACGCGGCCGATGCCGAGACGACGCCGAGTACATCGCTTTCGCGCTCAGTGCGCTTCTCGCGGTAGGTGCCGTTGAGCGGCTTGCCGTCCTCGCCGACGAACCGTCCCTGACCGCCACCGGCGCGGGCATCACGCTTGAAGCCGCCGCGACCACGATCGTCGTCCCGTCGGGGACCGCGATCGCTGTCGTCGCGCTTGGGGTAGCCACCCTTGTTGCTTTCGTCGCGCCGAGGGTAACCACCCTTGTCGTCGCGCTTCTGGTAACCGCCACGATCCGAACTACCGCGCGAGCGATCGTCACTGTCATTGCGACGGAAGCCACCGCGATCCGAGGAGCCGCCACGGTCGCTGCCACGATCGGAGCTGCCGCGCGAACGGTCATCGCCCTCGCCGCGACGGAACCCTCCGCCCGAGCCGCCACGGGGGCGGTCGTCGTTGTTGCCGCGGTAGCCACCACCGGACGGACGATCACTGCCGCCTTCGTTCCGCTTGAATCCACCACGATCGCTCGAGCCGCCACGACCGGCGTCGTCACGGCGCTGGTAGCCGCCGCGGTCGCCACTGTCGCTGCGCTTGAATCCACCGCGATCATTGTCGTCACGCTTGGGGTAGCCACCGCGATCATTGTCGTCGCGCTTGGGGTAGCCACCGCTGCGACCGGCGTCGTCGCGCTTGGGGTAGCCGCCCTTGTTGCTG
This sequence comes from Nocardia sp. XZ_19_231, assembly GCF_015355705.1. Taxonomy (NCBI): domain Bacteria; kingdom Bacillati; phylum Actinomycetota; class Actinomycetes; order Mycobacteriales; family Nocardiaceae; genus Nocardia; species Nocardia sp. XZ_19_231. Next base: position 1,164 of record NZ_JACUZI010000012.1, on the reverse strand, counting down.
TCGTCGCGCCGCTGGTAGCCACCGCGATCCGAGCTGGCACCACGATCCGAGCCGCCACGGGGGCGGTCGTCGTTGTTGCCGCGGTAGCCACCACGGTCGCCGCCGCGATCGTAACCACCGGACGGACGGTCACTGCCGCCTTCATTCCGCTTGAATCCGCCACGATCGCTCGAGTCGCCACGACCGGCGTCGTCACGGCGCTGGTAGCCGCCGCGGTCGCCACTGTCGCTGCGCTTGAATCCACCACGGTCGCTGCTGCCACCGCGATCGTCACGGTTGTATCCGCCACGATCGTTGTCATCGCGGCGCTGATAACCACCGCTGCGACCGGCGTCGTCGCGCTTGGGGTAGCCGCCCTTGTTGCTGTCGTCGCGACGCTGGTAGCCACCGCGATCAGACGAACCGCCACGATCCGAGCCGCCACGGGTGCGGTCGTCGTTGTTGCCGCGGTAGCCACCACGGTCACCACCGCGATCAGTGGAGCCGCTACGACCGGCGTCATCACGGCGCGGATAGCCGCCGCGGTCGCCACTGTCGCTGCGCTTGAATCCACCACGGTCGCTGCTGCCACCGCGGTCATCACGGTTGTATCCGCCACGCTGGCCCTCGGGACGACCGGAGCCGCGATTGTCGTCATTGCGGCGGAATCCACCCCGATCGGAGCTGCCACGATCGGAATCACCACGACCGGCGCTGCTTCCCCGGCTGCCCGCATCGTCACGGCGGAATCCGCCGCCTTCGCCACGGCCTGAGCCGCTTTTGTCACCGTGTCCGCCGCGGGGGCGATCGGTCGGTTCGCCTCGCCGGCCGAAACCGGGGGCGTCTCCGTCCCGGCGGAAAGGCTTCCGTCCGTCGTTGTGTTCCGACACGGCGATCCCTCTCTAGGTTCCCCGGCCTCCGGGGAGTGTTGTCATGGCCCCGCCACTAAGAATTCAACCACGGACGAAGGACGGGGCATCGTCCGCCTGGCGTACCGAGCTCGCATCGAGCCCACAAACGCCGATAGGGGACCCAAATAAGGGTCCCCTATCGCGAAGGATGTTCCGGCAGTGTCCTACTCTCCCACACCCTGTCGAGTGCAGTACCATCGGCGCAGGTGGCCTTAGCTTCCGGGTTCGGAATGGGACCGGGCGTTTCCCCACCGCTATAACTACCGTAACTCTA
>NZ_JACUZI010000011.1:0-172211 GCF_015355705.1 Nocardia sp. XZ_19_231 | reverse complement strand
CCCGGAAGCTAAGGCCACCTGCGCCGATGGTACTGCACTCGACAGGGTGTGGGAGAGTAGGACACTGCCGGAACATCATTGCGAAAGGCCCTCCAACTTCGGTTGGAGGGCCTTTTTGCGTTCCCGGACGCCCCAGGGCCGAGGATCGCAATCCGAATCATCAACATTTCAGAAAACCCCATGTCTGAAGTCCTGGTGAGCGACGATTATCCGACGTCGCTTCGGGAGGTCACCATGGACTGGTTCAGCACTCATCGGACTCTGCGTCGTGGCGCGGCCGCGCTCGTGCTGCCCGCCGCGCTGATCGCGACGATCGTCGCCGCCGCGCCATCTGCCGCCGCCGCGCCCGACCCGCTGATCGGTGCGGTCGATTCGATCGCCGGCATAGCGGGCATCGAGCTGCCCGCCACCTACGGGCCCGAAACGGCGATCGTGGTGCTCGGATACGGGCTGCTGCCCGACGGCACGATGCGGGCGGAATTGGGTAATCGCTTGCACGCGGCCCTGATTCAGGCCTACATGTCACCCGAGTCTCCGGTGATCGTCACCGGCGGAAACCCGCGCAACGGGGTCACCGAGGCTCAGGTGATGGCCGACTGGCTCAATGTTCGCGGCATCGCCGGGCACCGGCTGCACGCCGAGACCGAGGCCGGTTCCACGGTGCAGAACGCGGAGTTCTCGGCGCGCATGATGGAAGCCCTCGGCGTGCACAAAGCCGTCCTCATCACCTCCGCTGACCACATGCGCCGAGCCCTGGACAATTTCCTGGCTGCCGGTATCCCGGTAGTCGCCACGATGACACCGGACGTAGCCCCCCTGTGGGCCCAGCCGTACGGCACAGAGAAGTAGCGCATGCCTGGGCTCCAGACGGTTTGTCGTGCCCAGCCGTACGGCACAGAGAAGTAGCGCATGCCTGGGTTCCAGACGGTTTGTCGTGCCTAGCCGTACGGCACAGAGAAGTAGCGCATGCCTGGGTTCCAGACGGTTTGTCGTGCCTAGCCGTACGGCACAGAGAAGTAGTGAGTGACCCCCGCTAATCGATAGTCGCGCCGATGTCGGTGACGCCGTTTACTATGCGACTGGCGCCATCGCGGGTTGCGATGGCGCTGTCGGTGTATGGCAGATAGGGGATTTCGATGGACAGGCCACTGTGGGCGCCGGAGGGTGTCGACATGCAGCATCCGAGCCCGGCTCGGATGTACGACGCCTTGCTCGGTGGTTCGCACAATTTCGCCGTCGACCGGGATGCCGCGGAGACAGCGATCAAGCTCGTCCCCGACCTACCTCGGCTGGCGCTGAGCAATCGCGCTTTCCTGCGCCGTGCTGTCCGTTTCATGCTCGACTCGGGGATCCGGCAGTTCCTCGACATCGGGTCGGGCATTCCTACCGCGGGCAATGTGCACGAGATCGTGCAGGAGCTCGACTCGGAGGCTCGGGTGCTCTACGTCGATATCGACCCGGTGGCGGTCGCCCATTCGCGAACCATCTTGCAGGGCAACGAACGTGCCGGCGCGATCGAAGCCGACTTGCGCAAGTCCGGCGAGCTGGTCGACGCCGTGCGCGCGACCGGGCTCATCGACTTCGACGAGCCGGTGGGATTGCTGTTGATCGCGGTGTTGCATCTGGTGCCCGACGTCGACGATCCGCTCGGTAAGGTGACCGCGCTGCGCGAAGCTGTGGTACCGGGTAGTTTCATAGCCATTTCACATCTCACGTCCGAGCTTCGGCCTGATGACGCCGGTAAACTGGGTACGCACTCGGTGAACCAGTCCAAGGTCGGAATTCATTTCCGGTCCAAGGACCAGATCGTCGCCCTGTTCGAGGGATGGGATTCGGTCGAGCCCGGCGTTGTCGAGCTGCCGCTGTGGCGGCCCGAGTCCGAGCGTGATCAGCACGAGAAGCCCGGCCGTTCGCTCGGCCTGGGTGGAGTCGCGATCAAGAAGTAGACCGTCTGACATGGCGGTGCGATAGACGATGACAGGTGGATGATGCAGTGGGGTCCTGGGAGCTGGCGCAGCGGTGGGCGGATGCCCTCGACGGCGTTGTAGCTCCTACCCTCAACCGCTCCCAGATCGAGGACATGCTGGCCGCCCTGTGTACCGGTCTGATCGACGCGGCGCGCGGCGGGGAGGATCCCGATATCGCGCGCCGGGCCGCTCGAATGCTGGTCGCCGCCAACTACCGTGATCCGGCGGCGGTCAGCCGTTCGGTACCGGTGATGTGCGCCGATCTGGTCGAGATCGCCGCCGACGGCCCAGGCGACCCCGCGCTGCCGCAGATCCGCGACCGGGCGATCCGCCTGGCCGCCGACTTCGCAGCAGGCTTCACCGCGGCGCTGCGGGCCGCCGCGCTGGCCGAGCAGGAGGCCACGCTGGCCGCCGTGCTCGCCGCGGCTCAACAAGCCGAGAACCGCCGAGCGCTGTCGGAAGCCCGATTCGAGGCGGTTTTCGACGGCGCTCTCGTCGGTATCGGCACCGTCGACATGTCCGGTCAGGTGGTGAACTGCAATGCCACCATGGCCCATATGCTCGGCCGGACCCCGGAGACGATGCCGGGCCGGACCGTGGCCGATATCCTCGGCCCCCACAACCTGAACTTCGCCTTCGAACAACTCCAGCACATGGTCGAGGGCGAGTCCGAGAGCTTCCGCACCGAGACCGAGCACCTGCACACCGACGGCCGGGTCACCGCGATCGACCTGTCGATGTCGGCGGTGCGCGGCACCGACGGCGGTATCGAGTTCCTGATCGGCGTCGCGGTCGATGTCACCGAGCGCAAGCAACTCGCCGACCGCCTGTGGCACGACGCCAATCACGACGCGCTCACCGGCCTGCCGAACCGCCCGCACCTGTTCAACAGACTCGCCGACGCGAAACCCCCGATCGGGGTCTGCTACCTCGACCTGGACGGCTTCAAGGAGATCAACGACCTGTGGGGACACACGATCGGGGACCGTGTGCTCCAGGTCGTGGCCGACCGGATGCGCGACGCGGTGCGCCCGGCCGACGCGTTCGCCGCCCGCATCGGCGGTGACGAGTTCCTCGTGCTGGTCGAAAACTGCTCCGGTAAAGCGCAATTGGCGCAGCTGGCCGACGAGCTGCTGACCGCCCTGACCGAGCCGCTGGCGGTGGACGGACACACGCTCGCCGTCGGCGCCAGCATCGGGGTCGCCTTCTTCGAGCAATTGCCCGGCGTCGTAGACGAATTGGTACACGCGGCCGACGCGGCGATGTATCGCAACAAGAACGACGCGCGCCGCGATCCGGCCCGGTAGCGGCCGGGCCGGATCGATCAGACCGTTTCGCGCTGGCGCTCGGCCGCCCGTGCGAGTGAGCGATCCCGCTGTTCCTCGAAGCGCAAGACGTCCCCGCGCAGTCGCTCGAGGAATGCCGCCAGATCCTCGCGGGCACGCTCGCCGCGCGTGCCGAAATCGTTGCGCTCGAAGATTTCCCACTTACGCAACACCGGCATCAGGACTTCTTCCAGGTGCTGGCGCAGGTCGTAGATGCCGTGCTTGGCCATCAGCACGCCGTTGCGCCGCCAGCCCGGCATGCCCGCGCCGGGCATCTGGAAGTTCTGCACGATGGTGTTGATCGCCTCGATGGTCTGGTCGGGGGCCAGGTCGAGCGAGGCGGCGCACAGGTTGCGATAGAAGATCATGTGCAGGTTCTCGTCGGCGGCGATGCGGGCGAGCATGCGGTCGGCGATCGGATCGTCGCAGACGCGACCGGTATTGCGGTGGCTGACCCTGGTGGCCAGTTCCTGGAAGGTCACATAGGCGACGGAGAACAAGAATCCGGCACCGGTCGAGGTGTGGATGTCGAAGCCCGGCGCCTTGTCGTCCACGACGGCCATCGCCGAATATCCGTTGGTCATGTGGATCATTCGTGCCTGTTCGAGAGCGACCGGGTCGACCCCACGGGTCACCACGAGGTAGTCGCGCAGGACGATCCCGTGCCGGTTCTCCTCGGCGGTCCAGCGGCCCACCCAGGTGCCCCAGGCGCCGTCCTTGGAGAAGTTCTCGGCGATCTCACGGTGGTAGGAGGGCAGGTTGTCCTCGGTGAGCAGGTTGGTGACCATCGCGGCCTTGGCGAGTTCGCTGAGAGCGGATTGTTCTGGGTCCCAATCGATTCCGCCCAGGGCCGCGAAGTTGCGGCCGTGGTCCCACGGCACATAATCGTGCGGGTGCCAGTCCTTGGCCATCGAAAGATGGCGGTTTACATTGCTCGCGGCGATGGGTTCCAGCTCGATCAGTAGTTCCAGTTGGGTAAGGTTCCTGGCCACGCTCGTTGCCCTTTCCGGTTAGTGAAAAGCGAGAGTTGCGTCGGTCCGGTAGTGTTGCCCGTCGTCACAATAGACCCGGCGCATCGCGCCTGGAAACGACACGGTGCTCCTCGGCACTGTTTCGGAATTTGGGCGCGTCGCGTCGTGTGCATATACGCTCCACCAGTTCAGCTCCATCAGCGGTTCCCGTTCAGTCGTGGCATAGCTAGAGAGAGTGAGCGAAAAATTATGACGGACATCGTGGTCACGAGCCTGGCGGCGACCACGTCGATCGCGGGCGACGTCGACTCGACCTGGAAAGGTCTGCTCAACGGCGAGAGCGGAATCGACGTCTTGGAAGACTCCTTCATCGACGACTTCGAACTTCCGGTGCGGATCGGCGGCCACCTGAAAGTGTCGCCCACCCTCTCGCTCACCCGCGAAGAGGCGCGCAAACTGTCCTACGTCGAACAGATGGCGGTGGTCCTCGGTCGCGAGGTGTGGCGCAACGCGGGTAGTCCCGAAGTGGACCGCGACCGGCTCGGCGTCTCGATCGGCACCGGCCTCGGCGGCGCGGAATCGCTGATCTACGCCCGCGACCGGCTCCGCAACGGCGGCTACCGCAAGGTCTCACCGCTCACCGTGCAGGCCATCATGCCCAATGGCCCCGCGGCCTGCGTCGGCATCGAATTGGGTGCGCGCGCAGGGGTTTCCACTCCCGTTTCGGCCTGCTCGTCGGGCTCGGAGGCCATCGCCAACGCGTGGCGGATGATCGTGATGGGCGATGCCGACATCGTGGTCACCGGCGGTGTCGAGGGCTCCATCCAGGCGGTGCCGATCGCGGCGTTCACGCAGATGCGGGCCATGAGCACCCGCAACGACGATCCCAAGGCGGCCTCGCGTCCCTTCGACGCGGACCGCGACGGGTTCGTCTTCGGCGAGGCAGGCGCGATGATGGTGATCGAGACCGAGGAACACGCCAAGGCGCGTGGCGCGACGATCCACGCGCGCCTGCTCGGCGCGGGCGTCACCTCCGACGGATTCCACCTCGTCGCACCGGATCCCGAGGGCACCGGCGCCGCGCGGGCGATGACGCGGGCGATGCAGACCGGCGGAATCAGCCGCACCGACGTCACGCACATCAATGCCCACGCCACCGCGACTCCGATCGGCGATACCGCCGAGGCCAATGCGATCGCCAAGGCCATCGGCTCACACGCCTCGGTGTACGCGCCGAAATCGGCACTCGGGCATTCGATCGGCGCGGTCGGTGCGCTCGAATCGGTACTGACCGTGCTCAGTGTGCGCGACAGTATCGTTCCGCCGACTCTGAATCTGGACAATCAGGACCCCGCTATCGATTTGGACGTCGTGTCGGGTCAGGCGCGGCGCGGCCGCATCGATTACGCGGTGAACAACTCCTTCGGTTTCGGCGGTCACAACGTGGCGATCTCGTTCGGGCGGTATTGACGATTCGCCTATCCGTGGCGGGTTCGGAGTCAATGTGCGTTGAAAAGGATTGGGAATGATCGGCGAGACTTTCGACGACTATGTAGACGAACTGGGGACTATCCGGATTCCCGGCGATCAGACCTTGATCGACTTCGTCGACAAGCACAGCGAGGCCAACGGGGACGACCTGGCCTACCGCTTCATCGACTACTCAACCGAACGGGAGGGGGAATACCAGGAACTGACCTGGCGCGAATTCGGCGTGCGGCTGCGCGCGGTGGCCGCGCGATTGCAGCAGGTGACGAAGCCCGGTGACCGGGTGGCGGTGCTGGCGCCGCAGGGGCTGGACTACGTCGTCGCGCTGTTCGCGGCGGTGTACGCGGGGAATGTGGCTGTGCCGCTGTTCGATCCGGAGGAGCAGGGCCACAGCGACCGGCTTCATGCCGTCCTCGGCGACTGCGAACCCGCCGCGGTGCTCACCGTCGGCAGCGCGGCCGCGGGGGTGCGCAAGTTCTTCCGCGAACAGCCCGCCGCGCAACGGCCGAGAATCATCGCGGTCGAGGCGATTCCCGACACCGTCGGCACGCGCTGGCGCAGGCCCGACATCAATATCGACAGCGTGGCCTACCTGCAGTACACCTCCGGATCCACTCGGGTGCCCGCCGGTGTCGAGATCACCCACCGCTCGGTGGGGACCAACCTGCTGCAGATGATCGATGCCATCGGGATCACCGAGAACGCGCGCGGGGTCACCTGGCTGCCGCTGTTCCACGACATGGGGCTGCTCACGGTGATCCTGCCGACCATCGGCGGCAAGTTCATCACCATCATGTCGCCGAGCGCGTTCGTGCGCAGGCCGGCGCGCTGGATCAAGGAACTGGCCGCACAGGCCGACGGTGCCGAAATCTATTCGGCGGCACCGAACTTCGCCTTCGAACACGCGGCGATGCGCGGGTTGCCCAAGGGCGACGAGAGCCTCGACCTGTCGAATGTGATCGGCCTGATCAACGGCAGTGAGCCGGTGTCGGTGGCCTCGATGCGCAAGTTCAACGAGGCTTTCGCGCCGTACGGGCTGTCCAAGACCGCGATCAAGCCGTGCTACGGGATGGCCGAGGCAACGCTGTTCGTCTCGGCGACCAAGCGCGATGACGAGGCACGGGTGGTCTACGTCGATCGTGGCCAACTGAACGACGGCCGGATGGTGGAGTGCGACGAGCATGCCGCGAACGCGGTGGCGCAGGTGTCGTGCGGACACGTCGCGCGGTCACAGTGGGCGGTGATCGTCGATCCCGGCACCGGGGTCGAGCGCCGCGACGGCGAGGTCGGCGAGATCTGGTTGCACGGTGACAATATGGGCATCGGGTACTGGGGGCGGCCGGAGGAGACCGAGGAAACCTTCCACAACCGGGTGGTCGCGCGGATGCCGGTCGGCAGTCGCGCCGAGGGCGCGCCCGATGACGCGAAGTGGATGCGGACCGGTGATTACGGTGCCTATCACGGTGGCGAGCTGTTCATCACCGGTCGCGTGAAGGATTTGGTGATCGTCGACGGGCGTAACCACTATCCGCAGGATCTCGAGTACTCGGCGCAGGAAGCCAGCACCGCCCTGCGGCCCGGTTTCATCGCGGCCTTCTCGGTGCAGGCGGGCCAACTGCCCGCGCCGGTGCTCGAGGCCGGGACCGTGTCCGATCCGGCGGCGGAGCAATTGGTGATCGTCGCCGAAAGAGGTACGGGCGCGGCGAAACTCGAGCCGGGGCCGATCACGGATACGGTGCGTGCGGCCATCGCGCGCAGGCACGGGGTGATGGTGCGGGATCTGTTGCTGGTGCCCGCGGGGTCGATTCCGCGGACGTCGAGCGGCAAGATCGCCCGACGGGCCTGCAAGGCGGCGTATCTGGACGGCACGCTGCGCGGTGGGTACCGACAGCAGGCATATCCGGACGCTCCGGAGGAGTGAGGACCGTTCGGCCACTGGATATTCCGGTGGCCGAACGTGTCACCGGGCAGCTCAGTTGACGCAGGGGATGGTGCTGTCGATATTGGTGGACAGCGGTTTCCCCGCGTCGGGCAGTGGCGTCGATCCGGACGCCGTGGTGGTGGTCGGGGGTGTAGTCGTCGATGTGGTCGGGCTCAGCTCGGTGGGCAGGGTGAAGTCGGCCCCGAGTGCGACCCGAACCCGCCCGTCCTCCACCGACGGCGACGCCGAAACCGGTAGTCCACCGAGGAGTTCCGCCAGCGCGCGAGCGTCGTCTTCGGCACCGAGGCCGTAGGTGACGGTCGAATACTGATCGTCGCTCGAGTCACCGTTGCCGATCACGCCCGCACCGTAGCCGCGGGTCGTCAGCGCGGCCGAGAGCACGGCGGCCTGACCGTTCGCCGAGCCCACATTGTGCACATCCACCACGCTCGTCGGAATCGGGGCCGCGGTAGAGGTTTTCGGTACTTCCTGGCCGAAAGCAGCCCGGACCTCCCGTTTGATCGCGGCTGGGTCGACGATGTTCACGTCCTGACCGTCGATCACGTCGTAGCGCAGCACCGGCAGCGTGCGGAACTCCACCGGCACCGACCCGGCGGCGCCGAGGTCGCGGGCGAAGTCGAACAGGTTCCAGCCGTCGGAGAGCACCACATCGCGGTGCGCCACATCCATCAGCGCCGAGAGCTTGCTCAGGTTGGTGAGCGTTCCAGAGTCTTTGAGCGACTTGGCGACCGAGGTGAGAAACGCCTGCTGGCGGTGGGTGCGATCGAGGTCGCCGTTGAGCAGGCCGTGGCGTTGGCGAACGAACGCGAGGGCCTGCGAACCGTTGAGATGCTGCCTGCCCGCGGGGAAGACCGCACCGGAGAACTCGCTGTCGTCGACGGCGTGGTTGAGGCAGACGTCGACGCCGTCGATCGCGGTGGCCAGGTCGTAGAAGCCCGCGAGGGAGATCTCGGCGAAGCGGTCGATCGGCACGCCGACGAGATTGCGGACAGTGGTGACGATGGACGCGCGTCCGGCCTCGCGGCCGCGGCGCTCCAGCACCACCGGATCCTTCTCGCCCTGTTCGATCAACTTCGCTTGTACCGCGGCCTTTTTCAGGCCGTACGCCTCTTTGATCTTGAGCTGCTGGTACCCGGGGATACCGGTCACCGGTACGTAGTCGTCGCGCGGGATCGAGAAGGCAACGACCTTGCTCACGTCGGCCGGAATGTGGAGCAGGATCAGCGAATTCGCGTTGTAGCCGCCCTCGGTACCGTCACCGGCGTGCAGCTGGTCGAGAATCTCTTTCGGCAGGTCGTTGCCGTTGAGGTCTTTGCGGGTGTCCAAGCCGATCAGCAGGATGTTGACGGCGCCGCCGCCGGAACGCGGAGCATCATCACCGATCGCGGTGGAGTGGGTGAAGCCGGAATCGAAGTCCTGCTTGGCCGACCAGGCAAGGCCGGTGCCCGCGAGCACAGCCAGCGCGGTCGTCGCCACGAGCATCCTGGCCATGATCAATCCGGCGCGGCGGGCGCGTCCACGACGGGGCGCGCGGTGGTCGGCGATGCGCCTGCCGACGCGCTGTGGTCCCCGCCCTGTCGTTTCCCGGGGCGCCCCCACCGGAAATTCGTTGTCCCCGTTCACCGCAGTGCGCTACCTGCCTGCCACTGTTCCCACGGCACACTCCAGTCGCCGTTCTGCCACACCTCGAGCGGCGCGCCGCCGGTATTCCTGATGTCGACCACGTCGCCGGGTTGGGAGAAATCGTAGAACCAACGCGCGTTCTCGCCGCTGAGATTGAGACAGCCATGTGAGACGTTGGTGTTGCCCTGCGCCCAGATTGTGTCGTCGAGTTGGTGCAGATAGATGCCGTCGGTGCTGATCCTGGTCGCCCAGCCGATGGATTCCTTGTAGCCGAGCCGGGAGTTCACCGGCAGGCCGTAGGTGGAGGAATCCATGATCACCGGGTTCGCCTTGTCCATCACGGTGTACACCCCCGGCTGGGTCCAGAAGGTGATGGTCTTGCCCGCGACGGTCTGGCTGCCGCCCATGCCCAGTGAGGTGGGCATCGTCTTGATGAGTGTGCCGTTCTCGTACACCTGTACCTGCTTGTCGTTGTCGTCGACGATCGAGACGTGCGAGGGGCCGATGGTGAAGCTGGTCCTGGTGTCTTCCTGGCCGTAGAGGCCGCCACCGAGGTCTTTGCCGTAGATGTCGGCGGCGAGTGTGACTTTCGTACCCGGCGCGTAGTAGTTCGCGGGGCGCCAATGGGCGTTGCGGTTGTCGAGCCAGTACCAGGAGCCGGTGACGGGCGGGTCGGTGGTGACCGACAGGTACTTCTCTGCCGTCGCGCGATCCGGCACGTCTTCGTCGAAGTGTGCGACGACGACGGTGCCGACGCCGAAGGTGGTCGATGGGGAGAGTTCCGTACCGCCGGTGGTTCGGAAATAGACCTTGGTCTGGTTGTTGGGCGCCAGGGTGGTGAACGACGAGGTGATCGGCCCGACCCGACCGGTGACGGTGACCGCCTCGGCCGTGACCGTGTAGGTGTGGCCGTAGCCGAGTGGTTCCGACGGCTTCCAGGCCGACTGGTCGGGGGTGAGGATGCCCTCGACCGTGCCGCCCTGCTCGTTGGTCATCGTCACCGCGGTGAGTTGCCCGTCGCTGGTGCTGACCCGGACCGGAGCGAGCGGATCGAACTCGGTCGCGCCGTCGACCGGTGCGACCGAGATCGCCGCTGCCGGTGGGGCGGTGGATTCGGGCCCGGAGTCGGTGGGCGAGCTACCGCAGCCCGCGACCAGCACCATGAGCGCGGCGGCGAGGCCTGCTCGAAAACGTCGTCCTGACATACGCTCTCCTGTGCTCGGTGCCGCTCAGCTCTGCAGCTGACCTCGACCCCGGTCTCTCCTCACCGGGCGACCCGGCCGTGTGCGGCCGGCGGGCGTGAAGCGATAGCGCCAACCAGCGTAACTCCGTTCACCACGGGCGGGTCAGTCCTCGCTGGTGGCGCGTTCGCCGAGAAACCGGAGCAGGGCAGGATCGGTGGAGGTGAAGCGGTCTACTTCCTGGCCACCGGTGCATTCGTAGAGGGCGATGGTCACCGCGTCCGGTCCGCGCCCGACGACCCGCCAGATCGCGCCGGAATCCTGCCAGCGGCGGAGGGTTTCAACAGGGTCGGCGCTCACTCGATCCACCGTAACGCGCCGCGAAGGCGGAAGGGTTGTCGCTCAGGTCCGTTCGCGGTAATTCGCGGCCACGAGCGCGAGGCAACACGCGGCGATCGCGGCGGTGACCAGGTACATGGCCGGGTAGCCGAAACCGAGACTGCTGTGCAGGGCCGACAGGACCGCGGGCACGCCGAAGCCGAGGTAGCTCACCGAGTAGAAGACGGCGTTCAGGCCGGCCAGATCGCCGGGGCCCGCGATGCGTTCGATCTGTTGCAGGCCGGCGACGAGGCCGATGCCGTAGCCGCTGCCGAGCACGACGGCGGTCAGTAGCGTCACCCAGATGCTCAGGGTGGCCGCGGTCCACGCGGCCAGGACCATGCCGGTGGTGAGCAGCACCAGCGCGATCACTCCCGCGCGTGCGGTGCCGGGGCGGTCGATGCGTCGCGCCGCCGATTGGATGGTGAATCCGCAGCCGAGCGTCACCATGGTGACCAGGGCGGAGAAGGCGATCGGGGCCTGCTGCACGCGTGGCAACATCAGGGTCGGCAGGACGGCGTAGGCCGTGGCGTTGGCGGTGAACAACCACAGTGCGATCGGCACCGCCACCCGCAGGAATCGTCGGTGCCCGGCGGCGGGGATCTTCAGGTCGTCGCGCAGCCTGCCCGGGCTCGCTCGGCGGGTCACGGTTTCCGGTGTTCGAGCCACCCAGAACGCGGTCGCGACGCAGAGCGCCGCGTTGACGAGATAGGCGGTCGAATCCGGCAGCGGACCCCACTGCGCGAGGGTTCCCGCCACACCCGCGCCGAGGGCGAAGCCTGCGGTCAGGCTCATCGCGGATCGACGGGCCCCTTTGCCCGTGGCGGCCGCGGCGAACGGCGGTTGCGACAGTTCCTTGAGCCAGCTGCCACCGACCGCCATCGCCAGTCCGAGCGCGACACCGCACAGCATCCGCCCGGCGGCCAGCATCGGCACCGAGGCCGCGCCCACCGCGAGCAGCAGCGAACCGGCCGCGGCGATCAGCGGTGCGGGCAGCATCAGCGGGCGGCGGCCGAACCTGTCCGAGAGCGGGCCGCCGATGAGCAGGGCGGGCACGATACCGAGGACGTAGTAGAACAGCAGCAGGTCGACGGCGGTCAGCGCGAGACCGTGGGCCTTGTACATCACCAGCAGCGGTGTGAACTCGTTGCCGCCCCACGCGATCGCCACCATGGCGGCGGACACGCCGAGCCAGGCGCGGCTGACGGAGACAGCACTGGGCCGCTCGGTGGTGAGAATCGCCATCACAGGCCCTTTCCGGTCCCGCCACCCGTGCATGGGCGAAATGGTGGCAACCGGTCTCATTTTAAGGGCGGCCGGTCGCTGTATTACCGTCGGCCTGTGCGTGAGCTGCGGATGGGGTGTGCGATGTGGACCCATCCCCAGTGGCAGCAGCGGATGCCGGCGTCGGGGGAGCGGCTGCGCGCTTACGCCGGGCACTGCGGTGCGGTCGAGGGCAACACCACGTTCTACGCGACGCCGTCCGCGTCCACCGTCGAGTCGTGGGCCGGGCAGACCGCACCTGATTTCCGGTTCGTGCTCAAACCGCCGAGGGCGGTGACGCACGAGCGCAGGCTCGTCGACGCCGGTGCCGAACTCAGCGCGTTTCTCGACGTGATGGCGCCGCTCGGGCCACGGGTACACGCCCTGTGGATCCAGTTGCCCGCGTCGTTCGGGCCGACCGATCTGGGCGCGCTCGCCCGCTTCCAGCGGGAGCTGCCCGGTGGGCTGCGGTGCGCTGTGGAGGTGCGTCATCCGGCGTTCTTCGACGACGAACGGGCGGCGGTACAGCTGGAACGGGTGCTCGGGCGGATCGGGGCCGAATGGGTGCCGTTCGATACGACGGTCCTATTCGACGGTCCACCCGGCGACCCGTCGGAATACGAGGCGAGGGCGAAGAAGCCTCGGGTGCCGCGCCGGATGCGGGCGTTGACCGAGTACCCGATCGTGCGATACCACGGCCGCGCCGACGCCGAACGCACCGTGGCGGGCTGGCAGCCGTGGATCGAGACCGTCGCCGGATGGCTGCGCGAAGGTCGCTCGCCCACGGTCTTCGTGCACACTCCCGACAACGCCGCCGCCCGCGGATTGGCCCGCCGCTTCCACGACGAGGTCCGCGCGATCGTCCCCGAGTTGCCCGCGCAGCCCGTCCCCGAGCCCGATGAACCGATGACGCTCTTCTGAGGGCGGGCCGGACAACGTGAGGTGACCTGCACCGATTTCGCGAACACATGTCGTACCCCCGTGTAATGCTGTGCGCCACCGCTGGGGAGTGGGTGGGTGAACTCGAAGGGGACGAGTATGTCGACGGATGGAGTGTTGTTGTCGCCCGCGCCGCACTGCGAGCCGCAACTGGAGGGCGGGGCCGTGGTACATCGGTCAGCGGCTGAGAATATTGTCGGGCCCCCACCGCTCAGGGGATCGGTTCGGCGCAGGGCGGCAGGTGGCACACCGGCCGGAATCCGCAGGGCAGTGCGGGCATCGTGCCCGCAGGGCGCGCCGCCCGCCGCCGGACCGTCCACGAGTGCGAAGCGATTCACCGAGCAGGTCTTGCGGCTACTGCTCGAGGTCGTCGATCGGCGCAGATCGTCCACGCATCTGCGCGCGTTCACCGAGGCGAAGGCGCTGGCGGCCATCAACACGATGCTCGCGCAGGATTCGGTTCCCGACCGAAACCTCGGGACCGCCACCTTGACTCGCTTCCACCTGACCCCGGTGGGCGGCGATGCCGCCGAAGTCTTCGCTTCGTACCAACGCGGCCCTCGGACATTGGCCATCGCGGGTCGCATCGAATCTTCCAAGGACAGTTGGCGATTGGTCGCAGTACGAATGTTCTGACGGTGCCGAGTCGGGGCTCGCGGTCGCCTCAGCGCAGGGCGGTGACTCCGGAGAAGTTATGGGGTGCGCGGTGATTGCGGTCGGGAAGGCTGCCGAGGGCATGGTCGGGGTGCAGGCCGAAGTACTGCTTTCGGGTCTTGCTGGTCCAAGCCAGTGCGGCCGCGGCGGCGATGCGGTGGAAGTGGACGGTGTAGCCACGTTCGTAGATGCGCAGGAGGGCATAGCCGCCGGGGTATTCCTTCACGGCCGCTACCTCGAGGTACTCGACACGGCCGGAATCGGGGCGGGTGCGGCGATTTCGGTGGGTGTGGCCGCTGTGGTGCAGAAAGACGCCGGGGCTGGTTCGGTAGCACGCTTGGAGTGCGGCCGCGCTCGCGCGATCGAGAACGAAACCGGGGCCGCCGGGATTGCTCAGCGCCGCATAGCGCGTTGCCGGGTGGTGTCCGAAGATCAGCGTCGGTCGGTCGGGGTCGGCGGCGAGTGTCGTGCGCAGCTGGGCGAGTTGATCGCTATCGATCGTCCCGCCGGAACCTCGTTTACGTGTGGTGTCGAGGGCGATCAGGCGCAGGCCGCCGAGTTCATGACAGGCGAGCTGCCCGAAAGGCTGAAAGACGCTGCCCCAGTGATCGTTCGCGCCGTGTGGAACGTCGTGATTGCCGCGGCAGACGAAGTGATCGCGGCCCGCCGAGCCCCAGTCGTCCAGGCGCGCACCGATGCCCGCGGATTGTTCGGCGGTGCCGCTATCGGTGAGGTCGCCCGCGACGACGAGGTGGTCGACAGCGCGCTCGGGTCGGCGGATGTCGTGCAACAGCGCCTCGGTCATCACCTGCGGGTAGTGGCCGTCGTCATGTCGCAGCCCCGGCGGCAGCCCTGCGACGATCAAGCCGCTGCGATCCTCGCCCCAGTGCAGGTCGTTGGCGAGCGCGATCGTGCGCAGCAGTCGCCCCTGCGGCGGCGGTGCTGTCAGGAAAACGCCGGTGACCTCGGGGGTTCCGGGGCGTCGGGTCACCCAGGTGCGGCCGGGTACCGCGGTTTCGCCGTCCGAGCAGGCCATGAAGCGATAGCGGCGGCCGGGCTCGAGCCCGCGCACCTCGGCATAGTGGTGTGCGGTACGACGGCTGTCGAGGTATCGGGTGACAGCGGTGGCCGAGCTGTCGGCGGGGGCGAGTCGCACCTCGGTGTCGGCCGCTGCCGGGCGAAGCTGTCCCGCACGGTCGCGTCGATGAGTGGACCAGGTGAGGATCGCCGTGTCGTGGGTAACTGTCACGACCTCGAGATCGGTGACCACGAGCCGATCACGCACGCCGGTCAGCGAATACGGCCGGGCCATCGGCGCCCGAACCGTCGCCGCCGCGGCGCCCGAGGCCGCGTTGACCAACCATGCGGTGTGTAGTCGCGGATCGAGCATGCCGGGCTCCGTTCGCCGTCTGACGCTGACGGTACGGTGCCCGACTGAACACGTGTGGACGGCGATGTGGCCGTTGACCGCCCAGGTAGCGACCGTGAAGTGATGCGCACCGACTGCTACTCGGATCGTGGCTCGTTCCGGCTCGGTTGTGCCTCACCGCTTTCCGGGGTGTCGCCGTCGAGTCCGTCGGGCAGCCGCCGAGCGCCGCTGGCCACCTCGGCGATGAGATCGTCGTAGCCGCAGGCCAATTCGTGCAGGCGTAGCTGCGCGGCGTGCAGTTCGGCTTCGGCGCCGCAAGCCAGCGCGCGGTAGGTGAGCGCGGCGAAATGGGCCATGCGGTCGACGACGGCGCCGATGCTCTCGGTGTGCATCGGCGCCGACGTCGCCGGGGTGGGGGAGCGCAGGACGACCCAGCGGTCGATCTCGCAGACCAGACGCGCACGCGTCCAATCGATGTCGCTGGTATCACCGGGTATCTGTTGTTCGCGGCGTTCGTGCAGGGTGGCGAGTTCGTGTGCGGCGGCTAGGACCGGATCACCGTCACCGGCGACCCCGCAGACCGCCTGCATCATCTGTGTTCGGTCCGGCAGTACCGGTTCCGGTCCGGGTCGTCCCGTCGAACCGCTGCCGTCCGTGTCCACTGTTGCCGCACCGTCCTCGTCGTCTGATCTGTACCGCTTGTCGAAGGACATTCGTCTCGGCGGGGACGACGGATAGGTCACGAAATGACCCCTCAACAGCGAAAACCGGCCGCGAACAACTGTTCGCGGCCGGTCGAGATCATCTGCCGAGCCGGCGTATCACAGGCTCCGGGCGATGATTTCCTTCATGATCTCGTTGGTGCCCGCGTAGATGAGCTGGACACGGTTGTCGACCCACATGCGTGCGATCGGGTACTCGTTCATGTAGCCGTAGCCACCGAACAGCTGCAGACAGGTGTCGGCGATCTGCATTGCCTTGTCGGTGGTCCACCACTTGGCCATGGCGACGGTGGGGATGTCGAGCTCGCCGCGCAGGTGCTTCTCGACGCAGTCGTCGATGAACACGCGCGCGATCCGCGCCTCGGTGGCGACCTCGGCCAGCTTGAACTTGGTGTTCTGGAATCCGAACACCGCACGGCCGAACGCCTCGCGCTCCTTGGTGTAGCGCAGCGTGTGATCGAGGGCGACCTCCATGCCCGCGACCGCGCCCATCGACACGATCAGGCGCTCCTGGGGCAACTGCTGCATCAGCTGGATGAAGCCCTGACCCTCCTGGGTGCCGAGCAGGTTGGTGACCGGGACGCGCACGTCCTCGAAGAACAGCTCGGAGGTGTCCTGGCCCTTCTGGCCGATCTTGTCGAGCACGCGGCCGCGACGGAAACCCTCGCGGTCGGCCTCGACCAGCACCAGCGAGACGCCGGACGCGCCCTGGGTGGGGTCGGTCTTGGCGACCAGGATGATCAGGTCGGCCTGCGCGCCGTTGGTGATGAAGGTCTTGGAGCCGTTGATGACGTACTCGTCGCCGTCGCGGATCGCTTTGGCCTTGACCGCCTGCAGGTCGGATCCGGTGCCGGGTTCGGTCATCGCGATGGCGCCGACGACCTCACCGCTGGCCATCTTCGGCAGCCAGTGCTTCTTCTGCTCCTCGGTGCCGTAGGCGAGCACGTAGTGGGCCACGATGCCGTTGTGCAGGCTGATGCCCCACGAGGTGTCGACCGCGCGGGCCTGCTCCTCCATGAGCACGGCCTCGTGCGCGAAGGTGCCGCCACCGCCGCCGTACTCCTCCGGGATCGAGATGCACAGCAGGCCCACTTCGCCTGCCTTGTTCCACAGGTCGCGGTCGACGTGGTGCTGCTCGCGGTACTTGTCGATATTGGGGACCAGTTCCTTGGCCATGAACGCACGGGTCATGTCAC
The DNA here is from genome assembly GCF_015355705.1 of Nocardia sp. XZ_19_231. Lineage (NCBI taxonomy): Bacteria > Bacillati > Actinomycetota > Actinomycetes > Mycobacteriales > Nocardiaceae > Nocardia > Nocardia sp. XZ_19_231. The sequence goes on along the minus strand of NZ_JACUZI010000011.1, from coordinate 155,193 downwards.
GCAGGGCGTCCAGGTCCTCGTTCATCCAGCTGGACCGATTGGCGGCCATCGAGTCTCCTTGTTCGGCTCGGCACACCACCGGTCCAGGCGTGACCGGTGGTTACGGACACCAGTGTGCCGCAGTATTGGCGTAGTGACAATAGTAGCGCCGAAATGGCCTCTCACCAGCGGATCATGGGCAGCGGTGAGAGGGGATGGATGAGCGCGCGCCGTACCGTGAGCTCCACCAGCTTGAAGTGGAACCCGCTGTCGGGGTAGCGCCGCATCAGCGCGGAGTAGGCCGCGTAGGGCAGGCCGTAGCGGCGCGCGCCGAACGTCACGTCGATCAGATCGGCCCGCCGGAACAGCTCGACCGGGTCGGTGGCGTTGCCCGCCGAGCGCACCCGATGGTGGTCGCGGATCATCTCGGCGACGAGCTCGGCGATGTCCTCACGGTTGTGCGCGATCAGCCAGTCGCCCGCCAGGGCGCACGACGGTTCGAGATAGTCGAACGTGGCAGCCGCCCAGATGCCGAGGTCGTGGAAGGTCGCCGCGGTGCGGAACTCCTCGCGCGCGCTCGGCGGCGGCCCCGGCTCGCCGCTGCGGGCGAACAACAGGTCGGCCGAGCGGAGTACCCGAAGCACGTGATGGAAGTAGGCCTTGCGGTCGGCGCCGAGCCGTGCGGTCCACGGTTCGAGCCGTTCGGCGATCGCTCGGTCGAGTTCGCTTGTGTGCTGGGTCAATTCGCTTCTCCGGAGTCGATCTCACGGGCGTGCACGTCCCCCCGGCACCCCGGCTCAACCCTAGGTGCCTGTGGTTCGCGACACCCGGGGAAATGGAGTTTCACCCGGACGGTCGACGCCTCCGAGCACGCGTGGCCGCGACGGCTCACGGGGCGCTGATCCGGTCGGGTCGGGTTGTCGGCGCGCGGTGTTCGGCAACGGTCGGGCACCGAACCGCTGGAAACTCCGGCTCCGTCGGCGGCGGGGGATTATCTTCGCAGATCCGGTCACCGGCCGAAATTGTTGGGCGTGTCGCGCGCGGCGCGCCGTGTACGGGGAGCCGTGTGGGAGCATCGGTTTCGCGCTCGAGGGTATATCGACTAAGAATGGCCTGTGCCGTTCACACCTGTGGTCACCTGCCTGCCTTCGCGCGCCCGGGGCGGTGGTCTGGCATGACGATCGAGTCCGGTCTCGAGGACGACGTCAGCCAGCTCGCCCAGCGAGTCGAACGCGCCCGGGGTCGCCTCGCCTACCAATTCGATCCGGCCCTCACCGACGCGCTCTCCGAAGACGAGCTGCGCGCCGAACGTGAACTCGCCGAACGCATCCGTGAACAGGATCGCGAGCAGCGCTGGAAGCACACCCAGGCGATGGCGTCCGCATCGGACCGCAGCCGACAGACCACCGAAGCGATCGAGAAGGCCGACATGCGAGATCTGCTGCTCGCCAGGAAGGCGATGGCGTCCCAGCGTCGCGAATCGAGCCCACACGCGAAGCTCGCCTCGCTGTACCGGCACCGGTCGTGGTCGCTGAAGGCATTGGCCGGCGTGGTGGGCGCGGGCATGCTGTGGTCGGCGGTGAACGTGCAGCAGAACATCGCGCCCGGTGGGCCGAGTGATCCGCTGTTCTGGTTCAGCTATCTGCTCGAGGCGATGATCAGCGTGTGTCTGATCATCATCATGGTCGGCACGAACAAGGTCGCCGAGTGGGGCGTGATCGATAACCGGCGCCAGGTCGCCCTCGCCGAGCTTGCGCTGCTCGGCCTCACCGTCACCCTCAACACCTATCCCTACGTGCGTGACGGGCGGTGGTACGACGTTGCCGTGCACGCGGTCGCGCCGGTGATGATCGGTGTCGCGCTACTGATCCACGACGCGGTCAGCGCCCGCTACGGCTTGGCCATCACTCGCGCGACCAGCCAGGTCAGGGACCTGCCCGACCCGGCCGACAACATCCTCGGCCGCCAGGCCACCGAAGGTATCCGCCTCACCTACACCCCGCCGATGACGGGCATGGCTCGCGCGGAAGCGATCGCCGCCGCTGAACCGGCCGCCACCACCCCTGTCACCCGCGAACCCGCGTGGACGCCCACCGAGCCGATCACCAACGGCAACGGCCGCCCGCCGGAGAAGCGCAAGCGCTTCGGCATCGGCAAACCGTCCTCGGCCGACAAAGCCACCGCCAAGAAATCCGCCCAGGCCCCCGCGCCCGTCGTGGCACCGGAGCCCCCCAAGGAGCCGGTCAAGCCGGAGCCGGCCACCGACTCGGTCCCCGCCGCCCGCAAGAGCGCGATCTCCGATATCGAGGCCCGCGTCGAAAAAGCGTTCGCCGAAGCCAATTTCGGCTACGAGGCGATCGAGCCGACCAGCATCTACGACACCGGCCAATTCCGGATCGCGGAGAGCCTGGAACAGGAACTCAACGACATGCGTGAAGCCCGCCGCCAGGCCCGCAAGGAGCGCGCGAACTAGCAGACACACAAAAGGCCGATACCCGTGAGTGAGCGGATATCGGCCTTTTGCTGTGTTCGGGGTCAGCCGAAGATGCTGCCGCCGGTGCCTGCCTGCTGGCCGCCGCCGGTGCCGCCGATGAGGCCGCCCGGAGGCAGTTCGGAGGGTTGGACGATGACGAAGCCGCGGCCGGAGAAGGCCAGGGTGCTCGCCTCGCCGGTGCTGCGGCCCATCAGACGGCCGAGGCCGAAGGAGTCGTTGCGCTTGATGCCGGTTTGCAGGCTGGACGACCACGCCACGGCGGCGTTGGGGTCGGCGTAGGTGGCCTGGTCGACGGTGAGGACGACGGGGCTGCCGTGGGTGGTGATGGCGATGCGGCCGCGCCCGGTGAAGACGCAGTTGAACAGGCCCGCGTTGGAGGCGTAGCCCGCGGCGCCCTGGACACGGCCGATGTCGTAGCGCAGCGTGGAGTCGAAGGCGAGCACGTTGGCGCCGTTGATGGTGAGGCCGTCGGTGCCGTCGAGGTCGATGATGTGCACGTCGGCGGCGCTGTTGGCGAGGAACAGATCGCCTCGGCCGCTCACCTTCATCAGCGGCACGCCTTCGCCGGTGAGGTGCTGACGGATGGCGCGGCCGATGCCGCCGGAGCCGAGCGCTTCGAATTTCAGGTCACCCTGGTAGGCCACCATCGATCCGGACCGCGCCATCACCTCCCCGTTCATGCCGACCTTCACCATCTTGCCGCCCTGCTTCTGGATACCGAGGCCGTTGACCTCGGCATGCGAGGGGTCGAACAGATCGCTGTGCACGGGCTGGGCTCCTTGCTGAGAAGAGAACGAGGGTTGCTGCTGTTGCGCGGGTGGCGGGGCGAACTGGCCCGGTTGGCCCGGAGCGCCGTGACCGGGGTAGGTCGGCGGGGGAGTGGCCGGATACGCGGGCGGCTGACTCGGGGGTACCGGAGCACTCTGCGCGGCGGGAACTTCGGGCTCGTCGTCGAGATTCACGCCGAAAGCCGAAGCGATCCCGGCCAATCCGTCGTCATAGCCCTGCCCGATCGCCCGAACCTTCCATGCCTCGTTGCGCCGGTAGATCTCCACGCACACCACACCGCTCTCGGTGGTGAGCCCCGAAATCGGGAAGGTCAGTGCGGTGGAGCCGGATTCGATGGTGGCGGTCAGGGCGCCGACCGAGGCGAAAGTCGCGGGCCCGCGACCGTCGAGACTCGCGGTGACCACCACCTTGTCCACCTCGGCGGGCAACGCCGAGGTCTGCACGCCCACCACGTCGGGCCCACCATTACCGTGCCGGTACACCACGCCCGGTCCGGTGGGCTGATTGAAGAAGACGAAGTCGGCGTCGGAACGAACTTTGCCGGCGCTGTTCACCAGTAGCGCCGACACATCGACCGACGCCGAACTCGCCACGGTGATGGTCAACTGATCACCGGGCGCGGGCCGGTTCTCGCCGGGAGCCAGCGCGGTCACGACACAGCACCCGAAGGTCGGGCGATTCGTTGGTGTTCCACGAGTTCGATAGTGCCGTGTATGCCGTCACCGCGCCAGCAGCGACCTGTCAGTGCGGCTGTTCGCCGCCGCGCTCCAGCGGAATCTCCAGGTGCACCGTCTGGAAACTGTCGTGCGGGCCCCGTGCGTCCAGCGGCGCGCGAGCTCGGCCGGATGCGGCCGATGGGCGGGTCCCTGCGCCCGGATCGCGGTGGTGTCGACGATCAGGCCCTCGTGCTCGGCCACCCACAGCCGGTGGTGGTGGTCATCGCAGCTGCGCCAGTTCACGGTCGAGTACTTCCAGCCCCTCGACGGCGACCGGCCCCGGTCCGGTGTAGCCGAAGGGCGCCACGATGATCCGGTTCTCGCGGATCGCGCGCAGCCCGGCGAGTTCGGGGCGTTGGCGCAGGGCGGTGCGTACCGAGTCGGGTGTCTGGTCGCCCTGGGTGAGCAGAATGATCACCTCGGGGTCCGCGGCGATGAGGGTTTCGGTGTTGGCCTCGAAGTTGCGCTTGTCGATCTGGCCGTAGACATTGCCGAGACCGAGGATCTCCATCTGTTCGTGGACGGTGCTCTTGGCGCCGTAGGCCTTGAGCTGGGCGCCGTCGCGCGACAGGATCAGTGCCGCGGCGGGGCGGGGAGTCGTTGCCCCGCTGTGTCGTTCGGTCACGGCCTGTACCCGCTTCTTCAGCGTGGTGACCTCGGCGTCGGCTGCGTTCGCGGTGCCGAAGAGCTTTCCGTAGAGGGTGATGTCGGCGAAGACGTCCTCGAAGGTGCCTGCCGCGTCGCGGCAGTAGCCACGGGTGACGATCAGCGGGATGTTCACCTGGGCGAGGTCGTCGGGGGTCACCGAGAGCCCTTCGACGCTCACGACGAGGTCGGGGGATCGGCTGATGATCTCCTCGCGGGCGAGTTCAGCTGTGGGCGCGGTGATTTCGATGTTCTTCAGCGCGTCGCCGTATTGTCCGGGGAACGCCGCGGCTTCGAAGGTGCGGGTGACGATGCGGTCGGCGGCGCCCGCCGCCGCGATCAGCGGTGCGGCGATGGAGCCGACCGTGACGACGCGCTGTGGTGGTGAGGTGAAGGTGACGTCGCGACCGCAGCTCGAGATCGTGAGGGGAAAGCCGCTTTCGGCTGACGTGGTGGCGGGAGCCGGTGTGCCGCAGCCGGTAACGATCGCACTGGTGAGAAGGGCGAGTACGGGGATCGCGGAACGGCGCGCGGAGATGACACGGGTGAACACGGTGATCGATGGTCCTAATCTGATGGGGAGGGATTCGCCGGTCCCGATGACCGGAACCGACTGGTGACGTGCGGTATTCAGGACGTCCGGTAGTCAGGACGCTCCGGTGGCCCGGAAGCGGCGGATCAGGACGAGGAGCAGTGGTGCGCCGACGGCGGCGGTGACGATGCCGATGGGCAGTTCGCGCGGCGCGAAGACGGTGCGTGCCGCCACGTCGGCCACGACCAGGAACAGCGCCCCGATCAGCGCGCTGACCACCAACAGGTGCCGGTGTGTTCCGCCGGTGCACAGTCGGGCCACATGCGGCACGATCAGCCCGACGAAACCGATCGCTCCCGCGACGGCGACCACCGCGCCGACCGCGAGCGCCACGATCAGCAGCGCCCACAGCCGAATGCGGTTCGGTGTGATGCCGAGCGTGCGCGCGGTGTCATCGCCTGCGGCCAATGCGTCGAGGCGGGGCGCCATCAGCAGCACCGCGAGCAGCGACACCGCGACGACGGCCATGGTCGTGGCCACCGAGGACCAGGCGGCGGGCGCGAGCGACCCGAGCAGCCAGAACAGCACGGTGCGTGCGCCTTCGGGCCGGTCGGACGCGAAGATCAGGAAGCTGGTGGCGGCCGAGAAGATGTAGCCGATGGTGACCCCGCCGAGCAACAGCCGCAGCGAGGTGAGCTGCCCGTTGATCCGCGAGATCACGAACAACAGCGCGGTGGCGATCAGTGCGCCGGCGAACGCGCTCGCCGCCAGCGCGGTCGCAGTGGTCGCCGCGGCGACCCCGAACAGCAGGTACACGGCGGCGCCGGTGGACGCGCCGGAGGTGACGCCGAGGATGTGGGGGTCGGCGAGCACATTGCGCACGATGGTCTGCAGGACCGCGCCGGTGATCGCCAGTGCGGCGCCGACGAGCGCGCCGAGCAGTACGCGTGGCACCCGCACCAGCCAGACGATGGAGTCCTGTGCGGCGCTCCAATCGACGGTCACCGGGTGACCGAAGGCGTGGTGGCCGATGATCCGCGCCACCGTGCCCGGCGGGACCGCGACCGGCCCGAGCCCGGCCGCGACCACCAGGGTGAGGGCCAACGCGACGGTCAGTCCCGTGGTCAGCAGCAATGTTCGACCCCGGTGACGGGCGTGGTCGAGGTCGTCGATCGCTGGGTCGGCCACCAGGGTCGTCGCGGTCATCGCGTGGCCGCCTCTCTCGTATCGGCCGTGGGGGAACCGGCGCTCAGGGCGGGGAGGTCGTGCTCGGGCCCACGGTCGGTTTCCTCACCGGTCGCCGGGCCGAAGAGCAGTTGGACGGCGCCGAAGGCGGAGGTTCGGCGGACCGGAATCTGGTAGACGGGTTCGAGGACCTGCGGGGTCAGGACCTCGGTGACGGTTCCGGCGGCGGCGATACGACCCTGGTCGAGCAGGACGAGATGGTCGCAGTAGCGGGCGGCCAGGTTCAATTCGTGCAGCACCACGACGGTGGTGGTCGTGGTCAGACTGCGCACCAGGGTGAGCAATTCGTGTTGGTAGCGGATGTCGAGGTGGTTGGTCGGTTCGTCGAGGAGCAGGTGGTCGGCCTGCTGGGCCAGTGCTCTGGCGATCAGGACGCGCTGACGTTCGCCGCCGGAAAGTTCCGCGAAACGGCGCTCGGCCAGCGCCCGCGCTCCGACGTGTTCCAGCGCGGCCGCGGCGGCGATCCGGTCGGCCCGCGAATACCCTTGGAACGCACCGACCCACGGTGATCTGCCGAGCAGCACTGTCTCGGCCACGGTGATCGGCGTGTCCGGCGGAGCTTCCTGCGCGACGACGGCGAGGCGGCTCGCGAGTTCGCGCCCGCGCAGCTGTCGCACCGGCGTCGAGTCGATCACGACGGAGCCGCCCGCCGGGCGAAGTGCCCGATACATCAGCCGCAACAGCGTGGACTTGCCCGATCCGTTGGGCCCGATCAACCCGAGCGTGCTGCCGGGATCGGCTCTGAAGCTGATGTCGTCGAGGGTGATTCGGCCGTCGTAGGTGAACTGGATCCGGTCGACGGTGATCATCGCGGCGTGCTCTCTGTTCGGGGAATGGCCAGCGGGTGTGCATGGTCGACGGCGGGAACGCGCTGCGCGCCGGGTCGCCACGAGTGGTGCACCGTGACCGAACAGGCGAAGTCGGCGCAGATCTGTCGCGCCGCGAGGACTTGCTGGCGCAGCCGTGGATCGTTGTCGGCGAGCAGGATTCCGGTGGTCGTGCCGCTGTGGGCGACGACGACTCCGGCCGCACCGATCGCGCGCGCCGCCTGGATCGTCGCGTCCAGATGCGGCCGCGCACGCGAGATCGTGCTCAGCGCGGCGCTGCGAGTGGCTACCTCGCCGATGGCGGCGACGTCACCGTGTGTGATCGCTGCGCCGAGTTCATCGAGCAGCCTGTCGAATTCCCGTTTGTCGGCGAGGGTGAAACTGGGTTCGCCCCGGTTGAATGCGACGGTGTCGACCGAGCCGCCCTCGTCACCGGTGACGATCGTCAGCGCCGGGAGGGGACCGAGCCGGGCGAGCAACCGGACCTCACGATGGAAGTAGGCGACCGCGCCCTGGTACATCACGCCGTCGGACGGTTCGATGGCGCGTAGATCGGCTTCGAGTTCGCCGACGGGCACGGTGCGGCCCTCGGCGTCGGCGACCGCGCGGGCGGTGGCGACGAGATCGGCGGTGGAGCTCGCCAGTCCTTTGCCTTCGGGCAGTTCGCTGTGCAGGGTGAGCTGTCCTCCGCGCAGCACCCCGGACCGAGCCACCATCGCGCTCGCGAGGCGCTGCGCCTTCGATTTACCCTCTGGCACTACGGATATGCCGTTGCCTCCGGGTTCGAACACCGCCACCGTGCCGCGCCGAATAGGCAGCGTGACCAGGAAGTGCCGGTTCTGTTCGGTGACGCCTTGCAGGAGCTCCCCGCAGCTGCCGTAGGCGCGGCCGACGCCGATCCCCGGCATGGCGAGATCAATCGTCATCGGTATCAGCGCCTTTCGCGGGAGTGAGTACCGGCGGGACCGTTTCGGGTCCGGGCAGCAGGTTTCGCCGGTGTAGTCGCAGCAGAGCGACCGCCGAGAGCAGACCGGCCGCGGCGCATAACAGCGCGGGCGGCCAGCTCAGTGGACCGCCGGTGCGGTCGAGCACGGCCCCGGTGGCCGAGGTGGCCATGACGGTGAACAGCCCGGACGCGAGGTAGAACGCGCCGAAATAGGTTCCGGTCAGCCGAGTTCCCGCGAACCGGCCGATCGCCTCGTTGACGAAGGGCTGGACCGCGGTCACGCCGATCGCGAGCAGCACGGCGGCCATCACCACGGGCGCGACTCGGATCACTGTGTCCGCCACACTGTTTCCCTCGAACGCGACGACGCCCGCCGCAGCCGGCGGCAGCAGGAACGCGGCGCCCATGATCGCCATCCCGAGTGCCATCGCGGGTCCTCGCTGTGGTCGGCGCGACAACACCGTGGTGACCCGAACCTGCAGGGCGACCACGGCGATCGTCTCGACCACGAACAACGCGGCCACCGCCGCGGGACCGTGACCGGGCCCGGCACTGTCCTGTGCTTGGAGGGTGAACAGGAAATAGATCTGGCTCTGCAAGGCGAACATCGGCATCAGCGCGAGGGTGAACGCCCAGAACCGGCGATCGGTGAACACCGTCGCGAAGTCGGCGCCGACCCCACCCTCGTGCGCGGGCACCGGTCGCGCGGGCAGCAGCAGCCATTGCACCACGGCCAGTACCGCGAAGATCGCGGCGGCGACCAGGGCGGATATCCGGAACCCCGCGGCGATCAACACCGTGCCGAGGACCGGTCCGATCGCGGAGCCCGCATTGCCGAAGACGTTGAACAGCGCGAACGCCTTCGCCGAGTGCGCACCGCTGTCTCTGGCGATGAACGCGCGGACCGCCGGATTGAACAGTGCCCCGGCGAAACCCGTGAGCACCGAGGCCGCCAGCACCACCGGCAGCGAACCGCCGACGGCGAACAACGCGAAGCCGACCGCCCTGATCGCCAGGCCGACCATGATGACGCCGCGTGCGCCGAGCCGGTCGGCGGCCGAACCGCCGACGAGGAACAGCCCCTGCTGGCTGAGGTTGCGCACCCCGAGCACGATGCCGACGACAGCTGCCGACAGCGCGAGGTCGTCGAGCAGGTAGTCGGCCAGAAACGGCACGAGGAGGTAGAAACCGATATGGCCGACAAGGTGATTCACCAGCAGCAGCCGCACGGCGCCGGGCAGTGCGCGGAAGGTGCCGCGAGCCGACTCGGTGGTGAGCGTCATGCGCTGACCTCGGCGGCCGGGTCACGGACGATCGAACATCGGCCCCAGCCGACCACCTCATCGCTGTCGGGCGTGGTGATCGCGGTGGGTTCGGTGGTGGGCGGCCGGAAGAGGCCGTTGGTTCGACACCAGTCGTCGTCGTAGATGGTGCGCAGGTAGCGATGTGGCCCGTCGGGGAACACGGTCAGTACCCGCGCGTCCGGTTCGCGCTCGGCCACCCAGCCCGCGACCAGCGCGGCGGCGCCGGTGCTCCAGCCGCCCGCGATGCCGGTCGACGCCGCGAGCCGACGACACGACGCGACCGCTTCGGCGGCGTCGACCCAGTGCACCTCGTCGAAGTCCGCGTAGGCGACATTGCGGGGCAGGATGCTGCTGCCGAGCCCGCGCATGAGTCGGCGCCGGTCGGGTTGGCCGAAGATCCGGGAACCGACGGCGTCGACCCCGATCACCCGCAGCCGAGGCCATCGCGTTCGCAGCACCCGGGCGAGTCCGGCGCAGTGCCCACCGGAACCGATCGAGGCGACCAGCACGTCGACGGCGTCGACCTGGGCGAGGATCTCCTCGCCCATCGCCTGGTAGCCGCCCGCGTTGTCGGGGTTGTCGTACTGGTCGGGCCAGTACGCGCCCGGCGTGGCGGCGAGTAGTTCGGCCAACCGATCCAGCCTGGCCTGCTGCCAGCCGCCGGTCGGGTGTGGTTCGGTGACCACGTCGAGCGGGATCCCGAAGGCCGAGAACAACGCGCGGAGATCGGGTTCCAGCTCGTTGTCGACCACCAGCAACACCGGATGGCCCAGCGCCTTACACGCCAGTGCGAGCCCGAGTCCCAGCGTGCCGCTGGTGGATTCGATGATCGTCGCGCCCGGTGCGAGGTCGCCTCTCGCCGTCGCGGCGCCCAACATCGACACCGCCGCACGGGCTTTCATGCCCGCGATGCTCGCCGCTTCGAGTTTCGCTGTGTACCAGTGGTTTCCGGATGCGATGGGCACGGCGGGTGTACCGCCGATCAGCTGCAGGAGCGCGGGCTGTGGTGGTGTCATGACAGCTCTCGGTAGGTGACGATGGTGCTCGGCCCGCCGTCGAGGGAGAAGAACGGGTAGGGCTCGGCCGAGACCGCGTGCACGCCCGCGCCGAGGAACCAGGGCAGCACCGCGCTGCCGGTCTGTGCGAACAGCACCAGCGGCAGGCCGCGCAGCTTCGCCACGGCACGGAAGTCATCGAATGTCTCGTTACCCAGAGACATTCCGGTGACGAGTAGCGCGTCGTAGTCCGATGGAGCCTGGGCGACCGACTCGAACACCGGCTCACCCCATTCGGTGACGCCACCGGCGAGGTCGCACGGCAGGTACGCGATCGCGCGCGCCCGCAATTCGGCGAGCAGCGAACCGACCACACCGACGACCAGTACCCGGGATACCCCGGCCGGCAGCAGATCCACGACGGCGCCGGCCCGGCGACGCGACTTCGTCAGCGAGGTCGGCCCATCGATCAGCACCGGTGCGCCGTCCACCCCGCCCGCGTACGGGTGCGGACGGGCATGCATCAGATAGGCGTCGAGCGCTGCGATCCTGACCGCGGGCACCGGATGCGCGAGCAATTCCGCGATGGTCGCCGCGACACAGCTGTCGACCAGATCGGCGGTGGCCGTGCCGGGTTCGAGCCCGCACGAGCCCACCGCAGCGCCGATCCGCAGGCTCAGCACCTCGTTGCGGTATCCACTGGTGCGGCCCGCGTGCCGGGTGCCGTAGGTGGTGCGGAACGCCGTCGAAGCACGCAGGGTGGTCGGCTCGGGCCCGAGCCGACCCATGCGTGCCCAGGTGGTGAGCTCGGCGACGGATTCGGGGCGAGGGGCGGACCCGATCATCGCGCGCCCCCGAGTTCGAAACGCAGATCGGCGATCAATCGCTGCGCGAGATCGCCAGTGGTGCTGTGTGTTTCATCCACGACCATGACATGGCCCAGGTAGGTGTTGTTGTCGGTGGCGGGGCGGACCTCGGTGCCGGGCTCCGCCAGCTTCTGCTCCACGATTCTGGTGTCGGCCGCCCAGCTCTGCGCGCCGTCCACCCTGGTCAGCAGCCCGCTGTGCGTGGGCACAGCGAAGGCGACGGCGGCGCTGGCGATGCCGGTGTCTCGTGGCGTGACGTCGGGCTTTCCGCCCGCGACAGCGTCGGCGTGCACCGCGGTGAGGTCGACTCCGGTGACTCGTCGCACCAGTTCGGTGATGCGATTGCCCGCGGGCCGGGGGTTCACCTCGATCAGGCGGGGGCCCCGCGCGCCGAGTTTGATCTCGGTGTGCGCGACGGTCGCATCGAGACCGAGTGCGGTGATCGCCGCGACTGCCAGGTCGGCCACGGCGGTCGTGTCGGCGCAGGACAGAGCGGCGGGGAACATGTGACCCGACTCGATGAAGGCGGGGGCGCCGGTGATCCGTTTGTCGGTCACCCCGATCACGGTCGTCTGCCCCGCGACGGTCACCGTCTCCACGCTGAATTCCGGCCCGTCCAAGCATTCTTCGAGCAGGATGTGGGGTGAGCGGAGTTGTCCTCTGGCGTTGACCGGGAATTCGGCGACAGCGTCCACCGCGGCGCGCAGTTCGATGTCGTTGTCGACCCGGCGGACGAACATCCCGCCGCACAGGTCGACCGGCTTCACCACCAGCGGATAGCCGAGTTCAGCTGCGGCGCCGACGATCTCATCCCACTCTCGCGCGACGGCGAAGGCGGGGCCCGCGATACCGGCGGCACCGCAGATCTGCCTGGTCCGGTACTTGTCGCAGGCGTCGGCCACCGCTTCACGGCCCGGACCCGGCAACCCCAGATCGGCGGCGATCGCGGCGACGGTCGGCAAGTAGTAGTCGCACGAGGTGAGCACCCCGTCGAAACCGAAGGCCTCCTGCAGTTTTCGCACGTAGGGCAGCAGGGTCGACTCGTCGTTGGTCTCGGCGGTGAAGATGTTGACCGCACCGAGTAGTGGGTGGGGGACCGGGGTCCCGGCTCGCAGATAGTGCCCGAGGTCTCGGGTCAGGAGGCTGAATTCGTGTCCGCTGTTCTTGATTCCCGCCGGGAGCAGGGTGCTCATCGAGCCGACCCAGCTCTCCACCATCAACAGGTGTCCCACATGTCCTCCAAGCTCGAGCAAGACGCTAATGATAACCATTATCGTTAAATTGCGATAGTCGAGCGACGATGGACGAGGCTCCGGTCGTGTAGTCGACGGGTGCCCCCGGGGAATCTCGTTACCGCGGCAAAGGGCCTCCTGCTCGGATTACGCTGCGGGTATGAGCTCTGCCGTACACGGATTCACCGACGATGCCCTCGGAACGCATGACGCGGTCGGTGTCGCCGCGGCGTTGCGCGCGGGGGAGGTGAGTCGGGCTGAGGTGATCGAGGCCGCGATCGCCCGGACTCGGCGGGTCGATCCGAGTCTGGATGCCGTGCAGATGACCTGTTTCGAGCGTGCGGCGTCGACCCCGGAAACCGCGGGTGTGTTCGCGGGCGTGCCCGCGTTCGTCAAGGACAACACCGATATCGCGGGCCTGCCGAGTTGCCACGGCTCGGCCGCGTTCACCCCGCACCCGGCCACGGTGACCAGCGGTCCCGGAGCGCAGTTCCTGCATTCGGGCGTGATCGTGCTCGGTAAGTCGACGCTGCCGGAGTTCGGCCTCACCGCGAGTACCGAGTTCACCCATCGTGCGCCGACCCGCAATCCGTGGAATCCGGAGTACTCGGCGGGTGCGTCCTCGGGCGGCTCGGCGGCGCTCGTCGCTGCGGGAGTGGTGCCGATCGCGCATGCCAACGACGGTGGCGGCTCTATCCGCATCCCCGCCGCGGCCAACGGTCTCGTCGGCTTGAAGACCACCCGCAATCGCCTGCTCGACCAACCGGGCGCCCGCAAACTGCCGGTGCATCTGGTTGCCGAGGGCGTGCTCACCCGCTCGGTCCGCGACACCGCCCACTACTTGGCCGCCGTCGAACGATTCGACCCGACCTCCAGCCTGACGCCGGTCGGGCTGGTCGAGGGGCCGAGTACGCGACGGTTGCGGATCGGTCTGATCACCGCCGATATTCTCGGCCGACCGGTGCACGCCGACAACGGCGTCATCCTGGCATCCGCGGCGAAGGTGCTCGAAGGTCTCGGCCACGAGATCGTCGAGATGCGCCTCGACGTGGATCCGCGCTTCGTCGAGGACTTCAAGCAGTACTGGGCGGTGATGGCCGCGGCGATGGCGCTGTCGTTCCGGCTGGGGCACCGCGGGCACTTCGATCCGCGCAAACTCGACCCGTTCACCACCGGTCTGATCGGGCTGGCCAAGCGCAATCCGCTCGGTGTGGTCGCGTCGACGTGGCGGTTGCGCGGGGGTGTCGCGGCCTACGACAAGCATTTCGCCGACATCGACGTGATGCTCACCCCGGTGCTTTCCCACCCCGCGCCGCGCATCGGCGAACTCGCACCCGGCCAGCCGTTCGACGCCCTGTTCACCAAACTCGCCGACTACGTGGGCTTCACCCCACTCAACAATGTCGGTGGGGGACCAGGCATTTCGCTACCGCACGGGCTACTGCCGAGCGGTCTGCCCGGCTCGATCCAGTTCGCCGCTCGCCGTGGCGACGAGCGGACCCTGCTCGACCTGGCTTACCAACTGGAGGCGGCGAGCCCGTTCCCACGGATCGTCGATCGGGCCGCCGCCGCGGGTGCCGCCTGATCAGTTGTTGCGTACCGCGACATTGATCGGGCGCAGCCGTCCGGGGCTGTCGGTGCCCGCGTCGAATGCCCAGTGCTCGCCGTCCCAGCTGGGGTAATCGGCACGCCAACGATCGACGAGGCGCGCGTCCTCGAGCGAGGCGACGACGCCGGCCGAGCCGGTGTACTGCAACCGCTCGTATTTGTGCCGGGTGACAGTGTCGACGGTGGATGGAACGGTGGCTAGGACTGACATTGACCCTCCGGAATCGGGGCGAACGATGACGTGACGAGTGCGCTACCCGAGCCGTCGGCCCGGGTGCTGCGGTGGCGCGTCACCGCTCGATCCGAGAGTATGCCGCTCGCCGTGACACCGCGCAGGTTTTGAAAATCCAGTTCTTCGGATTAATTGAGTACCCGATATGAAATCGTCGGGTCGCGTCGATTGGTTACGGCGGTGGTGACTGTTCACCAGCTCGGGCGGACCCGTCCTGGGACGACGACACGGCTCAGTGCCTTGCTGACCTGGGTGAGGGTCGCGGCGCCGAGGGTATCCGACCAGGTCTGGGTGAATTCGGCCAGTGCGGCGTCGGCGGCCCGGGTGCATGCCCAGCCGCGGTCGGTGAGGGTGATCAGGCGGGCGCGCGCGTCGCGCGGGTGTGGGTTGCGGTCGGCGTAGCCCTTGGTGACCAATTCGTCGACCAGCTGGCTGGCCGCCTGTTTGGTGACGCCGAGGTGCTCCGCGATCTCTCCGACCGTCGCGCCGTCGGGCGCCATGCGCACGAAGGCGAAGCCGTGCGTCGGCCGGATATCGGTGAACCCCGCGGCGACGACTCCGGCGTGCACCGCCTGGGTTACCTCGGCCGCTGCCGCGAGCAGCAGGAGGGGGAGGTCTGCGTTCGCGGGCACGACAGCCATTCTGGCACTTGACACAATGGTCAATCTACTTGACCATATAGACAATTTGCTTGACTTTATGGAGGTTCGAATGCCGGTAATCCGTTCCACCGACGCGCAGGTGCACGAGGTGCACAACGCTCGGTTCACGTCTCTGATCCGTCCCGGCACCGGCAGTGCCGAACTCTGCGTCTGGCAGACGGAGGTCGGCGCCGATTCGGTCGGCGTGCCGCACCGCATCCTGGGGGAGGAGGCCTTTGTGCTGCTGTCGGGCGAGGTGGTCATGACCATCGACGGTGAATCCGCGCCGATGAAACCGGGTGACGCGGCGGTCGCGCCCGCAGGCGCGATGATCGCCCTCGCGAACTCGACCGACGAGCCGGCCGTGCTGCTGGTGACTGTGCGCGTCGGCTTCGCAGCGGAACTTCCCGATGGCTCGACCTTCACCCCGCCCTGGGCATCCTGAGCCGTCTTCGCGACTGTTTCAAGACCAGAACTTGAAAGTTCGGGTACCCGAACAATATAATTCTGGAATGAGGGTTGGGTTCTACCGTTCGCCGGTGCGACGCCGGGTGCTTGCGGCATGTGTTCTGAGTGCCATGGCGTTCGCGCTCACCGCCTGCGGTGGGATCACCTCCGATGACGACGAGCGGAAGGTGGTCCTCACCACGTTCACCGTGCTCGCCGATATGGCGCGGAATGTGGCAGGCGGGCTCCTGAGGGTGGAATCGATTACGAAGGTCGGCGCTGAGATTCACGGTTACGAGCCGACCCCGGGCGACATCAAGAAGGCGGCCAAGGCTGACCTGATCCTGGACAACGGGCTCAACCTGGAGGCCTGGTTCAACCAGTTCGTCGCCGATCTCGATGTGCCGCACGCGGTGGTCAGCGAGGGGGTGGCGCCGATGGACATCAGCGAGGACGCCTACCGGGGCAAGCCCAACCCGCACGCCTGGATGTCGCCGGTGAACGCGCAGATCTACGTGGACAACATGGTTCGCGCGTTCACCGATCTCGACCCCGAACACGCCGACGCCTACCGTGCCAACGGTGACGCCTACAAAACCCAGCTCGGCACCGTGCGCGACGATCTCGTCGCCGCGGTGAACACCCTGCCCGCCGACCAGCGCGCCCTGGTCACCTGCGAGGGCGCGTTCTCCTACCTCGCTCGTGACGCGGGGCTGACCGAGAAGTACATCTGGCCGGTCAACGCCGAACAACAGGCCACCCCGCAGCAGATCGGCTCGACCATCGACTTCGTCCGCCAGCGCCGAGTGCCCGCCGTGTTCTGCGAATCGACGGTGTCCGACGCGCCGATGCAACGCGTGGTCGAAGCCTCCGGCTCGCGGTTCGGTGGCGTTCTCTACGTCGACTCGCTCTCCGAAGCCGACGGACCGGTGCCGACCTATCTGCAGCTGATCCGCCACGATGCGAACACCATCGCGGCCGCACTCGCCGGAGCGTCGAAATGACCGCGCCGGTGGTCGAAATCCAGGATGTGACAGTCCATTACGGCGATGTGCTCGCGCTCGACAATGTGGAACTCACGTTGAAATCGGGCCGGGTCTGCGGGCTGATCGGCATGAACGGCTCGGGCAAATCCACGCTGTTCAAGACGGTCATGGGTCTGGTGACGCCCGACCGAGGCCGGGTGCTGATCAACGGTCGCGCCCCGGCTGCCGCGCGCAAGGCGGGCAGCCTCGGATACGTGCCGCAGTCCGAGGACGTGGACTGGAGTTTTCCGCTGTCGGTGCGCGATGTCGTGATGACCGGGCGCTACGGAAAAATGGGGTTCACCCGCCGGGCGAGCAAGGCCGACCGCGCCGCCGTCGACGCGGCGCTGGCCCGCGTCGAGCTCACCGACCTGGCCGACCGTCAGATCGGCCAGCTCTCCGGTGGTCAGAAGAAGCGCACGTTCGTCGCCCGCGGCATCGCCCAGGAGGCCACGATCCTGCTGCTCGACGAGCCGTTCGCCGGTGTCGACAAGCGTTCCGAGGCGACCATCACCGCGCTGTTGCGTGAGCTCGCCGCGGACGGGGCCACGATTCTGGTCTCCACCCACGACCTGCACGCGTTGCCCCAATTGGCCGACGAGGCAGTGCTTTTGAACCGTCGGGTGCTCGAACACGGCGACCCCGCTGTGGTGTTGCGGCCGGAGAACCTGGCCAAGGCCTTCGGCCTGGATGTGGACGGAGACCGATGAGCCTCGAGGAATTCTTCATCGACCCGCTGCGCTACGAATTCATGGTGCGCGCATTGGCCACCACCGTCACGGCGGCGGTGGTGTGCGCGGTGCTGTCGTGCTGGTTGGTGCTGATCGGCTGGTCGCTGATGGGTGACGCGGTGTCGCACGCGGTGCTGCCCGGGGTGGTGCTGGCCTACATCGTCGGCTGGCCGTTCGCCGTCGGCGCGGTGATCTTCGGGTTCCTCGCTGTCGCGTTGATCGGGGTCGTCCGCGATACGAGTCGCGTGAAGGAAGACGCCGCGATCGGCATCGTGTTCACCACCTTGTTCGCGTTCGGCTTGGTGCTGGTGTCGGTGACGCCGAGCCAAACCGACTTGAACCACATCGTTTTCGGCAACCTGCTCGGCGTGAGCCGCGGCGAGATGGTCCAGATCATGATTCTGGCCGCCATCGTCCTGGTCGCCCTTGTCCTCAAACGTCGCGACTTCACCCTCTATGCCTTCGACGCCACCCACGCCCACGCCATCGGCCTCAACCCCCGCGTCCTCGGTACCGCACTGCTCGCCCTGCTGGCGCTGACCTCGGTGGTCGCCCTGCAAGCTGTCGGGGTGGTCCTGGTGGTGGCCATGCTGATCATCCCCGGCGCTACCGCCTACCTGCTCACCGACCGTTTCTCCCGCATGCTCGTCATCGCCCCCACCGTGTCGGTGCTGTGCGCGGTGACCGGCCTCTACATCAGCTACCACCTCGATACCGCCGCGGGCGGCATGGTCGTGGTGACCCAAGGCGTCGCCTTCACCTTCGTCTACCTCTTCGCCCCCCGCCACGGCGTGATCGGCCGGCGGATCACCGCCTCGCGCGCCCGAAAGTCGGTGACCACCATCGGGGTCGTCGACTAGGGCTGCGACGGCAGCGGATCGGTGATCCGATCGGTGTCGGTGTGTGCTGTCAGGATGTAGATCATGAAGGTCACCGGGGACGACGTCCGCGCCCACGCCCTGTCGCTACCGCAGACGGCAGAGCAATTCGCCTGGGGCATGCCGATTTTCAAGGTCGCGGGCAAGCTGTTCCTCACCCTCCCCGAGGACGAGACCTCGATGGCGGTCCGCTGCCCGATCCTCGACCGCGACGAACTGGTCCTCGCCGAACCCGACAAATTCTGGATCGCCTCGCACGAGTCCGGTAACCCCTGGGTCCGCGTCCGCCTGACGTCACTCGACGATCGCGAGGAACTGGAAGCCATAATCACCGACTCCTGGCGCCAGGCCGCCCCGCGGGCCTTGCTGGACGCGGACCAGTGAGCGTGTGAGGGCCCACCGGTCCGCGAGGTCGATTACAGCACCGGCGTGATCGTGGCCTCGATCGTCTGGATGGAGTCCACCGGGATGACGAAGGTCTCGGTGATCTCCACGGTGGTCAGGCGGATGTCGCCCACTCCGGTGTCGAGGAGGTAGTGGGTGGTGACCGTGTCGCCGGATTCGGACATGGTGAGGTCGCGAATACCTCGGATCACGCGGTACTGGATGCCGTTCTCCAAGTCGGCGCTCAGCTGCGGGCCCGAGTAGCCGGTTTGAAAGCCGACCTCGACGCGGGTGGCGTCGGGGGCGAAGGGGACCGCGCTCGCGTCGTGGGAAACCAGGGCGTCGAGGTAGGCGCGGGCAATGGCCTGGCGGGGTGAGTCGGCCGCATTCGGTTCTGCCGCAGCGGTTGCCGTGCCGAGTGCGAGGAAAACGGCGGCCAGAGCCGAAACGTGAGTGATTCTCATGTAGAGATGCTGGCGGTCCGGATCGGTAAGCGCAACGGGTACTCGCGAGTAGTCGACGTTGCGGCCCGGTAAGGTCGGAGTTCCTATGGCACTCAGCGCAACACTGCACAACTTCGCCGTTCAGCTCGCCGATGTGGATCGGGGGGTGTACGAGGATCTCGAATTGCGGGTGGCTCGGCATCCGTCGGAGACCCTGGAATACATGATCACGCGGATCCTCGCGTACTGCCTGCAGTACGAGGAGGGGATCGTGTTCAGCGATGGTGGGATTTCGGCGACCGATGAGCCCGCGGTGCAGGTTCGGGATATGACCGGGCAGACCACCGCGTGGATCGAAGTGGGTGCGCCTGACGCCGATCGTATTCATCGTGGGAGCAAACTCTCAGGTCGTGCGGTGGTTTATACCCATCGCGACCCGGCGAAGGTGCTCGCGCAATACGCAGGCAAGAAGATCCACAACGCTGCGCGGATTCCGCTCGTCAGTTTCGATCGCGCGTTCATCGACGAGGCGGCGGCGCTGGTCGATCGTCGTAATACCGCCACCCTCTCGGTCACCGAGGGTGTGCTCTATCTGGACCTCAACGGCACCAGCCTGCGTACCGATGTCACCGAGCAACCCCTCGGCTGACGCCGGTACGGGGTAGCTTGGCGTGCACCGGCGACGCTCGGCCCGAGCGCTCTGACTGTGCCGGTCTCGTCGTCGAGTGGAGGTCGCGGTGCCCGGTGTGATGAGTCGGTTCGTGATTCCGGGATTCCTGCGGGTCACCCGGCGTAACCGGAACTACATCGATGCCGAGATGGCCGCGGCGCACGTGCGCGAACGCGGTCTGCGGCCCGTCGCCTACGGTCCGCCACGCAAACTGCGCGGTGTGGAGATCTCGGTGGTGCACGAGGGTGGCTGGCCGATCTACACCTTGACCCCGTCGGACGGCATCTCCCGCGGCGGTCTCGTGTACGCGCACGGCGGCGGCTGGGTGGGCGAAATCGCTTCGCAGCATTGGCAACTCGCGGCCCGTATCGCCGCGCAGACGCACCTCGTCGTGACGGTCCCGATCTATCCGCTGATCCCCTTCGGCACCGCGGCGCAGGTGATTCCCCGCTTCGCCGAACTGGTCACGGCAGCTGATAGGCGCTACGGCCCGACTTTCCTCGCCGGTGACTCCGCGGGCGGTCAGATCGCGCTGTCCACCGCGCTGCACCTGCGCGACGCGGGCCATACCGTTCCCCGCACGATTCTGATCTCGCCCGCCCTCGACCTCACCCTCGAAAATCCCGAGATCGATGCGGTGCTCCGACGTGATCCGTGGCTCGGTCGCGACGGCGGTCTGGTGTTCGGCAGGATGTGGAGCGGCGAGCTATCGATGAAAGATCCCCTGGTAAGCCCGCTGTTCGGCGAACTCGGCGGGCTGGGGCCGATCACGCTGTTCACCGGAACCGACGACATCCTGAACCCCGACGCCCGCCTACTGGAGGCGAAGGCGCGCTCGGCGGGCATCGACCTCGACTACCACGAAGAACCCGGACTCGTGCACGTCTACCCGCTCACTCCCAGCGCCGAAGGCGCGGCAGCCCGCCGCCGGATCATCACCATCCTGCGCGCCGAACTGGATGCGGCGCACAGCATCTCGTGAGGGATCTCAACGCTCGGACAGGTGCACCTTGAACAGGATCGTCAGCTGAGTGACCGCCTGGTCGAACGGGTGTGACGACTTGAGCGCGCGGCTGTGCACGATCGTGCCCTCGATGGTGGTGAGCAGGAAGCCGGCCAGCGACACCGCGGTGGAGCGTTCGATCCCGGTGGCCACGATCCCGTCGGCCAACCGGGCGGTCCATTCGGCGAAGGCCTGGCCCGCGATGGACTGGACGGCGGGGTCCAGCTCGTCGAGAGCGGCCGCCATCATGAACGAGCCCGCGGCGTAGTCGGACTTTTCCAGCGGAATTCGCCAGAAGGCGAGCAGGTCGGTGAGCCACTGCTGGGCCGAGGGCGCGGTCTGGAGGGCGTCGGCCATCGAGCTCACGTGCGAGTACACCAGACGGGCCACGATCCGGGCCGCTGTCTGCACCAATTCGCCTTTGCCGGAAGGGAAGTGCTGGTACAGCGAGTTTCGTGAGGTCCTACTGCGCTTGAGTAGTTCACTCAGCGCGGCCGCGTGGACACCGTGTTCCTGGACGGTGCTGATCGTGTGCTCGATCAGTCGGGCGCGTGGTCCGGCAGCCATCCGATCTTCTCCTACCCCTTGATTGAACCGATCGGTTCATGTTAGACCTATTTATACGTGAACCGATCGGTTCATATGGAGAGGATGCCATGCCCACCCCCATTGCCACCGCGGTTCCGGTCACCCACGCGGGAATTCTCGGCCTCGGCGTGTACCGCCCGCGCCGTGTCGTGCCCAATGCCGAGATCGTCGACGCGATCGAGTCGTCGGACGAATGGATCAAGACCCGTTCCGGGATCGCCGCCCGGCACTGGGCCGAGCCCGACGAGACGATCGTCTCGATGAGCGTCGCGGCCGCGCGTGACGCGCTCGCGGCGGCGGGGGTGAGCGCCGAGCAGGTCGACGCGGTGGTGCTCGCGACGTCGTCGCAAATGGTGCTCGGTCCATCGGCGGGCGCGGTGGTGGCGACCGAACTCGGCATGCACGACACCGCCGCTTTCGACATTTCCGCCGGCTGCGCGGGCTTCTGTTACGCGTTGGCCGATGCGGCGAATCTGGTGCGCTCGGGTCAGGCGCGGCAGGTGCTGGTGATCGGGGTGGAGCGGCTGTCGGATCTGCTCGACACCACCGATCGCGGGTGCGCGTTCATCTTCGCCGACGGCGCCGGTGCGGTTGTCGTCGGCGCGGCCGAACAGGAGGGGATCGGCCCGGTCGCGTGGGGTTCGGATGGCTCGCGGACCTCGGCGATCAAGCAGGACAAGGACTTTCTCGAGTACTTCGCCGAAGTCGCCGCGGCCGAGGCCAGTGGTGGTACCTCGCAACGTCCCTACATTCGGATGAACGGCACCGAGGTATTCCGCTGGGCTGTCACGTTTTTGGAGAAGGCATGTCGTGACGCGCTCGACCACGCGGGGCTCACGGCCGCCGACCTCGACGCTTTCGTCCCGCATCAGGCCAATATCCGCATCACCGACGCGCTGGTCCGAACTCTCGCCCTGCCCGAGAAGGTCGCCGTCGCTCGCGACATCATCGAAACCGGCAACACCAGCGCCGCGTCCATTCCGATGGCCATGGAACAGCTCGTGCGCTCCGGCGCCGCCAACCCCGGCGACACGGCGCTACTACTGGGTTTCGGCGCCGGTCTGGCGTACGCGGGCCAGGTCGTTCATCTGCCCCCGATCGCCTAGCCGTCAGGTCGTCATGCGTTCGCCTTCTCGCGCAGCGACCGCTGGGTCACCGGGACCGCGTAGGCCACGCCGTCGCGGATCCCGAATTCGAAGCGGCAGGGGAACAGCGAGGGTAGGCCGGTGGCACGTAGGTCGAAGTTCGCGGCGAGGGTTTGCATGGCCCAGTTCTGTAGCGAATCCGGGAGCTGCAGGGTGGTGCCGTCGACGCAGCACACGTAGGCGTGGGTCTGTTCTCCGTCGACAGGCAATGGGTTGCGCAGACCGACCGCGCCGATTTCCAGAATTCGTCCGGCGTTGCGGGAAGTAGCGACGCTCGGCAAATCCAACTCGATGTCGTCCATGCGGAAAACCGTATCGCAGCAACTATTCAGGGAACACCGAAATCGCGTGGTCTTGACGAACTTCGCTGATATCGCAAATACGGGAAAGGGCGAGGTCGTCGCCGCACCACGGCGGAGCTCGGCGCAGTGCGCGCCGGGCCCTGCCGCCGCGGTGTCAGCCGATGGCGAAGCGCAGCAACGCCTGACGATCACCCTGCTTGATCTTGCCCTTGCGGTCGAGGACCTCGAGCTGCCACACCGGACCGTTGCGGAAGGTCCGCGCGATCGCGTTGGCGTTCTCCGCGCCGAGCAGTGACGGCCAGATGTCGGCGACGGGCTGGGAATCGCCGCCGGTGGCGTCGTAGATCTTGAACGAGACGTTGTTCGCTTTCTCGAAGGAGCTGCCCTTCTTGAATGCGACGGCGACGAAGACGATGGAGTCGATGGCGGGGGGAACATTGGTGAACGTGACGTGCACGGTCTCGTCGTCGCCCACGGCCGCACCGGTCTGCTCGTCGCCGGTGTGCAGCACCGATCCGTTGCCGAGCGGGTCGAGTGAATCCAGACCGGCGAACCGCACCGGTTCACCACCTTGGAACAGCACGGCGATCAGATCCAGGTCGACACCGCGCTTGCGCCGGGCCATTCCGAGAATTCCACCGCTGGAACCCGCCGACGGATCCCAGCTCACCCCCACGCTCATCTTGGTGATACCGGCGAGATCGGCTGCGCCGTCTTCTTTCTTGAGAGTAATCACGATTTTCAGGCTACGGACTTCGCTCGCCACGTGCAGGGCGGCTGAATCGGTCAGCCGGAATGGGTCGCGAGGTAGACGAGGGCGGTCACCGCCAGGGCTATCGCGCCGAGGATCCCGCCCGCGATCGTGTCGGCGCGGTTGGTGGCCACCCCGCTCTCGATCCGGTCCCAGCCGACGAACGCCGCGGCCACGGCCCCGATGCCGGCGGGGGCGGCGATGAACTCGCTGACCACGGGAATGAACGAGACCGCGCAGGCGATGATGCCGAGCACCAACGCCGCGAGGCCGACGCCGTTGCGTGGCGGCGGCAGGGTCTCGGGACCGGGCATGCCATGAGCGTAGCCCTCGGTCACAGCTTCGTCATGGTTGGTGGCGCAGGGGTCGGGTACCCCATGGAAATGGCAGCCCTGCAGGGATCCATTCAGGGTCCCGAGTTTCCGGGCTGTGGAGTTCGAAAGGGGATAAGGTTTGTCGATTTCAGGTGACGAATCGAAAAGTCGAAACCCGAACAAAGGTTATGTAGCCCTGTTGGGTTGGAGTTTGAACGCGGTCGAGGCGATCGACCGGTTCGACCGCCGCTATATCGTAGTCGCGCCCGAATGGGCGGAAAGTTACTGTACCGAGCACGACATTCCATATATCCCCTGGGATTTCGAGCGGCTCAACGACCGTTCGATGGAGATCGCGGAGACCCTGAAGAATAAGGGGGTCGATGTCGCCATTCCGATCTTCGAGGAGACGGTGGAGTGGGCGGGTGCGATCAATTCCGTACTGCTCGACAATCCTCGGCTGCTCGGGCAGTCCATGCTCCTGCGCGACAAGTCGTTGATGAAGCGGCGCGCGCAGCTCGGTGGTATCCGGGTCGGCATCTTCGAAGAGGCGCACGAGCGCGACGATGTGATCCGCTTCCTGAAGCGGGTCAATCAGACGCTGCTGAAGCTCGACGGTGATCCCAACGATCCGATTCACCTCAAGGCGTTCGACAAGGCGGGCTGCCTCGGTCATCGGATCATCCGGACCCCCGACGAGGTCGACGCCATCCCCGACGACGAGTTCCCGATGCTGATGGAATCGCACCTGGACGGCTGGGAGTTCGCGGTCGAGGCCTGGGTTCACAACGGCCGCATCTGCTTCCTGAACATCTCGGAGTACGTGACGCTCGGATACTCGGTGTTCGTGCCTGCGACGCCGGAGCTGGAGAAATACCGGCCCGAGATCACGCGGCAGGTCGAAAAACTGATCAAGACCTTCGACATCGAGTTCGGCTTCATTCATCCGGAGTACTTCGTCACCAGCGACGGGGAAATGTACTTCGGCGAAGTCGCCTATCGGCCGCCGGGTTTCAAGGTGTTCGAGCTGTTGGAACGGACATACGGTTTCAACGCCTACCACGCGCTGGTGCTGGCTTTCGACCCGAAAACCACCGAGGAGGAGATCGACGCGTTCTTCCCGAAGGAAGTGGTCGATGCCACCGGCCACGCGGGGTGCTTCGGCGTGTATCCACGTCGGCGCGTGGTCAGTCGACTGTCGGTGCCGCAGGAGACCGAGGATCACGATTACTTCGACTCGCACGAGCTCACGGCGCCACTAGCCGAAATGGTCACCAAACGGACCGCGTTCGGTAATCACTGGGGTCTGCTCTATTTCTTCGGCGAGGACCCGTACACTCTGCGGGATCTGTTGAAGCGACAAGAAGAGCTCGACTTCTACATTTGATCCGTTGCCAGGGTGACGGTATGCGAAGGGATCGGCGATTGAGTCCAGATGGCCACGACGGGACGAGCCTGGACCGGCGCCTCGCCACGATGGACCACGCCACACAGTCCCTCGCGGACGCAGGCGATTTCGGCAAGCAGGTCAAACTGCCCAGGGTGATGGATTCCCTGCGGCGGGTGTTGCTGCTGCCCGGCGGTTGCGCAGCGGTGCGGGAACGCGCGGAGAAGTTGGAGACCGCGGGCCTGTTCCTCGGGACGGATTGGGCGCAACCGCAGATCCTCATCCCGGCGCTGAGCACCGGCTCGTTGCGCAGCGCCAATGCCGACACCATGGTGTTGGAGGCGGTGAGTGATCTGCGGCTGCTCGCGGTCGCCAAGGGTGACTACCAGCACGCGCTGGTTTCGGCCCAACAGGCCAATGATCATCTGTCGCAAGTGCTCGCGGTGAATCTGTCGCTGCTGTTCTCCCCGCCCTCCGAGGCCGAGCGGGAACAGCAGGGACGGATGGCACAGGTCTCGCGTGAGCTGCTGCACTACCTCGTCGCCGAGGTGGGGTACGAGAAGGTACTCGAGAACCTGGTCGACGAGATCTGGCGCATCCTGCGGCAGCGGCCCATCCAGGTCGACGGGGTCAAGCGGATGATCACCCAGATCGCCGTCGCCCGTGCGAATCCCGATGTCGATCTCGGTGCCAGTGGCCTCGGCGCCGATCGGCTGATCAGCAGCCTCTACGGAACCACCGAAGGGTGCAGGGAAGACCCGGGCGTCGAGATCTACCGCACGCGGCTGGAATCGATGGACGACAGCGCGTTGCAATACGAGGCAACGGGATTCGCGCGGTCCATGCACGACACCGGCCTGGTCTCGCCGTATCACGCTGTGCTGCTGCGCTTTCTGCTCGTCAAAGGTGCGTACCTGCTCGGTGAGGCGATGGGCTTGTCCAGCACCGGCCGTGACAGCCTGCTCTGCTACCACGAACTGGTGCACAGCCTCATCGAGCAGGCTGTGCACGTCGAGACGGCGCAGTGCATCTACGGACTCACCTTGATGCTCGAACGCGGTATTCTCTATCAGCCGCCGGTCGCGCCCGCGCTGTGGCGCCAACTGGCGCTACGGCTTTCACCGCACTCGTGCGCACGGCTGACCGCAGTGTTCGGGCCGACACCTGATCCGCGGGCGTGGTTGTTGTCGGGGATGCTGTCGGTGCTGGGTCTGCCGCTGGGGATCGGGCAGGGCGACAACCCGACCTGTCAATCGGCGCGGGCGCTGTCGATGTGGGCCTACAACGATCCGGACTATCTGCTGCAGACGCTGGTGTGGGCCGCGCGCGACGACGAGATCGTCATGCACTTCGAGGGGCAGCCGATTTCCTCGCGCGCGGCCGTCGACGCGGAATCGAGTGTGCTGCAACTGGATCTGGACCCGGTATCGCTGCTGGTGGTTCCGCACCTGGACCGGATCTACGCGGAGATGGGACAGCGCTGCATCGGCCGCGAAGGCGATCCGCATCGCTGGATCAATCCGGAGTTCCACGGCTGGTGGTCCGGGCGCGGCTTCCGGATCAATGTCGACGTGGCCACCGGCCACCTGACCGACCTCGACGAATTCCTGCGCCACTTCTACGCCGGGTACCACCCCTACTACAACGGCAACCAGCCGGTGATCCATCCGCAGCCCGCCGGGATCGCCGTGACCGACAGCGCTGCCCGCTTCGTCGGGTGGCATGCGATCACCGTGCTCCGGGTCAGTCTCGATCCGCAGGACACGATGCGGGTGTATTTCTACAACCCGAACAACGACAGCGGCCAGGACTGGGGCGACGGGGTGGTCGTCGGAACAGCCGGGCACGGTGAGCGTTTCGGCGAAGCGTCGCTGCCCTTCGAGCAATTCGCCTCGCGCCTCTACATCTTCCATTTCGATCCGCTGGAGCCGGGTGAACTGGCCGCCGTCGAGCGCGCGGAACTGGACCGGGTGATCGGCTACATCCACCGCAGTTGGGGCGCCGACCGCATGCCTGTGGAATCGGGTGCGGCCGAAGAGGATTGATCACAGCAAATGTTCAGAGTCGAACGCTAGGGTGTGGGCGTCGGCGCGCTTCGTGCCGCGATGATCAAGGGGAGATTCGATATGGGTGTCAGCTTGTCCAAGGGCGGCAATGTCTCACTGACCAAGGCGGCGCCGAACCTCACCGCCGTCGCGGTCGGCCTCGGCTGGGATCTGCGGACCACCACCGGCACGGACTTCGACCTCGATGCCAGTGCCATCGGCCTCGGCGCCGACAAGAAGGTGGTGTCGAGCGGGCACTTCGTCTTCTTCAACAACCTGAAGTCGCCTGAGGGCGCGATCGAGCACGCGGGCGACAACACCACCGGTGCCGGCGACGGTGACGACGAGACGATCAATGTCGACCTGGCCAACACTCCGGCCACGATCGATTCCATCGTTTTCCCGGTCTCGATCTACGACGCCGCGGCCCGCAGCCAGTCCTTCGGCCAGGTACGCAACGCCTACATCCGCGTCCTCGACCGCAGCAACGGCGAGGAACTGGCTCGCTACGACCTCTCCGAGGACGCGTCCACCGAAACCGCGATGGTCTTCGGCGAGCTGTACCGCAACGGCGCCGAGTGGAAGTTCCGCGCCACCGGCCAGGGCTACGCCTCCGGTCTGGAAGGCATCGCCCGCGATTTCGGCGTCAACCTCTGACGCGCTAGCACTGCCGGTCAGCTGCGCGAACCCTGGAAGATCAGGGCGATCACGCAGCTGACCAGCATGTCGGTCACGGCTACTCGGGGGCCTCGATCTCTCACGGCGGCGATGCCGGACACCGCGCCTCGCCTCGTCGGCGACCTGACCCGCCCAATTCACCCTTGTGGGGTGATGCGGAGCCTGGGGTGGGTGCCGAGCATCGAGTGGACGCGTCGACCGAGCTGAGGAGCTGGTGCACGATGGCATTGGACTATGACGATCGCACCGATTTCGAGAATGCTGATCGCGGGTTCATCAGGACCATGACGCCCATGCGGATCAGCAAGGCCGACGGCACGGTCGTCTTCGATACCAGCGGGTACGACTTCCTCCACGGGCCGTGTCCGGAGACGATCGACCCGAGTCTGTTCCGGCAGGCCCAGCTCTGTGTGAAGAACGGGCTGTTCGAGGTCGTGGACGGCATCTACCAGATCCGCGGCTTCGACATCTCCAACATGACCCTCGTCGAGGGCGATACCGGCGTGATCGTGATCGATCCGCTCATCTCGGCCGAGTGCGCGGCAGCCGGGCTGGCGTTGTATCGCCAGGAGCGCGGCGACCGGCCGGTGACCGGCGTCATCTACACCCACTCCCACGCCGACCACTTCGGTGGCGTCGACGGCGTGCTGCCCGACGGTCGTGGCGAGGTACCGATTCTCGCTCCCGCCGGTTTCATGGCGGAGGCCGTCTCGGAGAACGTCTACGCGGGCGTCGCGATGACTCGGCGCGGCACCTACATGTACGGCCTCGGGATGACGCCCGGACCCGAGGGCCAGTGCAGCACCGGGCTGGGTATCCAAACCTCCCACGGCACCGTCGGTCTGATCCCGCCCACCGTCGACATCACCCACACCGGACAGCAGGAGACCGTCGACGGCGTCCCGATCGTCTTCCAGATGACGCCGGGCACCGAGGCGCCCGCGGAGATGAACTTCTATTTCCCCCGCCACCGCGCCCTCTGCCTCGCCGAGAACGCGACCCACAACCTGCACAACCTGCTGACCCTGCGCGGTGCCCAGGTGCGTGATCCGCGGATCTGGTCGCGCTACATCGACGAGGCGATCGAGATGTTCGCCGTCGACGCCGATGTCGCGTTCGCCTCACACCACTGGCCTACCTGGGGCGCCGACAACATCACGGGATTCCTGTCGCTGCAGCGCGATCTGTACATGTACCTGCACGACCAGACCTTGCGGATGATGAACGTGGGACTCAACGGCCCGGAGATCGCCGAACAGTTCGAATTGTCGCCGAATCTGGCCGACGCGTGGAGCGCCCGTGGCTACTACGGGTCGGTGAGCCACAACGTCAAGGCGATCTACCAGCGCTATCTCGGCTGGTTCGACGGGAACCCGACCTCGCTCTGGGAGCACCCGCGCACGGCCAAAGCGGTCCGCTATGTCGAGACCATCGGCGGCATCGATGCGGTGATCGAGAAGGGCAGGGCCTACGCCGACGCCGGCGATCTGCGCTTCGCCGCCGAACTGCTCACCCACGCCGTTTTCGCCGAACCGAACAACAAGGCCGCGAAAGACGCACTCGCCCAGACCTATCAACAGCTCGGATTCGGTGCGGAGAATGCCACCTGGCGCTGCTTCTACCTCACCGGCAACAACGAATTGCGCCACGGAATCCAGCGGACCGAGCTCGACCTCGGCGGCGGGATGGCGGCGGCACTGTCGGTGGAGCAGCTGTTCGACTCGATCGCCATCCGGGTGAACGGTCCGCGCGCGGCGAAGGATTCGTTCCGGATCGAATGGCACTTCACCGACCAGGACTCCGTGGTGCGCCTCACCCTGTCCAATGGCGTCCTGATCCAGACACCCGATCCGCGGTCGAAGGCCGACATCGATCTCACGCTGACGCTCACCAAGGCGCAACTGCTCGGGATCCTCGCGGGCAAGGGCCTCGACGGGATCGACCACAGCGGCGACCCCGGCGTCCTGCAGCGACTGTTCGTCCTGCTCGACACCCCCGACCCGAACTTCGCGGTCGTCACACCGTGACCACACGGCGATGCGGCGGCGACGAAACTGGGCGCTGCCGCATCGCCGGACCAGTCCTGGGCGGCAGTTCGTTCCATTCGTCCAAGACCGACAACGGCGGTCGGTCATAGCGTTGTCATATGACAACTTCCCCTGGGTACGCGGTAGATGACGAACTCCTGGCCGTACTCGACGAGTGGCAGGTCGCGATCGTCGCCAACGACGCGGACCGGATCGGTTCGTATATGGCCGACGAATGGATCATGGTCTCCGACAACGGCATAACCACCGCCGAACAGTTCCTGGCGTTCGTCCGCTCGGGCGATCTCACGCATTCGGCGATGCAGCGCGTCGGCGACCCGAGGATCCGCTACCACGGAGAGCTCGTCCTGCTGACGACCCGAATCACCAATACCGCCCACTACCGAGGCATTCGATTCGATGCCGACGAATGGACCACCGACGCCTTCCTTTACACCGACGGCCGATGGCGCTGCCTGCTGACCCAGATCACCGCCACGAAGAAGTAGCGAGCTCGGCTGCTGGGGTCGACCCAACACGCAGACTTCGGTCGGGGTTCCAGGTGGCGACGGCCCAGATGACGGTGAGGTCGATGGCGATGATGACCACCGACCACCACGGGTAGTACGGCAGGGACAAGAAATTGGCGATGATCGAGAGGGAGGCCAGGCAGTAGGCGAAGATTCGGGCCCAGGTCGCGGTCAGCATCATCCCGATGGCGACGGCCACGAGGAGTACGCCGAGCGCCAGGTGGATCCAGCCCCAGTTGCTGACGTCGAGTTGGTAGCTGTATTCGCTCGGTATCAGGAATATTTCGTCCTTGGTGACGCCGGCGATGCCGCGCACGATGCTCAGAATGCCCGCCACCAGAAGCATGATCACCGCGAGCATAGTGATGCCGGCCGCGAGAACTTGGCGGACGGGATGCGAGGTGGTCGTCATGGTGTCGACGGTAGGGGTCATCGACGACGATCCGAATCCCCCGTTCCGGGTGAACTCGCGCGGCGGCTCGGACGGATTCACCCGATTCGGATGATGTGTGCGACCCGGGTTCTTCGCGACGATGGCGGCATGGATGGAACCGTGACCGCCGGCCGGTGGTCACGCATCACAGAAGTGAGGGTCGATCATGTCGTCAGTGTGGGACGTTCTCTGGGTCATCATTGTGAGTTTCTGCTTTGTCGCCTACCTGATGTTGCTGTTCTACATCCTCACCGATCTTTTCCGTGATCGGTCGACCTCGGGCTGGCTGAAGGCGGTGTGGGTGGTGTGTTTGATCCTGCTCCCGCTGCTCACCGGACTGGTGTATCTGATCTTCCGCGGCGCCGGCATGGCGGAACGGACCGCCGAAGCGCACAAGCAGGCACGCACGGAGGCAGACGAATACATCAGGCAGACCGCGGGCACCAATTCCGCCGCCCAGATCGCCGACGGGAAGAAGTTGCTCGATGCCGGCGCCATCACCGAGGCGGAATTCCAGCAACTCAAGGCCAAGGCCCTCGGCTGAAATCCGCAGCGCTACAGCTGATGACCAGCCAGCAGGATGCCTCGGCCGGCATCGCAGCCGACGATCCTGAACCCACTTGCTCACGACGGAGCGCATGACGAAAGCCGATGTGGTCGCCGGGATTCCGGGCGCGATCGGCGGTGTCGCGGACGGTATGGCGGCGACTAAGCCCGACGGCCTGTTGAACGCGCAGGGCCTTCACATCGAATTCTTCCCGGCGACAAGCGTTCTCGGCGAGTCGGCACTGGCCGCCTAGCCGGAAAGGACCGTCATGCTGAGCTCTCTGGTCCCCCAGGACCAACGCCGATCGTTGGACGAGCTGACCGACAAGCTGGATCTGTCGGTGGGCCAGGCCGACTCGAAGCGGTCGGCGTTCTGGATCATGCTGGTGATGTCGGCGGTGATCGCGATCTCGGGCGTGATCGGCAACTCCACCGCGACAGTGATCGGCGCGATGATCGTCGCGCCGCTGTCGATACCGATCCTCGGTGTCGCGTTGGGGGTGGTGACCGGTCGTGCGTCGTTGCTCGGCCGAAGCCTGTTGCTGGTCGTATCGGGGATCGTCGTGGTGGTCGCGCTCGGTTTCCTCTTCGCGCAGTTTCTGCCCAATCCCGTCAATGTTCTGTCCAACCCTCAGGTGGTCGGCCGGACCTCGCCGATGCTGATGGATCTGACCGCCGCGATCGCGACCGGCCTTGTCGCGGCGATCGCGATCGCTCGTCGTGACGTGGGCGACGTGCTGCCCGGGGTGGCGATCGCGATTTCGCTGGTCCCGCCCCTCGGGGTGGTCGGCGTGTGTCTGGGTTCGCACGCGCCCGCACTCGCCGGTGGTGCGTTCGTGCTGTTCGCGTCCAACGTGGTCGCGATGATCATCACCTCGACGATCGTGCTTCTCATCGCCGGGTACGCCGATGACGCGGATCCGACGACTGTGCGCCGCGGCAAGGCGTACCTGGCGCTCGGCGTGGCCCTTGTGCTGGTGGCGATTCCGATGGTGCTCAATTCGCTGTCCTCGTTGTGGGCCGGTCAGATCGCCGACGCGGCCGTTCTCTGGCTGGGCGACGCACCGGACGCGCAGGTCACCGACGTCACCCTGCAAGGTGGCACCGCGACGGTCTCGGTGCTCGGACCTCAGCAGTTGCCGCCGCGCGCGGAGTTGCAGCAGGCGGTGAACAACCTCGTTCCGTGGGATCCGAGGGTTGTCATCATCCATACGGTCGGTGGTCGGGTGCAGTAGCCGATTACACACAACGATGCCCCCGCCGGTCGGTGGGGGCATCGTCGGCTGGGCGCTCAGCTGAGCAGTTTGGCCTTCGCGGCGGCGAATTCGGCGTCCGACAGCGCCCCGGAGGAGTGCAGTTCGGCCAATTGTCGGAGCTGGGCAACGGTGTCCTGGCCCGCGCTCGCGGCAGCGGGCGGTGGGGGAGCCTGTTGGGGCGGTGGCGGTGCCTGTTGCTGGGAGTAGGCCTGCTGATCGGCGTTGCGCCGCGCGCCCCGGCGGTTCACCGCGTTCGAGGTCGCGGTGGCGGTACCCGCGACAACGGCCGTCCTCGCGACGGTGCCGAGTAGTCCTGGTCGCCCGACGCGACCCCTTCGAAGTGGCATATCGGTTCCTTTCTAGGCGAGGGCGAGCACGGCGTCGACGGCATCGCGCGGTACCTGCACGTGCAGCGCCACCTCGCCTTCGGCCGCGCGGACCGCGCCGGCCAGGCGCCGCGCCCACGTTTCCTCGAAAACCACGACGACAGCGGTCGTTCCCGGTTCCATCGACGCGCGGACGACGTCGAGGTCGTCGTCGCTGACGAGGTCGATGTCGGCCGCGGTCAGACCCGTCAGGCCCACCGCTGAGATGTCGTCGTCGATCTCGCGTTCGGTGACGGTGCCCGCGCCGTCCATGGACAGCACGACCAGGTCGAGCAGGGTGACCGTGCCCTTCGTGACGACCTCGGCCAGTGCCGCCGAGACGGATTCGTCGATCGCGGTGCCGGGAAAGGTGAGCACAAGGAATTCGACCGGTCCGAGCGTTGCAGGTGATCCCATAGGCCGAATCATGCCGTCGGCGAGTGCAGGCCACTTCACCCGATTCGGATGAAACACCGCGCGCGCAGTTCACCCGGAAGGTGTGAGGTGCACCGGGAGCGGCCCGCTTAACGTCGTGGCATGGGCTCAGTAATCGGCGGTCTGTTGCCACTGGCGGTGGGTGTCGCGGTCTCGCCGATCCCGATCATCGCAGCCATCCTGATGATCCTGTCGAAGAACGCGGGCGGTGCCGCGAAGGGCTTCGTCGTGGGGTGGGTGGCCGGAATCCTCATCGTGACCGGCGTGATGACCGTGCTCGCCGGAACATTGGGCGGCACGGACAGCGAACCGTCGAAGGGCGCCTCGATCGTGAAGATCATTCTCGGCGTCGCGCTGGTGGTCCTGGCGGTGATCCAGTGGCAGGAACGGTCGCAGACCGAGGTGCCCGGCTGGATGAAGGCGATCGACACGCTCACACCGGCGAAGGCGCTGGGGCTGGGAGCGCTGCTGTCGGGCGTCAATCCGAAGAATCTGCTGCTGTGTGTATCGGCGGGCGTCGCGATCGGGGCCGGCGGTCTGAGCGCGGGGGGCGACCTGGTCGCGATCGTGGTGTTCACTTTGCTCGCCTCGGTCACCGTCTTGGCGGTGGTCATCGGGTACATGGTCGCGGCCGACAAACTCGGTCCGATGCTCGACAGTCTGCGGGAGTGGTTGCAGCTCAACAACCATGCGGTGATGGCGATCGTGCTGCTGATCATGGGGTCGGTGGTCCTCGGTAAGGGCATCGGCGGGCTGTAGCGAGGAGGAACCGTGGCGCTGTCGATACCGTCGAAAGGAACGCAGATGAACGGCATTCTGATCACCCTCGTCGGAGCGCTGTTGTGCTTCTACGGGATTCGCTCGGTCCACCTGGGCTTGCTCGCGATCGGGTTCGGTCTCGGCTGGCTGATCGCCGACCTGTTCAACGCGAGCTTCTGGTGGCTGTTGCTGGCCGGGCTGATCGGCGCGGTGTCGGTCTGGGCGGTCACCTCGTTGGTGTTCCATTTCGCCGCCTATTTCATCGGCGGTCTCACCGGCGTGATGATCGGCACCAAGCTGGCGACGGTGTTGCAGCCCGGCGACAAGAACGTCGCCTTGAGCATGATCGTCGCGCTCGCGGTGGGCGTGTCAGGCGCGTTCCTGGCCCAGAAGTTCCGGGCTCGCGCACTGCTGTGGTTGACCTCGATCGGCGGCGCGAGCATGATCTGCAGCGGTGTGGCGCTGTTCAGCGACTCGCTGTCGTTCCTGCGCGACCCCGAGCCCGGCTGGCAGCAGGTCACCGCCACCCTCGTCTGGGTGGGTCTGTCGGTTGTCGGCTGGATCACCCAGCGCCACCTGTTCGCCGAGAAGCTCGGCATCGAGCACCTGGTCGATGATGACGACGACAAGCCGGATATGCGCGATCGTAACGGCGGCTGGCCCGCCGTCTAGGCGACCAGACCGGGCTTGCCCGGAATTCCAGGAACCGAACCTGGTCTGAACTGCCGACGGCAGATCGACATCACCGCATTCTGCACACAGCGGGTCGAGCAGCTGCTCGGCGACGAATAGGGCAGGTGCCGGCTGGTCAGGTGAGCAGGCGCTGGTGACGATCTCGGTCGAAGGTGGGCAGGGGAGCGCCGGTGCGCAGGATGCGGGCGATCGCGGGCTCGGCGAGATGCAGGCGACCGATCGCGACCAGGTCGAATTCGGCGTCGGCCAACCGTCGGTAGAGACCGTCGAGAGCAGCCGGTTCGGGACTGCCCTGCTCGTGCAGGGGCGTGCTCAGTCCGACGCTGCCGACGGCCATGCTGTACGCGCCGGTCAGCTTCTTCGCCCAGCCCGCCAAGGTCAGGTCGCTGCCCTCGAAGGCCGGTTGGTCGAAATGCCTGCTACTGGCATCGAATACATCGACGCCTGCTTCCTGTAGCGCGGTGAGGATCACGCCGAGGTCGTCGGGGTTCTCGGCGATGCGTGCGCCGTAGTCCTGCTGTTTGTGTTGGGAGAAGCGGTAGAAGATCGGCAGTCGCGGGCCTATTTCCCGGCGGATCGCGCGCACGACCTCGACCGGGAAGTTGACCCGTCTGCTCAGATCGCCGCCCCAGTGATCGGTGCGTTGATTGGTGGCGTCCCAGAGAAAAGAGTCGAGTAGATACCCGTGACCAGCATGGATGGCGACGCCGTCGAAACCGGCCGTTACCGCGTTGCGGGCCGAGCGCACGTAAGCCGCGATCACATCCTCGATGTCGTGTTCGGTCATGGGGGCGGTCGGTGTGCTCACCGTCGACAGGTAGCGCTGCGAGTACGTCGTGCGCCCGACCCGACCCCACAGACCCGACGGGCGCAGGGGTGTGAGCGTCGGATCCACGCGGGCCATCGCGCCCCACAGCGGGCCGACGTGCCACAGCTGCGGCACGATCCTGCCGCCCGCTTCGTGCACGCCGTCGACCACGCGGCGCCACCCAGACAGGGCTGATTCACCGTGTAGCCGAGGCACTTTCGCGCTGTCGACCGCCGTCGGATGATCGATCGCGACGCCTTCGGTGATGATCAGCCCCGTGCCGCCCTCGGCGCGCCTGCGGTAGTACGCGGCGACCTCGTCACCGGGTGTGCCGTCGGGGGAGTGCTGCCGGGTCATCGGCGACATGACGATGCGGTTCGGCAATGCCAACGGCCCGATTTGCAGGGGAGCGAACAGGGCGTCGGCGGTAGTCATACGCCTACGTTCCCAGTGTTGTCGGTTACGGGCAATCGGCAGGGACCGCGTGCGCCCTCGCGGGGCCGATGACCTTCTTGCCGCTTCCCTCAGCGGAGGTCGTCGGGGTGTGGTCCGGTGGCGAACGGGTTCGGTTCGTCCTGGGCGAGGATGCCCACGAAGGGTTCGCCCTCGTCGGCGAAGGTGTATGCGCCGCCTTCGATGCGGTCGATCAGGCCGTGGGTCCAGGCCGCCTCGCTGTCGGCGGAGTGCACCCACATGTTCATGATCTCGCCGATGTGGCCGAGCTGTCCCGGTCCCTGCTCCGGTGTGTAGTACTCGGTCACCGAGGCGCGCCACTGTTGGAGGCCGATGATCCGCTGCTTCAAGAGTGCGACGGCCTCTTGGCGGGGGAGGTCGACGATGAACCCGATGGCGGCCGAGATCATGTCCATCTGCTGGTCGTACGAGGTCAGGGCCCCGCGGAGCAGCGTAAGGAATTCTTCGGTGCCCTTGTCGGTGATCTCGTACTCGACGCGAGGCGGACCGCCGACGGTGCTCGGGGCCACCTCGTGCGCGAGGAGAAGTCCCTGCTTGGCCATCTGCTTGAGCGCGTGGTAGATCGAGCCCGGCTTGGCGTTGGACCACTCGTGGGCGCCCCAGAATTCCAGGTCGTTGCGCACCTGATAGCCGTGCGCTCGTCCGTGCTGACGGACCGCGCCGAGGACCAGCAGCCGGATCGCTGACATGGACGTCTCCCTTCCGAGTAAGTGCGACCAAAATAGCAGTATTCAAGTTTGACTAATCGAACCGGTCCCGGTACCTTGGCCCTCTAGTCAAGTTTGATCACTGGTGATGGAGGGTGTTTTGACTGACCACGATCTCTCGATCGTCGTCGAAGGCCTGCGGAAGAAGTACGGGGCGAAGCAGGCTCTCGACGGACTCGATCTGGCTGTTCGAGCCGGTACCGTGCACGCGGTACTCGGCCCGAACGGCGCGGGCAAGACCACGGCCGTGCGCATCATGTCCACCTTGCTCCGCCCCGAGGCGGGCCGTGTCGAGGTGGCGGGCATCGACGTGCGGACGCGGGCGGACGAGGTGCGCTCACGAATCGGGCTACTCGGCCAGAGCGCGGCTGTCGACGAGGAGCTCAGCGGGCGACAGAACCTGGAGATGTTCGGGCGCCTGTACCACCTGGGGGCCCGCCGCGCGGGCATCCGGGCCGATGAACTCCTCGCGCGATTCGGGCTCGCGGACACCGGGAAGAAGGCGGTCAAGCAGTACAGCGGCGGTATGCGCCGCCGGCTCGACCTCGCGGCGTCCCTCATTTCCGAACCCCAGGTGCTGTTCCTGGACGAACCGACGACCGGGCTCGATCCTCGCGGTCGCGCCGAGGTGTGGAGTTCGGTGCGTTCCCTGGTCGACGGCGGCACCACCGTGCTGCTGACCACGCAATACCTGGAGGAGGCCGATCAGCTGGCCGACCAGATCTCGGTGATCGACCACGGAAAGGTCATCGCGGAGGGCACTGCCGAGCAGCTGAAATCCAAGACCGGCGGCGACCGCATCGACGTAGTCCTGCACGACTCCACCCAACTGGCGCTCGCCGCCGCGCTCATCCCCGGCGAGGCGGTGGTGGACGAGGACCGGCGGATGGTCAGCGCGGCGGTCGGCGACCGGATGGCGGCACTGACCGAGACCGTCCGGGCACTGGAGACCAACGGCATCGCCGCCGAGGACATCGCGATCAGACGGCCGACTCTCGACGAAGTCTTCATGCACCTGACCAAGGAGGACGCGGCGTGAGCGCGACCTATACGACGAACCACCCGGGTTCGACTCTGCGCACGGCGATCACCGATTCCTGGACGATGACCAGACGCGAGTTGGCGCATTGGGCCCGCCAGCCGGTTCAGGTGGTCGTCGGCCTGGTGTTCCCGGTGATGCTGTTGCTGATGTTCAGCTACCTGATCGGCGGCGGGCGCGGCATCGACGGCGACTTCAAGGACTACCTGGTCCCCGGAATACTCACCATGACAATGGCTTTCGGCCTCGAGGCGACCATGCTCGCGGTGACCCAGGACCTCGGCAAGGGAGTCATCGATCGATTCCGCTCGATGCCGATGAACTCGGCCGCGGTCCTGGTGGGACGCAGCGTCGCCGACATGCTGCAGTCGGCGGTCGGGCTGGCCGTGATGATCGCGGTCGGGTACGCGATCGGCTGGCGCTGGCACGACGGAGCCGCCTCGTTCCTGGCGGCCGTTGGCCTGCTGTTGCTGTTCCGGTTCGCGATGTTGTGGCTCGGCATCTATCTGGCGATGGTCGCGGGCAAGCCGGAACTGGTGCAGGCGGTGCAGATCCTGGTCTGGCCGATCAGCTTCCTCTCCAATGCCATCGCCTCGCCCGAATCGATGCCGTCCTGGCTGGGTGCGGTCGTCGAGTGGAACCCGATGTCGGCGACGGCCACGGCGGTGCGCGGTCTGCTGGGCAATCCGGGTGCGGCCGGCGACTCCTGGGCCGCGGCACACGCCGAAATGCTGGCGGTGGCGTGGCCGTTGGCCTTGATCGCGGTGTTCTTCCCGCTGGCGGTGAAGCGGTTCAGAGATCTGAGCCGCTAGTCAGCGGAGCATCTCGGTGCCGACGACCTCGGGGTGGCGAAACGATTCATGTCCCGGGGTCGGACCCCGGATAGCCCCATTCTCGGCACGCCGACTTCAGTGCGTCCGGGATGGTCGGGTCGGCGGGCAGCGGGCGTCCCGGCTGGATGACGCCGGAGCGGATGGTCTCGCTCCAGTCGCCGATACCGCGAACGTAGCTTCCATGGTCGAATCGGCCGTAGTCCAGCATCGAGGGCTGCCACTCCACGTCGAGGAAGCGGCACAGCCCGCGCACGGTTTCCTCGGGGTGGTGGGTCAGGTCCTCGTAGCGAACCTCGTGGCCGTCGAGCGCCGCACGGGCCTCGTTCATCGCCTCGACGAACTCCAAAGTTCTTCGCACCGGTTCGATTTCACCGCGATCAGCCCAGGCACGTCTGAGGGAGTCTGCGATCTGCGTCGGGTGGCGCAGGAGGAATACGTAGCGAGCATCGGGCCAGCACGCGGCGATCCGTCGCCAGGTCAACACGCTGCTCGTCGTCTTGTTGACCATCCGGTCCTTACCGCTGCGTTCCAGTTCGTGGTGCAGGAGGCGGTCCCAGAGCAGATGTTCGAGCTCGCGGATCGTCAGGCCGAGCGCGTCCAGCGAGATACTCGCGTAGCGCTCGGTGATGTCGTCGGCGGTCCACTCGAGTTCCTGGACGGTCAGCAGATTCAGATGTAGTTCGTGCGGGGCATGGATGCGTGCATGGCTGTTCAACACCGAACGCAGCAGGGTGGAACCGGATCGGGGCGCGGACAGGATGAAGATCGGCGCGGGCACGAGGCGGGTTGCCTGCTTCACGGTTGTCGGCTCGGTGCGGGGGCGGTGACCAGACCCCGTCGGATCAGGAGTTCGAGCACGCGATCGGTGGACTCGGCGACCGTCTCGGCAGTGGTGTCTATCCGCAGCTGGGGGAGCAGCGGTTCCTCGTAGGCCGCATCGACCCCGGTGAGCTGGGTCAGCTCGCCCCGTGCCCGGCGTGCGTACAGCCCTTTGACATCGCGCTGTTCGCAGGCCGAGAGCGCGGTGGCGACGTGGACCTCGGCGAAGTCCAGGCCGGCGTCATCGTGGCGCGCCCGCATCAGCGCACGATCGGCGGCGTACGGCGCGATGGCTGCCACGAGAACGAGCACACCGTGGCCGGCCAGCATCACCGCGAGGGTGGTGATCCTGCTGAGGTTGCGCCTGCGGTCGTCGGGGGTCAGGCCGAGTTCGGGCCACAGCCGCCCGCGCACGTCGTCGCCATCGAGTACTTCGACCGGATATCCGGCGTCTGCCACGCGGTGTCGGGTGGCGGTGGCGATGGTGGTCTTTCCCGAACTGGGCAGCCCGGTCAGTAGAACTGTCCCGCCCGGTCCGCAGGGCCCGTCATTCATCAGACATTTCTGACAGGGCGAAATTATGCGGGGGTATCGATTACGGGATCGACGCGTAAACGGCTGCTGCCCAAAGGAATTCGTCCTGGGACGATAGTGGATACGGTGCCACTGATAATGAATCAGCGCAGCTCGAGCCTAATTTCCGAAGACGAAGGTGCGCAGGACCAGGAATCGCAGACCGCCCACCACTGCCATGACAGCGAGCACGGCGCCCGCCTGCGCGGCCTCGCCGAGGCCCGGCGCCAGGAAATCCAGTCCGGCCAGCGCCGCCGTGCTGATTCCGAGGCCGAGTAGCGCCAATCCGCCGCCCTCCCACTGCGCGGTGAACCCGCCGACCCTGCTCCCCGCCCGGAAGGTGAGTTGCCGGTGCAATTCGTTGGCGATCACCGTGCTCACCATCGATCCGGCGACATTGGCGACCAGTGGGCCGCTGCCGTGCATGGTCAGAAACAGCAGCACGTAGGCGATGTTGCTGGCCCCGCCGACCAGGGTGAAGCGGATCAACTGGGCGAAGGTGTGATCGCTGCGCAGGAATCGCAGTACGAGATCGATGCGCGGCCCATGGCCTGCCCACCCGGTGTAGACGCTGGTGGGAAGCATTCCCGGACGGGTGATCTGCGGGGCGGTCATGTTCGTTCCGATCAAGCGTGCGGATGTCGGCGGTGTGCCCGGCAACGCTTGTGACTATACGTAGATGTATACGTATATACAAGAGGTGGTGACCGGCGAGTGCGTTTCCAGACGGCGTCGTAATCGGCATGGCACCCGCAGCGCAGTCGGCGGACACTGGAGTGATGGTTGACAGGGAGCAACGCACGCCCTTCTACGGAGTGGTGCTGATTCTGGTAGCGCTGGGAGCGGCGATGGCGGTCAGTTATTACGGGCCGACCTGGGTCCGCGTCACCGTCTACATCCTGGCGGTGATGGGTATCCTGGTCGGCGGCGTCATGACGTTCCGGGACTACTCGCACTGACGCTGCGACGCGATGCGCGCCCCGGTTCGCGGGGCGCGAGGTTCAACGATGTCGATGCTGCCGGTGACGTGATGGACGGACCCGCTGAGGAGTTCGCTGTGGCCTATATCGTGGATTTCGAGACCGTGTCGACCCAGGGATTGGAGTCGTCGCCGGTCGTGGACGCGCTCGCCGGATTGCGGGCGAACGAGGCTCGGTACTTCAAGAACAAATACGATCACGTCTTCACGGTGGAGCCCGCGACCGAGGCGAAATCGGCCGTCGACTGGGTGAGCCGGATACTCGCGGACGAACGTGACATCGTGATCTCTTCTCGTCCGCTGGAGGCCACGGCTTTTCAGGTCGAGAACCTTCGGATCGCCTACGTCTTCTACGAGAGCGGTCTGTCGATCAATGTCATGTACTCGATCAACGACGCGAAGAAGCGGGCGGTCGGGTTCAAGCTCAGCGAGGGCATGGAAGTGCCCGCCGAGCTCGACTCGTTCAAGTTCGCGCGGCAGAAGTCGAAGCTCGCGGGCACCATTCGCGGCTCCTACTTCGTCATCAAGCACGAGTACTGACCGCTTCGGTCCTGAACTCACCCTGCGGCAAACCCTGTTGGGAAGACGGCTGCGACGAGGACCCTGTGGTGGTCCGAGTATTCCCCCGTTGTCGCAAGGAGACTCCCATGACCGTCGACGCCAGTACCCGCCTCAACGACGTGAACATCGAGGCCGTAAGCGGTCTCGTGTCGGCAGTTCGAGCCGACCCGGCCAAGGCGCAGACCACCTGGGCGGCGCATATCGCGTGGGACGGTGGGTTCTCCTCCGAGGCGCGTATCCGCAAGTTCGCGGCCATCCCTTCGGACGAACCGGCAGCCCTCGGCGGCGGCGACACCGCCCCCAACCCGGTCGAACAACTCCTTGCCGCACTCGGCAACTGCCTCGCGGTCGGCTACGCGGCCAATGCCACGGTCGCCGGCATTCGTATCGACAACTTGCGCGTCGATGTGAAAGGCGACCTCGACCTGCGCGTATTCCTCGGACTCGCCCAGGGCCACGCAGGCTTCGAATCGATCACCGCGACAGTCTCGATCGAAACGGACGCCTCCCGCGAGCAGCTCGAGGAACTGCACACGAAGGTGCAATCCAGCTCTCCGGTGGGGCATACGTTGCGCAACGCGGTGCCGCTCGACGTGACCCTCGCCCAGGTGTACTGACCTGGCGAGTCGCCAACGTTTCCGTCAGTCTTCTCCGGCGGTCGGCTGTTGCCCGGCCAGGGCGAGTCGCTGCCGAGCGATGCCGATGATGTCGAGGGCCGGTGTGCGAACGCTCTGCGCGGCCGTGCTGCCGGTTGCCTCGAGG
Organism: Nocardia sp. XZ_19_231; assembly: GCF_015355705.1. Taxonomy (NCBI): domain Bacteria; kingdom Bacillati; phylum Actinomycetota; class Actinomycetes; order Mycobacteriales; family Nocardiaceae; genus Nocardia; species Nocardia sp. XZ_19_231. The sequence goes on along the minus strand of NZ_JACUZI010000011.1, from coordinate 112,752 downwards.
TACGCGTGGACCATGCGCGTACCCGCTGCGTAGCCGGCACCGGTCGGCAGTCCGACGGGTTCGGCACCGAACAGCCGCGCACTGGCATCGCCGTGGACCCACGCGGTGAAGTTCTCCATCCCCGTCACGTCGAGCCCGGTCGCGACTTTGGCCAGAACCCTGTCGTCGGTGCGCGTCTCCTCGGCCACGAAGTGGGTGTGGCCGACCTCGCCGTACAGCTCGGCGGCGAAGACATCCGCCAGGCCCTCGGCGACAACTTGCTCGCCGACCGTGACCGTCGTCGGATCCCACACGATCCCGCCGGAGGTGTAGCGAACGTTGTGATGCAGCTCGTGCACACCGATCGCCTCCAGCCGGTCCACCACGGTCGGGGTCGGCCACACCGTGATCGCGATGTAGCCGCTGATCCCGCCGAACGCGGACAAGCCTCGCACCTCATTCATGAAGTGCGCGTTCGCCGGATCGCCGACGACGAGCAGCACGGTCAGATCGGGGATTGCCGCACCGGGGTCGGCAGCGCGAAGCGCCTCGACGCCGCGCTCGAGCGCGGACTTCACCCGGTTCCAGGCATCCGCGTCGACGAGCCGCCGGACTGCCTGACGCACTTCCTCGGTCGGCTCGTCCCAGGAGAATCCGAAGCCCTGACTGTGAATCCGAGCCATGTCGACCCCGCCCGGCACGAACCCGTACATGCCGTCCATCGGCGCCCACATCGCGCGCACCAGATCGGCTCGCTCAGATTCAGGCGCATCCAGTACGCCCGTCATCAGCTTCGCCGTGTCGATCACTGCAATTGTCATGATCGGGGACTGTAAACACTGTCGCTACGTCAGGGTCAACAAGCGCGGCCGTCGGACGGCCTTGTTCGCCACAGCTCGATCCCGATGTCCACCAGGTCGACTCGGTCGAGGTGGGCGACATCGTCGATCGGGTGCCAGGCGGCGAGGTCGGTCGAGCCGTTGGTTTCGTGGCGGAGTTCCCCGGCGGTGATCCGACCTTCGTACACGATCCGTAGGCCGTGGAAGTCCACGAATTCATTTCCAGCGCGCGGATATCGATGGTTGACCGAGTTGATGCCGAGAAGCTCGACGACCTCGACGGTGTATCCGGTCTCCTCCTCGACCTCACGCACAGCGGTGGCGATCGGATCCTCGCCGTGGTGCATTCCACCACCCGGCAACGTCCACTGTTTGGCGCCGTCGGGCGACACCCACCTGGCGAGCAGTATCTCGACGACACCGCCGACTTCCCGCACGCAGATGGCGTAGGCAGCGACCCGTAACTGTCTGCTCACTCCGAGAGGCTACTTCGTCCTGGTTCGCGGAGGTCGCGAATCCGGCGACGGCGAATCATGCGGTGGCAGTGGACTTCTCGAAAGCCGTGGTTACAGCGCCACCCTGCGATCGCTCGAGCCACTCGGTCGTGGCCGATGTAGTGACGCTGTGTCCGGCGAGTGCCCGGTCAACATGTGACGGCGCGGGCAGTCGAAGGGTCGAGTTGGTTGAGGATCCATTGTTCGACGACCGGATCCGCGGGCAGACCGTCGTGACCGGTTCGGGCGCCGGGACACAGGTCCTGGACGAACACATTCGTGACGCCGGGTTCGGCGATGAAAGACGCGTCACCAGGGGGCGTGACGGTGGTGTCGTATCGGGTGGCGATGACCGAGTATCGGATGCCCGGTTGGGTGATCGGGCCGTCGTTGAGAGCACGGACGAAGTCCGAGCCGGTTTCCATGTCCGCGCAGGCCGGGCAGGCGAGTGCGGCCATGGCGGCGTTGGCCGGGTCGCGCTGTGGGCTGCCGGGCGGGATCACCGAGACGACGCCGCTCAGGGTGGTTCCGTGGGTCGGTGGCGCGAGCAGTACCTCGGCGCCGATCCGGTCGGCGTTGCCCGATTTGGCGTAGTACTCGGCGATGGCGCCGCCCTGGGATTGCGCGACGATGTCGACCTGTTCGGCCCCGGTCGAGACGAGTACCCGATCGATGAACGCGGCGACCTGGTCCACCGATTCGAGCAGTGGGCCGAGCCCGCCGGATTGCAGGATCGGCCGTGCGAGGTACCCGTAGTCGACGGCGAACGCGCAGTAGCCCGCGGCGACCAGATCCGGTGTCAGTGAGTTCCACTCCGCGGCGGTGTTTTTGGTGCCGTGCACCAGCACCACCGGGTTGGGGTGCGCTGGTGAGGGGCGGCAGTCCCAGTCGTTGGCGATCGCGGTGGGCTGGGCCGCCGCCGCGGGGGCGCCGAGGATCGCCACGATCGCGGCCACGGTGGCCACCGGTGCGAGATGTCGAGGCATCTGTGATTCCTTGCTCATCAACCCTGCGGCGATCGCCCCGCAAGTGCATCGCTGCATTCAGATACATCGATGCATTTACGGTAGTGTGTTGGTCGCGCCCTGCCCTGTCAAGTCCGATGGAGAGATCAACGTTGCCGAGACTCACTCGCGCCGAAAGCGTCCAACGGACCCGTGCCGCGCTGCTGAGTGCGGCCGAGGATGTGTTCGCGGACAAGGGATTCGCCGATGCCGCACTGGACGACATCGCCGAACGTGCCGGATTCTCCCGCGGGGCGGTGTACGCGAACTTCGCGAATAAGACCGATCTGTTCCTGGCGCTGCTCGACGACTGGCTACAACGCGAAATCGACAACGGCACAAGGCTGACCGACCCCGACAACACCGCGCAGCAGGACATCGATGCACTCGACGGGCACGGCGGAAACCGATTCTCCGACCGTAAGCGGTTCCTTCTGTTGATCGAGTTCCGGCTCTACGCTCTGCGTCATCCCGAAGTGGCCCAACGCCTGCGCGACTACGACCGAGCCACGATGGACTGGTTCGGCTCCACCGTGGAACAGGTCGCCGAGGCGTCCGGCATCCGGTTGCCCGCGCCCACCGAGCAGATCGCGCTACTCGTGCTCGCCCTGGAGCACGGCATCGCTACCCTCGCCCACACCGACCCCGAGCGGATCCCGCACGACTCGTTCCTCGATGCGCTGACCCTGCTCAACCGCTCCCTCACTGCGCTGGCCGCCACCGACAACTGACGCCGCCCACGGGCGTTCGGCCGGCTGGTCGAGCCCGCCTCGGCCTCCGGCTGCGGTGATCGTCGGGTCTTGACAACTCGCTCCGACCTGCTCAAACTCATCAGCGATACGCGAGTGTATTCGGATGCCTTGGTGCATATATGCATGTCTCGCACTCATCGACCATTAGGAGTCGTGCAGATGCGCACAGGCCCGAAAGCCATCGATCGTGTCAGGTGCCGTAGCGCTCGTTTGCTGCGTCGGCTCGGGCTCGTCCTGTTCGTGTTTCTGTTGCTCTCGACCGAGGCGCGTGTTGTCACCGCGGCTCCCATGGAGGCCGTGCCTCAACTCCGTCGCGACGGACGGTGGCTGGTCGACAATTACGGTCGGGTCGTCATCGTGCACGGGGTCAACCTGGTCTGGAAGCAGGCGCCGTATGTGCCGCCCGACACCGCCGAGGGCTTCACCGCGGCCGATGCCGCCTGGCTGGCCGAGCACGGTTTCAACGGTGCGCGGATCGGAACCCTGTGGGCTGGAGTCACTCCCACCGCACCCGGGGTGGTCGACGACGACTACCTGGACAGCTGGGACCGCGTCGTCGGACAACTGGCCGCGAACCGGATCTGGACACAATTCGACTTCCACCAGGACCAGTGGCACGAAATCTACGGTGGTGAAGGCGTACCGCAGTGGGCGGTGCAACGGCCGGCTGCCTTCGGTCCCTTTCCGGTGACGACAGCCGAATTCCCCTGGGGTTACTGGATGCCCGAGCAATCCGTGCTCTGGGACGGCTTCTGGGCCAACCGCAACGGTCTGCTCGACGGCTGGGCTCAGGCATGGCAGGCGGTGGCCCAACGCTGGCGAGATCAGCCCTACTCCATGGGATATGACCTGGTGAACGAGCCGTGGGCCGGATCCGAGTTCGCCGAGTGCGCGATCACCGGATGCGCGCAGCACTACCGCACCGAACTACAACCGGCGATGGACCGCGTCCGCGCCGCGATCAGGCAGGTCGATCCGTCCGGCATCGTCTGGTACGAACCCCAGCAGCTCGCGGGCGGACGTGACGTCCCGACCTTCTTCGAGTCGATCGCCGACGATCCGCAGATCGGCTACTCCTGGCACAACTATTGCCCCCAGATCTTCCTGCAATCGCAAGGCCTGCCCGGCGCCGATGCCGAGGGCTGCCTCGCCTACAGCGGTCAGGCGCAAGAACGCGCCCTGCATCAGGCAGACCGCATGGGCGCGGTAGGGCTGATGACCGAATTCGGTGCGACAGACAATATTCGGGCGCTCGCCATCGACGTCGCCGCCGCCGACCAGGCCCTGACCGGTTGGATGCACTGGGCCTACAAACACTGGAACGACCCCACTACGGCCGACACCGCCCAGGGCCTATTCATCGCCGACGGTGATCTCGCCTCGGCCAAGCCCGACAAGCTGCGCACCCTTGTCCGTACCTATCCCCAAGCCACCGCGGGGATTCCGCGCTCGCTGTCCTTCGACGCGGCAACCGGAGAATTCCACTACGCCTACGACCCCGCCCCGATGCGAGCCCCGACCGAGATCTTCATCAGCCCCTTGCACTACCCGAACGGACCGGAGATCACCGTCGAGGGTGGACGCGCGAGCAGGGTCGGCCCGGACCATCTGGTGCGCATCGAGGCCGATACAACGGCGCCGATCTCGGTGACGATCCGCGATCGGGGAGAGGGTCCGCGCCGAGTCGACCAGCCGTCATCTATCGGCCCCACACAGAACAGTCCCCGGTAGTCTCCATCGAAACCATGAGATCAGTCGTCGCTGACAACTCCGGTATTCGACTGGCTTGCCGGGGGCTTAGCCAGATCCTGAAAACGAAGTCACTACGGTCGGCAAACGTCTCCGTCGGCAGTGTGGCTCATTTCCGGTGTTCCGGTATCTCTCCAGTGTTCTCCTATATTCTCTCGATGTCAATACCTTGGCACTACTGAATACGGCCGAAATTATCGGCGCAATGGCGACCATCCATCGCATTGTGCGGATGGTCGCTTCGGAGGACAGTAGATATGTCCGGTGGCGCCCACCGGGGCGCCGCCCTTCCTGAAAGTAGGAGGTGGCCCCGTGTACGCACGTTCCAGCACATTTGCCGCCCAGCGGTCGTCGATCGACCGCGGTATCGCATACCTCCATAATGCGGTGATGCCGAATCTGCCCGAGCTCCACGGGTGGGTGGGCATGTCGCTGATGGTGGACAGGGCGACAGGCCGATGCATCGCCACCACCGCGTGGGAATCCGAGACCGCGATGCACGACAGCAATATGCGCGTCCGATCACTGCGCGATGGTCTGGCCGAGGCGTTGAACGGCTCGGTCGGCAATATCGAGGAATGGGAAGTCGCGGTCATGCACCGCGATCATCTGGCCGGCGCGAGTGCCTGCACCCGGTGTACCTGGATCCAGGTCGACCCGGCCGGAGTCGACTTGGCGATTCAGACGTTCAAGTCCAGCCTGCTGCCGGAGCTGGAGAAGATCGAGGGATTCCGCAGCGCCAGCCTGTTCGTCGACCGGGCAACCGGGAGAGGAGTGGGATCGACCGTCTGGTCGAGCCGCGAGGAATTGGACAACAGTCGCCCCTATGTGGATCGACTGCGGGAAGCGACGACCCGTGCGATGAAAGCCGAAGTCCTCGAGGTGGCGGAGTTCAGACTCGGCTTCGCACACCTTCGGGTTCCCGAGCTGGTGTAAACCGCCAGACATCCGGCCGGGGAGCGGCACCTCCCGGCCGGCCTTCGGGCAATAGATCCGAGTCCGATCGCCGCGGCGGCCGTGGTCGAATTTCCAGGAGTACGTCACGACTGCCGGGACGGCGGGCTTCGATGAGCGATGGGTCGATGAACAACGCTTCGTCTGGTCAGGCGCGCACTCAACGTCTGCTGGCGGCGTTGCTGGCGATGGCGATGTTCGTGCTCGTCGTCGACACATCGCTGATGAACGTGTCGATCTCGGCGGTGGTTCGCGATCTCGACACCACTGTCAGCGGGGTCCAAGCGGCGATCGCGTTGGAAGCGCTGGTTTCGGCCGCGTTCATCCTGATCGGCGGCAAAGTAGGCGATCTGATCGGACGCAAGCGGGCCTATGTGCTCGGTCTGATCGGCTACGCGGTGGGGGCGTCGGCGATGGCGTTCGCGCAGAGCCTGGTAGCGATCGTCATCTTCTGGGCCGTGCTCGGCGGGATCGGCGCGTCGCTGCTGTTGCCCGCCATGCAATCGTTGATCCACGGCAACTTCGAAGGAGCGGCGCAGAAGAAGGTCTATGCCCTCGTCGGCGCCGCGGCTGCGATCGCGGCCGCCATCGGCCCACTACTCGGAGGCTTCATCACCACCTACCTGTCGTGGCGCGTCGGGTTCGTGTTGGAGGTCGTCGTTATCGCGATCGTGCTGTCCGGGATGGGAATTGTGCGCGATGTGTCCTACACCGGCCCCCGCGGCGTCGACATGGTCGGGGCGGCGCTGTCGGTTCTCGGCATGGGCGGGATCGTGCTGGGAATCCTGGTGTGGCAGGAAGGCGGCGAATCCGTCGGTGCGCTCCTGGCTGTCGGCGCGATCGCGCTGGCCGGCCTCGCCTATTGGCTCGTCCGGCGTAAGCGCGCGGGAAAGCCGACATTGCTCGACCCGGACTTGTTCCGATCCAAGATCTTCCGGCTGGGCATCTCGGGGCAGATGCTCCAGCAGATCGCCCTCGGCGGCACGATGATCGCCCTGCCGATCTATTTGCAGATGGTGCTCGAGTACAACGCGATGCAAGCCGGCCTGTCCATCGCACCCCTGTCCTTGAGCATGTTCGCCGTCGCGGTGCTCGCTGGCAGATACGCGGGCGATCGGCCGGCGAGCAACATCATCCGGCGGGGATTCGTGCTCCTCACGGTCGGGATAGTGGTGCTCGTTCCGATCGTTCCGCGAGCGGAATTCGGCTGGGGGCTCGTATTCCCGCTCATCATCGCGGGCTCGGGGTTGGGTCTGCTGGTGTCTCAGCTCAACAACTACACCCTTGCCCCGATCGAGGAGGAGCGGATCAGCGAAGCCGCCGGCGTCAATTCGGCGGCCGGGTCGTTCGGGTTGTCCTTCGGGCTGGCGTTCGCCGGTGCCATCATGCTGGCGACCTTGTCGATCACGTTCACGAGCATGGCGGAATCGAGCACGGTGCTCCCGCAGGCACAGCAACAACAGGTGGCGCAGGCACTAGAGGACGACGCCGAGGTCATGGGCAATACCCAACTCGATCAACTGCTCGTCGACGAACCTCCGGAGATCCGTGACGAGGTCATTCGCATCAACACCGACGCTCGGCCCTTCGCTTTGCAAGTGGCACTGCTGGTTCCGCTCCTGGCCGGTCTCATCGGGTTGTTCAACTCGTTGCGTATGCGGCGCGTTCCGGAAGGCCCGCCGACGCCATCCTGATTCAGGTCGCGATATCGGCCATCACGGCCGACGATGATCCCGAACTGGCTGCCAGGCGGTGACTGCCCAGATGACCACAACGCTCATCGCGATGATCAGGATGGACCACGCCGGATAGTAGGGCAGGGACAAGAAGTTCGCGATCATCACCAGTGCCGCGATACCCACTGCCGAGTATCGGGCCCAAGCGGCGCCCGACATCAAACCGATCGAGCAAATGATCGCGATCACACCGAGGACGACATGGATCCATCCCCAAGTGGTCGCGTCGAATTCGTAGACATAACTGATACCGGCGACATAGAACTCGTCTTCGGCGATCGCGGCGATTCCCTCAAGAATGGATGCTGCCGCGGTGATGAACAGCATGATCGCGGCCAGGATGGAGATCCCCGCGGCGGCGGCTTGCCGCTCGAAAGGCTCTTCCTCGGGGACGGGACGATTCACGGAAGTATTGCGCTGGGTCATGGTAAGCCCCTTGCTGCAGCGAACACCGGATGCGGGCTGTCGCGTTCTCGGGTAGGGACGGCAGATTGCGCGCACGAATCTGCGCAGCGCCGGTTAAAGGGTGGTGCTCGCGATCGGAGTCGATCGCCCACGATCCGTCGATCTCGACACGCAGCGAGCTTATCGGACACATTCCCGTCGACGCCGCGATGTTTCAGGTTCGCAACCGTCCCGAATGGCCGATCAGACCGTGCGCGGATTCCACGTCGTGACGGCCCAGATGACCACCACATCGAGCACGATGATCAGGATCGACCACGCCGGGTAGTAGGGCAGCCACAGGAAATTCGCGATGATCGACAGCGACGCGATGACGACGGCGACAATCCGCGCCCAGGTCGCGCCGGTCATCAGCCCCACCGCGCTCAGCGCGAGGACGATCCCGCCGACGATGTGGATCCAGCCCCATGTCGTGGTGTCGAATTCGTAGACGTAGTCGATGCCGACGACGAACAGATCGTCCTCGGCCACCGCTGCGATGCCCTGCAGAACGGACAACACGCCGACGACCAGAAGCAGGATCGCGGCGCCGATGGAAGTGCCCGCGGCGAAACCCTGCCGGACCGAATGCTCGGTTTCCGATACGTGAGCCATCATGAATCCTTCCGTAGAAGACCGACGTCCAACGTTTCTCACTGGGAGCCGTGATGGCCTCACCCGAAACGGATGAACCGGATCGACATCGACCGGTCCGACGACCGGTTTCGCGATCTCATCCCTTGCGGGTGACGACCGGCCTACGTCGGCGGGGAAGCCTTGCTCTGTGGTCGACCGACCGCGTACGCCGGAAACGGAGGATCCGATGGCAAAGACAGACGACGAAACATTCATCTATCTCGCGACCTATCCGAACGAGGCCGCCGCTCGCGAGGACTACCAGGTCGTCAAGGATCTGCACAGCGAAGGCTTGGTCGGCTCCTATGACGCGGCCGTGGTCACCAAAGACGCCAACGGCAAGGTTCACGAGAACAAGGACGAGACAGCCACCCGCCACGGTGCCTGGGGAGGTATCGCCGCAGGCGCGGTGCTCGGTGTGATCTTCCCGCCCGGGGTCCTGGTATCGGCGGCCGTCGGTGGCGTCATCGGAAGCGTCGGCGGCCACCTTGCCAAGGGCATATCGCGTTCGAAGGTCAAAGAACTCGGCGACTTCATAGATCCCGGCCAGGCGGGCCTCGTCGTCATCGGCGAGCTCAAGGTCAAAGAAGCTATCGAGAAAGCTGTGACCAGGGCAGAGAAGGAAACCGCCGAAGAACTCGGCGTCGCGCCCGAGGACATCGATCGGGTGTTGCGGGATGCTGTGAAGGGGCTGTAGTTACCTGGTCGGTCGCCGCGGGCCCGCCGAGGCGACGTCCACTTTCCCTGAGCTGCTCGCGCACGACACCGCTAGCCGGGTGCCAGGTAGCCAGCCCGGCGCCGGGAGCACCGTGCTCGTCGGCGACATGGCCAGCGTCACCCACGACGCGATGCCGTCGAAGATCTCCGGGTCGGTTGCGCGGGGAATGAAACGCACCGGCAGCAGGCCGTGGATGCGTTCCTGCAGAGGGGTTTGCGGCGGACGCCGGGCTCGATCACCGGCGTTCACCGCACCCTGCACCGAGGGTGCCGAACAAGCTGAAAGTGGCACGTATGCCACAAATCTGTGCGCGAGGGGACTCGCATACGGATCTCGGATCAGAACTCCGGGAATCTGTGATCGAGCACGATCGAATAATGTTGAGTGTACGGACTAAGGATACAAGGCCGGACCAGATGCCAGTCAGGGCGTAGCTAACGATCTTCGTACATGGAGGAGCCTAGGCGCGGGGGTGCTGTGATCTGCCAGCCCAGGGTGAGCTAGCAGTTCGGCGCAGGACGATCTTTGCAGTCACTGACGTTGCGCATGCCAAAATCCGTACCGGACAGTGTAGGCGCGCCGCAATCCCAAGCGTGACGACGAGAGTGATGGCGTGAAGCGGTGGAAGCGCTCGACGATCGCCGCGGCGATGGCCAGCCGCCGTCGGTATTCGCGAGGGTGATTTCCTGCGGGGACGATGTATCGTCGCACTTCACCTTTCACTGCCAGGTCTGAGAAGACGCCATCATTCTGCCGACGTCGACCGAGGCCTGCGACCACCAAAGGCGCGACGGTCGACCCCTACCAAAACTTGACGTTCGACCAGGTGAAACCGGCAGCGCCTCGGCCGCGTCAGAGTAGGTATGGACCTCAAGCCAATCACCCCGCACGAGCCTCCACGAAGACCGAGCACTCGGCCGTGGTCATCAACTATCGCCGACTACCTCGACCGCGTCGCCGAGGACCAGGAAGACACCACGGCGTAGCAGCAGAAAACCCGGCAGGGTCCTCCCTGCCGGGCTTTTCCGTCACTGATCAGCCGATGTCGAGTCGCTCCATCGCCCAGTCGGTCGCGGCGTCCTTGTCGCTGGCCGGGATCTGTCGGGTGTAGTGCAGCGGAGGAGTGATCCAGCGCAACGCCCGCCATCCGCGCTCAGGGCGAATAGCCCAGCCCCCGTACTCGCGACGCAACGGCCACACGCGGGCACCCGGGGAGCTTCGGTGCCGCCGCTGTTCGATCAGCACGTACAGCACGCGATGCCGCAGCCTGTCCCAACGGGTTGCGAGTTGGTCTTGCAGCATGGTGCCCGTCCTCAGCAGCCGATGATCGCGGTATCGGATTCGTCCTGGTACCGAGTGGTTTCCTGGTTCGAATACTCCCACATGTTCGCCACAATCCTCCAGGCTCCGGGCTCGCACGGTGCCCACGCGGCATGTTGAGGCGCGGGTCAGGGACCACGGTGTCGACTGACTCAGTGCCGGCGACCCTCCAGCTTCCTCCGCGAGCCTTGTGCTCCAGCAGGAGTGAGATTCCGAACTGTTCCGGGCGCTTCGAGCAGGTCACATATCCACCGCCGAGGACGGCCGCCGCGCCCTCTTTGAGGTACGGCATGTTGTTGTGGAAGTTCATCTGACAGGTCCGTGCCGCGATCGGTTTGAGTTCCGGTGTGGCAACAGCTATCCCGCTGGCCGAACACAGGAGCGCCGCGGTAGTGACCGGCAAGACGATCGTGTGAAGCTTCATCGTGTCCCCTTCGTAGCGACGCCGGTCGAGCGCGATCTCGACGTGAGCGACATCGACAGATCTGGTGCGAGAGCTTGGGGGAGTTCGTGACCTGCGCGCGCCGACCGCTGTCACTCTGGCAAGGTCGGGCAGCCGACGCGCGCAGGCTTCTATCCGTGACGCCCAGGTGTGCACCCCTGGACCGTCACGTCTGCCCCCGATAAGGTGCCGTCGGCGACGACCGACAGCACTGCGGTCACGTCGGTGTGCAGCTGCTCGAGCTGCGCCAGCACATCGTCGATGTGGTCGCCGTTCACAACTGCCCGAACCCGGGCGCGGGCTGGATCTTCCCAGCGGCGACGAGGATGTTGTAGGCGGAATTCAGGCGCGGGCACGTAGGCCGATCGCACGCGCGGTGGTCCTGCATCACGGTATGAGCGGCACTGACCGACAACAACTCTCGCGGTGCGCTGTGGTCGAGCAACAAGCACCGGCGGCCTTGGTCGGCGTCCTCGCGGGCCAGGCGGGCGATGATGTCGTGCACCGTCAGCGGCAGCGGCACTGGCGGCATCGTTGGTCGGCTGGTGTCCTGCCCCCACATGGCGGCCCCTCTCTCGCTTGAGGTGCCACCCCGCCGACAGATTCGGTGATCGGTATCGGCGGAGCGGCCTGCCACTGACGCTAGAAGCGGTGGTTGCCAAGCTGGAAGGATGTTGCGAAATGTTGCGCGCAGCTGGGCTATTGACCCGATCGCAGTTCGGCAACCAGGATGGGTGAGCAGTCGCAACTTCCCGCAACACGTTAGGCAGGGGGCCATCGTGAGCCGCAAACTCGAATTCGTCGCCAAGGATCCAGGATCCAACCCCAGCGGATCACCGACGCTGTACAAGACCGAGACCGGGTGGATCGTGCAGGGTTGGAACGTCACCGACCCAGAGATCCTCACGCAGATGGACATTCCCGAAGGGGAATCGTGCGTCGAGATCCCCGACCGGCTCGTCCCGTTCTTCTTCGAAGGAGCCCAGCCCGCCAGTGACAGCAATCAGTGACGCCGAATTCGACCGGTTGCTGACCGAGTTCCAGCACAGCGCCGTGCATCTGGAGACCCGCGACGCCTACGGCACCGAGACCGAACTGCCGTACATGGCGAAGTGGGCAGCGGGCGAGCACGACGACCTCACCTGGCTCGACGACTGGTGCGCGAACCTGCGCCGACACGCGGACGCTGGGCGCACGGTACGCCGCGCCCGGATCGTGTCCGAACCACTGTCGGCATACCAACGCTGGTCGCACTCGATCGCACAGCCGATGGTCGACGCGGGCGAGGACATCCGATGGGTACCGCGACGACAGCTCGACTCCGTCGCGATCACCGGCAACGACTTCTATCTCCTCGACGACCAGCTCGTGATCTTCCTGCACTACTCCGGCGCCGGCCTCGGCGTCGACAAGGTCGTCTCGACCGCGCCTGGCGATATCGAGCTATGCCGCAGGGCGTTCGAGGCGGTGTGGCAGTGGGCAATCCCGCACCGTGACTACAAGCCCGTCTAGCTCGGCCCAGGATGCCAGGCGCGCACTCGGTCTCCGGCTGCGCGACCTGCGCACCGGGGCGCGTCTGACGATCCGGGCGTTCGCCGACGCCACCGGGCAGCACTTCACGCGCGTGTCGAAGATCGAGAACGGCCGCCAGGTCCCGACCCCGCGCGACATCACCGACTGGTGCCGTCTCTCCGACGCGGCCGACCAGGAGGCCGACCTGCTCGCCACGCTGCGCGCGGTCGACTCCGCATACATGGAGCACCGGCGCGAGGCGCGCGCCGGAATGAAACGCGTCCTCGGCGCGCACACCCCACAGCGCTACCGCGCGACGAGCGTGTTCCGGATCTACGAACACAACGTGATCCCCGGCCTGTTTCAAACGCCGGAGTACGCGCGGGCGATGCTGCAGTTCTGGATCCGATTCCTCGGAACCCCCAACGACATCGACGACGCGATCGCCGTCCGGATGGAGCGCCAGCAGATCGTGCAGCGTGGCGGCCGCCGGTTCGTCGTCATCCTCGAAGAGCAGGCGCTACGCACCTGGTTCGGCACGGCCGAGGTTCAGGCCGGCCAACTGGGTCGACTGCTGGAAGTGATGGCCCTGCCACAGATCTCGGTGGGCATCGTGCCGCTGATGCGCGAGCGCGGCGGTGTCGGCTCGGCAGGATTCTGGATCTTCGACGATGACCTGGTCGCGCTGGAGACACCGACCGCGAGCATCCAAGTCACCGCACCGAGCGAGATCAATACCTACGCGCGGATGTTCGAGGAACTCAAGCACGCCGCGGTGTATGGGCGCGACGCGCGTCAGCTGATCGTCAGCACTCTCGACGACATCCGCGACTAGAGCGGCAGGCCTTTCGCGGGTCCATCTGACAGGAACTCGACGCGGGTGTCCTTCACGTACAGGTGACGGTTGTCGAGGAATTCGCGGGTCCAGGGTTGGGCTTCGTGCACGTCGAGCGCGGTGCGTGACTCATAGACCTCGTAGAAGATCCGGGCGAGCGGGTCGCCGTCGACGTGGTGTGTGGCGTAGACGAGGGTGCCGCGTTCGTTCGTGGCGATCTTGGTGACGAGCTCGGCGACGACTTTGTCGAACGCATCGGCGGCGGCCTGGTCGTGGAGGCCGAATCGAACGACGAGTGCGAACATGTCCCCGACGGTAGCGTGCGCCGGCCCGCCCGGGGGGAGAGTCGGGCCGGAGCACTGCCCTGGCCGCCTAGGGGCGACCTACCAGGGCAAGGGTTTCGGGCGGTGTACGGACGAAAGTGCCCCGGTCCGAGGGGGACGGACCGGGGCACCTCGCACGCTACTACTTGCGACTGCGGCCGTTCGGGTTCCAGGAAGCGCCCATCACCACGCCCCAGACCGTGACCGCCAGCATGTTGTCGCTGGTGAGCAGCATGGTCAACGTCGATACGCTGAACGCTAGCGCGAGCACCGCGACCAGATCAGTGTTCGGAGGGGTGGGACGGGGCATCGGCTCGGCGTTGTGGGAAGCGACAGGTACGCTCATCAGGCCGAACTCCTTTCGTGGTTGTTGTGAATTCGGTCGCCCCGCCCGACGCAACCGGGCGGGGTTTTTCGTACGTGGATAAGCAAACCATCCGTGTCCGACGCGACCTATACGCGAATCGCACACCTCGGTGCTCTTGCCCAGGTCGCTCGGATGTGCTGTCCACCAGGTGGATACAACCCGACGTGCGCAGGACATGGCTAGCCATGTCACACAGCAGGTGTGGATAGGAGTTGTGGAGAACTTCGCCGCTGTTGATGAACTTGGGGAATTCCGGGGCTGATCTGTGGAATCCACAGGGCACAACCTGGGGATTCCACAGGCGCGAGACCAGATCCTGTGTCCGAGAACACTCCCGAGTGCGGTGTTCTTGAGCGCCGTGTTGTCATACTCGTACGCGATGGAGTTGGTGTGCAGCCTCTCCTGCGGCTTGGTGAGGAAGTTCTTGTTGTAGCGCAGGTTCTTCAGTATGTGGAAGAAGAAGGTGTTCTCCCTGCCGATCTCTTCAGGCCTTGTTCTTGGGCACGCCGTCAGCGCGGATCGTCGGCGAGCTTCGGAACGACGGTGTCGAGCGCCGGCATGGTCGACACGCACGCGCAGGTGTCGACCAACACGGTGACCGACAGTGTCCCGCCATGGATTCCGCCCATCGGGCCGCGTGGCATCCACGACCCGACGACCATCGCGCCGAGCCCTGCGCACATCACGGCCCGGTGCATCGCCGCGGCGTCGTCGAGCGCGTCGCGGGTGTGGGAGTCGAGCACCCCGACAGGCGGCATCGAGTTGTCCTCGGGGGTGTAGTAGCAGCGGTCCACGCCGAGCTAGATCGTCGCGGCGAGCTGCACCTGCCTGCCTAATTGCACTGGTGCGGAAAGGATCTGAGGGAACGCGGTTGTCGAGGCGATCATCATCACCCGCGTCCAGGCCGCGCCGTCGCATCGCAGTCCTCGCCGCACCAGCCGTATTCGGGAGTCATGTTGCCGGGGTGGACAACCGCGGTGCACGCCGCGCCCGCTCGGGTGCCGGCGAGTTCGAGCACCAGGCGGTCGAGCAGTGTGCGGGCGGCGACGTAGACACCGGTGTCGACCATCAGCGCAACCTCGCTGTCCGGGGCGCGTCGGGGGAGTAGACCCGCGATGGTGCGCGGCGCAGCCCGGGATTGACCGAGGCCAGCCACCGGTCGACGGTTTCGACGCCGGTCAGGCCGGACTCGAACAGCGTGGCCGGGTCGATCAGCTCGATCGACACCCCCCTGGCGTGAGATCTGCTGTGCGCGTGACGGGATTGCGCACTTGCCGTTGCCGTTGCGGGCCTTGACAAACCGCACGCCAACTCGCCGAGGGCGGCCTTGCCCGCAGCGGGGATCGGGATGCCGCGCATGTAGGCGACGGTGAACGCGCCCGCGTCATGGTCGGCGATCGTGAGGTCCTGGCAGCGCGACGCGTAGCCGGTCAGCCGAGCAGTCGCACGCCGTGCTGCACCCGCACCCGCCGATGGGCCACCCGGATGTCATCTGCTGAGGCCACCAGCCCGCGTGGGCCACATCTCCTCGCCGTCTTCGTACTCGATGGCGTACTCAACCGAGACGAAGCCGTCGGAGACGAGCGAGTTCTTTGGCGCCAGCGACGGGCGCGGCGCAGGAGTTGTTGTTCTTGGTGTACCGCGCAACCTTGCCGCAGACGGATTCCCAGCAGAGCGTGGTGGGCCATCGGGGACCTCAACCGAAGTTGTGAGCTCGGCCCGAGGCCAGCAGCAGCTACATGCAGGATAGCCGCCCGAAACACGCTCCGGGCGACGCAACCAGCTAGCCGCGCGTCAGTTCGAGTCGCCCGAAGAACCACCGCGCGTGCTGTTCTGTCCGAAGAAGAACCCCAAGATCAATAGGAACCCGCTCGCGATAATGTCGGGCACTGTCGTGTTGGTGAACATCGCGACGATCAGTGCTACCGCGATGCCGAGCAATAGGATCGCACCGACCAACACAGCGGCAGGCTCGCGCTCCAGCATTGCCTTGCGAGCTTCCCATCTTTGCTTCATGAAGTTGATTCGCTTCAGGTCGTCGGCATCTGCGGACGCCTGCGCCTGGATTCTGTCGGCGAGCACTTGCTGCTGTCGCCCGATCTGAGCGACGAGATCAGAGAGTTCTCGACGGACATCCGGGTCAGCAACCTTCTCCTCGACAGCATCTTTGATCTCTGCCATCTGTTCTTGCTGCTTCAAGGTCCTGTAGCGGTCTATGTATTGCGCTCTCACCCTTGTGAGGTGCCGAACTGCAGCGTCCTTGGGTATCTTCGCGAATCGGCCGCCAGGACTGATCTCATCGGAATCAGACGACAGAACGTCGCCGATAACTCGTGCCAGGCGCTCGGCTTGCTCCAAGGCTGCCTCGGCGTCATTTATGGTGTGTGGCATCGGAGTGGCACCAGACATGCGCACAAACTGCCGCAGTGAGTCACGAATGTGGCGATCGAGCTGTACCGGCTGCGGCCCAGGTTGGGCGAAGGACTGCAGCCCTCTGTACGGGCTTTCATCATCGACTTCGTTTGATCCAGTGCTCAATCTGCCCTCCGTAGTTCCTCACCCTGTAGTGCAGCGTACGGCGGCGCAGGTCGGCGCACGACCCGACGACATCAAAGGTCCTGGGCTGTCCAGGAATCGATGGCGTAGCCGCGGGTGGTCTGGTTGATCGCGTTGGTCGAGCCGACGGTCACGATGCCGACACCGCGCGTGCCCGACCCGATCGCGATCAGCCCGCCGGTGTCGGTCCACGTCGCGGCCGCGGTTCCAGATAGCAGACCGACCCGACGATGTTTACGTACCGGAACGCGGAAGAACCCGGCGCGAGTCGCCTGGACAGAGCCATCGGTCGCCTCGCGCACGAGAGTCAGTCGGTCCTCAGGGCACGACACCGTCAGCCGAGTGCCCGGTAGCCAGCCCAGCGCCGAGAGCACCGCGCGGTCGGTGACACGGCCCGCATCACCCACGACAGCGAAGCCGTAGATGATCTCCGGGTCGGTTGTGCGGGGGATGAAACGCACCGGCAGCGGGCCGTGGATGCGTTCCTGAAGAGGGGTCTGCGGTGGGATGACGGGCTCGATCGCCGACGTTCACCGCACCCGGCACCGAGGGTGTCGAACGGGCTGAAAAGTGGCACAGCTGCCACCTGCGCTTTACGTACATACAGGTCAGAGGCGTGCAAGGTGGTTCTCCTTCGTGTGCGAGTGCACTCGAACACGCTGGCGCCCCGAAAGTGGCACATATGCCACAAATCTGTGCGCGAGAGGGGACTTGAACCCCTACGTCCGTGGACACCAGAACCTAAATCTGGCGCGTCTGCCAATTTCGCCACTCGCGCTTATGTGTACGACCGTCCAAACTCTACCGGGCGAATCGGGCTGCGCGAAGCGTTGGGGCGGCGTGGCGTACTCGTGGGTAACACGACCTGGGGTTATAACGATTCAGTAAACCTCAATGTGAGGGGCACTCATGTTTGAGAACTCGGGTAACAGGCCGGACCTGCGCGTTCAAACATGAGGCTGCATCATGTTTCGCACCATTCTGGTACGGACGTACGAAAATACTGGGCGGTAGCTCGCTACCGGGCTGGAAACGTGAGGCTTTCCTCATGATTTTGTGCGAGTGTGGCTTCAACAGGCCCAAAGGGCTGCCGGATACGTGTGCGTGCCGTCGGTGGGCGACACGCCAGGAGAAGGAAGTCGAGCGTCTTGACGATCAACGAGAGCACCGAAATCGGCACGGAAGCGACCACGAAAGCGAATGGTCGCGGCCAGGCCAGGGGTGTCCGCGCGGCGCTGCTGGAGCAGCTGCGCACCGGAGCGGGATACGCGTTGGCGTTCGGCGGACAGGGTGCCCAGTGGCTGCGCGAGCTCGAGGAGATCGGGCGCGACAGCGCGCTGGAGTCCGAGCTGGCCGCGCTGGTCAATGACGCGGCCGCGCTGATCGAGCCGGTTGCGACGCAGTTGCTGGTGGTGCGCCCCGGTGGATTCGACCCGATGGGCTGGGTGCTCGAGAGCGAGCTCGACGAGCCGGAGGAGCCCTCGTCGGCGCCCGCGGACTCGGTGCTGCGGTCGGTGCCCATTTCCATGCCGGGTGTGCTGTTGACCCAGATCGCCGCGACCAGGGCGTTGCGGTTGCAGGGTCTCGACCCGGCCGAGCACGCGCCGGTCGCGATCGTCGGACACTCGCAGGGGCTGTTCGCCGCCGCCGCGGTCGAAGCGGGCGGCACGCGTGACGCGGAGCTGCTGGCCATCTCCCAGCTCGTCGGTGCGGCCGCCGGGCTCGTCGCGCGCAGGCGTGGACTGATGCCGGTGGGCGAGCGCTCGCCGATGGTGGCCGTGTCGAATGTGGATCCGGAACAGCTGCGGGCGATCGTCACCGAGGTCGCCGAGGGAGTCGATCCCGCGATCGCCGCGGTGGTGTCGATCCGCAACGGACGCAGGCGCGTCGTGATCTCGGGTGCGCCCGCGCAGATCGATCGGGTGCGCATTCGTTGCGCGCAGCTGCATGACGAGCAGACCCGTGAGCGCGACAGCAAGGCGCGCGGTGGCGCGGTATTCGCGCCCGTATTCGAAGACATCTCCGTCGACGTCGCCTTCCACCACCCGGCGCTGGCCGAGACCGTCGAACTGGTCGCAGGCTGGGCCCGTCAGTGCGAGATCGACGCCGACCTCGCCGCCGCCCTGACCCAGCAGGTGCTCGTCGACCCGATCGACTGGGTCGCCACCGTCGACGCCGTGGTCGAAGCGGGCGCGCAGTGGATTCTCGACCTCGGCCCCGGCGACCTGCTCTCGCGGGTGACCGGCGGTTCGCTCAAGGGCACCGGTGTCGGCGTGGTCGCCGCCGCAACCCGCGCCGGTCAGCGCAGCCTGCTCACTCCGGGTGCCGCGCCGGAGCCGTCGACGCCGTGGTCGGACTTCGCGCCGAAGCCGGTGCGTCTGCCCAACGGCCGCATCGTCGTCGAGACCGCGTTCACCAAGCTCACCGGCCGTTCGCCGATCCTCCTCGCGGGCATGACCCCGACGACCGTCGACGCGAAAATCGTCGCGGCCGCGGCCAATGCGGGCCACTGGGCCGAGCTGGCCGGTGGCGGACAGGTCACCGAGCAGATCTTCGCCGACCGGGTCACCGAGTTGCGTCAGCTGCTGCAGCCGGGTCGCGCCGTGCAGTTCAACTCGCTGTTCCTCGACCCTTACCTGTGGAAGCTGCAGCTGGGCGGTAAGCGCCTGGTGCAGAAGGCGCGGGCGGCGGGTGCGCCGATCGACGGCGTGATCGTCACCGCGGGCATCCCCGAACTCGACGAGGCCGTCGCGCTGATCGGTGAGCTGTCCGAGGCGGGCATCAGCCACGTCGCGTTCAAGCCGGGCACCGTCGCCCAGATCAAGGCCGTGCTGCGCATCGCCGACGCCGTTCCGGACTACCCGGTGATCATGCACATCGAAGGCGGCAAGGCCGGCGGGCACCACTCCTGGGAAGACCTCGACGACCTGCTGCTGGCCACCTACGCCGAGCTGCGCGGCCACGCCAACGTGGTGATCTGCGTCGGCGGCGGCATCGGCACTCCCGAACGCGCCACCGACTACCTCACCGGCACCTGGTCCACCGGCCACGGCTACCCGCTCATGCCCTTGGACGGCGTGCTCGTCGGCACCGCGGCCATGGCTACCCTCGAGGCGACCACCGCCCCCGCGGTGAAGCAGCTGCTCGTCGATACCCCCGGCACCCCCGACTGGGTCGGTGCGGGCACCGCCAGCGGTGGAATGGCCTCCGGGCGCAGCCAGCTGGGCGCCGATATCCACGAGATCGACAATGCCGCCTCGCGCACCGGCCGTCTGCTCGACGAGGTCGCGGGCGATGCCGACGCCGTGGCGAGCCGTCGCGCCGAGATCATCGCGGCGCTCGACGCCACCGCCAAGCCCTACTTCGGCGATGTCGCCACCATGACCTACCAGCAGTGGCTGGAACGCTATGTCTCCCTGGCCGTGACGAGTGAGGTGCCGATCTCGTTCGATTGCGGCAGCGATATCGGTGACGCGATCCGCGACGCCACCCGCTCGGACTGGCTCGACATCAGCTGGCGCGACCGGTTCGCGGAGATGATGCGCCGCACCGAGTCCCGGCTCAACCCGGCCGACAGCGGTGAGATCGAAACTCTGTTCGCCGACGACGAAGCCTTCGAGCACCCGGTGCAGGCGCTGTGCGCGCTGCAGAAGCAGTACCCGACGATCGCCGACACCGTGCTGCACCCGGCCGACGTGCCGTTCTTCGTCTCGCTGTGCAAGACACCGGGCAAGCCGGTGAACTTCGTGCCCGTCGTCGACGCCGATGTGCGCCGCTGGTGGCGTTCGGATTCGCTGTGGCAGGCCCACGATCCGCGCTACTCGGCCGATCAGGTGTGCGTCATCCCCGGCACCGTCGCCGTCGCCGGTATCACCCGCGTGGACGAGCCCGTAGGTGAGCTGCTCGACCGCTTCGAACAGGACACCGCGTACAGCCTGGTCAGGGCCGGTGTCGTCCCCGAGCCGGTGGACGCGCGCCGCGTCGCCGGTGTGGTGGCGGGACCGATCGACACCGTGCTCGCCGCCCCCGACGTGCAGTGGGCCGGTCGCACCACCGTCAACCCGGTGCATCGCCTCGGTCACATCTCGGAGTGGATCGTCGAGCAGGGGAGTGCGGTGCATCGCGCCACCGGCGCCACCCTGACCGAAACCACCGGTCCCGAAGCCGAATTCGGCTACGTGGAGCTGACGGTGCCGCTGGTCCGTGATTCCGTACGGATCCGCATCACCGTGCCCGCGAGCGTGTATTCCGGCGGCGCGCCGGTGATCACCGACGCCGATGCCGAGACCGCGATGTCGGCCCTGCTCGGCGTCGCCGCCGGGAAGTCGCTGCCCGAGGTGAAAGCCGGTGTGGCGCACCTCAACCTGGCATGGATGCCGGATCTGATCGCCGACCACGCCGGTGTCACGGGCTCGGGCCTGCCCGACACCCTCAGTACTCTCGGCCGCACCGCCCCCGATGTGCTCGTCGGCGCCTGCTGGCCCGCGGTCTTCGCGGTGCTCGGCGCAGCGCGTACGCCGGCCGGCGGTTCCGTTATCGAAGGCATGCTCGACCTGGTCCACCTGGATCACCAGATCGACCTGCTGAACGAATTGCCCTCGGAGACAAGCATTCTTGTCGTTCGGGCCGAAGGCGGCGCGGTGGTCGACACCGACATGGGCCGTGTGGTCGAGGTCGAGGTGAACATCGGCCTGATCCTGGATCAGGGACTCGACGCCACTCCGCTGGCCCGGCTCGTCGAACGCTTCGCCATCCGCGGACGCAACGGCGCGGGCGAGCTCACCGATCCGCCGCGCGCGGCCGGTGCGGTCTCCGACGACGCCACCGACACCCCGCGCCGCCGTCGCCGCGATGTGAGCATGGCCGCCCCGCGCGCCATGCACGCGTTCGCCGCGGTCTCCGGCGACCACAACCCGATCCACACCTCCGATGCCGCCGCCAAGCTGGCCGGCCTCGGCAGCCCGATCGTGCACGGCATGTGGCTCTCGGCCGCCGCCCAGCACGCGGTGGTTGCGGTGGATCCCGAAAGCTCCGCTCCCGCACGCACTCTCACGGCATGGACCACCCGGTTCCTCGGCATGGTGCGCCCCGGCGCGACCGTGGACGTGCGGGTGGAGCGGATCGCGGTGGACGCGGGCGCCGAGATCGTCGAGGTCTCCTGCCGCGTCGACGGTGACCTGGTCATGACCGCGACCGGGCGCACCGCCGCCCCGAAGACCGTGTACGCCTTCCCGGGCCAGGGCATCCAGCGCAAGGGGATGGGCCTGGACGCGCTGACCCGCTCGAAGGCGGCCAAGCGGGTATGGGAGCGTGCCGACGCGCACACCCGCGAAGCCCTCGGTTTCTCGATCCTGGCGGTGGTGCGCGACAACCCGACCTACCTCAAGGCGCGCGGTGTCGAACACCGGCACCCGGACGGCGTGCTGCACCTGACCCAGTTCACCCAGGTCGCGATGGCCACCCTCGGCGTCGCCCAGGTCGCCGAGCTGCGGGAATCGGGCGCGTTCGTCGAAGGCTCGATGCTGGCCGGTCACTCGGTCGGTGAGTACAACGCCCTCGCCGCCGTTGCCGGTGTGCTGCCGCTGGAAGCCGTGCTCGAGGTCGTGTTCCAGCGTGGCTCGGCCATGCACGAACTGGTGCCGCGTGATGCGCAGGGTCGCAGCAACTACCGGATGGCCGCCATCCGCCCGTCGCAGATCGGACTGCCCGACCCCGAGGTGATCGACTTCGTCAACGGGATCGGCGCGGAGACCGGCGAATTCCTCGAGGTGGTGAACCTCAACCTGCGCGGCTCCCAGTACGCCATCGCGGGCACGGTCGCCGGGCTCGAGGCACTCGAAACCGAAATCGACCGTCGCCGTGCAGAGTTCGGCGGCAAGCGGGCCTTCATCCTGGTGCCCGGCATCGACGTGCCGTTCCACTCCTCGGTGCTGCGCGACGGTGTGCCGGAGTTCCGGCACAAGCTCGAGCAGCTGCTGCCCGCCGAGGTGCACCCGGAGGTTCTGGTCGGACGCTACATTCCGAACCTGGTACCCCGTCCGTTCTCGCTGGACCGCGCGTTCCTCACCGAGATCGCCGAACTCGTGCCGTCGGAGCCCCTGGTGGCCGTGCTGGCCGACTTCGACAGCTGGGCCACGCGCGATGCCGAACTGTGCCGTGTGGTGCTGATCGAGCTGCTGGCCTGGCAGTTCGCCAGCCCGGTGCGCTGGATCGAGACCCAGGACCTGCTGTTCGCCGACACCGCCCACGGTGGTCTCGGCGTGGAACGGTTCGTCGAGATCGGCCTCGGCGCCACTCCCACCGTGGCGAACCTGGCCTCGCAAACGCTGAAGCTGCCCGGGTTCGGTGGGGTGACCGTGGAGGTCGTCAACGTCGAACGTGACGCGGCGGTCGTCTACTCCACCGACACCGATCCGGCCCCGGTCGACGACATCGACGACGCCCCGGTCGAAACCGCGGCCGCGCCGACTGCCGCGGCTCCCGTCGCCGCCGCCGCTCCGGTGGCGACCGGTGGCCCGCGACCCGACGACATCGCCTTCAGCGCCGCCGACGCCACCCGCGTGCTCATCGCGCTGTGGACCAAGCTGCGGATGGACCAGATCGGCCCGGTCGACACCATCGAGGGCCTCTGCGACGGTGTCTCCTCGCGGCGTAACCAGCTGCTCGTCGACCTCGGCGCCGAACTCTCCCTCGGAGCCATCGACGGCGCCGCCGACGCCGACATGGGCGCACTGGCCGCCACCGTCGAACGCCTTGCCCGCACCTACAAGCCCTTCGGCACCGTGCTCACCGATGCCATCGGCGACCACCTGCGCAAGGTCTTCGGCCCCTCCGGCAAGCGGCCCGCCGCCATCGCCGACCGGGTCAAGAAGGTCTGGGAACTCGGCGACGGCTGGGCCAGCCACGTCACCGCCGAGGTCTCCCTCGGCACCCGCGAAGGTGCGAGCGTGCGCGGCGGTGACCTCGGCGGTCTCGCCGGCGGTGCGCTCAGCGATGCGGCTTCGGTCGACGCCGCCATCGACGCCGCTGTGCAGGCTGTGGCCGCACGGCGCGGTGTCGCGGTCTCGATGCCCTCGGCGGGTGGCGCTACCGGCGGCACCGTCGACGCTGCCGCGCTCGGCGAGTTCACCGAGCAGATCACCGGACGCGACGGCGTGCTCGCCACCGCGGCCAGGGTCGTGCTCGAACAGCTCGGCCTCAGCGAGAAGATCAGCGCACCCGAGGCGACTCCCGATACGCTCGCCGACCTCGTCTCGGCCGAACTGGGTTCGGACTGGCCGCGTCTGGTCGCTCCGACGTTCGACGCCCGCAAGGCCGTGCTCATCGACGACCGCTGGGCCACCGCCCGTGAAGACCTCGCGAAGATGTGGCTCGGCGACGATGCCGCCACCGCGGAGCAGTCGATCGACGGTTTCGTCGGTGCCGGTGAAGCTGTTGCCGCCCAGGCGAGCTGGTGGCGTCAGCGGGCCATGCACGAGGCCCGTTCGGTGCTGGCCGGGGTGTACGCGCAGATCGCCAAGGCCGCGCTCGACACCACCGAGCCGGGTCTGTGGTCCGACGACCTCGCCGTGATCACCGGCGCCAGCAAGGGTTCCATCGCGGCAGCCGTCACCGGCAAGCTCCTCTCCGGTGGCGCGACCGTGGTGGTCACCACCTCCGGTCTCAACGACGAGCGGCTGCGGTTCTACCGCTCGCTCTACCGCGACAACGCCCGCCACGGTGCGGCGCTGTGGGTGGTCCCGGCCAATATGGCCTCCTACCAGGACCTCGACGCGCTGATCGAGTGGGTCGGCACCGAGCAGGTCGACAACGCGGGTGGCGCCAAGATCAAGGTCAAGGACGCCATGACCCCGACGATGCTGCTGCCGTTCGCGGCACCGCGCGTCGCCGGCGACCTCGCCGACGCGGGCGCCCGCGCCGAAATGGAGATGCGGGTCCTGCTCTGGTCGGTGGAACGGCTGATCGGCGGCCTGTCCGCCCTCAACGCCGACCACGACGTCGACGCGAAACTGCATGTGGTGCTGCCGGGTTCGCCCAACCGTGGCCTCTTCGGCGGCGACGGCGCCTACGGCGAATCCAAGGCCGCGCTCGACGCGGTCGTCACCAAGTGGAAGGCCGAGAAGTCCTGGGCCGCACGGGTGACGCTGGTACACGCGCTGATCGGCTGGGTGCGCGGCACCGGGCTGATGGGTCACAACGACCCCATGGTCGAGGCCGTGGAGAAGGCGGGCGTGCACACCTGGTCGACCACCGAGATGGCCGACGAACTGCTCAAGTGGTGCACCTCGCGTGCTCGTCAGGTGACGCTCACCGGCCCGCAGCAGATCGACCTCACCGGTGGTCTGGCGCGTGCCAAGCTCGACCTGCCCGCGCTCGCCAAGCAGGCGCAGGAGGCCGCGGCCGAGCAGATCGAAGAAGCCGCCACCGCCGCGACCATCGCCGCGCTGCCCGCACCGCCCACCCTGAGTTCGGCGCTGCCCGTTCCTGATTGGGCTCCGGTCACCGCGGAACTGAGCGACATGGTCGTCATCGTCGGCGCCGGTGAGCTCGGCCCGTACGGCTCGTCGCGTACCCGTTTCGAGATGGAGGTCGAAGACCAGCTCTCGGCCGCCGGCGTGCTCGAACTGGCCTGGACCACCGGTCTGATCCGCTGGGAGAACGAGCCGAAGCCCGGCTGGTACGACACCGAATCCGGTGACTTCGTACCCGAGGCCGAGGTCGCGGAGCGCTACCACGACACGGTCGTCGAACGCTGCGGTGTGCGCCGCTACGAAGACGACGGCGCCATGCTCGACAACGCGGCCCCGCTGCTCACCTCGGTGTTCCTCGATCAGGACCTGACGTTCACGGTCGCCAACGAGGCCGAGGCACGGGCATTCGCCACCGCCGATCCCGAGCACACGGTGATCAGCCCGGTCGAGGGCGCAGGCGACTGGACCGTCACCCGTCAGGCGGGCACCGAGATCCGTGTGCCGCGCAAGGCGAAGCTGTCCCGCGTGGTCGGCGGCCAGATCCCGACCGGCTGGGACCCCACCATCTGGGGCGTCTCGGCCGACATGGCCGCCTCGATCGACCGGGTCGCGCTGTGGAACATCGTCTGCACCGTCGACGCGTTCGTCGGCGCGGGCTTCAGCCCCGACGAGCTGATGAGCTGGGTGCACCCGAGCCTGGTGGCCAACACCCAGGGCACCGGTATGGGCGGCATGTCCTCGATGCGCTCGCTCTACGTCGACAACCTGCTCGGCGAACTGCGCCCGAACGACATCCTCCAAGAAGCACTGCCCAACGTCGCCCTTGCGCACGTGGTGCAGTCCTACGTGGGCAGCTACGGCGCCATGGTGCACCCGGTCGCGGCGTGCGCCACGGCGGCGGTATCGGTCGAGGAAGGCGTCGACAAGATCCGGCTCGGC
Organism: Nocardia sp. XZ_19_231; assembly: GCF_015355705.1. NCBI lineage: Bacteria > Bacillati > Actinomycetota > Actinomycetes > Mycobacteriales > Nocardiaceae > Nocardia > Nocardia sp. XZ_19_231. Next base: position 86,682 of record NZ_JACUZI010000011.1, on the reverse strand, counting down.
AAGGCCGAAGTCGTGGTCGCCGGTGGTTTCGACGACCTGGGTATCGAAGGCATCGTCGGCTTCGGTGACATGTCGGCCACCGCCGACTCGGCGAGCATGCGCGCCAAGGGAATCAGCGACCGCTACTTCTCCCGCGCCAACGATCGTCGTCGCGGCGGGTTCGTGGAATCGCAGGGTGGCGGCACCGTGCTGCTGGCCCGCGGTGACGTGGCCGTGCAGATGGGTCTGCCGGTGCTCGGCGTCGTCGCCTTCGCCCAGTCCTTCGCCGACGGCGTGCACACCTCCATCCCGGCACCGGGTCTCGGTGCGCTGGGTGCGGGGCGTGGCGGCAGCGAGTCGCGACTGGCGGCCGAACTGCGCAAGCTCGGCGTGACCCCCGACGACATCGCGGTGATCTCCAAGCACGACACCTCCACCGCGGCCAACGACCCCAACGAGTCGGAGCTGCACGAGCGGCTCGCCGGCGCGCTGGGGCGTACCAGCGGCGCACCGCTGTTCGTGGTCTCGCAGAAGAGCCTCACCGGCCACGCCAAGGGCGGCGCGGCGGCATTCCAGCTCATCGGCCTGTGCCAGGTGCTGGAGAACGGTGTGGTGCCGCCGAACCGCAGCCTGGACTGCGTCGACGAGAAGATGGCCGCCTACCCGCACCTGGTGTGGGCGCGCGAGCCACTGCGTTTCGGCGAGAAGTTCGCGCTCAAGGCGGGTCTGGTGACCTCGCTCGGCTTCGGTCACGTGTCCGGTCTGCTCGCGGTGGTCCATCCGCAGGCGTTCCTGGCCGCGATCGACCCGGCCGCGCGGGCGCAGTACCAGGAGCGGGCGCAGACGCGTCAGCTCGCGGGCAGGCAGCGCTTCGCCGAGGCCATGTGCGGCGGCTCGGCACTGTACGAGAAGCCCGCCGATCGTCGCCTCGGCGCCGACGGCACGCCGGCCAAGCAGATCCGTCAGCTCGAGGCCGACATGCTGCTCTCGCCGCAGGCCCGTCTCGACAGCGACGGTGTCTACAGCGCGAACGGATGGGGCTGCGGCACCGGGCAAATCGCCCCGCAGTCGACCGAAGCGTCGTAGGCTGCCGCTTCGTGACGATTCTCGGTATCGGCTTGGACTTGGTGACCATCTCCGAGTTCTCCGAACAGCTGCAACGGCCCGGGTCGACCATGCTCAGGGAGACATTCACCGCTGGTGAACGTCGCTACTGCCAGAGCAAGCAAACCGACCCGGCCCGCAGCTTCGCCGCGCGGTGGGCCGCGAAGGAGGCGGTGCTCAAAGCCTGGGCATCGTCTCGCTTCGCCCGCAGCCCACAGATCGGCGACAATCCGTACCCGCTCATCGAAGTCGTCAACGACGCCTGGGGCAGGCCCAGCATCAAACTCCACGGCCTCGCCGCGGAATTCCTGCCCCGGGTGCGGGTACACCTGTCCCTGACCCACGACGGCGACACCGCCGCTGCGATGGTGGTGCTGGAGGACCCGGGCGAACTGGCCGATTTGATCGAAGGCCGAAACTAGAACTCGCGAACCGTCATTTTTCTTCGGCGGTTCGCGATTCTTTTTCCGCGACAAGCAGATACGCCACCATCAGCCGCTTGAGTTCGGCGACGGCGTCGGTGTTCGATTGATCTTCCTGCACCGAGAAATTCAGCATCGAATACACGACGTGCACCAGCACTTCGGCCATCATCGTGCGCCGGGCGCGCGGTGTGCGCGGTGTCAGCGGACGCAGCATCTGCGAGACGACCGCGGCGAATTCCTTCTCGTGCAGTGCGCCCGTAGCCCGCGTGGAGGGGGTCGACTGCATCGCCAACCACACCTCGCGCCGCGACGGGTCGGTGGTCCACAGGTTCGCCATGTGGTCGACGAACTGGTTCATGTGCCGCAGCCAGTCCAGCGAGGGCACTTCACCGTGGAAGTCGGCCAGCTCGCGGGAAACCGCAACCAGGTCTTGTCGATTGAGTTCGCAGACGATCACGTATTTGTTGGCGAAGAACTGGTACAGGGTGCCGATCGGCACCTCGGCGCGCTGCGCGACCTCTTCACAGGTGAACGATTCGAACCCGACCTCGACCAGCAGCTCGCGCGAAGACGCCAGCAGCGCGTCGAATTTGCGCTTGCTGCGCTCCTGTGTCGGCCGCTTGCGCGGCATCAACTCTTGCGGGTCGTCCTGCAATTCCAGCGCAGGGTCCGGACGGCTCTGCGGTGACCGGGCCTGCGCGTGTACTTCCACCCATTCAGGCTAGCGGTATACGCACATCCGCGACACGCCTCTACCGACAGCGTGTCAACAACTGGTTGAAATCCTGACCCATCCATACCCTGACCGGTGACGAATCATCAGATAAGTGTGCGTCTATCTGCACGCTTATTCGCGGCTAGCCAGCTCACGCCGCACCAGACCTACCGCGAAGTGACGGACCCCGTGTGGTCCCGTCCCGCACCGTTTCGCACAGGGGAAGGCAAGACTTGTGGCAACAGGATCTGTGGTAACCCTCGGCGTCAGCACCGAGCGTGGAGCCGTGCACGCGGTCGCGTTCGCCGAATCGGGCGTCACTCTCACGGATCGGATGCTGCTGCGGCGCACCGTCCGTGCCGGTGGCGACGGCAAGGCCGAAGTGGCGGCGGCGGTGCTCACCGCACTCGACGCGATCGCGGCCGAACTCGACAACGAGCACGAGATCGCCGGGGTGGCAGTGAGTTACCGCGACGCGAACGAGCGGCGCGCGATCGTCACCCGACTGGCGGAGACCGAATGGCGTACCGCCTCGCTGGTTTCGGCGAAGTCGGCGCATCTGTTCGTCGCGGGCGCGATGACCTGGCTGGACGAGTTCGACAACCTGCTCATCGTCGAGGCCGTGCCCGGATACCAGGCGATGACGCTGGTCGACCCGGGTCGCCATCGCGTGCTGGCCGCCTACTCGCAGACCGGCGCGCCGACGCCCGATGCCTTGCGCGCGGGCGTATCGGCAGCGTGGGATCAGTTCGAGGCGGCGTCGGTGAAGCCCGGCGCGGTGGTGCTGGTCGGTTCGTCGTCGGACGCGCCCGCGGTGCGCGACGCGGTCGCCGGGTTCGGTGTGCCGGTGCTGCCCTGCCGGTTGGCGCCGTTCGCGCCCGCCGCCGGTGCCGCGCTGGTCGCGCTCGGTGACACGGTCGTGGTGCCGATCTCCACCGGCGCGCGCTCCAAGCGGGGGACGGCGATGGTCGCCGCGGCGGCGAGTGTGCTGGTCGGCGGGCTCGTGGCCGGTGGTTCGTATGCGGTGATGAACGGCGAGCCGCCGGTGGTCGACAACACCGCCGTGTCGTCGGAGCCCGGCGCCGCGTCGGCACCGGTTATTCCGCAAGCCCCCCAGACACACGAGGCCGCCTCGGTCGAGAGCGAGTCGACCGGCGGTGTGACGGAAGACTCGACCACCTCGCCATACGAGACGGTGTCGCCGAATCCGCAACTGGTGAACCCGGGCGAATTCCCCCTCGACTACCCGACCCAGCTGTACGGAGACGCGCCACAGGAGGATCCGCTGCCGCTCGAGCCTGTCGTGCCTGCGGTGCCGCAGATTCCCGCCGCCGCCCCGACCCTGCCGGGGACGGGCATTCCGCTCAGCATGCAGCCGGCGCAGGCTTTCACGCCGGAAGGTCCGCAGACGGAATCCGCCGACTGATCGTCTCCACACAGAAGGGGCAGCGCGTGCGCTGCCCCTTCTGTGGTTTCAGACGCTGGTGCGACGGCGGAACAAGACTCCCGCCGCGACATATCCGACCAGTGCGATACCCGCGCACCACAGCACCGCGAGCAAACCGCTGTCGCCGATAGGCGTGCCCATCAACAACCCACGCATCGTCTCGATCACTGGGGTTACCGGCTGATTCTCGGCGAACCAGTGCAGCCACACCGGCATCGAATCGGTCGGGACGAACGCGCTGCTCACATACGGCAGGAACATGAACACAAACGTGAAGCCGTTTGCCGCTTCAGGATTTCGCGCGAGCAGACCGAGTGCGGCGGACAGCCACGACAGCGCGAACACGAACATCGCCAGCAACCCGAGGACGCCCAGCCAGCGCAGCGGCTCGGTGGTCGGTCGGAAACCGATCGCGACCGCGAGCCCGATCACGATCCCCGAGGTGAGCAGATTGCGGATCACGCTTTCGGCGACGTGGCCGGTGAGCACCGCCGAGCGGGCGATAGCCATGGCTCTGAACCGGTCGATGATGCCGTCGGCCAGATCGGTAGACAGCGCGACGGCGGTCGTCGACGCACCGAAACCCGCGCACAGCAGAATGATTCCAGGGACCACGTAGTCGATGTAGGCCCCGGGGCCTACATCCATCGCGCCGCCGAAGACGTAGACGAACATCAGCAGGATTATCACGGGCAGCGCGATCGTCATGATCATCGTGTCGGGACTGCGCAAGGTATGCCTGATATTGCGGTCCAGCATCGTGGCCGAATCCTGGACGGTGCGCAGCGTGCGCTGCGCGGGAGACAGGGTGGTCATCGTGTGTCTCGTTTCGATGTTCAGGCGACCGAGGCGGCGCTGCGGGGTTGACCGGTCAGGGCGAAGAAGACGTCGTCGAGGTCGGGGGTGTGCACCGTGAGCTGCTGGATCGCGATGTCGAGGTCGGCGAAGCGGTCGAGCAGCTGCTTGATCTCGGCCGCGCTGCCGTCCGACGGCACCTGCAGGGTCAGCTGCTCGGGATCGACGTGGGAGCCGGTGGCGGAAACCGACACGGCGTCGACGGCCTTCGCGCCGGCCGCGAGCAGGTGGTGGTCAGCGAAGCTCAGCCGGATGTGCCCGCCAGGGACCAGGCGCTTGAGTTCGGCCGGTGTGCCGTCTGCGACGATGTGGCCGTTGTCGAGCACAGCGATCCGGTCGGCCAGCTGATCGGCTTCCTCCAGATACTGGGTAGTGAGGAAGATCGTTGTCCCGTCGGCCGCGAGTTCCCTGATCCCCGTCCACAGGTCGCGTCGGCTGCGTGGATCGAGACCGGTGGTCGGCTCATCGAGGAACACGATGCGCGGTCGGCCCATCAGGCTCATGGCCAGATCAAGTCGCCGCCGCATACCGCCGGAGTAGGCGCTGACCGGTCGATCTGCGGCGTCGACCAGCTCGAAACGGTCGAGTAGCTCAGCGGTGCGGCGCTTGGTCTCGGCCGCACCCAGATGCAGCAATCGGCCGGTCAGGCGCAGGTTCTCGGTGCCGGTCAGCACCAGGTCGACGGCGGCGTATTGGCCGGTGACACCGATCAGCCTGCGCACGGTGTCGCCGGCGTGGACAGGGTCGTGGCCGAAGACGCGCACCTGACCGCCATCCGGTCGGATCAGAGTGGCCAGAATGCGGACCAGTGTCGTCTTGCCCGCACCGTTCGGGCCGAGCAGCGAGAAGACCGTCCCCGCCGGTATGTCGAGTTCGAGGTCGTCGAGGACGACGTGGGTGGCGTAGGCCTTGCGCAACCGGCTGACGGTGAGCGCGGGCACTGAATCGGGTGACATTGATTTCTCCGCTCAAGAAACTGTTTATGGTGTAGATATAGTTTATATGGTAATCAGTTCTTTGGCGCAAGGGCGGGCACCGCTAGAGTCGACGCGAGCGGAGGAGGACGATGACGACATCCGGCGATCCGGCGCTGCCGAAGACTGTCCAGTTGATGTGGGGTCTAGATGAATCGGGCGGTCGTGGGCCCAGGCGGGCGCTCACCATCGACCAGATCCTGGATGCTGCCATCGAGGTGGCCGACGCGGAGGGCTATGCGGCGCTGTCGATGAACAGGGTCGCCAACCAGCTCGGCTTCACGGCCATGTCGCTGTACCGCTACGTCGACAGCAAGACCATGTTGGTGAATCTGCTGGTCGACCGAGTCGTCGGGCAGCCGCCCACCACCGTGGCCGGTGCCACGTGGCGAGCAGGACTGCAACAGTGGGCGCTGGCGGAGTTCGAGGCCATCGGCATACACGAGTGGTGGGTGGACATCCCACAGAGTGGACCTCCGATGGGTCCGAACAACATGGCCTGGGTCGAGGCCGGTCTACGGGTACTCGGTGCGGTGCCGCTGCCGGAACCTGTCAAACTCCAGCTGGTGATGAACCTGTCGATGTTCGTGGTCGGCAGGCGACGAGCGGCCAGGGATCTGCGGATCGGCGAGGGCGACGACTTCGGCGCGATCATGGCCAGGGTGCTCGACCCTGTCCGCTTTCCCGCGATGTCGGCCGCCCTCGCCGGGGCGGCCTTCGAGAACGAGGAAATCGATTGGGAGAAAGCTGATTTCGAGTTCGGCCTGGCGCGGCTGCTCGACGGTTACGAGATCTACATCAGCTCGTTCGGCGACTGACTACACCGACAGATCGCGGCGCAACTTAGCGACGTGGCCGGTGGCTCGGACGTTGTACTGGGCGAGTTCGATCTTGCCCTTTTCGTCGACCAGGAAGGTCGAGCGGATCACGCCCGTCACGGTCTTGCCGTACATCATCTTTTCGCCGAAGGCGCCCCATTCTTTGAGCACCTCGCGCTCGGGATCCGACAACAGCGGGAAGGTCAGGCCCTCGTTGTCGCGGAATTTCGCCAGCTTGGCGGGCTTGTCGGGCGAGATGCCGATGACGTCGAGGCCCGCGCCACCGAGGTCGGCCAGGTTGTCGCGGAAGTCGCACGCCTGCTTGGTGCAGCCGGGGGTGCTGGCGGCCGGGTAGAAATAGACGATCACCTTGCGGCCGCGGTAGTCCGACAGCGATACGTCGTTGCCGTCGGCGTCGGGCAGCGTGAACTCGGGGGCGGTGTCTCCGGGGGAGAGGCGATGGTTGTCGGTCACCACCGCACGGTAACCGACCGGGTCGGCGAGGCGCATGGATAGACTCGGTGACGAGCAGCAGACATATACCTGGAGGTGACGGTGGCCAAGGACGACACCGACCGGATTGAACGCGAGATCGAGATCGCGCGTACCCGGTTGGCGACCACGCTCGACGAACTGGCGGTGCGCGCGGATCCGCAACGGATCGCGGACGACACCAAGAATATGGTGGTCGCCAAGTTGAACGAGCCGAAGGTCAAATACACGCTGATCGGAGCGGGCGCCCTCGTGGCCGGCCTGGTCCTGATCAAGATCTTCCGCGGCTGAATCAGCCGGCCGGACAACAAAAAACACCCGATGTGCCAACGAGTCACATCGGGTGTTTTTTGTGCTTCTACTGCGTGGGGCAGGCCAGGCCGTCGCCGTCGGGATCGAGGTGCGGGGAGTAGCCCGCCTCGCCGCGGAACAACGGCGCGCGGCCGGCGGCCATCGCATCGTCGCAGCTACGGAACGCGCCACCGGCGGAACCGGACTGGACCAGGTTGGCCGAGCCGGTCGCTCCGAGAATGGAGTCGAAGCTGGACGAACCGGTGCCCGCCGAGCCCGCGAACGGGTTGGCATGGGCGACCGGTGCGGCGATCAGGGCGAGCCCTACGGAGGCAAGGCTGACGGTGAGCCGACGAACGTTCATGAATTCCTCTATGTCTGCTGCGGTTCGGGTGTGGTCACGGCCACGATGATGGCCGGTAGGCCCCGTCCACCTTGGTGACGGGGCGACCGATTGTCAACCGCACGCGACCCGAGGATTCGCCGCGAGTAGCGGTCGGTTATTCCCCCAGTCTGCGCCCGGTCAGGTGTTCGGCCGGGATGGTGCCCATGCGACCCGCGTTGAAATCCTCCATCGCCTCGATGATCTCCTTGCGCGTGTTCATCACGAACGGCCCGTATTGAATCACCGGTTCGCGCAACGGGGTTCCGCCGAGCAGCAGTACCTCGAGATCGCCGGTGGTGCTGCGCTGGGTGAGGTCGGCGGTCAGGGTGACGGCGTCGCCCGTGCCGAAGACGGCCAGTTGTCCGGCGCTGATCGGCCTGCGATCGACGCCGACCGTGCCGCTGCCGGAGAGCACGTAGGCCATCGCGGTGAAGTTCTTGGGCCACGGCGTTTCCAGCTGGGCGCCGGGCACGAGCGAGGCGTGGGCGTAGGCGATCGGGGTGTAGGTGGAACCGGGGCCGGTGAAACCGGCGACCTCACCGGCGATGACGCGCACCAGAGCTCCGCCGTCGTGCGAGCTGACCAGGGTCAGTTCGCCGGCGCGCAGGTCCTGGTAGCGCGGGGTGGCGAACTTGTTCGCCCTCGGCAGGTTCACCCACAGCTGGATTCCGTGGAACGTGCCGCCGGAGATGACGAGCTTCTCCTCGGGTAGCTCGTCGTGGAGCATGCCGGAGCCCGCGGTCATCCACTGCGTGTCGCCCTCGCCGATGACACCGCCACCCCCTTGGGAATCGTGGTGGACCATGGTGCCGTCGAGCATGTACGTGACAGTCTCGAAGCCGCGGTGCGGATGCCACGGCGCGCCCTTGGCCGCGTACGGCTCGTAGGCCACCGGGCCCATCTGGTCGAGCAGGATGAACGGGTCGGCCGCGCGCAGGTCGACGCTGGGGAACGGCCGGGTCACCTCGAACCCGGCGCCTTCCTGCTGGCGCGCGGCGGTGACGATCTGGCGAACCGGACGCTGGGTCTCGGTGACATCGGGGCGGGGCAGCCGGGGCAGCACCATGATGTCGTCGACGGTGATAGCTGGCATGGGGTGCCTCCTGGGAGCTTCGCGAGTCAGTTGGTTTCCATGTCAACCAACATGGCCCTAGAATCATTCCCGTGCCCCGATGGTTGTCCGAAGAAGAGCAGAAGACCTGGCAGTCCTACATCCTCATGCGTCAGCGTCTCGACGCCGTCCTAGCCGCGGGCCTGGGCGAACACGGACTATCGATGGCCGACTACGAGCTGTTGGTGCCGCTGTCGGCGGCGCCGAGCGGATGCCTGCGAGCCAAGGACCTGGCCGCCGAGGTCTGCTGGGACAAGTCGAGGTTGTCCAAGCAACTGGCCCGGATGGCGACGCGCGGACTCGTCGATCGAGTACCCGCCGAGGACGACGCGCGCGGAATCGTGGTGTCGCTGACCGAGGCCGGGCGCAAGATCTTGCGCGAGGCCGCGCCCGAGCACGTCGAGCTGGTGCGGGAGTTGTTCATCGACCGGATGACCGACGCGGAAAGCACGGCGATCCGCTCGCTGGCCGAGAAGGTGATAGCGGCAGGCGAGGCCCGAAACGATTCGGCCGGTTAACGATTCGTGCCCGCAGCCCGATGCGTTGTAGACAGGGCTCGAACTTCGCACGCAGGGGGTGGTGGCATGAAGGCAGCCGGGTTCATCGTTTCAGTGGGCATGCTGTGCGCATTGTCGGTCGCGGGATGCTCGACGGACAGCGGCACCGCGCAGCCGGCGACGACCACCGCTCGAGGTGGGTCGTGGGGTTCCGGCACACCCGTCACCGAACTGCCCGGCGCCGGCGGTGCGACGATCGTGCCGGATCAGTCGCCACCGGTCACCGTCGCCCCGACGACGCCGGGCCCGCGCCCGACCGGTTCGGGCGAACCGAGCGGCGCGCCTGCCTCCACCGTGCCCCGACCGCCGGTGGCGACCGATGTCGTCTCGCTGGTCGCCGTCGATGCCGCAGGCCAACCGGCCAACGGCTTCTCCTTGACCAGTCCGACCCCGGTCGGCACCCTCGACTGCTCCTACATGTCGCCGAGCCGCTCGGCGACCACCGCGGGCATCTACGAATGCGGTGCTTCCGCCGACTCGGCCAATGTGTGCTGGGCTGCTCCAGACAGGGCCTCGCTGCTGTGTGCGAATGACCCGTGGCAGCGCGGGCTGCGCCTGTATACCGTCGACCCGCCGGTCACCGACATCGGCAAAACCGCGTCGCCCGAGCCGTGGGCACTCGAACTCGCCGACGGCCGCCACTGCCGTATCCGCGTCGGCGGCGCCTGGGGTGGCCGCTCCGACGGTCTGGTCGGTGCCTACTCCTGCGACGGCGGAAACGACGTGGTCCTGCAGCCGTCCGCCGCCCGCACCGCTATCGATACCTCCACCAGTACCTGGCTGGTCAAGGTCGGTCCGCTGGGCTCCGGCGCACCCGACTTCCCGGCCCCCGCGACAGTCGCAGTTCGCACCGCCTATTTCGCCGCGACGAGCTGAGTCGGCCGCGTGGTTGTCCTCACTGGCGACCCCGTCCTACCGTGGCGGTAGTTTGAGATATGCCCATCGCCTCGCTCAACGGCATTCAGCTCAGCTACGACGTCACCGGTTCGGGACCTCTTGTCCTGCTCGTGATGGGTAGTGGAAGTCCTGGACGTGTCTGGCGCACCTATCAGGTGCCTGCCCTGGTCAAGGCGGGGTTCACCGTCGCCACTGTCGACAACCGGGGGATCGCGCCGTCGTCGGAGTCGGCTGCCGGGATCACCATGGCGCAACTGGTCGGCGATACCGCCGCGCTGATCGAGCACCTCGGTGCCCCGGCGCATGTGGTCGGTACCTCGATGGGGTCGCGGATCGTCGCCGAACTCGCGCTGGTTCGACCGGAGTTGCTGCGCAAGGCAGTGATGTTCGCCGCTACCGCGCGTCCGCATCCGGTGACGAGCACGCTCAGCAAGGGCGAGCAGGCGTTGTTCGACAAGGGAATTCAGTTGCCGCCGGAGTACGCGGCGGCGGTCAAGGCGATGGTGAATCTGTCGCCGCACACCCTGGCCGATCCGGCCAAGGCCCAGGAGTGGCTCGACATCTTCGAATTCACTTCGGGGAAGGGAACTCCCGGCACTCGGGCGCAAGCGGGGATGGATCGGTCGCAGGATCGGCGGGCGGCCTATCGGGCGATCTCGGTGCCCAGCTTGGTGGTCGGATTCGCCGATGATCAGATGGTGCCGCCGCGGTTCTGCCGGGAGGTCGCCGAGGCGATCCCGACGGCCGCCTATACCGAGATCGAGCGGTGCGGGCACTACGGGTATCTGGAGCGGCCCGATGAGGTCAATCGGATCCTCATCGAATTCCTCTCCGCCGCTCGATAATTCACGACTCACAAGGATCTGTCATGAACGATTCGTCGAACTGCCCCGCCTGCGACAACGAGTACACCTACAAGGAGATGAACGGAACGTGGGTGTGTACCAACTGCGCCAATCAGTGGGGGCTGCGAGTGGTTCCGGATCTCGACGAGACGCCCAGCTGACGTGACGGGTATCTAGCCCGGCATCGTCAGTGCCGATGCCGCGGCCGCGCCGATCGCGGCGGCGACCGCAGCGAGCGCGGGGGAGTGCAGTTTCCACTGCTGCCAGTACAGCGGGACATCGATGTGGGAGTCGCCGTCGATGTTCACCAACGTGCCTGCGGTGCGGTCTCTCTCGATTTGCAGGTCGGGCAGCATGCCCCAGCCGAGTCCGAGCCGCACCGCATCGGCGAACGCGCTCGACGACGGCACGTAATGACCGGGCGGGTCGACCCGGCGACGGGTGCGGCGGCGCAGTTGGCGGAGCTGGAGGTCGTCCTTGCGGTCGAAGTGCACCACCGGCGCGTGGGTGTAGGCGGCCGGGGTCGGGCCGTCGGGGAACCAGGTACGGACGAACTGCGGTGTCGCGGTCGGGCGGTAGCGCATCGCGCCCAGCGGAGTGACGGTGCAGCCCTGTACCGGCGTCGCGGTCGCGGTGATCGCGGCCGTCACCGTGCCGTCGCGCAGCAACCGGGTGGTGTGTTCCTCGTCTTCACGGTGCAGGTCGAAGGTGATCCCGGCGGGCACGCGCGCGAGCGCGGGCACCACCCACGATTCGAGGGAGTCGGCGTTGACGGCGATCGGGATGCGGATCGGCCGGTCGGCGGGGCGGTCGGCATCGCCGAGTTCGCGCGCGGTGTCGCCGGCGAGCAACTCCACCTGCCTGGCCAGACGCAGCACCGCGAGCCCGGATTCGGTGGGGCGCACCGGTTTCGAGCGTTGCACGAGCACGCGCCCCGCTGATTCCTCCAGTGCCTTGATCCGCTGACTGATCGCCGACGGGGTGAGGTCGAGTCGGCGCGCGGCCGCGTCGAAGGTGCCCTCGGTGAGGACGGCGTTGAGCGCGCGCAACTGGTCCAACTGGAGATCCACGTAAGTTACTCTAATGGTTGTTAAGAATCATTAGCTGGACTGAAGGTGGATGGGCTCTTAGCGTCGATGGTGTGACGGCATCATCGGCGGCACTGGCCGCCCTCTCCGGATTGGGCTTCGGGCTCTCGCTCATCGTGGCGATCGGCGCGCAGAACGCGTTCGTGCTGCGCCAAGGGGTGCGTGGGCAGCACGTGCTGCCGGTGATCGCGGTGTGCGCGGTGTCCGACATCGTGTTGATCGGCGCGGGAGTGGCCGGGTTCGGCACGGTCGTCGAGTCGTTTCCGGCGGTTCTGACCGTTGCCAGGTACGCGGGGGCGGCCTTTCTGGTCGGCTACGCGCTGCTGGCGGTTCGTCGCGCCCTCGGTTCGTCGACCCTGATCGCCGAAGCGGCGGGCGCCTCGGTGGCCGTCGGCGCCTCCGTGCTCACCTGTCTGGCGCTGACCTGGCTCAATCCGCACGTGTACCTGGACACACTGGTCCTGCTCGGCTCCTTCGCCAGCACCTACGCGACGCCCGACCGCTGGTTCCTCGCCGCGGGCGCCATGCTCGCCAGCGTCGTCTGGTTCGCCGCCCTCGGCTACGGTGCGCGCCGGCTCGGTCCGCTCTTCGCGCGCCCGATCGCGTGGCGGGTCCTGGATTCACTGATCGCCCTGGTCATGCTCGCGCTGGCCATCGGGCTGCTGCTCGCCTGAGGTGCGAGCGCTAGGACTCCCACGGCTTCACCGGGGGCTTGACCCACAGCAGTTTCTCGTCGGCGTGGGTGCGCACCGCGGCGGCGTGCTCGGGGTTGCGGGCTGCCCAGGCGTCCTTCTGGTCGAGCAGGTCGGCGACCACCTGCCAGGTCTCGCCGGTGCTCGGCGGGTTGGTGTCGGCGGCCCGGGCCAGCTTGCGCAGGGTGGTCGTGGGCAGGGCGAGCAGTTCGGCGCTGCGGATATCGCGCGACCAGGCGTAGGCGGCCATGCGGCGGGCCTTGGCGACGCGGCTGGCGGTAGCCGCGTCGGAATGCGCGTGATCGGATGCCTGATCGGCGCTGTCTGGCACGACGGTGATTCTACGACGAAACGCCCGCGCTCCGGTCGGCGATGACCGGGGCGCGGGCGTTCACCCGTCAGGCAGTTCAGAAGGCGCTGTCGACGTCGAGCGCCTGGTGACGGTGGATCAGTACGCGCTGTTGACGTTGTCCATCGAGCCGTAGCGGTTGGCCGCGTAGTTGCAGGCCGCGACGATGTTGGACACCGGGTTCCAGACGTCGAAGGGGGTGCCCTCGACGTGGAAGGAGGCGAAGGTGGGGTCGATCACCTGGAGCAGGCCCTTGGAGGGGATGCCATTGATCGCGTTGATGTCCCAGAGGTTGATCGCCTGGGGGTTACCGGTCGACTCGCGCATGATGTTGCGGTGGATGCCCTCGTAGGAGCCGGGGATGCCCTTCGCCGCCATGATGTCGAGCGCCTCACGGATCCAGCCGTCGAGGTTGTTCTCGTAGGCGCGGGGGGCCGGTGCGGGCTCGGGCATCGGGGCCGGAGCGGCCTCGGGGGCCGGTGCGGGGGCAGGGATGGCTTCCGGCGCGGGCGCCGGGGCAGGGATGGCCTGGATGGCAGGTGCGGCGGCAGCGGGGATGTTCTCCGCCTGCTCGACGACCATGGCGGCACGCTCGGGAACGCTGTCGTCGGCGAACGAGACGGCGGAGGACGCGGCTACGGCGACCAGACCGACCGCGGCGACTGCCACGGTGAACGCCTCACGGCGCGAGCGACGGCCGATAACGGTGCTGAGCTTGTCTTTGTTGAGCATTGCTTTTCTGTTCCTTCATCTCTGTCTGGCGACGCAGGCCCTGGAGTAGGGCGCGATGGATCGCGCAGCGCGCACGGGAGTACACGCCGGTCAGGCGATGCGTTGTTTCTGTCTGTGTATGGGAAGGTGCGACACTGTCGGGGGACGAACGCTCGATGGCAGTTCATCGCTGGCGCCGCACGGTGCTCCACAGCTGGCTGCGGGGAGACCACGCGCTGTTCGGTGCTATCGGAGGTTGGATACTTCCGGGCTAACCAAACCGCAGGTCCGTTTGTGACCTGATGACAGAATGGTCACGACGGGTTAACGCAAGGTAAACGAAACCTGAACAGCAAACGTTGCCGATCTTGGTTCATTGCCGGGCAGTTGCAGAATCGTTATGTATGCAGGAGGTTTACGAGCCTGATCTGCGTGGCGGCCGTCACAAAAAAAGTTTGCCCGAATCAGGTTTCGCGGGGGTTTACGCAGCTCGGGGCAGTTCGAATCGGGGCCTGAGCGCACTAGCACGGCTTTGTCCATGGCGGTCCGATAACGAGACCGTGACCGTTGTCCGGCAGGCGGTCGAGGGGGAGATAGGCCTGGACGCGCTCCGTACGCATGCGTATGGTTGGCGGACGGTTGCTGAGAGGTCGGATCATGATCGAGAACATCCACGAGCGAACGATCGGTGCGCCCGCCGCGCAGGTCGGCGAGCTGATCGACAAGGTCGCTATCGCGGGCAATGCGTTGTGGCCGAGCCCCGCCTGGCCGCCACTCGAGCTGGACGGACCGTTGGCCGCGGGCGCGGCGGGCGGCCACGGCTCTGTGCCGTACACCTGCACCGCCTATCGCCCAGGTGAGTTCGTCGAGTTCACTTTCGCGCCGGGATTCATGCTGGACGGCACCCATGTTTTCGAGGTGATCGACCAGGGTGCGGTCAGTTCCCTGCGCCACGTGATCCGCGCCGAGACGAGGGGTTTGTCAGGTTTGCTCGGCTGGCATCTGGCTGTTCGCCCACTGCACGACGCGCTGCTGGAAGAGCTGCTGGACAACGCGGAGACTGCCGTCGGCACCCCGCCCGAGCCGTATCGCCGGCCGATGCGGGCTCGGCTGCTCTACTGGGTCTCGCTGCGTCTCGGGCTCGACTGATCGGACTCGAGCAGCCGTCCGACGATGTCGTCCACCAGTTCGCCGGTTGCGGGCAAGGTCTCGGGTGCGACACGTGCCAGCTGGTTGATGCCGTGATAAATGCCGACGGCCACCGTCGCCCGCGTACTCGCTTGCGCCGCGGGCACCGCGAGCAGCCGTAACTGGGCGGCCACGTACTCGATCCGCCGCGCCGCGACCCGTCGCATGGCGTCTGCCACCACGGGCTGGTCGATGGCGGCCAGCAGGGCGAGTTCTTCCCTACCCTCGGTCGCGTACTCGATGACTTCGGTGAACAGCAGGCGCAACCGCTCGACGGGGTCCGACAGCTCGTCGAGCCGGGCGATCACCTCGTCGGTGCCCAGCTGTTCCCATCGCGCCAGCACTGCGTCGACGAGGGCGCCGCGGTCTTTGAAGTGCCAGTAGAAACTGCCCTTGGTGGCTCCCAAGCGCTTCGCCAGCGGTTCCACGGCGACCCCGGTGAGCCCGCTCTCGCCGAGCGCCACGATCGCGGCGATGACCCAGTCCTCGGCGTTGAGCCTGCGGGACGGCTTCCCTGTCGACATCACCGCCGTACGCTACCGAATGGTCGTGCTGGGTGTCGGCCTCGATGCGCGGGTAGCGAACTATTGGTAACGGTCCGATCCGGTAGCCGAAACAAACGAGGCCCTTGACCGTGTTACCTGGTCAAGGGCCTCGTTGTGGTGCGCCATCAGGGACTTGAACCCCGAACCCGCTGATTAAGAGTCAGCTGCTCTGCCAATTGAGCTAATGGCGCGTGTTTTTGTTCTTTGCCCCGTCTCCGGTGCGGAACAAACATTAGCAGGCGGTGGGGCGGAAAGTGAAATCGGGCGCTGACCAGCAACAATGCCGCATACTGGGCGTTGTTAACACCGACGACCTCCGCACGTATCTAACGATTGTGACTTGGTCGTGTCGCGGGGGCTTTCCCGTTGGTACCGGCCGGAATAGCTGGCAGAATGGGCGAGACGTCGAGTTCGTAACGCCCCCCGCCTACACGGATGGCTCTAGCGATTCGGGTCGGTGGGATCTGCGGCGCACTGTAATCGCGTCGGTACGGAAACGGGGTTGACATGGGTAAGAAGCGGGGGCGACCTCGGTCGCTACGGACGATCGTTCCGGTGGTGCTGTTGGCGGTGTTCGCGCTCGGCGCGTCGGCGTGCTCGGCCGCGGAGGGCACCGGGGTGGAGGTAGCGATCGATCGCAACCCCCTCGCCGAGCTCATCAAGCCGAAGCTGGTCTCGACCATCAAGGACGGGCAGGTCGGCGTCTCGCCCGGCATGCCGATGGCCTTCCAGGTCGAGGACGGCAAGTTCACCGACGTCACGCTGACCAATCAGCAGGGCACCGCGGTCGCGGGTCAGCTGGCAGCGGACGGGCGTTCCTGGTCGACCGCCGAGGTGCTCGGCTACGGCAAGACCTACAAGCTCACCGCCGCGGCCATCGGGCTCGGTGGCGCGAACTCCTCGACGCTGAGCTTCACCACCAGCTCGCCGAAGAGCCAGACCAAGCCGTACCTGCTGCCCGGCGAGGGTGAGGTGGTCGGTATCGGTCAGCCGGTGGCGATCCAGTTCGACGAGAACATCCCCGACCGTCGTGCCGTGCAAGAGGCCATCAAGATCACCACCGAGCCTGCTGTCGAGGGTGCCTTCTACTGGGTGAACAATCGCGAAGTGCGTTGGCGCCCAGAGCATTACTGGGCACCGGGTACCAAGGTGACCATCGATGTGAACGTCTACGGCAAAGACCTGGGCAAGGGCCTGTACGGCCAGGACAACCTCCATTCGTTCTTCACCATCGGTGACGCGGTGGTCTTCACCGCCGACGACAACACCAAGCAGGTGGTGGTCGAGAAGAACGGTCAGGTGATCATGACCATGCCCACCTCGATGGGTAAGGACAGCACGCCCACCGACAACGGCGTCTACATCGTCAGCGACCGGCACGAGAAGATCGTCATGGACTCCTCGACCTACGGTGTGGCGGTGAACTCGTCCGACGGGTACCGCACGCCGGTCGATTACGCGACGCGAATCTCCTACAGCGGCATCTTCTTCCACTCGGCGCCGTGGTCGGTCGGGCAGCAGGGCTACTCCAACGCGAGCCACGGCTGCCTGAATCTCAGTCCGGCGAACGCGCGCTGGGTGTACGAGAACGCCAAGCGTGGCGACATCACCGTGATCAAGAACACGGTCGGCGGCACCCTGTCCGGTGTCGACGGGCTGGGTGACTGGAACATCGCGTGGCCGGAATGGAAGGCGGGCAACGCCGACGCTCCGTAGTCGCGCAACGCACGAACAACGAAGGGGCACCGGAAGTTTCCGGTGCCCCTTCGTTGTGTCCGTGACTGTCTCAGCGCGGGGTGGGGAGCTGGCTGCAGTCCATCATCGCCTCGCCCGCGACGGCGAGCGCGCTGCCGAGGGCGCCGCACAGGATGCGTCCGCCGAACAGCATGCGGTCGAGGTTGGGTAGGCCGGCCGAGCCGGTGCCGGAGGACCCGGTGGTCTCGAGGCCGGTGGTGGAGCCACTCTGCGCCGAACCGGATTCGGGCTGATCGCTCGGCAGGCCGAAGTCGCCGATCTGGGTCTCCGCCGCGAAGTCGGTGAGGGGCAGGCCGGGCGAGGCTGTCGCGGTACCTGCGACGGGGCCGAGCACGGTGGCGGCGAGGATGGCGACGACGGTGGAACGCTTCATCAAGGGGTCTTTCCGGTCGAGCGCTGACGCGATGGCGAGATCTGCCCCACATCTGGGCAGCGGTCCAAAGTGTAGCGGGCAAACGTGACCTTCGTCATGGTGGTGCGGGTTATCCGGCCTCGGCGAGGTCGGGTTCGTCGCGATGGATCTCGGACGCGACGCTCAGGTGGTCGACGACCACTCTGCGGGCGCCGCAGCGGCAGCGCTGATAGGCCACGAGGCCCTCGCTGGTCCGGTGGCGCGACTCGATCTGCCAGGTGTGTGCGGGGTGGCTGCTCATGGTTCGAGTCTGATGTAATGGCATTGTGCATTACAACCATTACGGCCGGGAGCCGGTGCTGCTGGGCGTCGGTTTGCTCAACGATCCGTGTGCGAGCGCCGCGGAGTTGGCGCGGCGCTGTGTGGACGCCGGTTTGGTGCTCAGTGCGCCGGTGTCCGAGGGTGATCTCGCGGCGGTGACGGCCTTTCTGGGGCGTTGGCGCGGGGTGGTGGAGTGCGCGGACCGCGCCGAGCGGGCGGAGCTGCTCAATGTGTTGTTGGCCGAGTACGCGTCTCCGCCTCGCCTGACCGACCATGTGGGCGACGGCTGGCATCTGCACTTCCGTGATCCCGGGGTGGCGACGGATCGTCAGATCGCCGCGTTGATCACCGTCGGCACCGCACTGCACCTGACCGGGCTCGGGATGGACCGCCTCGGCGCCTGCGCGGCGGACGGTTGCTCGCAGGTGTACGCCGACACCTCGCGCAACGGCAGGCAACGGTTCTGCAGCCCGGCCTGTGCGAACCGGTCCGCGGTTCGAAGGCACCGAGCAAGCCGAGTGGTCGCCGACGGCCGTGCCGCCGAGGTCGGGCCCTAGCCGCAAATCCCTGTTCGTCGCACGCGACGATCTGAGCCGAGTCCGTGGTGGCGGGGGCGTGCCGCCAGGAGGACTCGGCTCGCGCCGCGGTTCGTCAGCCTTGAACGGGAAAATTGGCGCGCAAGATGTTTCGGGGGTCGCGGGCCTGCTTGATCTCGCGCAGGCGGGTCAGCGTGGCCGTGTCGAAGGCGGCTTCAGCGGATTCGCCGGGGGCGAGGAAGGTGTACGGCTTCCTGCCGGTGATGTGGGTGCCCAGGTCGTCGACGATCGTGGCGAAGGCGGTCTTGACGTCGTCGATGAGGTGCGGAAGGCCGAGGCCGAGTAGATACAGGGCGTAGGGCTCGGTGACGGGGCCGCGGGCGCCGTGTTCGCGGGTGGTGTCGGCGAGAGCGCCGCCGAGGCCGCGGATCTGGATGTTGAGCAGGGGCGCCACCGGTGCGTCGATGAGCGTCTTGATGACCACGTCTCCCAGGTCGGTGAGGAGTTCGCCGCGCGACAGTGACGGGCCGGGCTCGGTGGGCTCGGCGGTGATGGTGCCGATCCGGTCGGGGGTCATGGTGGTGCGGGTGTCGGCGAGCACGCCGGTGACGGTGTCGAGGCGGCTGGTGAGCTCGCGGCCCCGCTCCTCCTCGCCGAGGTAGGCGAAGTCGATGGCGACAGTCGGTGCGGCGCCGGGGATCTGGTAGCGCTGCAGCCACACCGAGAGCTCCGGCGGTGCGTCGGTGGTCAGTTCGGTGAACACGTCGAACACGTCGCGGGTGCGCTCGGCCGACCAGCTCACCCGGCCGCCGTAGAGCTGTGGCAGTTCGAACAGGTCGATCTCGAGCGCGGTGACGATCGCGAAGTCGCCACCGCCGCCGCGCAGCGCCCAGAACAGCTCGGGATCGGAGTCGGCGCTCACCCGGCCGCGGCGGCCGTCGACGTCGACGATCTCGAAGGCCCGGACCGCCTGGGCCGCCCAACCGTGTTTGCGGGCCAGCCAGCCGAAGCCGCCGCCCAGGGTGTATCCGGTGACACCGACCACGGGGTTGCTGCCTGCAAGACCGCTCAGGCCGTGCGCGGCGGCGGCGGTCTGGACGGCGCCCCACTGGGCGCCGGAGCCGATGCGGGCCACCCGCTGGGTCGGGTCGACAGCAATGGTGTCGAGGCGGCCGGTGCGCACGAGGATCGCGTCGGCGATGTCGCCGGTCGCGCCGTGGCCGGTCGGCTGGGTGACCACGGTACGGCCCGCGCGGTTCGCGTAGCGCACGACGTTCGCGAGGTCGTCGGCGTCGGCGACCTCGACAACGGCGGCGACGGACTGGGCGATCGCGGTGTTCCAGGGGCGGGCGGCGACGTCGAAAGCGGTATCACCCGGCAGGAGAACGTTTCCCCGGATGTCGGTACGCAGATCGTTGATGCTCATAATCAGTAGACGACGCGGGGGCGGCGAGTGTGACATGTGTCCGGATAGCAAAGAAGGCCCGGTCCTGGGGACCGGGCCTTCTCTTCGGGGTGACCGACGGGACTCGAACCCGCGACATCCAGGATCACAACCTGGTGCTCTACCAACTGAACTACGGTCACCATCACCGGTGAATCACCGGCGCCGTCGATACTAGCGTGACTTTGGCGTCAGGCCCTAATCCGCTGGTAGGTGGCTCGAACCGGTGACATCCACGGCATCGGTGGCGGCCTGTGCGGCGGCGGCGATCTCGGTGGTGGTCGGTCCGGGCAGCGGCACGAACGCGGTACGACGGTAGTACTCGAGCTCGCGGATGGATTCCTTGATATCGGCCAGCGCGCGGTGGGCCAGGCCCTTCTCCGGCTGACCGAAGTAGATGCGCGGATACCAGCGCCTGCACAGTTCCTTGATCGAGCTCACGTCGACCATCCGGTAGTGCAGGTGCGCGTCGAGTTCGGGCATGTCGCGAGCGATGAAGCCGCGATCGGTGCCGATGGAGTTGCCGCACAGCGGCACCGTGCGCGCGGTGGGCGCGTACTCGCGGATGTAGTCGAGTACCTGCTGCTGGGCCTGCTCGAGGGTGACGGTGGAACGCCGAACCTCTTCGGTCAGACCGGATTTCGCGTGCATGGTGGCGACGACCGGTGGCATGCAGGCCAGGGCGGCGTCGTCGGCGTGGATGACGATGTCGACACCGTCACCGAGAATGTTGAGGTCGCTGTCGGTTACGAGCGCGGCGATCTCGATCAGCTTGTCGCTGTCGAGACGGAGCCCCGTCATTTCGCAATCCATCCAGACCAAGAGTTTGTCTGACACGGGAGTCACCCTAATGGTGGGTCCGTGAACCTGGTCGGCAGGTGTGTCGTGTGGGCGAGGCGCACGAGGTTTGCCGACGACATCGGCCGATGTCCGCGACCCTGGTGACCGGCCCGGATACAGTTTGCCTGGAATTGACCGCAGACGTTTCGAGCATTTCTTGCGTACGTGCCAGTGAGCAGACGGAGGACGCGCGAATGACCACCCCCCAGGAGAAGGCGGCAGCGGCACGCAAGGCGGCCGAAGACGCGGCACGGGTCGCCACCGAGGCGATGGCAGCCGCGGAGGCCGCCGAGCAGGAGGCCGCGGCGGCGAGCACGGAATCCGCCTCGAAGCCACCGTCGTCCGGCGAGCCGAGCGCATCCGGTGCGGCCGCGCAGATCGCCGAGGGCTACGCCTTCAGCGGACCCGCGTTGGAACTCGGCACGGTGATGGTCGACGGCACCGCCGATCCTGGTGCGCGCGTGCGTATTCCGCTGCGGATGATGAATCGGCACGGCCTCGTCGCGGGTGCGACCGGCACCGGCAAGACCAAGACCCTGCAGGGCATCGCCGAACACCTGTCCCGCGCGGGCGTTCCCGTGGTGATGGCCGACGTCAAGGGCGATCTGTCGGGCCTGAGCGAGCCCGGTGCCGACACCGAGAAGATCCGGGCGCGCGCGGCCGAGACCGGCGCGACCGACTGGGCTCCGGGAGCGTTCCCCACCGAGTTCGTCTCGCTCGGTACCGGGGGCATCGGGGTGCCGATCCGGGCGACGATCACCTCCTTCGGCCCGATCCTGCTCAGCAAGGTGCTCGGCCTCAACGACACCCAGGAATCGACGCTCGGCCTGATCTTCCACTGGGCCGATCAGCGCGGCCTCGCCCTGCTGGATCTGAAGGACCTGCGCGCGGTCATCACCCACCTGACCAGCCCCGAAGGCAAGGAAGACCTCAAGGGCATCGGTGGCGTGTCCTCGCAGACGGCCGGGGTGATCCTGCGGTCGCTGGTGAATCTGGAAGCCGAAGGAGGCGATACCTTCTTCGGCGAACCCGAACTCGACCCGGCCGATCTGCTGCGCACCGCGGGCGGGCTCGGTGTGATCACGCTGTTCGAGCTCGGTCAGCAGGCGGCGCGACCCGCGCTGTTCTCCACGTTCTTGATGTGGGTGCTGGCCGATCTGTTCCAGACGCTGCCCGAGGTGGGTGACGTCGACAAGCCGAAGCTCGTGTTCATCTTCGATGAGGCGCATCTGCTGTTCGCCGAGGCGTCCAAGGCATTTCTGCAGCAGGTTGAGCAGACGGTGAAGCTGATCCGCTCCAAGGGCGTCGGTGTGTTCTTCTGCACCCAGTTGCCCACCGACATCCCCAACGCGGTGCTCTCCCAGCTCGGCGCCCGCGTCCAGCACGCCTTGCGCGCCTTCACCCCTGACGATCAGAAGGCGCTGTCCAAGACGGTGCGCACCTACCCGAAGTCGTCGGTGTACGACCTCGAAGAGGCGTTGACCTCGCTCGGCACCGGTGAGGCGATCGTCACCGTGCTCTCCGAAACCGGTGCGCCCACACCCGTCGCCTGGACCAAGATCGCGCCGCCGCGCTCGCTGATGGACACCGTCGGCGACGAGGCGATCAAGTCCAAGGCGCTGTCGAGCGTGCTGCAGGGCAGGTACGGGCAGAGCGTCGACCGGGAATCGGCCTACGAGATGCTGCTGGCCAGCGTGGCGGCCGCCGAGCCCGCACCCGAATCCGCGCCGCCGACACCGGGGCGTTCGGCGTCGCAGCAGGAAGAGGACTCGGCCGCCGAGCGGATCATGGCCAACCCAGCGGTGAAGAGTTTCCTGCGTTCGGCGGCGAGTGCGGCCGGGCGCGAGATCAGCCGCAGTATTTTCGGCACCCGCCGCAGGTGATCGGCCGCGGTCCGTGATCCACGACGGGCCGCGTGTCGGCAAGTCAGTCCACGAGCTCACGCATCAGCAGGTCGGCGGTGGTCTCGCGGCGTAACAACTGCTTGGTGCGGCCGTCTGCGACGGCGACGATCGGTGGCCTGCCCGCGGTGCTGTAGGTCGTCGCCAGCCCGTGGTGGTAGGCGCCGGTGCACGGTAGAGCGAGCACTTCGCCGGGGTGCAGATCGGCGGGTAGACGCACCTCGGTGGCGATGAGCGCGCCGGACTCGCTGTGTTTGCCCGCGATGGACGCGGTCATCTGCGGGCCGGTCGGGTGTCGGTTGACCACGAGCGCGCCGCCGCCGTGTCCACGGCCCTGGCCGCCGCAGCCGCCGCCGTCGACGATCACGCGGGTGCCGCCGTCGGCGGTCTCGTTGACGGCGAGCACCCGATACAGGGTGACGCCCGCCCTGGCGACGATCGCGCGCCCGGGTTCCATCGCGAGTACAGGACGAGGGAAGCGGTGGCGCGCGCAACCGGCGTCCAGCGCATCGTCGAGGACATCGGCGAGTTCGCGCAGGTTCAGTTCCGCGTCGCCGCCGCGCAGGGCCACCGCGTGTCCGCCGCCGATGTCGAGGTGGGAGAGCAGCAAGCCGTATTCGTGGTCGATCCAGGACATCTCGCCGATCATCCGGCGGATCGCCTCGCCGTAGTGGTCGGGGTCGTGGATCTGCGAGCCGAGGTGGCAATGCAGGCCGACGAGTTGCAGGTTGCACCGGCCCGCGATCCGGGCGACCGCTGTCTCGAACGATCGACTGCCGAGCGGGAAGCCGAACTGGTCGGCACCGGGAACGTCGATGCCGGTCGCGACCCGGAGCAGCACCTGCTGCGGTTGGGTCGCCAAGGCAGTGAGCAGGGTGATCTCGGTGAGCGAGCCAACCACGACGCGGCCGACGCCGCAGCACACGGCGGTCTTCAGTTCGTCGAGGGTCTTGCCGTTGCCGTGCAACACGATCCGGCGCGGATCGATGCCTGCGGCGAGCGCGACCGACAACTCACCGCTCGAGCCCACTTGCACCGACAGACCCTCGTCGGCGACCCAGCGCGCCACCGCGCCGACCATCAACGCGGTGCCCGCGTAGACGATCTCGGCCTCGGGGAAATGCTTGCGGTAGGCGCGGCAGCGCTCGCGCACTTCGGCTTCGTCCACCACCTGGACCGGGGTGCCGAACTGGTCGGCGACATCGGCGAGCGCCACCGAGCCGAGGGTGATCCGGCCGTCGTAGTCGTAGTGGGTATCTGTCGGCCAGACCGCGGGATCGAGCCGCGGCACGGTGGTCGCGCGCAACGACGGGAAGATGTCGAGCAACGTCACTGTGGTCTCCTGAGGACGCCCCCGCATTTCGGAATGGCGGGGCATACTCCAGGATTACGCTCTGCGCGGCCCGCTGAACTCGGTGTTTACGGGTCCCTGACCGCCTACGAGCTCATCCTGACGGGTTGCTGACGGAGGCGACGCTTCAGGTGGTGCTCAGCTGCCCAGCTTCTTGTAGAACGCGCCCGCGATCGGGGCGGTGAACGAGCGGGGGCCGTAGTTGCCCGCGACGCTCATGCCCTTGCTGATCAAGCCGGGGACGATGCGCATCTTGTTGCGGGCCAACGCGTCGATGGAGACCTTGGCGGTGTATTCGGAGGAGACCCAGAGGAAATCGGGGACCATCCTGTCGACGATCGACTGGTCCTCGGGGGCGGGGGTCTCGGTGCGGACCGGGCCGGGAGCCAACAGGGTGACGTGCACGCCGGTGCCCTTGAGCTCGCCGCGCAGCGACTCCGAGAAGGTATTCGCGAACGCCTTCGACGCCGCGTAGGTCGCGTTGTTCGGGATCGGCATATTGCCCGCGGCCGAACCGCTGATCAGGATCCCACCCGCTTTGCGCTCGATCATGCCGGGCAGCACGGCCAGGGACAGGTCGTGCACGGCGGTGGCGTTGAGCTCCATCTGCATGCGCTCGTAGGCGAAGTCGAGCTCGGCGACCGGGCCGAAGGTCGCGATGCCCGCGTTGTTGCAGAGGACGGCGATATCGCGGGCCGCGAGCTCGCTGACGAGGCCGGCCCGCTGGGTGCGATCGGCCAGGTCGACGGCGCGGACCTCGGCGGTGATGCCGTGGGCCAGGGTCAGCCGCTGGGCCAGCTCGGTGAGGATCTCACCGCGGCGCGCGACCAGGATCAGCGAATAGCCGCGCCCGGCCAGTTCAGCGGCCAGCGCGGTGCCGATGCCGGAGGACGCGCCAGTGACGACGGCACGATTGTCTGCAGTGGGGGAGGGCAAGCTCACGAGGGGGAGCTTAAGGGATCGGCTCAGGCCGTGCGGTGCCCGCGTCGACGGGTGGCAGCGCGGGAAACCGGGCACCCGGCAATAGCATGAGTGGCGATATGGCAACTGACTCGAGGCCGCAGGTGTTCGGCATGGGTGACGACCCGCTGGCCGAGCCGACGTGGCCCGCGCTCACCGAAGACGAGATCGCCCGTGCGATCGCCGCGACCTGGGACGGATCGGCGCTCGCGGAGATCGAATGGCGTGGTGCGCGACCGCTGTCGTCCACGGTGGGGGTGCGCTCGGACGACGGTTCGCGGCTCGTGGTGAAGCGGATGCCGGTGCGATTGCGCGACGAGGTGGCGCTGGGCGAGGAGCATCGGTTCATGGCGCATCTGCGTGACCGGGGGATTCCGGTGCCCGAAGTGCATGCCGCCGTAGGTGACTGGGCGCAGCTCTCTCACGTTGACAATCATCCTGTGCCGGAGTTCGCGTACGAGGTGCATCGCGCAGGGGTGGGGGAGGACCGATATCGCGCGGACTTCTCGTGGTCGCCCTATCGCGATGTCGACGATGCGGTGGGCGCGGGAGTGATGCTGGGTCGATTGCATCAGGCCGCAACGGGTTTCGACGCTCCCGCTCGACCCGCTCGACCGTTGCTGGCGAGCATGCACGGTGACGTGGTGAGCGCGTTCGAGTGGCACATCGCCCGCCGACCGGCCGTCGCTCGGTTCCTCGGGGAAAGAGACTGGCGCACTGAGGTTCCCCAGTTCCGGGCCGAGCTCGCCGATGTCGAACCGCTGTGGACCCATGGGGATTGGCACGGGACCAACCTGCTGTGGGATGACCACGAGGTGACCTCGGTGATCGACTTCGGACTGGCAGATCGGACGACGGCCGTCTTCGACCTCGCCACCGCCATCGAACGCACGGCGGTCGACTGGGTTTCGCTGCGCGACGGCGGACCCGCGCACGTCCGCGCGGACCAGATCGCCGCGCTGATCCAAGGATATCGATCGGTGCGACCCTTGACCGCCGCCGAACAGAACCTGCTCCCAGACCTGCTCCCGCTGGTCCACATCGGCTACGAACTCTCCGAAATCGACTACTTCCTCACCGTTTCCCACGACCCACACAACGCCGAAATCGCCTATCACGACTGGCTTCTCGGACATCTTCGCTGGTACGAAGCAGGGGAGGGCCGCGAACTACGCGCCGCGATACGCGACCTCGCAATGCGCTGACCGCATTCCCAGCCCCGCACGACCCGACCTCGAGGAGGGTCCCGCCGCGCAGCGGCGGCAGCGGCCCGGCCGCGAGTTAGCCGCCGTTGCGTCCGCGGCGCAGCCGCCAGCAACGGTGGCTAACTCGCGGCCCCCAGGGGCCGCGCTCGAGCGCGCCAGCGCTCCAAAATCACATGCGTGCGGCCAGGCGGGTGCCCTGGTCGATGGCGCGCTTAGCGTCGAGCTCGGCGGCCAGGTCGGCGCCGCCGATGAGGTGCAGGTCGACCCCCGCTGCCCGCAGCGGCTCTTCGAGTTCGCGGACGGATTCCTGTCCGGCACAGACGATCACGTTGTCGACCTCGATCACGCGGGGGTTCTCGTGCTTCTCGCCGAAGCTGATGTGCAGGCCCGCGTCGTCGATGCGGTCGTAGTTCACGCCGCCGACGTGCTCGACGCCCTTGGCCTTGAGCGCCGCGCGGTGTACCCACCCGGAGGTCTTACCGAGGTCCTTGCCGAACGGGGTCGACTTACGTTGCAGCAGAACGACATCGCGGGCCGCGGGGGAGGGCTTGGGCTTGCGGAGCTGGCCGGGAACCTGCTCGTTCTCGGAATCGACGCCCCATTCCTCTTTCCACTCGTCGAGCTTGAGCGTGGGATGCCCTTCGACAGTGAGGTATTCGCTCACGTCGTAGCCGATACCGCCCGCGCCGATCACCGCGACCTTCTTGCCGACCGGCTTCTCCTCCTTCACCAGTTCGGCGTAGGACAGCACCATCGGGTGGTCGATACCGGGGATGTTGGGGATGCGCGGGCGCACACCGGTCGCCAGGATCACCGAGTCGTACTTGCCCGCGATCAATTCCTCGGCGCTGACCCGCTTTTCGAGATGCAGGGTGACGCCGGTGAGGTCGATCTTGCGGCGGAAGTAGCGGATCGACTCGTCGAACTCCTCCTTGCCGGGGATGCGGCGGGCGATGTCGAACTGGCCGCCGATCTTGTCGTCGGACTCGAACAGGTCGACGTGGTGGCCACGCTCGGCCAGACTCACCGCCGCCGACAGGCCTGCCGGGCCCGCGCCGACGACGGCGACCCGCTTGGCCCGGCGAGTCGGCAGCAGGTTGAGGGTGGTCTCGCTGCCCGCACGCGGGTTGACCAGGCACGACACCTTCTTGTTGCCGAAGGCGTGGTCGAGGCAGGCCTGATTGCAGGCGATGCAGGTGTTGATCTCGTCGGCGCGGTCGCCCTCGGCCTTGTTGGCCCATTCGGGGTCGGCCAGCAGCGGGCGGGCCATCGAGATCAGCGCCGCGTCGCCGCGGGTGAGGATCTCTTCGGCGATCTCGGGCATATTGATGCGGTTCGACGCGCAGACCGGGATGTTCACCTTGCGCGCGATCTTCGCGGTGAACTCCACGAACGCCGCGCGCGGCACCGAGGTGACGATGGTGGGCACCCGCGCCTCGTGCCAGCCGATATCGGTATTGAGGATATCGACGCCGACGGACTCCAATTCCTGTGCCAGAGCGACGATCTCGTCGAAGGTCTGCCCCTTCTCCACGAGCTCGGCCATCGACAGCCGGAACACGATGATGAAATCGGGACCCACCTCGGCCCGGATGCGCCGGGCGATCTCGACGGGCAGGCGACGCCGGTTCTCCGGGGAGCCGCCCCACTTGTCGGTGCGCTTGTTCACCCGTGGCGCGAGGAACTGGTTGAGGAAGTAGCCCTCACCGCCCATGATCTCGCAGCCGTCGTATCCGGCGAACTTGGCCAGGCCCGCGCAGCGCGCGTAATCGTCGATGGTGCTCTCCACACCCTTCGACGACAGCGCCCTCGGCTTGAACGGGTTGATCGCCGACTTGATCGCCGAAGCCGAAACACTGGTCGGCATATAGGAATAGCGTCCCGCGTGCAGGATCTGGATGGCGATCTTGCCGCCCTCGGCGTGCACTGCCTTGGTGATCGTGCGGTGCCGGTAAGCCTCGGTCTTGTTGGTGAGCTTGCCGCCCAGCGGTAGCAGCCAGCCGGTGCGGTTGGGGGCGTAGCCGCCGGTGATGATCAGGCCGACGCCGCCGCGAGCGCGTTCGGCGAAGTAGGTGGCCAGCTTGTTGGTGTCCCAGGCGCGGTCTTCCAGACCGGTGTGCATGGAGCCCATGACCACGCGGTTGCGCAGCGTGGTGTGGCCGAGGTCGAGTGGCTCGAACAGATGGGGATAGGCAGTCATGGGCGGTCGTCACCTTTTCGCGGTCGCAGGGCCTGCAGTACTTCGTCGCACCATTCGAGGTAGCCGGACTCCGCGCGGATGCCCGCGCGAAGCACCAGATACTGGTGCAGAGCGGTGCCGGAGAGCTGGTCCGGCACCGGGAAGAATTTCTTTTCGCTGAGGCGGTACTCGTCGAGGCGCTGGGCGTGCTGGCCGCGATGGCGCTCTACCTCGGCGCAGATGGCATCGATGTCGCCGTACGCGGCCGCGCGGATCTTTACGCCGAGTTCGTCGCGAGCGGGGGTGGCGTCGGTGGGCTCGGCGAGCCAGCGGGCTATCTCGGCCTGACCGGCCGGAGCCACCGAGTACACCTTCTTGTCGGGTTTTCCCTGCTGGTTCACCGATTCGACGGTGACCCAGCCGGAGGACTCCATCCGCTTGAGAACCCGGTATATCTGCTGGTGGGTGGCACTCCAGAAGTAGCCGATCGACTTGTCGAATCGGCGTGCGAGCTCATACCCCGAGCCGGCCCGCTCGGTGAGCGAAACCAGTAGCGCGTGCTCCAGTGCCATGGTACGAGAGTATCCGGAACGCTGGGTACTATGCAACCAGGTTCATATGCATTGACGGCGCCGATGCGGTGATGGCGTGGGTGCACGCGTTATAGGCGGCGTGTCTGTTCGTTCGCCGTTACTCTTCGGCCTATGACCGAGGTGAACGCGGCCGAGACCGTCGGCGAGGCGGCCGGACGCGGGCAGGTACTGGCATGGGGGCTGTGGGACTGGGGGTCGTCGGCGTTCCAGGCCGTGACGCTGACCTTCGTGTTCTCGGTGTACCTCACCGACAAGGTGGGCAAGGATCTGCCGGGAACGACACCGGCGAGTGCCTGGCTGGGTTGGGCGCTGGCGGGGGCCGGGTTGGTCGTCGCGCTGACGGCGCCGGTCTGCGGGCAGTACTTCGACGCGGTCGGCTCACGTAAACGGGCCTTGGCGACCTTGACAGCGCTGACGGTCGGTGCGATGTCGCTGATGTTCTTCGTCCGCGACGACTACAACGATCTCTGGCTCGGGCTGGCGCTGCTCGCGTTCGCCTCGGCCACTTTCGAGCTCGCCGGCGTGCCCTACAACGCGATGATGCGGCAGGTGTCGACACCGGCCACGGTCGGCCGGGTCTCCGGATTGGGCTGGGCGATGGGCTATTTCGGCGGCATCGTGCTGCTGCTGATCTGCTATGTGGGATTCCTCGCCGGTGACGGCGACACCCGCGGATTGCTCGCGATGCCCACCGATCAAGGCCTCAATGTTCGGCTCGTCATCGTGCTCGCGGCGGTGTGGTTCACCGTGTTCGCGCTGCCGGTGCTGTTCGCGGTGCCCGAGATGCCACGCACCGGCGCCGACCCGGGAGCGGCGAAGGTCGGCTTCCTCGGTTCCTACCGGGTGTTGTGGCGTGACGTGCGGGCGCTGTGGGGTCAGGATCGGCACACGGTGTACTTCCTGCTGGCCAGTGCGGTGTTCCGGGACGGGCTGGCGGGCGTGTTCACCTTCGGCGGGGTGCTCGCGGTGACGGTGTACGGGTTCGCCGACGCCGATGTGCTGCTGTTCGGGATCGCCGCGAATGTCGTGGCCGGGCTGGCCGCGGTGGTGGCCGGACGGTTCGACGACCGGATCGGGCCCAAGCGGGTGATCGTGTCCTCGCTGGTCGGGATGCTCATCTGCGGCGTCGCGCTACTGATGGTGTCGGGCTCGACGATGTTCTGGATCTTCGGGCTCGCGCTCACCGTGTTCGTCGGTCCCGCGCAGGCCTCGGCGCGGTCGTTCCTGGCGCGCCTGGCACCGCCGGGACGGGAAGGTCAGTTGTTCGGCCTGTACACCACGACCGGTCGGGCCGTGTCGTTCCTGGCGCCCGCCCTGTTCGGCGTTTTCGTCTCCGTTTTCCACAGCGACCGCGCCGGAATCGCCGGACTTCTGGTCGTGCTGGCGGTGGGCCTGCTGGTCCTGCTCCCGGTACACGCGCCGTCGCGCGCGGTATCCGCCGATATGTGACGTATCACCGGCGGGATGCCGCCGAGTTGTGTGAACGCCCGTGCTCTGAGTTCAGTCCGCGTTTTTGGGTACCCAGCCAGCGATGCCCAACGCGATCAGGCGCATCTGCATGACGGTGCGCTCCACGATCGCCGATTCCTCACGGGAGGTGGACGCGACGAAAGCGGCAATACCGTCGGTAACAGTGGTAACGAGCAGATCTGCGGCGATCTCCAGCTCGGTGGTGCTCCACGAATCCAGCGCACGCAGGCGAGAGAGATCGGCGACGATCTCGCGCACGATCAGCTGCATCTCCATCGCGATCGCCTGACGTAGTGGGGCAGGCCCACCGTGACGCTCGCGAATCAGGAAACCGAACAGAGCGCGTTTGACGCGTACCTGCTCGAAGACGAAGCGGACCGTATCGGCCAGATGGGCGTCGGGCTTGCGCCTGACCTCTCGCAATGCCAAGCGCAATGCGGTGACACCCTCATCGACGATCGTCGCGCCCAGGTCGTCGAGCGAGGCGAAGTGGCGGTAGAAGGCCGTCGGCACGATGCCGGCCGAACGGGCGATCTCACGCAGGCTCAATGCCGCGAATCCGCGCTCCGAGGCCAAGGCCAAGGTGCCGTCGAGGAGGGCTGCCCGGGTATGCGCTTTGCGCTCGTTGCGGGTTCCTGCCTGCTCAGTCACATCGGTGAGCATACATCCGTTCACCATAGCGGCCTTTGTCATTATGTTGTCCGCCTCACATTATTGCCGGTTGACAGTGGCCCGGGGTCATCGGGCACACTGGTGAGTGTACAGACGTGCACTGAAAATTGAAGCGCACATCGAAGGACTTCTCAAAGGGGCAACGCGACATGGTGGGACTGATCGACCTGGTGCAGACGTTGACGACGCCGCACCCGCTGGACCGGTACCTGGAACTCGTCAACCCCGGGCTCACCGCTCGGGAGCTGCGCGCCGAAGTCACCCATGTCTCGCACGCGGTGCCGGGCTCGGTGACCCTCACCCTGCGCGCCTCACGGCAGTGGCGCGGTCATTCCGCCGGTCAGTACGTGCAGATCGGCGTCTCGATCAACGGCGTGCGCCACACCCGCTGCTACTCGCCGATCGACCCGGAGAGCCGTGGTGAGCGCTACCTGCAGCTCACCGTCAAGGCACACCCGGGTGGGCTGGTGTCGAACTACCTGCACGCCAACGCCAAGCCCGGCATGGTCGTCGACCTGGCGCCCGCATCCGGTGTGTTCCACCTACCACAGCAGCGGCCCGACAAGGTGCTGCTGGTCAGCGGCGGCAGCGGCATCACGCCGGTACTGTCGATGCTGAGGACCCTCGACGCGGAGGGGTACACCGGGCAGGTCACGTTCCTGCACTACGCCCGTCAGCCGGAGATGGTGCCGCACCGGGCAGAGTTGTCCTCCATCGCGCAGCGTCGCGCCAACTTCACTATCGAATACCGCTACCCGGTCGAGCCGGGCACGGTGATCGACGGTGAAACCTCCACCGGCAGTGGTTTCTTCGACTACGACGAGCTCGAGCGGGTCGCACCCTGGTACGCCGATGCGCAGACCTTCGTGTGCGGGCCGCCGCCGCTGATGCGGGCGGTCAAGACGATCTTCGAAGCCGAGGGTCTCGAAGATCGGGTGCTCAGTGAGGAATTCACGCTCACCACGGTCCCGACCGATCCGTCCGAGGCCACCGGCACCATCACCTTCTCCGGCAGCGACGTGGCCGCCGACAACACCGGAGCAACGCTGCTCGAGCAGGCCGAAGCATCCGGCCTGACCCCGGAATACGGCTGCCGCATGGGGATCTGCTTCTCCTGCACCGCGACCAAGGTCTCCGGCTGCACCCGCAACGTCCGTACCGGCGAACTCGACGCCGACCCCGACAAGTCCATCCAGATCTGCATCAACGCCCCTGTCGGCGACGTCGACATCGCGCTCTAGACAACCGATTACCCAGAACCAACAAGGGGAGATACAGCCATGACGATCCTCACCGAAGGCAAAGACGGTCCGGTCATCCTGAGCCCGGATCAGGTCGAAGAACTCGGCGCTGCGCTCGACGCGCTGCGCGCCCGTGTCGTCGACGACCTCGGCGAACGCGACCGTGACTACATCTACAACATCATCAAGACCCAGCGTGGCTTCGAGATCGCCGGCCGCGGTCTGATGTACCTGGGCTTCCTGCCGCCGTTCTGGCTGGCCGGCGTCGCCGCGCTCGGTGTGTCGAAGATCCTCGACAACATGGAGATCGGCCACAACGTCATGCACGGCCAGTACGACTGGATGCGTGAGCGCGGCATCAACTCCCGCGAATTCGACTGGGACACGGTCTGCCCGGCCGACCAGTGGAAGCACTCGCACAACTACATGCACCACACCTACACCAACATCGTCGACATGGACCGCGACATCGGTTACGGCGTCCTGCGCATCGACGAGGCGCAGAAGTGGAACCCCTACTACCTGGGCAACCCGCTCTACGCGTTCCTGCTGATGACCTTCTTCGAGTGGGGCGTGATGCTGCACGACCTCGAGGCCGACAACATCATCAAGGGCAAGCGCAAGTGGTCCGACATCAAGCCCCTGCTCAAGGGCCAGGGCAAGAAGGCGGGCAAGCAGGTCCTCAAGGACTACGTGATGTTCCCGGCGCTGACCGGCCCGCTGTTCGTCTCCACCCTGGCGGGCAACGTGGCGGCCAACCTGGTGCGCAACGTGTGGACCTACTCGATCATCTTCTGCGGCCACTTCCCCTCGGGCGTGCAGACGTTCTCCAAGGAGGAGACCGAGGTCGAGACCCGCGGTGAGTGGTACGTGCGCCAGATGCTCGGCTCGGCCAACATCACCGGCTCGCGGCTGTTCCACATCATGTCGGGCAACCTGTCGCACCAGATCGAGCACCACCTGTTCCCCGATATCCCGGCCAACCGGTACCCGGAGATCGCGCCCGAGGTGAAGGCGCTGGCAGAGAAGTACGGCCTGCCCTA
The DNA here is from genome assembly GCF_015355705.1 of Nocardia sp. XZ_19_231. NCBI lineage: Bacteria > Bacillati > Actinomycetota > Actinomycetes > Mycobacteriales > Nocardiaceae > Nocardia > Nocardia sp. XZ_19_231. The sequence goes on along the minus strand of NZ_JACUZI010000011.1, from coordinate 53,351 downwards.
CAACACCGGTCCTTTCTTCAAGCAGATCGGCTCGGTCTGGGGCAAGATCTTCAAGCTCGCGCTGCCTGATCGTTTCACGAATAGTGACCCCAAGCCCGGTGTTATCGTTATGCGTAATCAGCCGGAATCCTCCACTGTGAGCGGGTAAATGGTCGGGAAATTCGAAAGCAACAAGGATCTGGTCCAGGACTTGACGGCTTCCGGTGCGCAGCGGGTAGGCAAAATCGCCTCGCTGATCACCGGGACCGTCGCCGAGGTTGCTCGTGAGATCGGTGAGTTCGTCACCGATGTGATCGAGATGCGTGAAGCCGCGGCGGCCGCTCGTCGAGATGCCGAGCGGGATGCGGCTTTCGTCGAAACCGAGACCGAGTTCGTCGATCTCGACGCTCCGGTAGCGGACGACTTCGGCGCGCGGGCCTCGTTCACGGAGCCGGCCGCAGGCGACAAAGCCCCGGTTGACGACGACGAAGCCCCGGCTACAGATAACAAAGCCCCGGCTACAGACAACAAGACCCCGGTTACGGGCGAACAGGCCTGATCCTCACCACACCGGCAATCGCCTGCGGTGCTCGGTGACATCGGTGATCAGATCTCGATAGCCGTCGGTCAGTTCGGCAAGACGACACCATTGCAGATGGGTGCGAGCCTCCCGCTGCCGTGGTGTCGTCTTCGTTTGTGCCGGTCCGGCCATGGCCTGCTGGGCGGCGATCCATTTCGCGGCCATCCGGTCGATCACCGCGCCGAGGGTCTCGGTATGCAGCGAAGCGCCGACGCGGTGTTCGACGTGAGTGGCGACCCACTCGTCGATGTGGGCGATCAGCGCGATGCGGTCGTTGTCGATGTCGTCGACGAGGCGTCCGCACGCCGCGCCGGTGCTGCTCGACGCGGCGGGGTCGCGTGCCTGCTCCAGGGCTCGGCGGCGGCGATCGTGGCAGCTCGCGAGGTCTCGGGCTGCGTCGAGAACGCGGTGTCGCGTCGGGTCGGGGTGGTCGGTTCCGAGGAAAGCCCGCATGAGTGCCGAGGGTGTCGGTAACTGCGTGGCGTCCATACGGTGGCCGTGATCGATCGGCATGGTGGCTGCCCCTGACAACGCTGTGTACATGGATACGCCAGGGCCGAGGAGGAGGTGTTGGGGTGCTCTCCCCGGCACCGGCGTAGCCCCGCCCGGACGTCGACAGATATCCGCGACGCTGCGGGTGGAGAAGACGGCCCGGGGAAAATCGGGACCCTCTCAGGAAAGCGCGATCCGGCGGCGACGCGCAATAGCACGGTGGACAAACCCGGCCGTCGGCAGAAATTGTTATCCACCATTACGGCCGGGTCTCCCCGTGAGTACTCCCCGATAACCCCGGGGCACATTTCCGGCAATCATTTCGGCGCTGCATGCACTAACCTCGATAATTGTGCCCGCCTACGTGTCCTCGCCTGAATTGACCTTCGGGTTCCTGTTCGCCCTGGAGGCACCGGAGCGCATCGCCGATGTCGTGCGCGGCCTCATGGAACGTCGTGCGGTGTCGGTGTTCCGGCTCGCTCGCCTGTCCGACGACGACGGCCCACCCGAGCGCTACGTCGTGAACTGGGCGGCCATCCCGCAGATTTCGATCACCACCGGAGCCCCCGCCGACGAGGAACTACGCGCGCAGCGGATCATGCTGGTCAACGCCTTCCTGGGGGAGGGCGGCGAGGTGAGCATGTACGCGGGAAACCCGGACGGGCCGAGCTGAATTCAGCGGGTCGACTCGTAGATCCGGCGGACCACGTCCTCTATATCGGGTTCCTCGATCGACAGATCGCGCACCTGCGCCCGGTCCGACACCGCCGCCAGTAAAGCCGCCGCGGTGGTCTTCTCGGCGTCGAAGGCCAGGCGCTGGCGCATGCCGCCAGCCTCGCTGGACAGCAACTGTGCCCCGCACGGCAGATCATCGAGATCCGGTGTGGGAGCGGCCAAGTCGACCACAAGTACCCGGCGCGCGCCGACGGTGGCGCCGAGCCCGGCCAGTGAACCGTCGTACACCAACCTGCCGTAATCGACGACGAGCACCCGATCGCAGAGTCGTTCGATATCGCCCATATCGTGGGTGGTGAGCAGCAGCGTGGTGCCGCGCTCGATCCGTTCGGCGCGCAAGAACTCACGTAATCGTTGTTTGGACAGCACATCCAGGCCGATCGTCGGCTCGTCCAGGATCACCAGCTCGGGCGAATGCAACAGTGCGGCCGCCACTTCCGCGCGCATCCGCTGACCGAGCGAGAGCTGGCGGACCGGGGTGTGGAGGGTGTCGGCCATTTCCAGCTGTTCCACCAGTTCGTGGGTCCGCTTGTCGGCGATATCGGGATCGAGGCGGTGGATCGCCGCCAGGATCGAAAACGACTCGTGCAGTGGCAGATCCCACCACAGTTGCGATCGCTGCCCGAACACGACCCCGATGCGCGAGGCGAGTTCCTTTCGCTGACGCACCGGCTCCAGACCGCAGGTGCGCACGGTTCCGGTGGTCGGCACGAGGATGCCGGTGAGCATCTTGATGGTCGTCGACTTGCCCGCGCCGTTGGCGCCGATATAGCCGACCGCCGAGCCGCGTTCGATCCGGAAACTCATGCGGTCGACGGCAGTGATGGTGTCGCGATGTCGGCGCCAGCGCCGGCCGTTCTTGCGGTAGACGGTGAATTGCCGGGTGAGGTCATCGATGTCGATGATCGGTTCCCGGTTCTCGTGCTCGTCCATCATCTATCCCCCTCCTCCCTGATAGTGCCTCGTACCGATCCGCCATGCCGCCGATGCGAGCAGCCACACCCACGCCGCGGCGAGTGGCGTGAGCCACGCCGACCACGCGGGCAGCAGCGGCGGCCCCGGCAGTCCGAGTAGGGCGATGGTCGGCACGTACGCCGTGAACGCGACGGGAATCGCGAACCCGAACAACAGTTTCAGCGGTGTCGGGAACACAGAGGCCGGCTGCATCGCGGCGAACGAACCGCCGTAGGTGAAACTGTTGGTGAGCTCGGCACCGTCGATCAGGAAGAACTGTAGTCCGGCTGCGCATACGAAAAGGCCACAGAACAGCGCAATTCCACTGAGCAGGGTGATCACGATCAAGGTAACCGGGGCGATGCCCCAGTCGATATCGTTGCGCCACAGCCCGATCCCGAGCACGATCACCGCGACCGCGGCCCGCGCGAGTCTGCGTAACGAGATGTCACTGGTCACCAGCTGCAACAGCAGTGGTTGCGGGCGAAGGTGATACGCGTCGAGGGTGCCCATCCGAATCATCGACGGCAGCGAGTCCAGGTGCCCGACCGCGACCTGGGCCAGCGCGAACGAGGTGTTGGACAACCCGAACAGCAGCAGCGCCGCGTCGACATCGAGGCCGCCGAGGGTGCCGACATTGTGGAAGATCACCCACACCTCACCGAACTCCACCAGCCCGATCAGGAAGGCGCTGAACACCTCGGTGGCGAACGAGAGTCGGTACACCTGCTGGGCTTTCACACGCGAACGCAATACTGCGAGATAGGGCGTGAACCAGGTCCCGGCAACAACGCGCGCGGAAACCGGTTCAGCCACCCTGTACCTCCAGCCTGCGTTGTCCCGCCCGCAGCAACACCCTGCCGAGCAGTCCGATCACCAGCACCCAGAAGCCTTGTATCGCAACGATGATCAAGGCCTCCCACCCAGCGGCCCGCCCTGACAGCGTATCGATCGGGGCCTGCAGGATGGAGGGAAACGGCGTAGACATGGCGACGACACGCAGCCAGTCGGGGAACATGTGCACCGGGACGAAAAGCCCGGCCAGGAACGTTCCGACGATCTGGTACAGCACCCGGATGCCGCGGATCTCGACCACCCAGAACCCGATCAGCGCCACCGCGAACAGACAGAGGAACGACAACGCCACCGCCAGCAGCACACTGATCAGACCGAGTATGTAGGCCACCGGCGTGCTCGGCATCGACAGGCCGAAGGTGGCAGCGCCGATGACGATGCTCGGTACTCCACGCGGCAGGATCGTGCAGGCGGCGCGGCCCATATCGGTGGCCAGGTAGCCGAGTTGCACATCGATCGGGCGCAGGAAATCGATCGCCACGTCACCGGACTTGATCCGGTCGACCAGGTCGATCTGCGGCCCCATGAACTGGGTGGCGCCCAGCAGCGCCTGCGACAACCACACATAGGCGCCGATGGTTCCCTCGTCGTACCCGCCGAAATCACCGGCGGCACGCACCGCCGCGACCATCACGGCCGCACGAACGAACCCGAACACACAATTGGTGAACAGCCCGGCGAACATCGCCAGTTTGTATTGCGCCTGTCGCTTGAACCCCGCCCGCGCCAGCGTCCAATACACCCGGAAAGCCCCGGGCTTGCGACGACGCCGCACTGCGAAAGCAAGCCCACCATCCCCCACCACATTGCCCCGCACAATCAGTCAATTCTATGCCGATCGCCACGACCCAGGACGAAAACGGCACGGATCACTGGCGCTCGCCGCGCGTGGGGCTATCGGGACATGCTCAGTCCTTGGGGAAGCCCGTCGCGAACAAGATCGCGATGGCGACCGAGCTGACCACGGAGATGGCAAGGATGATCCACATGGGGCCAAAGATTACCCGGCCCCGGACCCTGTCCCGGCATCGCACCACCGTGGCCGGCATCGGTGCAGGTCACGACGATATGTGAGGGTGCGGCTATTCGTCGACCACCGTGATCGTGGCCTCGTTGGCATCGACCTCCGGGTCGGAGGGATTCGCGTCGGACTTCACCGTGATGCGCGACTTGTCGACGCCGGCGCCCTCGAGCGCGGCCGCGATGTTGTCACCGCGGGCCTCGGCCAGGGTTTTGGCCGCCGCGACATTCGAATCCTGGGCGTAGGTCGTGATCTGGATCTCGGTGTCGTTGCCCTGCAACGGGAGCGCTACAGCTTGGAGGGTCGCGGCAGCGACTGCGCCGAGGTCGGAACTGCCCTCGTCGAAGGTGATCGGTGCGGCGGACAAGACCGTGTTGATCGCGTCTTGAACCGCTTGTTGCGCGGTGGCGCGCACGGAGCTGACGACCGAGGACGCGGTCGAGGCGATGCTGCTGCGCATGGGGTCGGTGTCGGTCGTCGTCGAGGTGACTGTCGAGGTGGTTGCCGGGGCGGATGCGTCATCGTCGGAGCTGCACGCCGCGGTCATCAACACGACCACCGCGATCGATGCGATCCCACAGATGCTGTTTCTGACGTTCATCGGATTCTCCTGGTCTGTGAATGGCGGACAAGTGGGCCTTGCGTTGTGCTTCGATCAACCGCCCGGAGCATGCGGCTGCGAACTCGCGGGAGCGGATCCGACTTGCGGGTGCCGGGGGATCCGCCCGGTGCCGAACAGTGCCGCGATCGCGAGAAGGGCGGTCAGGGAGAACGCGACGCGCAGCGCATCCAGTCGGGCCTGCTCGTTGACCTCGAGGATCTCGGTGGCCTGCGGCTCGGGGACTGCGTTGTCGCGCAACGCCTCCCGCAGTTGGGTGTCGGACAGGAAAGGGACGCCTGCGGCCAATTCGGTGGTGGCTTGTTGTTTCACCGAGGGCGGCACATCGGGGTCGTCGTTGATCCCGGCGACGACCGAGGTACTCAGCGTCGCGATGAGAACCGATCCGACCAACGCCGTTCCCAGGGACGCACCGAGATTGGACGCCGTGTTCTGCAACCCGCCCACCTCGGGGCTCTGCTCGTCCGGCACGGCCGACACGGTGACCGCGCCGAGCTGGGATGCCAAGGCCCCCAATCCGATTCCCATCAACACCATGGGAATGGCGACCACACCCGCGTCGGCGCCTGGATCCATGCCTGCTACGAGGAAGAGGATGCCGACGATCATGGCGGCCATTCCGGCCCGGACGACGCGGCGAGGGTTGGCGCGCGGCCAGATCTTCGGTATTCCGGCCGCGGACAGCAGCAATGCCACCGACAGCGGAACCAGGCGCAGTCCGGTCTGCAAAGCGCTGAGTTCCAGGACAACGGTCAAGAACAGCGGGACGGTGAAGAACACCCCGGCTTGCACCGTGTATTGGCCGAGGAACATCGTGAGCCCGCCGGTGAGCTGCCGATTGCGGAACAGCGCCGGGTCGACCAACGGCTCGCCACCGGTCTCGGCGAGGTGGCTCTGCCAGCGCGCGAACACGTACAGCAGCAGCATTCCGCCCAGCAACAGCCAGACGACAGGCGAGAGCCCGGCGAGGGCGGCGCCACCGGGTTTGGGTTGGACCCAACCCCACTCACTCGACCGCAGCACGCCGAAGACGAGCATGCCGAGACTGAGGACGGACAGCACGGAACCGAGCAGGTCGATCCGTACCTTCGCCGGCTCGACGTCGTTGATCCGGCGTAGCGCCAAGAGGATGATCACGACCAGGACCGACTCGCCGGCGAACACATACCGCCACGACGCGAACGTGGTCACGGCGCCACCGATCAGCGGCCCCGCGGCGACGGCCATCGCACCGGCCGCCGCGACCAGGCCGTAGGCGGCGCTGCGGCGCTCGGGCGGAAAGTTGCCCGCGACCAGGGCGACGATCGCGGGCATGATCAAGGCGGCGCCGATGCCCTCCAATAGTGACCAGCCCAGCAGCAACACGGGCAGGCTCGGCGCCAACGAGGTGGTCAGCGAACCCACCCCGTAGATGACGAGACCGATCGCGAACGCTCGACGTCGGCCGATGATGGTGCCCACCTTGCCGCCGGTGATCATCAAGGTCGCCATGACGAGCGTGTACAGGGTCATGGCCGTCTGGATGCCGGTGATGGTGGTGTCCAGGTCGTCGGCGACCTGCGCCATCGACACGTTCATCACCGAGGTGTCCAGCGTCATCAGGAACTGACCGGACGCCAGCACCAACAGCACCACCCCGGATCCGGCGGCCACCGCACGCGACGGGCCGCTCGAACTCATGAGCCGGGGCTCTCGGGCATCAGGGCCTCGCTTCTGTGACCAGAGGGCCGAAGGTAGGGACGATGCCCAGATTCACACACCGGCAGCGTGCGCGACTCACCCGAAAAGGGTGAGTCGGCAGAACCCGACGTCAAAGCCTCGCTAATTCACGGCTATTCCGCAGCGGTCCGGCCGGAGGTAGATTCGATGTGCGGCAGAGGCCGAATTATGTGTGTGTGGTCGGAGCCGCGACGGCATCGAACAGCCGTCAGGTCAATGACGTCCGAACCACACTGCGAGGTGCAATGTCCGATGACACCGGATCAACTCATGGAAGAGGCCTGCAGACTGGCCAAAGAGTCTGTCGACAACGATTGGGGCGGACCGTTCGGCGCCGTCATCGCGAAGGACGGCGTGATCGTCGCGCGAGGGCAGAATCGAGTGTTACTCACTGGTGACGCCACCGCGCACGCCGAGATAGAGACCATCCGCAAGGCTGCCCTGGTACTCAACGACGAGGCCCCGACCATTTCCAAGGACCACCAGAACGAGGCGACCCTAGAATTGGTCCCGCGACCCGAGGGATCGGCCGACAAGGTTCCGGAACGCGCGAAAATGTTGATGGGGATGGAGATATTCATCAGCGGCGCACCCTGTCCCATGTGTATGAGCGCAATCTATTGGGCGCGACTCGATGCCGTGCATTTCGCCAGCGATCTGGCCGACACCAGCGAAATCGGCTTCGACGACGCGTATCAATACGAGGACTTCACGAGGCCGCTGCCCGCGCGGTCTGTGAAAATCGAGCAGTTCCGCAGGGATCTGGGCGCCGAAGCGTACAAGACCTGGGCCGAAAAACCCGATAAGCACCCGTACTGACATGTCGGCCTCGGCGACGGTGGTCATCACTCAGCAGCCTCGAGTCGGCCGCGAGGTCGAGTTTCGACGGTGGCAGGCGGAGGTCAACGACGCCGCGGCGGCCTTCCCGGGATTCCTCGGCGCCGAGGTGACGCCACCGGGTGACGCTCAGTCCGACTGGTCGGTCGTGTATCGGTTCGACGGCATCATCAACCTCGAGCGCTGGCTCGCCAGCGATACGCGCGACGAACTCATCGCGAGGGGAACGGCGCTGTTCGAGCAGCCGTCGACGCAGCATGTGCTGGTCGACGAGCCGGACGACGAGGTAGTGACCGTCGTCGTCTCGCATCCCGTGGCGGCCGAACGTGAGACGGAATTCATCGCCTGGCAGGACCGCGTGACCGAGGTCGAGCGGACCTTCCGAGGCTTTCGCGGATCCGGGCTGCATCGGCCGATTCCCGGTGTCCAGAGTGACTGGACGATCATCTATTCCTTCGCATCGGCCGAGCATCTCGACCATTGGCTCGAATCGCCCCAGCGCAAGGCGCTGCTCGAGGAAGCGCCTGACTTCAGCGAATTCGAGGTTCACCGAATCGCCAACCCCTACGGGTCGTGGTTTCCGCCGAGCCAGACCGGCGAGGAAGGCGGTCCCGCGGCGTGGAAGACGGCGCTCTCGGTCCTGGTAGGGCTGTATCCGACGGTCGTGATCCTGACCGTGGTCATCGCCGAGATCTGGCCGGGCGCACAGCTGTGGATCAGCCTGTTGGTCGGGAACATCCTGTCGGTCAGCCTGCTGACCTGGGTGGTGATGCCGATCGTCACCCGCGCGCTGGGATTCTGGATGCGATCGAGCCCACGCCCCGATCCCCGCACCGACATGGTCGGGCTCGCCTGTTCGGTGGGTTTCCTGACCTTCGCCGCGATTTTCTTCTACTTGGTGACGAGGGTGTTCTGGACGCTTCCATGAAGTCGTCTCCGCTGATGCGATAGTTCCTTGCTGGTAGCGCGTCGCGCGCGGAACCTGCGGCGGCCCTGACCTCATGTTCATGCAGGTCAGGGCCGCTGTGCGCCCCCGGCAGGAATCGAACCTGCGACCTAGGGATTAGAAGGCCCTTGCTCTATCCAACTGAGCTACGGAGGCAGTCGCATCCACCTTGGCCGAAGTCGGCCATGCTGTCCAGCTCGAAAAGTATAGCGACTGACCGGATCGTCGAGCGGGGGCTCGGGTGTGACGCCCCATGAGGGCGTGGTCGGGCACACCGAACTACCCTCGTTGTCATGTCGTTATCGCAGGACTCCTCCGCGGGACCCGCCGTCGACGGCGGACCACCGGCGGAAGCGGGTCCGGCGGCGTCGTTCGGTGTGCTCAGCGTTGTGGCCGGGTGTATCGCCGCGGTGGTCGCGGCCATGGTGGTCGGACTGTCGGCGGCGCACGCGCTCAGTTTGCTCGGTATACCCGATCCGGGGGCGTTGACAACATATGGACTGCCCGCGTTGCGCGCGGTGGCCGATCTGGCCGCCGCGGTGACCGTCGGGTCCCTGTTGTTCGCGGCGTTTCTGCTGCCCCCGCGGGACGGGGGTCTGCTCGACGTCGGTGGATATCGGGCGGTTCGGCGGGCCTCGGACGCCGCGCTGGTGTGGGCCGCGTGTGCTGCGCTGCTGGTGCCGTTAACGGTGTCGGATACGACCGGTCAGCCGGTGAGCGCCCTCTGGCGACCCGAAGTGTTGTGGCCGGTGATCACGCAGGTCGAGGTGGCGGGCGCCTGGCGGACAACGGTGTTGTTCGCGCTGATCGTGGCGATCGGCTGCCGCTGCGCGCTGCGGTGGGGCTGGACGCCGGTGCTGCTGGTCGGCGCGTTCGTGACCATGATGCCGCTGGCGCTGACCGGGCATTCGTCCTCCGGTGGGTCCCACGATGTGGCGACCAATTCGCTGATCCTGCACATGGTGTCGGCCTCGGTCTGGGTGGGCGGCCTGGTCGCGGTCCTGGCCCACGCGATGCGCGGTGGCGCGAATACCGATATCGCCGCCCGGCGATTCTCGGTGGCCGCGACCATCTCGATCGTGGTGATCGGCATCAGCGGCGTGGTCAACGCCTGGGTGCGAGTGCCGGTGTCGGACCTGTTCACCACCACCTACGGCAGGCTGGTCCTCGCGAAAGCGGCCGCGCTGTTGGTGCTCGGCGCCATCGGCTACCTGCAGCGCCGGGCCTCGCTGCCCGCGCTGGCCGCCGACCCGCGCGACCGCGGCGCGCTCATCCGTTTCGCGGGCGTGGAGATGCTGATCTTCGCCGCGACCATCGGGCTGGCCGTGGGCCTCGGCCGTACTCCGCCGCCGCCACCGACCACGGTGCCGACGCCGGTCGAAGTGGAACTCGGCTACAACCTCGCGGGCCCGCCCACGGTGAGCCGCCTGCTGTTCGACTGGCGCTTCGACCTGATCTTCGGAACCTTGGCGATCGTGCTCGCCGCGCTCTACCTGCTCGGTGTCCATCGGCTGCGCAAGCGCGGGGACGCCTGGCCGGTCGGACGCACCATCGCCTGGTGCAGCGGCTGCCTGGTGCTGTTGCTGGCCACGTCGTCGGGGGTCGGGCGCTACGCACCGGCGATGTTCAGCGTGCACATGGGCGCGCACATGGCGCTGTCGATGCTGGGACCGATCCTGCTCGCCCTCGGTGGCGCGGTGACCTTGGCACTGCGCGCGCTCCCACCCGCCGGACGCGGCGGTGTGCCGGGCCCGCGCGAGTGGATTCTGGCGGCCGTGCACAACCCGGTCTCGCGCTTTCTCACCCAGCCCGTGGTGGCCTCGGTGATCTTCGTCGCCGGGTTCTATGCGCTGTACCTGGGCGGCATCTTCGACACCTATGTCGACTCGCACGCCGCCCATCTGATGATGAACACGCATTTCCTGCTCAGCGGCTACCTGTTCTACTGGGTGGTGATCGGCATCGATCCCAAGCCGCGCGAGGTGGCGCCGCTGACCAAGCTCGCGATGGTGTTCGGCACGCTGCCGTTCCACGCGTTCTTCGGCATCGCGCTGATGAGCATGACGACCGTGCTCGGCGACTGGTTCTATCGCACCCTCGACCTGGGCTGGAACATCGACCTGCTCGCCGATCAGCGCAACGGCGGCAGTTTCGCCTGGGCCAGCGGTGAGGTGCCGCTGGTAGTGGTGATGCTCGCGCTGCTGATCCAGTGGTCACGCAGCGACAGCAAGCTGGCCAAGCGCACCGACCGGGCCGCCGACCGCGACAACGACGCCGACCTGACCGCCTACAACGCGATGTACGCCGAGCTGGCGCGTCGCGACGGCGAGGTCCGCCGGTGAGCCGATCCGGTGTGTCGGCGAGTGAATCGACCGAGCGAGCCGAGCCGGAGCGGGTGCTGCGCACCGATGTGCGAGCGGCGCGACGGCGGCTGGCCGGGCGGGTGCGCAAGACACCGGTGTTCCACACGAGTGTGGACGGGCCGAACGGGCCGGTGCCGGTCTCACTGAAAATGGAATTCCTGCAGCACGGCGGCACATTCACGGTGCGTGGTGCGCTCAACGCCCTGCTGACCACCGAGAGCGGCGCCGACCATGTGGTTGTCGCCTCGGCGGGCAATGCGGGTATCGCGGTCGCGTTGGCCGCCGCGCAGCTGGGCAAGGAATGCACGATCGTCGTGCCGGAGTCCGCGCCGCACACCAAGGTGGCCGCGATGTGGGCGCACGGCGCCGAAGTGCTGTGGCACGGAACGAGCTATGCCGAGGCACAACGTCGGGCCCTCACCCTGGCCGCCGAGCGCGGGGCCGACCATCTGCACCCCTACGACATGCCTGCCGTGGTGGCCGGCGCCGGTGTCATCGGACTGGAGCTGGAAGAACAGGTACGCGGCAGGCCACCGGTGCTGGCCGCGGTCGGTGGGGGAGGGCTGATCGCGGGCCTCGGCGCTGCGTTGGGCAAGCGCAGGGAGATCGTCGGCATCGAATCCGAGCACATCCCGGTGCTCTCGGCGGCCCTCGCGGCGGGCAGACCGGTCGATATCGACGTGCCGTCGCGGGCTACCGAGCTGCTGTGCGCGACCCGGGTCGGCGATATCGCCTTCGATATCGCCCGGCGACACCAGATGCCCGCTCTCGCGGTCGCCGACGACGCGGTCGCCGCCGCTCGCGAATACCTCTGGCGTGAGTTCCGCGTGGTGGTCGAGCTCGAAGGCGCCGCCGCGCTGGCCGCAGTGCAGAGCGGCGTGTACCTACCGGAGCCCGGAGTACGCCCGATTGTGGTCCTGTGCGGGGCGAATACCGAGCTTCCCGTCCTCTGACACGGTCGATATCCACAACCGCCCGATTCATCCACAGATGCACTCGGCGCCTCCCACACCCCCGTTCGCCACGTCATTGTTGGGTGGTCAGAGCAACAACGGTGGATTCGAGCGGGGGCGAACACGATGTACGAGGCACACGCGACGGTGGTCGGGACCGTCATCACCCATCCGATGCGGCGCGATCTCCGGAACGGCGAACAGATGCTGACGTTCCGGATGGCGAGCAATTCGCGCCGCTTCGACGCCGAAACGGGGGAGTGGACCGACAGCGGCACGCTGTATCTCACGGTTTCGTGCTGGCGCAGGCTGGTGGCAGGGGTGGATCGATCGTTGCACCGGGGCGACCCGGTCATCGCCTACGGGCAACTCCGCTCGCACGAGTACCGCGGCAAGGACGGCACAGAGCGGCGGGATCTGGAGATGCGCGCGATCGCGGTCGGGCCGGATCTGGCGCGATGCCACGCGAGCGTCGTTCGCCGGTCCGAAGGCATGCGATCGCTGCCGCACGCGGCGGTGCGGAATATTTCCGACCCGCGCGGCGCTGCCCTACCGGAGGCCGACGACGCTGCCACCGGGTATGCGTCGACCGAAGCCGTTGCCGTAGCGTGTACGACCGTGGCGGATGCTGTCCCCGCGCGATCGCCGGACGTGGTGTCGAGCACCAACGGTGCCGAGCAGGTCGACGCATGAGGGTCGTTTCCGCGGCACTCGACCCTTCCGTATCCCGTCCCCGTTTCTCCCACCGATAGGCTTCCGCGTATGGCTGAGTTCATTTATCAGATGATCAAGGTTCGCAAAGCACACGGCGACAAAGTCATCCTCGACGACGTGTACTTGAACTTCCTTCCCGGCGCCAAGATCGGTGTGGTGGGTCCCAACGGCGCGGGTAAATCCAGCGTGCTGAAGATCATGGCGGGCATCGACCGGCCGAACAACGGTGAGGCGTTCCTCGGCGCGGGCGCCACGGTCGGCATCCTCATGCAGGAACCGAATCTGAACGAGGAGAAGACCGTCCGCGGCAACGTGGAGGAGGGCCTCGGCGAGGTCAAGGTCAAGCTGGATCGGTTCAACGAGATCGCTGAACTGATGGCCACCGACTACTCCGATGAGCTCATGGACGAAATGGGCAAGCTCCAGGAGTTCCTCGACCACTCCGACGCCTGGGATGTCGACTCCCAGCTCGAGCAGGCCATGGACGCGCTGCGCTGCCCGCCGCCGGACGAGCCGGTCACCAACCTCTCCGGTGGCGAGCGTCGCCGCGTCGCACTGTGCAAGTTGCTGCTGAGCAAGCCCGATCTGCTGCTGCTCGACGAACCGACCAACCACCTCGACGCCGAGAGTGTGCTCTGGCTCGAGAAGCACCTCGCCGATTACCCGGGCGCCGTGCTGGCCGTCACCCACGACCGGTACTTCCTCGACAATGTCGCCGAGTGGATCCTGGAGCTGGACCGCGGTCGCGCGATCGGCTACGAGGGCAACTACTCCACCTACCTGGAGAAGAAGGCGCAGCGCCTCGAGGTCCAGGGCAAGAAGGACCAGAAGCTGCAGAAGCGCCTCAAGGACGAACTGGCCTGGGTGCGGTCCGGCGCCAAGGCCCGCCAGGCCAAGAACAAGGCTCGACTGGGGCGCTACGAGGAAATGGCGGCCGAGGCCGAGCAGCACCGCAAGTTGGACTTCGAGGAGATTCAGATCCCCGCGGGTCCGCGACTGGGTGACATCGTGGTCAACGTGTCGCACCTGGACAAAGGCTACGGCGATCGTCAGCTCATCAAGGATCTGTCGTTCACGCTGCCGCGCAACGGTATCGTCGGCGTCATCGGACCCAACGGTGTCGGTAAGACCACGCTGTTCAAGACCATCGTCGGTCTCGAATCGCCCGACAGCGGTGAGGTGAAGGTCGGCGAGACGGTCAAGCTGAGCTATGTCGACCAGAATCGCGGAGGCATCGACCCGAAGAAGAACGTCTGGCAGGTCGTCTCCGACGGCCTGGACTTCATCCAGGTCGGCAACCAGGAGATGCCCTCGCGCGCCTACGTCAGCGCGTTCGGCTTCAAGGGACCGGATCAGCAGAAGCCGGCCGGTGTGCTCTCCGGTGGTGAGCGCAACCGCCTGAACCTGGCGTTGACTCTCAAAGAGGGCGGCAACCTGATCCTGCTCGACGAACCGACCAACGACCTCGACGTCGAAACCCTCGGTTCGCTCGAGAACGCGCTCGACCAGTTCCCCGGCTGCGCCGTCGTGATCTCCCACGATCGGTGGTTCCTCGATCGCACCTGCACCCACATCCTGGCGTGGGAGGGCGACAACGACAACGACGCCAAGTGGTACTGGTTCGAGGGCAACTTCGAAGCGTACGAGGCGAACAAGATCGAGCGTATGGGCGCCGAAGCCGCTCGCCCGCACCGTGTTACGCACCGCAAGCTGACGCGCGACTGATTCGCGCGGCCGACACGACGGCCCGGTGGAACGATCTGTGAACGGTCGCTCCGCCGGGCCGTCGGCGTTGTGCCGATCGGAGCCCTGGCGTTCACCCCGCATTCCGCAAGTTACCGGCGCGGCAAGCCCGAATTCCCTGAGCATGTTCGAGTAGCCGGAGCTAGTCTCGAAAATGCGTCACCTGAGTTGCGAAATCGAAGCGAACCACAATCCATGGGAGTGGGCTAAACGATGACGGTCTCGTCGGAAATCTCCAGCGCGGCGTGGGCTGCGGGGATGCCGCAGAGTTTGCGCGGCGATCTCGCGACTCTCGAGGAGGCGTATTTCCGACACGTCGACGCCGGTGACGTGGACTTCCCGATCCCCGGAATCACCCAGATCTTCCGGCACCACATGGAATTGGCCGCCGTTCGTCGCCCCGGCAAGGCCACGGTGCGAGTGCACCACCCCGACGACGGGACCGGGATGGGCGCGGCGGTACAGGTCGTCACCGACGACATGCCGCTGCTGGTGGAGTCGATCACCGCGGCACTCGGTCGGATGCAGGTGAGTGTCTCCGAGGTGATCCACCCGATCTTCGAGGTCACCCGCGACGAGAACGGTCACCTCACCGGCGCCGCGGCGCACGAGGTGGACGGCCACGGCGCGACCGGGCTGACCGAATCGTGGATGCACCTGCAGCTGCACCCGTCGACGAGCAGGGCCCAGCTCGATCACATCGAACGCACCATGCCCGAGGTGATCGACGACGTCCGCCAGGTGATCGACGACACCGAGGCCATGGCCGCGGTGCAGAGCTCGCTCGCCGACGAGCTCGACCGTGCCGCCGCAGCGGGCTCCACGCCCTTCCCCGGCGTCGATGTGGCCGATTGCGCCCAGCTGCTGCGTTGGCTGGCCGCCGGCAACTTCACCCTGCTCGGTTACGCCCGCTACCAGCGCGGCGTCGAGGCGGGCCACACGGTGTCCACCCCGGTGCACGGCGCGAGTCTCGGCGTACTTCGCCCCGATGTCGGGACCGATTTCCAGGTGCCCATCAACGGTGAAGACCGCCCGCTGCTGCTGCTCACCCAGGGCCTGGTGCGCGCGACCGTGCACCGCTCGGTGTACCCGTACTTCGTCGGCGTCGCCGATATCGACGCCGCGGGCGTCGAGGTGGGTGTGCACCTGTTCATCGGGGTGTTCACTGTGAGCGCGGTGCACGAGAACGTACTCGACATCCCGGTGATCAACCGTCGGGTGCGCACGGCGATCGAGGGGGCCGGGTTCGACAAGGATTCGTACTCCGGGCAGGCGATGCTCGAGGTGATCGAGTCCTTCCCGCGCACCGAACTGTTCTCCGCGGACATCGAGACCATGCGCCGCACCGCCGTCGCAGTGCTCGGCGTCGGATTGCGCAGGCAGGTACGGCTTTTCCTGCGCAGCGACGGCTACGGCCGCTTCGTGGCCTGCATGGTGTATCTGCCGCGTGATCGCTACACCACCGCGGTACGCCTGGAGATGCAGGAGATCCTGGTCGCCGAACTCGGCGGTGTCGATATCGACTATTCGGCGCGGGTGAGCGAAAGCGAGCTCGCCAGTGTGTATTTCACGGTGATGCTGCCCGGCGAAGCTACCGGCGGGGCCGCTCCCGACACCTCCGAGGACAACCGGCTGCGACTGCAGAACCTGCTCAACGCGGCCAGCCACACCTGGGACGACCGGATCGGTGACGCGGTCGCCTCCTCCACCGTGCTCGATCCCGCTGTGGTGAAACGGTATTCGGACGCACTGCCCGAAAGCTACAAGGAAGACTTCGAGCCCGCTCGCGCGTTGGCCGACATCGGTCGCCTCGAACAGCTCACCGAGGGCGGTATCGACCAGTACCTGTACCGCAGGCCCGAAGCGGAGCCGGGTTCGTGGCGGTTCAGCCTCTACATCGCCGGCTCCGGCGTATCGCTGAGCCAGGTGCTCCCGGTGCTGCAGAGCCTGGGCGTCGAGGTGGTCGACGAACGGCCCTACCAGCTCGAACACGAGGGCGGCACCGAGCGCTGGATCTACGATTTCGGCCTGCAGGCCCGTCCCGAACTGGTGCGCAACGCACTCGGCGGCGACCTCGACGCCGCACTGCTCGAAGCGCCGAGCCAGGTCGACGCCTTGCGCACCCGGTTCACCGATGCCTTCGAAGCGGTCTGGTACGACCGGGCCGAAGCCGACGGTCTCAACGAACTCGTGCTGCGTGCGGGCCTGCCGTGGCGGTCGGTCGCGATCCTGCGTGCGTACGCGAAGTACCTGCAGCAGGCCGGGTTCCCGTACTCCCAGGTCAATATCGCGCGGGTGCTGCTGGCTCATCCCGAGGTCGCGCGCGATTTCGTCGACCTGTTCGCCGCCCGATTCGACCCGGAAACGGTTTCCGCCGACGCCGCCGTCGAGCTCGAGACACGGGTGCGGGCCGGGATCGACGAAGTGGTCAGCATGGACGCCGACCGCATCCTGCGCGCCATACTCGGCCTGATCAAGGCCACACTGCGAACCAACAACTACGTCCTCGACGCCGAAGGTCGCCCGCGCGAATACCTGGCGCTGAAGGTGGAGCCGCGCGAGATCGCCGAATTGCCCAAGCCGCGACCGCAATTCGAGATCTTCGTGTACTCGCCCCGCGTCGAAGGCGTGCACCTGCGCTTCGGCTCGGTGGCGCGCGGCGGTCTGCGCTGGTCGGACCGGCTCGAAGACTTCCGCACCGAGATCTTGGGTTTGGTCAAGGCGCAGGCGGTGAAGAACGCGGTGATCGTGCCGGTCGGCGCCAAGGGTGGTTTCGTCGTGAAGCGTCCGCCGACTCCGGTCGGTGACCCGGCCGTCGACCGCCAGGCGAGCATCGCCGAGGGCGTCGCCTGCTACCGCACCTTCATCTCCGGGCTGCTCGACGTCACCGACAATGTCGACATGGCCACCGGCGCGGTGCTGCCGCCCGATCGGGTGGTGCGCCGCGACGGCGACGACACCTACCTGGTGGTCGCCGCCGACAAGGGCACCGCCAGCTTCTCCGATATCGCCAACGATGTGGCCATGCGCTACGGCTTCTGGCTCGGCGACGCCTTCGCCTCCGGCGGCTCGGCGGGCTACGACCACAAGGCGATGGGCATCACCGCCAAGGGCGCGTGGGAAGCGGTCAAACGCCACTTCCGTGAGATGGACATCGACACCCAGAGCCAGGAATTCACCGTTGTCGGCGTCGGCGACATGAGCGGTGACGTATTCGGCAACGGCATGCTGCTCTCGCCGCACATCCGGCTGGTCGCCGCGTTCGACCACCGGCACATCTTCCTCGACCCGACCCCCGAAGCCGCGAGTTCCTTCGCCGAACGTGAGCGATTGTTCGCGCTGCCGCGATCCTCGTGGGCCGAGTACGACCGGAGCCTGATCAGCGAGGGCGGCGGCGTATTCGAGCGGACCGTGAAGTCGGTGCCGATCTCGCCGCAGGCACGGACCGCGCTCGGCCTGCCCGACTCGGTGCAGACGCTCTCGCCGCCGGAGCTGGTGCGCGCGATTCTGCTCGCGCCGGTGCAGTTGCTGTGGAACGGCGGCATCGGCACCTATGTGAAGGCGAGCACCGAATCCAATGCCGAGGTGGGCGACAAGTCTAACGACGCGGTGCGGGTCAACGGAAACGAGTTGCGGGTCAAGGTGATCGGTGAGGGTGGCAACCTGGGCGCCACCGCGCTCGGCCGAATCGAGTTCTGCCGTGGCGGCGGCAAGATGAACACCGACGCCCTGGACAACTCGGCGGGCGTGGACTGCTCCGACCACGAAGTCAATATCAAGGTCCTGCTCGACGGCGTGGTCAGCGCCGGTGACCTCGCCCCCGCCGACCGCAATCCGCTGCTGGCCTCGATGACCGACGAGGTCGCCCGAATGGTGTTGCAGGACAACGTCGATCAGAACGTGCTGATCGGCATCGCGCGCACCGACGCGCCCCAGATGCTCAATGTGCACGGCCGGGTGATCGCCGACCTCGAACAGCGCCGCGGCCTGGATCGGGAGCTCGAAGCGCTGCCGTCGAAGGCCGAACTGGCTCGCCGCGACGAGGAGGGCGCCGGGCTCGCCTCGCCCGAACTGGCCAACCTGCTCGCGCACGTGAAGCTCGGACTCAAGGCCGACCTGCTCGATACCGACATGCCCGACAGCACCTATTTCGCGAGCAAGCTGCCGCTGTACTTCCCGACACCGCTGCGCGAACAGTTCGGGGCGGCGATCAAGAAGCACCGACTGCGTCGCGAGATCATCACCACGATGATCGTCAACGAGGTCGTCGACTACGGCGGCATCACCTACGCCCATCGCCTCAACGAAGAGGTCGGCGCCACCACCTCCGACACGGTGCGCGCGTTCGCTGCCGCCTCCGAGATCTTCCAGCTGCACGACGTGTGGTCGCGTATCCGCAGCGCCGACGCTCCCGCCGGGGTCTGTGACCTGCTGGAACTGGAATCCAAGCGGACGTTGGATCGGGCATCGCGCTGGCTGCTGAGCAACCGGCCACAGCCGATCGCCGTCGGCGCCGAGATCAACCGGTACCACCGCCGGGTGCAGAAGCTGGCGCCGCAGGTACCGGGGTGGTTGCGCGGGCACCACGTCACCTCGCTCACCCAGGGCTCCGCCGAGTTGATCGCCCACGGCGCACCGACCGACCTGTCCACCGAGGTGTTCGGGCTGCTCGGAATGTTCCCGCTGCTCGATATCGTCGATATCGCCGATATCACCGATCGCGACGGCGCCGAGGTGGGCGCCCTGTACTACGCGCTCAACGACCATCTCAAGATCGACTGGCTGCTCGAGGCGGTGAGCCACCTCGAACGCGGCGACCGCTGGCACGCGCTGGCCCGGCTCGCCCTGCGCGACGACATGTACGGTTCGTTGCGCTCGCTCACCCTCGATGTGCTGTCCGCGGGTGACCCGGAGGAAACGCCGGACGAGAAAATTGCATACTGGGAGTCGAAGAACCAGTCCCGGCTGGGCCGTGCGCGCGCGGCACTGTCGGAATTGTTCGAGTCCGGGACCCACGACCTCGCCACACTGTCGGTTGCCGCACGACAGGTGCGGAGCATGGTGAGCGGGGTGGGCGCCCAATCGGAGGTACCACGGTGACGAGTTCGCCGAACGGCAACACCGCCACGCCCGCACCGGATCTGGTGTTGCCGCAGCGTTTTCACGCGAAGGTCGAGATCCGCTGGTCGGATATGGATGTGTTCCAGCACGTCAACCACGCTCGGATGGTGACCCTGCTGGAAGAGGCGCGGATTCCGTGGCTGTTCGACGACGACAAGCCGACGGCGTCGATGGGGCGGCAGGGCTGTGTGCTGGTCGACCTGCATGTGAAGTACCGCGGGCAGTTGCGTCACGAGGACACCCCGCTCGACATCGCCATGTGGGTCAAGCAATTGCGCGCGGTCGATTTCACCATCGGCTACGAGGTGCGTGCCAACGGCGCTGCCCCCGATTCGCCGCCCGCGGTCCTCGCGACCACCCAGCTCGCCGCGTTCGACATCGACACCCAGCGGCTGCGCAGACTCAGCGAGTCCGAACGCGACTACCTGGCACTGTGGCGGGCCTGATTTCGTGAGCTCCGAGCAGCGGGTGCTACACACGCCCGACCCGGCCGAACGCGAGAACCTGGCCACCTTCCTCACCCGCGCCATCCGCCTCGACCCGGCCGCTGTCGTCCGGTTGCGGCGGCGAGGATCCAGCCTCGTATCGGCTTGGGTGGCAACGGGGTTCGAGACTCTCGCGGTGCGCACGATCACCGCTGAACTCGGCGTCGACGATGTCACTGTCGGTGCGGACGCGGTCCTCGCGGGCCTGGGGACCGGCCACCCGATAGACCTCGGTTACTCGATGGATTCCGCCTGGCGTGGCGCCCTTCCGCCCACCGACGGCTTCACGCATGTCGACGACGTCCCGGCGCGAACCCTGGTCGAACTGGCCGAGCGCGGCGCGGATGTGGCCCGCGAACACGGCGGTCCCAAGGGCCCGCCCGCCTCCCTGCTCGACCAGTCGGTTCTCACCGTCACAGGCCCCGGAGATATCGAGGTCCAGGTACCGATGCGCGTCGTCTTCGCGCTCACCGCGATGGATTTCATTCCGCACGCGGGGGAGAAGACGGAGTCGCGTCGGATCCAGCCTTCGGAACTGGTTCGTGTCCGTGCTACCCGCACATGGTTGCGGTTGGATGCCCGGTACGGGTCCGTCGCGCGACGGCTCGGTGGGGGAATACCGTTGTCGCCCAGCTGAATCCCGCGGTCGGGGTCAGTGCACGCCGACCAGTCGCAGCAGCGCGGTTGTCGTGGCGGCGGCGAGCACTGTGACGAGCAGGGGAGCGCGCCGCCAGGCGAGGACTCCGCCGACGCCGACGCCTGCGGGCAGGGCGATGCCGAGGTGGCCGGAGCCGGTCGGCAGCGTCGCTGTCGCGACCAGTGCGGCGAGCAGGATGAGGGCCCCGGTGTCCAGGAGATGGATTGTCCTGGGGGACAGTCGCAGTCGATGGCGCATCGCGGGGCCGGTCCATCGCAGGGCGTACGTTCCCACGGCCAGCGCCAGCATGGCGGGGAGCAGGTACGGCGCGTTCATGCCGCGACCGGCTCGGCGGTAGGCGTCGGCGGGCGCAGTGCGAAGACCAGCCCGCCCAAGGCGATCAGCACCGGAAGTCCGGCCGGGACGTACGGCGCGACCACCACTGCCAACCCCGCACCGACCAGCACCGGCCGCAACGTCGCCCGATCGCGCAGTGCGGGCAGGATCAACGCCAGCAGAATCACCGGGAACACCGCGTCCAGTCCGAGCGCCGACGTGTCGGGCACCAGCGAACCCAGCGCCGCCCCGATGGTCGCCCCGAGCGGCCAGCACAGCGCGACCCCGATCCCGCACGCCCAGTACGCGGCGCGTTTGCGTTCCTGATCGCCCGGCGCGGCGGCGAAGGCCACCGACTCGTCGTTGAGGACGTGGATGCCGAGCGCCCGTTTCCAGCCGCGGCCGAACACCTCCGGCGCCGACAACCCGTACGGCAGGTGCCGCGCGTTGAGCAGCAGTCCGGCCACCACCGCCGCCAGCGGACTGCCCCCGGCCGCGACGATCCCGAAGAACAGCAGCTCCGACCCGCCTGCCAGCACCGTCACCGCCATCACGATCGGCATCCACATCGGGAACCCGGCCGCGATCGTCGACGCGCCGTAGGACACACCGAACAGGCCGACGGCAAAGCACGCCGCGGCTACGGCAGCCACGGTTCCTCGGTCGAGTGTTCGCCAGATCGAACGCATGTTGTTTATATTGAACGCACGGGGTGGGTAAAGTCAACGTGGTATCGCCAGCCCTCAGGAGGCGTAGATGGACCGGCAGGACCCCGTCGTCGGACCGCCCCAGGCGGTGATCGCCGCGGCGCTGCGCCGCGAACGCGCCCGCGCCGGCTTGTCGCTGACCGAGGTCGCCAATCGGGCAGGCGTCGCGAAATCCACACTGTCCCAACTGGAATCGGGTACCGGCAATCCCAGCCTGGAAACCCTGTGGGCACTGTGCGTTGCCCTGGAGATGCCGTTCTCCCGGCTGCTCGACCCGCCTCGATCCAACGTCCAGGTGATCCGCGCAAACGAGGGTTCGCCGGTCCCGGCGGCCGACGCCGACTATCGGGTGACATTGCTCGCAGCGGGCCAGTCACACACCCGCTGCGACGTTTATCGCATCGCGGCCGAACCGGGCCACACCCGGCGCTCGGAGCCGCACACTCCCGGCGTCGTGGAACACGTCGTGCTCGCGGCAGGCCACGCCATGGTCGGTCCGGCCGACGAGCCCGTGGAAATGCGACCCGGCGACTACATCCGCTACCTGGGTGATCTCCCACACATTTTCGAAGCCCTCGAACCAGGGACCTGGGCGACGATGGTCATCGAGAGCGCCTGAACTGCACGCGCGCGGTGTGTCAGGCGGCCCCTTCGCCGAGGTACTGCAACCAGATCGGGTCCAGATCGGCGGTGGTGGACAGCAGCCGCCAGTGCGGGCCCTTGGGGGAGACCAGCGGGTGGCGCAGGTGCCAGCCCAGGTCGGCCAGCATCTTGTCGGCCTTGCGGTGATTGCAGGGGGCGCAGCTGGCGACGCAGTTCTCCCACGAGTGCTCGCCGCCGCGACTGCGGGGGATCACGTGATCGATGGTCTCGGCTTTGCCGCCGCAATATCCGCATCGGTAGTGGTCGCGATGCATGAGCGCGGCGCGGGTCATCGGCACGCGGGCGCGGTAGGGCACCCGCACGTAGGTGCGCAGGCGGATGACGGACGGAATCGCCACTTGGGAGCCCGCGGAGTGCAGGACCGGGCCTTCGGGATTGTCGTGGACGGCGTCGGCCTTGGCGCAGATCAGCAGTACGACAGCGCGACGCGCGGACAGCGCGGTGAGCGGCTCGTAGGTGGCGTTGAGGAGGAGGACCCGGCGTTTGCGCCATGCGGCGGCGTCGTGGTCTCCGGCGAGATGCAGCGGCGCGGGGATATGCGGCAGGTCGTGAAGACCGTGTGCGCCCGGATGGTGATCGGACAGGATATGCAGCGGAACAGCCCCCGAGCCACGATTGTGGACGTCGGCGGGCTGGAGTTGTCGGTGCGTTCGCGCCTCGTGTGAACGGGCGCCCGGTCGCTGCTTCATCCTCTTGACCTCAATTTCATGATTGGCAGGATCATGTGGTATCTGGGGCCGATACTGCCCTCAGTTGACCATGGTTCCGGCGGTATTGCACGGCTATTTTTCAAACTTCCGGATGAACTGTGGTTGAAGGGCAGCGCGTTCGTGACCGTGGTGATCGGGGCACAATGGAACGCGTGACTTCCGGTGAGCAGACAACGACCTCCTTCTACGAAGCCGTGGGCGGCGCGGAGACGTTTCGCCGTCTGGTGTCGGTCTTCTATCGCGAGGTCGCGGCCGACGAGATCCTGCGTCCGTTGTACCCGGAGGAGGATCTCGGTCCGGCCGAGCGCCGGTTCCGGATGTTCCTCGAACAGTACTGGGGTGGTCCGCGCACCTACTCCGACGAGCGCGGACACCCGCGCCTGCGCATGCGCCACAACCCGTTCGTCATCGGGCCGCTCGAGCGCGACGCCTGGATGCGGTGCATGCGGATCGCCGTGGGCGAGATCGAACCGTCGATCCTGGACGACGAACACCGCAAGGCCCTGCTGGACTACTTCCAAATGGCCGCAGCCTCCCTGCAAAACGCCCCGATGTGACCCAGGCGTACACCGAGTTTCCCGCAGCCTCCCTGCAAAACGCCCCGATGTGACCAGGCGTACACCGCCTTTCCGGTCTCGCCTGAGCCTACGGGTGCCCGCTGTTCGCTGATGACCGGCGGATGGCGGGCCGGTTTCGCGCTCATGCCGCCTTTTACCATGATGTTTCGTCATGGCGTGGCGAACGCTGGTGATTTGCCAGATTCGCAGAAAGTCTCGCCCCACATGAATATTGCGGGCGATCTTTGGCAATATTGCGGGTGTGACACAGACACCTGCCTCGCCGGTGCCGGGGGAAGCAAGCACCGCTCCGTGGTGGAAAACCGCCGTGTTCTATCAGGTCTATCCACGTTCGTTCGCCGACTCCGACGGTGACGGTGTCGGCGATCTGGGCGGTGTACGCGAGAAGATGGGGTACCTGGAGCTATTGGGCGTCGACGCGCTGTGGATCTGTCCGGTGATGCGGTCACCGCAGGCCGACGGCGGCTACGACGTCTCCGACCCGCGCGATATCGACCCGCTCTTCGGCGGGCTGGCGGCGCTGGACGAGTTGATCGCCGAGGCGCACGACCGCGAGATCAAAGTGACGATGGATCTGGTGCCCAACCACACCAGCATCGAACACGCGTGGTTCGCCGAGGCGTTGGAGGCGGCGCCGGGCAGCCCCGAACGCGCCCGATACATCTTCCGAGACGGTCGCGGCGAGAAGGGGGACGAGCCACCCAACAACTGGCCCAGCATCTTCGGCGGCCCCGCCTGGACCAGGATCGCCGAGCCCGACGGCACCCCCGGGCAGTGGTACCTGCACATCTTCGCGCCCGAACAACCCGACCTGAACTGGGACAACCCCGAGGTCGCCGACGATTTCGAGAAGACCCTGCGCTTCTGGCTCGACCGTGGTGTCGACGGGTTCCGTCTCGATGTCGCGCACGGCATGGCCAAACCCGAGGGCCTGCCCGATATGGACAAGGTCGACACCAAGATGCTGGTGCACGACGACGACGATCCCCGCTTCAACAACCCGGGTGTGCACGCCATCCATCGCCGTATCCGCACGGTCCTCGACGATTACCCGCACGCGGTGTCGATCGGCGAGGTGTGGGTCGACGACAACGTCCGCTTCGGCGAATACGTCCGCCCCGACGAGCTGCACCTGGCGTTCAACTTCCGCCTCGCCGAGACCCCCTTCACCGCGCAGGGCGTCCACGACGCGATCACGCACTCGCTCGAGGCCGTCGCCGACGCGGGCGCCCCACCCACCTGGACGCTGTCCAACCACGACATCGAACGCGAGGTGACCCGCTACGGCGGCGGCAATACCGGCGTCGCGCGGGCGCGGGCGATGATGATGGTCGAACTCGCCCTGCCCGGTGCGGTGTTCATCTACAACGGCGCCGAACTGGCCCTGCCCAACGTCGACGATCTGCCCGACGAGGTCTTGCAGGACCCGGTGTGGGAGCGCACGGGTCACAGGGAACGCGGTCGTGACGGTTGCCGGGTCCCGATGCCGTGGGAGGGCCCCGCCATGCCGTTCGGTTTCACCGAGGGCAAGCCGTGGCTGCCGATCCCCGCCGACTGGGCCGACCGCACCGTCGAAGCGCAACTGGAAACCCTGCACTCGACGTTGTCGCTGTACCGCCTGGCGATCGACCTGCGCGCCACCCGGCCGGAGTTCGCGGGCCAGCGGATCGAGTGGTACGGCAGCCCCGACGGCTGCCTCGCGTTCCGTCGTCCGGGCGGGCTGATCTGCGTGCTCAACGCCTCCGAGGGGCCGATCCAGCTGCCGCCGGGGGAGGTGCTGTTGTCGAGCGCGCCGGTCGCCGACGACCGGTTGCCACCGAACGCGGCGGCCTGGTTGGTGTAGCCGCGGCCGGACACGCGGTGCGGGAACTGCCAGCCGGAGGATGAACTACTACACAGCATCGTCTACCGTTGGTGCGTGAGCATTCTCGAGACAGTGCTGATCTTCGTCGGCATCCCGGCCGCGATCTACTTCGCGATCGCGGGTTTGTCCTATCTCGGTAAGCCATTCCCCGGTGAGAAGCCGGCCCACTTCGCACTCGGGCAGAAGTGGACCCACCGGCCGGTGCTGTGGAGTGCTACCGATGAGGTGACCGCCGCGGCGGGGCACCACACCGCCGAGCCGCATGGCAGTCATGCGGCTCTCGAAACCGCGCATGCGGAGCTGATCGGAGGCCGGGCAAGTGGCAAGTTCTAATTGGCCCGCTGTGGTCGAGGCCGACCTGGCGCACGGGTACGCCCTGACCAGCAGCGGCCGCGTGTCCGGCGTGCACGAGCCAGGCACCGTGTTCGACGAGGTGCCGTTCACCGATCGTGAGCGCATCTCCCTCGACAACGCGCTCACCGAGGCGACCCGCGCCACCAAGGTCCGCTTCAACATCTACCTCGGCGACCTCGGTTCCGATCCGGCGGCCGGTGCCGACGCGATCCTGCCGAACACCCCGGAGTCGGCCGATTCGGTGCTCATCGCCGTGTCCCCGAACCAGGGCGCGATCGAGGTCCGCTCCGGTGCGAACGTGACCGAGCGCGCCAACGACCGCATCTGCCAGCTCGGCGTCACCGCCGCCCTGGCCTCCTTCCGTCAGGGCAACCTGATCGACGGCCTGATCTCGGCCACCCGCGTGATGGCCGCCGCGATCGGCCGCTAGTTCGTTCTCCACCGTCCGGCGCGTTCACCTCCTGGTGAACGCGCCGTTCGTGTCTGCGGCGTAGGAGACCTGCTCGCCGCTGAATCCGAGATTGCCGGGCTGCGAAGCGATTCCGCGCCGATGACTTTCGTGACGAAGGAATACGGGTCCCGACCGTCGTGTTCTAACCGCTGAAATCTATTTAACAAGTTAGGATCCACGATGAACCAGATCAGCCACCACACCCTCGAGATCCAGGGCCGCTCGGTCTTCTACCGTGAGGCAGGCGACTCGAACAAGCCGACTCTGCTTCTGCTGCACGGCTTCCCGTCCAGCTCGGCCATGTTCCGCAACCTGATCCCCGCGCTGGCCGACGACTACCACGTGATCGCGCCCGATCATCTCGGCTTCGGCCAGTCGGCCATGCCGGCGGTCGACGAATTCGATTACAGCTTCGACGCGCTCACCGCGATCACCCTGGAACTGCTCGATACCCTCGGCGTCGACCGATTCGCGATCTACATTCAGGACTACGGCGCCCCCATCGGCCTGCGCATCGCTTCGCGTAACCCCGAGCGGATCACCGCGATCATCACCCAGAGCGGAAACGCCTACCTCGAAGGGTTCACCCCGTTCTGGGAGGTGCTGTTCGCACATGCGAACGACCGCGTCGCCCACGAGCCGAAGGTGCGCGAGCTGCTCGAGCTCGACGCGACGAAATGGCAGTACACGCACGGTGTTCCGGCCGACCGGCTCGCGCTGGTCAGCCCGGATGCGTGGACCCTCGATCAGGCCTACCTCGACCGCCCCGGCAACAAGGAGATCCAGCTGCAACTGTTCTTCGACTACAAGAACAACCTCGACGGTTACCCCGCCTTCCAGAAGTACTTCGCCGAGCACCGGCCGCCGACGCTCATCGCCTGGGGTTCCCACGACGAGATCTTCGGCGCCGATGGTGCCCGCGCGTATCTGCGCGACCTGCCCGATGCCGAACTGCACCTGCTCGACGCGGGTCACTTCGCGCTGGAGACGCACGGACCCGAGATCGCCGCGCTGATCCGCGACTTCCTCGGCCGGGTCCTGCGCTGAGCCCGGTGGACGGCTGGGCGTCGTGTGGTGCCCGGCCGTCCGGACGGCATCGAGTAACCTGGTCGGCGGTTTATCGGCCACGTCATGGGCCGTCGGTATATCGGGGGAAACTTGCACACACGCATTGCTCGGGTGATCGCGGCGGGTTGCCTGGCGCTGTCCGTGTCGGCCTGCGCCCAGGACAGTGAGCCTGTCGAATTCACTGCGGCCGCACCGCTTTCCGCGTTCTATAACCCGAGTGCGGAATCGATTCCGGGACAGCGTGGTTCGGTGGTCCGCGCGCAGGCGCTCGCCGGTGCGCAGGCGGTGCCCGGCGCCCGCAACTACCTCACGTTGTACCGGTCGCTGGACGCGCAGGAGAAGCCCGTCGCGGTGTCGGGGACGCTCGCGGTGCCCGAAGGGGATGCGCCCGAGGGTGGTTGGCCGCTCATTTCCTGGGGGCCCGGTAGTACCGGAGTCGCCGATGTCTGCGCGGCCTCGCGCTCGGAAGGGTCGTCCCCGAGCCGGGACGAACAGGCTCGCTGGGTGGCCAAGGGGTACGCGATCGCCAGGACCGACTATCAGGGCTTGGGGACACCAGGCGGTCACGGGTACATGATCGGCGAGACCGAGCAGCGTGCGATGGCCGATCTCGCCACGGCGGCAAGGGAAGTCGACAAATCCATCGGCTCGCGCTGGGTGGCGATGGGGCATTCGCAGGGTGGCCACGCGGCCCTGTTCGCCGCTGTCGACGCCGCGGGGTGGTCGCCGAACACGCCCCTGCTCGGCGCCATCGCGCTGGCGCCCGCCTCACACCTCGGCGAACAGGTGCGCATGGCGAAGTGGGCGGCGTCGAATCCGCTGGGCAAGCTCGGTACGGGCGATGTGTCGGTGTACCTGCCGCTGTTGGTTCGCGGTGCACAGACGGTGACCGATGTGGACCCCGCCCGGTTCCTCACCGGCCGTGCGCAGTCCCTGCTGACGGTCGCCGACTCCGAATGCACCGGTGGGCTGCGCGACAAGAGCAAGTGGGGCGGCCTGTCGCCCAAGGATGTGTTCACCGCCGACGGCGATGTCTCCGGGTTGTTGCGAGTCCTCGACGACAACGACCCGAGCGGCCTGCGATTCACCGTCCCGGTTCTCGTTCTCCAGGGCCGTTCCGACCTCACCGTCCCGCTGCAGGCGACCGACGCGATGGTCGCCGAACAGCAGGGGCGGGGTGAGTCGGTCGACTACCGCAAATACGACAACGTTGACCACAGCGAGATCGTCTCCGCGTCCTTCGCCGACGCGCTCGGCTGGGCAGACACCCGCTTCGGGATCACCCGCTGAATTGTTGGAGCGCTGGCGCGCTCGAGCGGGGCCCTTCGGGCCCCTGATCTTCCCTCCCTCCGGGTACTCCTTCGTCGCACCCTCCACGACTCGGTTTCGACTGACTTCGCGGCGGAATGGGGCTCAGTCCAGATCAGGGCGGGCCCCTTTTCCTCCGGTTACGCCGAGAGCAGAAGAGTCGGGTGTTTCGGTCCGGGCATCCCTACGCTCGGAGTATGGGCGAGCACAACGGGTTGCGGGTGATTCCAGGCGGACGCGGCGAACAGCAGTCGCGGCCGGAACCACTCTGGCGTGAGGCGCTGGGCGAACGCCTGCGGGCGCTGCGCCTGGAAGAGCGCTCCACGCTCGTCGACACCGCGGGGCGCGCTGGTATCTCGCCGCAGTACCTCTCCGAGGTCGAGCGCGGTCGCAAAGAGCCGTCGAGCGAGATGATCGCTGCCCTGGCCGGCGCTCTCGGTACCTCGCTGGGCGACCTCGTGGCCCAGGTGGCGGAATCCATGCGCAGGCACGCGCTGGTGCCCACGCGTGCGGTGGTGCTCGGCGGCAACCGTCAGATCGCCCCCTCCCACTCCGCTCCCATCGCGCTGGCCCCGAACGCCGTCCTGCTCGCGGCCTGATCCGCCTGCTCGCCGGCCGATCAACCGGCCTTCGCGCTCGGGCGATGTTCGCGTGAGGCCCTAGCGATCAACTGTCCGCTGACGCGCTCGTCCGCGCGGCGGCGATCTGGCTGCGGAGTAGATCGACGATCGCGCTGACGGGGAGTTCGGGGTCGATCGCGCGTTGTACGCCGAGGCCGATGCCGAGCGAGAGTAGTTGCAGCGCGGCGTCTTCCGCAGGCAGTGGGAGTTCGAGGCCGAGCTGGTCGGCCTGTGTCTGAATCACGGTGGCGAGCATCGTCGTCAGGGTGCGTCTGCGATCGGCGAGCTCGGTGCGGATCTCGGGCATGTGCCGGGTGCTCGTGGCGAACTCGACTTCCAGCGCGGTCCAGCCGACATCACCGATGTTCTCGTCGGCCCATCGTGCGAAACCTTCGATCCGCTCCGCCATGTTGTCGTGCGGCAGCATCGCGTCCACGAGCGACTGCGCGCGCTCCACGTGGACGACGTCGAGCACGGCCAGGCCCAATTCGTGCTTCGTCGCGAAGTTGGAGTACACCGCGCCCTTGGAGAACCCGGCCTCGGTGGCCACCTTCTCCAGCGGGGTCACGTTGTAGCCGTCGGCCATGAACAGCCGCTTGGCTGTCTCGACCAGTCGTTCACGCGTGAGAGCGTGCGACTCCTTGCGCGTCATCCTGGCCATGTGCAGGAGTTTAGCAAGATGGGCTACCGCTGGAATTCAAATACCGTTAGTATTCGAAATATGACAACACGACGTGGCTTAGCGATCGGCTGCGGTGGCCTCCTCGGCTTCGCCTGGACCGCCGTAGCCCTCGACGCCGTCGAACGCGCGATGAACTGGGACACCCGCACCGCCGATGTCCTGATCGGCACCTCCGCGGGCGCGGAACTCGTGGCGGCGCTCGGCTCCGGGCGCACCCCCGCCGACCTGCTCGCCGCCCTCGACGCGGCTCCCGACGCCGACCCGGTCCTGGCCGCGCACGTCGCCGTCGACCCCGGAAAATTTCCCCCGCTCCCCGGGCTCGGATTCCCCGGTCTCGGGCTGGTCGGCGCCGGTCTGCGCGCTCGTTCGCCCTACACCGCGATGGCCGGCCTCCTTCCGCGCGGCCGCGGTGACGCTGGATGGTTGCGTTCCTTCGGTGAGGCGCTGAGCGGGCCGAGCGGCTGGGTGAGTCACCCCGCGACCTGGGTGGTCGGCGCCGACGCGGCAACGGGCGCGCGAGTCGCCTTCGGCGCGAACCGAACGGCCGATGGCATCGTGACGGCCGGGAAATCAGGCCGGTCCGGTGCGGAGCCGGTCGATCTGGGTGACGCGATCGCCGCGTCCTGGGCCATTCCCGGGTGGTTTCCCCCGGTGCGGATCGGCGGCAACGACTACGTCGACGGTGGTTCGGTGTCGTCGGTGTCGGCCGCTCTGCTGGTGCCGCTGGAACTCGACGAGGTGGTGGTCATCGCCCCGATGACGTCGGAGGGCGGCGCACCGGCCACCGGCCTGAACCGGATCGAACGCCTGCTCCGCACGCAGATGACCCGCGGCCTGGATCGCGAAGTCGCTCTGCTGCGCGCCGCGGGCACCCGGGTGATCCGCGTCGAACCCGGCCCCGAAGAACTCGCCGCCATGGGCCCGAACTTCATGGATTCGGCCCGCCGCCCGGCCACCATCGCCGCTGCCCGCCGCAACATGGCAACCCGAGTCGCCGATGCGCTGCGCAGTTCCGGTTCCGCGGGCCGACTCGCGTGAATCGCTCTCCCACGAAGCGCCTGCCGAGTCCTCTCAGTAGCGGTCGGATGGGCCGACGCCGTCGCTGCGCGGGCCCCTCGTGTCAGGTAGTCGGTTCCGTATCTACTCGCGCCGTGATCGGCGCGCTGCTCGTTTCGTTCGAAGGAGAAATCGTATGAGCCCCCACCACGAGGTCGTTGTGATCGGAGCGGGAGTTTCCGGGATCTGTGCGGCGATCAAGTTGATCGAGGCCGGGGTCGAGGACGTGCTGATCGTCGAGAAGGCCGAAACCTTCGGCGGCACCTGGCGGGCCAACACCTATCCCGGCTGCGCGTGCGATGTTCCGTCCGGTCTGTACTCGTTCTCCTTCGCGCCGAACAGTGAGTGGTCGCGGCTGTTCGCGCCCCAGCCCGAGATCCTCGACTACGTCGACCGGGTGGCGCGCGAGCACGGGCTGGCCGCGCACACCCGCTTCGGCGTGACGGTCGAGGGTTCGCAGTTCGACGATGCCGAGCAGCTGTGGCGGCTGGAAACCAGCGAAGGCCCGCTGAGCGCCCGGTTCGTCGTCTCGGCCGCTGGTCCGTGGAACGAACCGCGCCTACCCGAGATCCCGGGTCTGGCCGAATTCCCCGGCGAGGTCTTCCATTCCGCGCGCTGGAACCACGACTACGACCTGCGCGGCAAGCGGGTCGCGGTGGTCGGGTCGGGTGCGTCGGCGGTGCAGTTCGTGCCCGCGATCGTGCCCGATGTCGCCGAATTGCACCTGTTCCAGCGCACCGCGCAGTGGGTGCTGCCGAAACTCGATCACCGCGTGCCCGGCTTCGAGAAGAAGGTGATGCGACGATTCCCGTTCGCGCACAAGGCCTTGCGTGCGGTCGAATACGCGATGATGGAAGGTCTCGGGGTCGCCTTCCGGCATCCACGACCGCTGATGCAGGCCGTCCAGACCGTCGGTTCGGCGTATCTGCGTGTCGTGGTGCGTGATCCGGCGGTGCGGGCGAAGCTGACGCCGAACTATCTGCTCGGCTGCAAGCGAATCCTGTTCTCCAACAGCTACCTCCAGTCGCTGACCAAGAGCAACGTCGACGTGTACGCCACCGGATTGGCCGAATTCCGCGGCAACACCGTGGTCGGCGCCGACGGCACCACCGCCGAGGTCGACGCGGTGATCCTCGGCACCGGCTTCCACATCCTCGACACCCCGCTGGCCGACATCGTCCGCAGCGCCGACGGCCGCACGCTGGCCGAGCATTGGGAGGGCTCGCCCGAGGCCTACCTCGGCACCGTCACTACCGGTTTCCCCAACGCGTTCACCGTGCTCGGCCCCAGCCTCGGCACCGGCCACTCCTCGGCGTTCGCCATCCTCGAAGCCCAGGTCGCCTTCCTCGTCTCGGCGATCGAGAGCGCCCGGCGCGAAGGCTGGGCGGGGCTGGACGTGCGTCCCGAAGTGCAGGCGCGCTATGTCGACCAGGTGCAAGCCGCGCTGGCGAGCACCGTCTACAACGCGGGCGGCTGCCACAGCTACTACATGGACGCCAACGGCCGCAACAGTTTCAGCTGGCCATGGTCGACCGGTGAGCTCACCACCCGCGTCAGTGCGTTCGACCCCACCGACTTCACCATCACCCACGACGCGACGGTGCCCGCATGAGCGCCCGCGCCGACAACCGACGAGAGGCCACGACATGAGCTACCCACGGATCGACCTCGAAGGGGCCACCGTCGCGATCACCGGCGCCGCGCGCGGCATCGGACTCGCCACGGCCAAAGCCTTCGTCGAGCAAGGCGCGTACGTCGCGCTCGGTGACCTCGACGAAGCGCTGGCCGTGCAGGCCGCCGACGAGATCGGCGACCACGCGATCGGCCACGCGCTCGACGTCACCGACAAGGCCTCCTACGCGGCGTTTCTCGATGCGACTGCCCAGTGGCGCGGCCCGCTGGACGTGCTGGTGAACAACGCCGGCGTGATGCCGAACGGCCCGTTCCTCGACCAGTCCGACCGCATCGACCAGCTCACCATGGACGTCAACGTCTACGGCGTCATCCACGGCATGCGCCTCGCCCTGCCCGCGATGGTCGCGCGGGGCTACGGCCACGTCGTGAACGTGGCCTCGCTGGCGGGCAAGTTCCCGATCAAGGGGCTGGCCGTGTACAACGCCAGCAAGTTCGCGGTGGTCGGCCTGACCGCCGCCACCAGGCTGGAGATGGATGCCACCGGAGTCAGTGTGAGCGCGGTCCTCCCGTCCGCGGTGCGCACCGAACTCAGCTCCGGTATCGACTACGGCATCCTGCCCGCCGTCGAGCCCGAAGACATCGCCGCCGCCGTGGTCCGCACGGTCAGGACCCGCGCGGCCGAGACCGCGGTGCCCGGGTACGTCGGCGTGCTGGCCAACGCCTCCGGTCTCGTGCCGGAGCCGGTGATGCGGGCCTTGCGCAAGGTGGCCCACGACGACGCCGCCATCACTCGCGTCGACGACAACGCCCGCCGCGTGTACCTGGACCGCATCGAAAAGCAGTGAGGTAACCACAACTCGGGTGTCCGGTACGCGAACCGGAACTACCGCGCCGGCCGGTCACTGGTCGAAATCCGGTGACCGGCCGGCGTGGTCGGCGAAGCGGGAGCGGGCGATCACTCGCGCTCGTGCAGGACCTGGTCGACCAACCCGTATTCGAGCGCGGTCTCGGCGGTGAAGACACGGTCCCGGTCGGTGTCGCGGCGCAGGGTTTCCGGAGTCTGGCCGGTGTGCTTGGACAGGATCGCCTCGATCGCCGCGCGCATCCGGACGATCTCGTCGGCCTGCAGGATCAGGTCGGGAATGGTGCCCTGGCCGCGAGTCGCCGGTTGGTGCAGCACGATTCGTGTGTGCGGGAGCATCGCGCGGTGGCCGGGCGCGCCGCCGGCGAGCAGGACGGCACCGACGGCGATCGCCTGGCCGACGCAGGTGGTGTGCACCGGCGCCTTGATGAATCGCATGGTGTCGTACACGGCGAGCATGGCGGACAGATCGCCGCCTTCGCAGTTGATGTAGAGGCTGATCGCCTGGCCGGGGCTGTCGGATTCCAGGTGCAGCAGCTGGGCGATGAGCGCGTTGGCGACGCCGGAGTCGATGGGGGTGCCCAGGTAGACGATGCGTTCGCTGAGCAGGTGCGAGTAGATGTCGGTGATCCGCTCACCGCCGCCGCGATGTTGCGACACGACATTGGGAATCGTGTAGGTCATGACAACGCCTTCCTGACGATGATGAACGACGTGGAGCAGGGCGGCCGGGTGGTATCGGCAGCGGCTCTCACGCGGTGATCCCGATGCGGTGGCGGTTGGGAACGACCTGGTCGAAGGATTCGACGATGTGGTCGATGAATCCGTACTCGAGTGCCTGGGGCGCGGTGAACCAGCGGTCGTGCAGCGAGTCCTCGTAGATGCGGTCGAAGGGTTGCCCGGTGTCGGCGGCGATGAGGCCGAGCACCGTGTCGACGGTGTGGCGCAGATCGTCGGCCTGCACCTCCACTTCCACCGCGCTGCCGCCGATTCCCGCCGACCCCTGGTGCATGAGGACCCGGGCATGAGGCAGGGCGTAGCGCTTACCCGGCGTGCCGGAGGAGAGCAGGAACTGTCCTGCGCTGCATGCCAATCCCAGGGCCAGCGTGGAGACCTCGCAGGGAATGAGGCGCATCACATCGCGGATCGCGAGCATCGAGGGGACCGAACCGCCGGGGGAGTGGATCCACAGCGATATTCCGGCTTCCGGGGATTGCGCTGCGAGGGTGAGTAATTGGGTGATGAGCAGGGTGCCGTTGTCGTCGTCGAGGGGGCCGTCGAGGACGAGGATTCGGCGGCCGAACAGTTGCTCGCGGGCTCGCCAGCTGAACATCGGGGTCTTGTCGTCGTGTGCCATGAGTCAACGGTGCCCCGCGCACACCCCCTCGCGCCGCCGTTGCTGCCCCCAGCAGATCTGCTCACAGCAGCAAGATCGTCCAGCGCAGGCGCGGTCCTCAGGAGGCTACGGACAGGGCAAGGGCCCGGTGCGGCGACATCGCGCACCGGGCCCTTCGGTCGAACTACTTGGCGTCGAATTCCCGTGCGCGCAGGGAGCGTTCGATGCCCGCTCGGCCCTCGGAGACGAGGCGGTACAGGGCGGGCGGATGGTCGCCTGCCAGGAACTCGTCGGCCTTGGTGACCGCTTCCTCGGTGATCGCCCAGTGCGGGTACAGGCCGATCACGACGGTCTGCGCGACCTCGCTCGAGCGGCGGTCCCACACCGCGGGGATCTCGGCGAAGTACTTGTCCACGTACGGCGCGAGCACTTCACTCTGACCGGCGGGGGCGAACCCGCCGACGATGGCGCGGGCGGTGATGTTGGGCACCGAGTCGTCGGCGATCACCTTGTCCCAGGCCTGTGCCTTGACCTCGGCAATCGGGCGCGCGGTGGCCGCGGTGGCCGCCTGACGCTTGCCCGCCGCGGTCTGATCGCCCTGCAGTTCGGCGTCGATGGTCGGGGAGGCCAGACCGTCCGCGTCGATCTGACCCGCCGCGGCCAGTGCGGTGATGACGCGCCAGCGCAGGTCGGTGTCGACGGTGAGACCGGGCAGACCGGCCGCCGCCGGGTCGGCGTCGAGCAACTGCGCCAGCGCCTCGATGTGGCGTGTTTCCAGCTTCGCCCCGGTCAATGCGTTGACGAAGGCGAGCTGATGATCCGAACCCGCCTCGGCGCCGCGGGCCAGTTCGAGCAGCCGGTCGGCGTATGCCGCCCAGCCTTCCTGGTCGGCCCACGCCGGGTCGGCGTAGCTGGAGATGGCGGTGTTGGCCTGCATGAGCAGCCGCTGCACCACTCCGATCTCGGATTCGGAGCCGATTCCGCGCTGCACGAGCGCGACGAAATCGCGGGCCTTCATCTCGGCCTGACGGGTCATCTCCCAGGCCGCCGACCAGGCCAGCGTGCGCGGCAGCGAATCGGCGATGTCACCGACGCGCTGCACGACCACGTCGAGCGAATCGGGGTCGAGGCGCAGCGAGCAGTAGGTGAGGTCGTCGTCGTTGACCAGCACCAGCGCACCGCGCGGCACGCCGACGAGCTCGGGTACCTCGGTGCGCTCGGCGGCGTCGAGATCGAGTTCGACTCGCTTGGTGCGCACCAGCTTGCCGTCGACATCGTCGTAGACGCCGATCGCGATCCGGTGCACGCGGTGCTCGCCCGCGCCCGGCGCGGCGCCTTCCTGCACGACCGCGAAGCTCGAGAACGTGCCATCGGCCGCGACGACGAAATCGGGGCGAAGGATATTGAGCCCGGTGGTCTTGAGCCACTGCGCGCCCCAGTCCGACAGGTCACGCCCCGACGCCTTCTCCAGCGCCGCGAGCAGATCGTCGAAAGTGGCGTTGCCGTAGGCATGTTCGGCGAAGTAGTCGCGCAGACCGGCCAGGAACGGCTGCAGCCCTACGTAGGCGACCAGCTGCTTGAGCACCGAAGCGCCCTTGGCGTAGGTGATGCCGTCGAAGTTCACCTCCACCGCGTGCAGGTCGGGGATGTCGGCGGCGATCGGGTGGGTCGAGGGCAGCTGGTCCTGGCGGTAGGCCCAGGACTTCTCCACATTCGCGAAAGTGGTCCAGGCGCTGGTGTATTCGGTGGCCTCGGCCTGGCACAGCACCGAGGCGAAGGTCGCGAACGACTCGTTCAACCACAGGTCGTCCCACCACTTCATGGTGACCAGGTCGCCGAACCACATGTGCGCCATCTCGTGCAGCACGGTCTCTGCACGACGCTCGTAGGACGCGCGGGTCACCTTGGACCGGAACACGTAGTCCTCGAGGTAGGTAACAGCGCCCGCGTTCTCCATCGCGCCCGCGTTGAACTCCGGCACGAACAGCTGGTCGTACTTGC
Source organism: Nocardia sp. XZ_19_231 (assembly GCF_015355705.1). Classification (NCBI taxonomy): domain Bacteria; kingdom Bacillati; phylum Actinomycetota; class Actinomycetes; order Mycobacteriales; family Nocardiaceae; genus Nocardia; species Nocardia sp. XZ_19_231. The sequence continues at coordinate 16,367 of NZ_JACUZI010000011.1, read as the reverse complement.
CGAAGGCATACGGCACGCCGAAGTTGTTGTGGTAGAACTCGAAACCCTGCTTGGTCTCGGTGAACAGCCGCTCGGCGTCCATGTGGTCGGCCAGCGACGCACGGCAGTAAAGACCGAGCGGGATCTCGCCGCTCGCGTCGGTGAAGGTGTCGGACCACTTCGCGTACGGGCCCGCGATCAGGGCGACCAGGTAGGTGCTCATCCGCGGGGTGGTGGCGAACGTGTGGCGCACGACCGCGCCGATGTTGTGCTGTTCGATATCGGCGCCGTTGGAGATGACCGCCCAGTCCGCGGGCGCGGTGGCGACGATGTCGAAGGTGGCCTTGAGATCGGGCTGATCGAAGCAGGCGAACATCCGCTTGGCATCAGCGGTCTCGAACTGCGAGTACAGGTACACCTTGTCGTCGGTCGGATCGACGAACCGGTGTAGGCCCTCACCGGTATGCGAGTACTCGCAATCGGCCTCGACGACCAGCTCGTTGTTCTCGGCCAGTCCCGGCAACGCGATGCCGGTCGACTCGTCATAGGCGCTCACATCGAGCGCGACCCCGTTGAGCACCGCCGACCGCACTCGCTGCGCCACCAGATCGATGTAGGTGCTCGCACCAGGGGTCGCGGTGAAGCTGACAGTGGTCTTCGACCCGAAGGTGTCCGACACCTCGGACCCCGCTCCGCGCGGCTGATCGGTGAGGTCGAGTTCGATCCGGTAGTTCTGCACGGCCACCACGGCCGCGCGTTCGACCGCCTGGTCGCGGGTGAGATTCGGGGCGGACATTGATCTCCTTCGTCGTCGACGAACACGGCACGGTAGTTCGGCGTCCACAATGCCACTTGCCGTCGGCGCCCGCTCACGAGTTTCCGGCGACGGGTGGGCCGGGTAGGCCTGATAGCGGCTACGGGTGGGCCGGTAGAGTTCGGGGAAACCCGCAGGTACCGCACCGGAGATTCGGAGGCTCGACGTTGAAGCATGTGCACGCCGGGAAAGTTCGCGACCTCTACGAGGACGGCGACACCCTGCTGCTCGTCGCGTCGGACCGGGTTTCGGTCTACGACGTGGTGCTGCCGACGCCGATTCCGGACAAGGGCGCGTTGCTGACGCAGCTGTCGAACTGGTGGTTCGAGTATTTCACCGGGATTCCGAATCATGTGATCTCGGCGACCGACGTGCCCGCGGAGTTCGCCGGGCGTGGGATTCGGGTGAAGCCGCTGAAGATGCTGGCTGTCGAGTGCATCGCGCGCGGATACCTGACCGGGTCGGGGCTCAAGGAGTACGAGCGGTCGGGGACTGTGTCGGGGATCGCGCTGCCCGCGGGTCTGCGCGACGGCGACAAGCTGCCCGAGCCGATCTTCACGCCGTCGACCAAGGCTTCCGAGGGGCACGACGAGGCGATCAGCTTCGCCGATGTGGTGAACCAGGAGGGCCGCGAGGTCGCCGAGAAGTTGCGCGATCTGACCCTCGAGATCTACTCGCGCGGGGCCGAGCACGCGGCGAAGGCGGGCGTGATCGTCGCCGATACGAAAGTCGAATTCGGGTGGGACGGTGATGTGCTCACCCTCGGAGACGAGGTGCTGACCTCGGACTCCTCGCGCTTCTGGCCTGCCGACGAGTGGGAGCCGGGCCGCGCTCAGAACTCCTTCGACAAGCAGTTCGTGCGCGACTGGTCGACCTCCACCGGCTGGAACAAGGAATACCCGGGCCCGGAGATCCCCGCCGAGGTCGTCGAAGGCACTCGCCGCAAGTACGAAGAGGCCTACGAGCGCATCACCGGTCAGAAATGGGTGGGAATCCAGGCGTGACCTGAGCGGCGCCGGTCGATGTTGCCGGCGCCGCACGACTTCTGACCGGGAATGTCGCGTCAGTGCACGGGTGCGTCTACGCCCTTGACTGCACAGATATGCACCATGTTCTCGTTGCCCCAGGCGCCGAGGGTGGACAGTGCGCCGTTGAGTGAGAGTCCGCGTTCGGTGAGCGAGTACTCGACCTTCGGGGGTACCTGCGCGTAGACCTCGCGGTTGACGATGCCGTCGTGCTCGAGTTCGCGCAGCTGCTGGATCAGCATCTTCTCCGTCACGCCGGGGACCAGGCGTTTCAGGTCGCCGAAGCGTTGAGTGCCGGTGGACAGGGCCCACAGGATCAGCGCTTTCCACTTGCCGCCGACGACGTCGAGCGCGGCATCGATACCGCAGGAATACGGGCGCTCTCGCTGCCTCATGCTCGCCTCACTTACTTTTTGGTGAGTATTGCACTTGATAGTCGGTACTTGTGAAGTCCACCGTAACCCACGAATCTAGGAGGACGCTGCCGATCGGCAGTGAAGGCTCTAGAGCAAGGGGAATCGTGACTGATTCGGCAGCAGCACAACATGTTTCGTTGATCGGCCTCGGCGCGATGGGCAATGCGCTTGCCAAGGCGCTGCTGGCAGGCGGCCATGAGGTGACGGTCTGGAACCGCACCCCGGCGCGCGCCGAAGCGCTGGTGGCCGACGGCGCGAAGGTGGCGGCGAGCTCTGCCGAGGCGATGGCCGCGGCCGATCTGGTGATCCTGTGTGTGCTCGACGATGCCGCGGTACGTGAGCACATCGAGCCCGCTGCAACCCGGTTGCGGGGGCGCACGGTGGTGAACCTGACGACCACCACACCCGAGCAGGCGCGGTCGCTGGGCACGTGGGCCGAAACCCACGGAATCGAGTTGGTCGACGGCGGCATCATGGCGGTGCCCGCGATGATCGGCGGGCCCGGCGCCTTCGTGCTCTACAGCGGCGCGACCGCGGCAGTCGAGCGCTACCGGTCGGTGCTGGAACTGTTCGGCCGAGCCGAATTCGTCGGCGACGATCTCGGCGCCGCGGCGATGTACGACGTGTCGATCCTCGGCGGCATGTACGCCATGTTCGCCGCATTCGCACAGGGCGGTGCGATGGTCCGCACCACCGGCGGCTCCGCGGCGCGCCTGGCCGAGTTGATGACGCCGTTCCTCCACGCCATGGCCACGATGCTCGCCGCGCAGGCGCCCGGCGTCGACACCCCTGCCGACTTCGTCCAAGTCCAGAGCGACGAGTTCACCGCCGCCGCCATCGACCTGATCGACCAGGCTGCGGTCGAATCCGGCACGCCCACAGAGCTTTACGGCGTGCTGCGCCGCACACTCACCGGGCTCTGAGTCGAGCCGCTGTCAAGACTCGTGCCGGGTATGTTCGGCCCCATCGCCGTGTGTTCGGCCGACCGGAGCAGGTTCCCGGTCGGCCGAACGGTCGGTTCAGGCGGCGACGCGACTCGCGCTGAGCAATGCGTCGACGAAGCCCTCGGCCTTCGCGTCGAAGGCGGCGTAGTGGGTCGTCCGCGCGTCCCCGCTGATCGCCTCGCCGATCACGAGATTGCCCTCGTTGTCGAGACTTTGGGGCTGCTCCTCGGCGTCGGGAAGCAGACCGACCCGGGAGTCCGCGAAACCGCTGTAGTAGGCCAGGCCCTCGTTGAGCTGTGCTTCCAGCAGTTGCTGCATGCCGGGGACGATCGCGTCATCGGCTGTCGCGCCGGCCAATCCGAGCCACAGGATGCGCTTGCCCGCCAGTTTCGGCTTGCTGCGACCGTAGGCGAAACCGTAGTTCCAGACGGCATCGATCCACCCCTTGAGCAGGGCGGGCACACTCTGCCAGTAGACCGGGAACACGACGACCACGACGTCGGCGGCCAGCATCCGCCGCATATGCGCCTCGGCGGTGGGGGAGTAGACCTTGTCGCGATTTCCCCACTCGGGCTGGTCGGCCACGGTCATCCTCGGGTCGAAATTCTCGGCATGCAGATCGAGGAAATCCACCGTGTACCCGGCGGCGGTGAGGCGGCCGACGGCGCGGTCGGCGACATGGGCCGACAGCGAGTCGGAGCGGTGGTGACCGAGCACCACGAGCGCTGTCGCGCCCGGGGTGACGGTGTCGGCGACGCTCGATCCGGTGGTGACGAGTTCGGCGGTTTCAGTCGTGGTGGCGACAGACTGCGGCACGGGGAGCTCCTGTTCGATCGTGGTGCGGGCTGGTCGGCCCGGTCCATTGAGTCAACCGCGAATCATGTGGACGATCTATGGGTGATCATCTCCACTCGATAGGAATTCGTCTACGCTGGTGGCGTGGATCCATTGAGTTCGTTGCTGAGTGGCATTCGTGCCGAGGGGTCGATCGTGGCCCATACCGTGTTGCGCCCGCCGTGGACGATTCGCTTCGCCGACCGCGCCCCACTGATCATGGTGACGGTGCTGCGCGGCGGTGGCACGCTGATTCTCCCCGACGGATCACGGAGTTGCCTGGTCGCCGGTGACACCGCGCTGGTACAGGCGGGCGAAGCGTTCCACCTGGCCGACACCGCCGCCGCGCTCGATCGACCGCACACGCGTTACGAGCTGTCCTGTTTCGTGCCCGACGGCTTCGGACCCGCCGATATCAGTTGCGCGACACCGGAACTGATCGTGACACCGTCGACAACCGGAGCGCCCGAAGAGACTTCGCTTCTCGTCGGCGCCTACCGGGCAGCCGGACGCCGCCACGAACGTCTGCTGCGGGCGCTACCGCAGGTGATGGTGGTCCACGAAGACGCCGAAACATGTCTGTGGCTGGAGCAATCCGCCGCTGATGCCGTCCGGCTGAGCGCGGGCTCGCAGGCGCTGATGGACCGGCTGCTGGATTGGGCGTTGGTCTGCACACTGCGCAGCTGGCTCGCCGAACAGCAGCACTGCGCCCCGGCCTGGTATCGGGGAATGTCGGATCCGGTGGTCGGCCCGGCGCTGTCGGCCATCCACGACAGACCGTTCGACCGCTGGACCGTGGCGAGCCTGGCCACCGAGGCGGCGGTCTCGCGCGCCCTGTTCGCCCGGCGGTTCACCGAGGTGATGGGCGAACCCCCGCTGGCCTACCTCACGGAATGGCGCATGGCCGAGGCCGAGGAACTACTCGCCGATCCCGCGCGCAGCGTCGCGCAGGTGGCGTCGACCGTCGGCTATTCCGATGCCTTCGGTTTCAGCGCTGCGTTCAAGCGGTTGCGCGGCACCAGCCCGACCGAGTTCCGGGTGGGGCTCAGCTCCTCGGCGTGAGCAGGACCAGGGGGATCTCGCGGGTGGTTTTGGTCTGGTAGTCGGCGTATCCCTTGTAGGACGAGGTGACCCGTGGCCACAATGTCGCGCGTTCGTCGGGGGTGGCTACGCGGGCGGTCATCGGGCGCTCGGGGCCGTTGCGCAACGACACCTCGACGTTCGGGTTGTCGCGCAGGTTCAGGAACCAGGCCGGGTGGGTGGGATCGCCGGCGCGCGAGGCGACGATCACGATCATGTCGCCGTCGATGATCGGCGCGGTCAGCATGACCTTGCGCGGATCCCCGGATTTGCGGCCGATCGTGGTGAGTTGCAGTGACGGCATCCCGAAGAACGAGTTGCCGAGGCGGCCGCCGCTCACCGTGAGCAGCGCACGGTGAACTCTGTTCGTGATCTTCAGCTGCAGGTCAGTGGGCATAGTCGGAATCTACTCCGATCTCAGTCCAGCTGATCGGTGAGGCGGGTGAGAAAGGGCCGCTGGCCTTTGCCGAGTTTTTCCGCCGCGGTGGTGGGGTCGAACCAGTCCGCCCGGTCGATCTCGGGGAATTCCGCGAACCGGCCCGACCTCGGCGGCCACTCCATCTCGAAGGTTCCCGGCACGACCTCGGCCGGGTCGAGCTCGCCCTCGACCGCCCACACGGTGAGGAACTTGCGCTTGGTTCCGCTGCGATAACTCACCTCGCCGAGGTCGATCCACTCGCCCTGAGGCACCGGCAGCCCGAGCTCCTCGGTGAACTCGCGCCGGGCCGCATCGCGTGCGGACTCCTCCTCGGCCACATACTCGCCCTTGGGAATCGACCATGCCGACGCGTCCTTCTTCGCCCACAGCGGCCCACCCATGTGCCCGAGCAGCACTTCGATCCCGGCCTCGCCCCGGCGGTACACCAGCACGCCCGCGCTGAAAACGTCCGTCATCCGAGCGAGTCTGCCAGGTGTCGGCCGTGGGCCGCGCTGCTCGATCGCCTGTGTCACTTCGCGTCGCCGACGCGCAGGCGCGCGGCACGCAGCAGCAGATAGTCGCGTTCGGGCACGCTCGCCGTTTGCTGTGCGGCGCGACGATATTCGCCGACAGCCGCAGTGTGCTCACCGGCCATCTCCCGCAGGTGCCCACGAACGGCTGCGAGGCGGTGCGAGCGGGACAGTGGTTCGGCGACGCTGTCGGCCACCGACAGCCCTGCGGCCGGACCGTGCACCATCGCGGTGGCGACGGCCCGGTTGAGGGTGATCATCGGGTTGGGGGTCAGGCGCTCGATCATGGTGTAGAGCTGCAGGATTCGTGCCCAGTCGGTGTCTTCGGGGCGGCGGGCCTCGGCGTGCAGACCCGCGACGGCGGCATGCATCTGGTAGAGCCCGGTCAGCCCGGCAGACATGGTCGCGGTGAGCAGCCGCAAGCCCTCGGTGATCTGCGCGCGGTCCCAGCGGGAGCGATTCTGTTCGGTGAGCGGGATCAGTTCGCCGTGCGGTCCGGAGCGGGCGGCCCGGCGGGCGTCGGTGATCAGCATCAGCGCGAGCAGGCCGGTGACCTCGGTGTTGTCGGGCAGGAGTCGGCGCAGCGCGCGGGTCAGCCGGATCGCCTCGGCCGACAGATCGCCGCGCCGCAATCCCGCACCGGAACTGCTGGTGTGGCCCTCGGTGAAGATCACGTACAGCACCTGCAGCACCGCGTCGACCCGAGTGCTGTCGTGCGCGCCGTCGGCGAACGGTCGGTCGGATTCGGCCAGACGTCTCTTCGCCCGCGAGATCCGTTGCGCCATGGTCGATTCCGGTACCAAGAAGGCGGTGGCGATCTCGGCGGTGCTCAACCCGCCGACCGCGCGCAAGGTCAGCGCGACAGCCCCGGCGGGTGGCAGGTCGGGGTGACAGCACAGGAAGTACATGTCGAGGGTGTCGTCCCGTTCGATCGCATCGACCGGCACATCCCGCACGAAAACCGTTGTCTCCCTGCGTCGCCGCGCCACCTCGGCCCGCACCGCGTCGGCCATCCGCCGCTGCGCGACCTGGATCAGCCAGCCACGCGGATTGTCCGGAAGTCCGTCGCGATCCCACTGGGTCGCCGCCGCCAGCAGCGCATCCTGCACCGAGTCCTCGGCGAGGTCGAAATCGCCGAAGCGGCGTACCAATACGCCGAGGACCTGCGGCGAGAGTTCACGCAGCAGGTCCTCGATACGCGGCAGGGTCTCGGTCACGCGACGTCGGGCGCGCTCATGATCTGGCGCACCTCGATGTATTCACCGATCGGCTTGCCGCCGGGGCCGGGCGCCGCGGAGGCCTGCGCGGCGATCTCGACCGCGCGCTCGACCGAATCGACATCGACCACCCAGAAACCGGCGAGAAACTCCTTGGTCTCCGGGAAAGGCCCGTCGGTCACGACCGGTGCCGAGCGGCCGTCGGAGCACACGATCATCGCCTGATCGGGCGCGGCAAGGCCCTGCGCGTCGACGAGTTCTCCCGCGGCGGCGAGCTGTTCGCCCAGTGCCCGCTGGAAGTCGATGTGAGCGGCGATGTCCTCGGGTGCCCAATCCGGCAGCGCGATGTCGCAGTAGGCAGCTTCGGAATAGGTCTTGACCAGCATGAATTTCATGGTTCGGCTCCTGCTCGGTGCGCCCGTGTGGCGCGTTCGGCTGTTGGTCGGAGCTGATGCGCGGTCTTCGACACCATCGTCTATGTGAACTGAATCACAGGGGTATGTTCGTGTCCGCCAGCCGGTCGGGATCGACGGGTTGCGCCGATCCGATCAACTCCTTGATCCGGTCGGTCACGTCCCAGACGTTGACGTTCATCCCCGCGCGCACCTTGTTCTGCGCGTCGAGCCAGAACGCGACGAACTCGCGCTCGTCCAGATCGCCGCGCACCACCACCCGCACGTCGTCGCCGCGCCCGACATAGCCGGAGTACTCCATCCCCACGTCGTACTGATCGCTGAAGAAGTAGGGCAGCCGGTCGTAGACGGCGGCTTTGCCCAGCATCGTCTTCGCGGCGACGGCGGGCTGGTTCAGCGCGGTCGCCCAGTGCTCGACCCGGACCGGCCGGTGCAACAGCGGATGGTTCTGCTCGGCGATATCGCCCACCGCGACCACATCGGGGTTGCTGGTGCACAGCGCGGCGTCCACCAGCACGCCGCCGTCGCTCGCCAGTCCGGCCGCGGTCGCCGTCTCGATATTGGGCTGCGCCCCCACCGCGACCAGTACCGCCTGCGCGGGCACCACTGTGCCGTCGCCGAGCCGCACGCCCGTCGCCTCACCGTCGTGGGTGAGGATCTCGTCGACGGAGGTGTTCATGCGCAGGTCGACGCCGTGCGCGCGATGCAGATCGGCATAGAACCTGCCCATCTCCGGACCGAGCACACCGACCAGCGGCAGCTCGGCCGTTTCGATCACCGTCACGTCGACGCCCTTGGCGCGGGCCTGCGCGGCGACCTCGAGTCCGATCCACCCGGCCCCGATGATGACGAGGCGTCGATCCGTGTGCAGGATCTCGAGCAGCGCGTTCGAATCACCGATGGTGCGCAGCGTGTAGACATTCGGGGCGTCGGCGCCGGGAATATCGAGCGTGCGGGCTCGCGAACCGGTGGCAAGGGCCAGCTTGTCGTAGTCGAGTGTGGAACCGTCGGGCAGCGTCACCGTCTTGGCGATCGGATCGAACGCGGTCGCGGTGGTACCGAGCCGCAGATCGATGTGGTGATCGCGGTACCAGGCGGCCGAGTCGACGGTGAAATCGGGCAGTTGCTGGGTGCCCGCCAGATGCTGTTTGGACAGTGGCGGGCGCTCGTACGGCAGCTCTTCTTCGGCGGCCAGCAGAGTGACGCGACCGTCGAAATCGTTGGCGCGTAAGGCTTCGGCGATCTTCGCTCCGCCCAGACCTCCACCGATAACGACGAAATGCTGATTCGAGCTCATGAACGGACCCCTTCTCGCGGACGACCCGGACTCCTCGCAACCCGAGCTTAGTGCGCGTTTTCGCCCACGGGAACGATTCCAGCGGTGATGCGGTTGCACCAGTCGGTGGGGCAGACCCGACCCGCTACAGCTGACCCGAGAGGAACCCATCGTGAGCGAGCAGGCCACCAAGGATGTCGCCGATTTCTGGTTCGACCCGCTGTGCCCGTGGTGCTGGATCACCTCCCGGTGGATCCTGGAAGTCGAGAAGGTGCGCGATATCGAGGCGCGCTTCCACGTGATGAGTCTGGCGGTGCTCAACGAGGGCAAAGACGACCTGCCGCAGCGTTATGTCGACATGATGGCCGCCGCGTGGGGCCCGGTTCGGGTTGTCACCGCCGCTGGTCAGAAGTACGGCGACGAGATCCTGTCGCCGCTCTACACCGCGCTGGGCACCCGGATCCACGACCGCAAAACCGAGTACGAGCGCGAGACGCTGCAGGAGACCTTCGACGCGGTCGTCGCCGACTCGCTCGCCGAACTGAACCTGCCCGCCGAACTCGCCGAGGCCGCGAACAGCACCGACTACGACGAGGCGCTGCGGGCCAGCCATCACGCGGGCATGGACAAGGTCGGCACCGATGTCGGCACGCCGACCATCCACATCAACGGGACCGCCTTCTTCGGGCCGGTGCTCTCGCGCATTCCGCGCGGTGAGGACGCGGGCCGGGTGTGGGACGGCGTGGTCGCGCTGGCCTCGTACCCGCACTTCTTCGAGCTCAAGCGCACCAGGACCGAGGACCCGGTCTTCGACTGATCGTGCGGGTCGGGGGCGCCGCTCACCGCACCCCCGACCGATCAGACCGGCTTCGGCGGCAGCGGGGGCGGCGCCGAGTTCAGCGGATATCCGCCCTGCGGCGGGATCATGCCGGGGTGCGGTGCGCTCGGTCGCCAGAACAACGGCCCCGGCTTGCTGCGATCGCGCAGCGCCCACATCCGCCAGGTGAGCACCGGGTGGCTGGCCATGGCATTGACCAGCCAGATGAAACCGCCTCTGTCGAGTGCGGCCCGGTCGGCCATCTCGTCGACGCCGACATCGCTGTTGAGGTACTTGCCCGCGGCGAGAGTCGCCATCGCGCTGGGCGCGCCGTGCGGTCGGAAGCAGAAGCCGTGATTGTCGGCGGTGTACTCCTGGGCGCGGATCAGCGACGATCCGAGCACCGGCAACCACGGTGCGACGAACATGCCGAGCTGACGCCAATAGGACACGTGCCCCGCAGCGATATGGCCCACTTCGTGGCCGATGATGAATGCGAGTCCGTCCGGTTCGCGTGCGGCGCCGCCGATCTCGAACAGGTCGCTGTAGACCACGACGAACCGGCGGAACCCGTGCCCGGAGGCGAAGGCGTTGATCTGGCCGTTGCCCAGGATCACGTAGGCGTCCGGTGCCTTGTGCATCCCGAAGCGCGCCGCCGCCTCCTGCACGAGGCGGTACCCCTCGGGGAACTGGGTGGGCGACATCTTCACACCGTTCACGCGCTGGGTCGAGTAGTTCAGACCACGACCGGCCCACAGCAGCACCGGCGCGAACAACAGCAGCAGCACATACGGACTGGTGACGAGGGAACTGGTCTGCTCCACACCCTTCTCGTCGACGATCGGATCGGTGAACAGCTCGACCGTCATGAGCAGGAGCGCGAGCAGGTACGCGACCGCGGTGCTCATGATGACCACGATCAGCAGCGGGATCTCCCACGGATGCCGAGCGGGGCGATCCCACGGCATCAGTCCGCGCGGTCGGTGCTGCGGCGGCGCGGGCGGACCGCTCGGCGGGTAGTAGCCGGGGGCGTACTGGCCCGGGGCGTACTGACCAGGGGCGACCGGCGGATACGGGCCGGGCGGTGGCTGCGGTGGGCTGTCGTGCGCGGGGAAACCGCCGGTCCGTGGATCAGGTTGTGCCCACGGCGACGGCGGCGCGGTGTCGGAGTTCGGTGACGGTGTTCGCTCGGGCCGCCGGCCCGTGTGCTCCGGCTGGGAATCGGCCGAATGCGGGGAATGCGGTTCGTGCGGGTGCATGAAACGACTCTAAGCGGGCCTGCGACAATCGCAGCCATGCGCGTTTACCTGGGTGCCGACCATGCCGGTTTCGAACTGAAGAATCACGTGAAGGCCCATCTGCAGGAGGCCGGAGTGGAGGTCGTCGACTGCGGCGCCCTCGAATACGACGCTCTCGACGACTACCCCGCCTTCTGCATCGAGGCGGCGCGGCGCACCGTCGCCGACCCGGGCTCGCTCGGCCTGGTCTTCGGTGGCAGCGGCAACGGCGAGCAGATCGCCGCCAACAAGGTCGCGGGCGCCCGCTGTGCCCTGGCCTGGAGCGTCGAAACCGCCGTGCTGGCCCGCGAACACAACAATGCCAACCTGATCGGCATCGGCGGCCGCATGCACTCCACCGCCGAAGCCCTCGCCATCGTCGACGCGTTCCTCGCGGCGGCGTGGTCGGATGAGGCACGTCACCAGCGTCGCATCGACATCCTCGCCGACTACGAGAAGACCGGCATCGCCCCCGAGATTCCCGCGTACTGAGGTAGTGCCAGAAGGACATACCCTCCACCGGATCGCCGACCTGCATCAGCAGCGGTTTTCCGGTGGGGTGGTACGGGTTTCGAGTCCGCAGGGGCGGTTCGTCGAGGGCGCCGCGCTGGTGGACGGGCAGGTGCTGGAGCGGGCCGAGGCCTACGGCAAGCATCTGCTGCATCACTATGCGTCCGGGCTGACGGTGCATGTGCATCTCGGGTTGTACGGCATCTTCAGCGAGGTCGAGTTGCCGATGGCGGCGCCGGTCGGGCAGGTGCGGATGCGAATGCTCGGTGCCGCAACGGATTTCGGTACCGATCTGCGCGGACCCACGGCGTGTGAAGTGTTGTTGCCGCCCGAAGTGGACGCGCTCACCGCGCGCCTCGGCGCCGATCCGTTGCGTGCCGACGCCGACCACGAACGAGCGGGCGTGCGAATTCGGCGCTCCCGCAGGGCGATCGGCGCGTTGCTGATGGATCAGGCTCTGATCGCCGGCGTCGGCAACGTCTACCGCGCGGAAGTCCTCTTCCGCCACGGCATCTCACCGTTCCGTCCCGGCACCTCGATCACCGCCGACGAATGGGACGCCCTCTGGGCCGACCTGGTCGAACTCATGCCGATCGGCGTCACCACCGGACGCATGCACGTGGTCCGCCCCGAACACGACACCGGCGCCCCGTCATACAACAAAGACCGTCCCCGCACCTACGTCTACCGCCGCCAGGGCGAACCGTGCCGAGTCTGCGCGACCCCCGTCGCGCACAAGGTCATGGAAGGCCGAAACCTCTTCTGGTGCCCCACCTGCCAGCCCGCAGCGTAATCAGCTGAGCCGGACCGCGAAGTGCAGGCTTCGCGATCCGACTCAGCCGGCGACCGCCGTTCCCAGTTCGGGGTCGCCCGATTCAGCGAGCGCGAAACGCCGCCCGCCCGCCGACTTCGCCGAGTACATCGCGCGGTCTGCGCGACGCAACAGGTCGGTGAAATCGCACGTCTTTCCCGGTGGGCAGAAAGCGGTGCCCACGCTGGCCGAAACCGGTACGGGGCCCGCGCTCGACCACACCGGGTCGCGCAATGCCGCGACCACACGGTGTGCCAGCTCGCCGAGGGTGTCGCGGCGCGGGTTGGCCGCCACCACGAACTCGTCGCCGCCGTATCGGCAGATCACCGTGTCCGGCGGGCACACCTCACGCAGCCGGTTGGCCAGTTCGACCAGTACCTCGTCGCCGATTGCGTGTCCGTAGCCGTCGTTGATCTGTTTGAAGCGGTCCAGGTCCACCACCAGCACACCGACACCGCGGCTCGGGTCGGCGGCGAACGCACGTACCCGTTCCTGCAGCAGCGTGCGGTTCGCCAGATCGGTGAGTGCGTCGTGGGTCGCCTCGTGGCGCAAGCGGTGCTGCAGCGCGGCGATCTCCTGTACGCGCAGTGACACTTTCGCCGAGATGTTCTGTTCCTGTTGCGCCAGAGCGCGTTCCTGTAGTGCCTGTGCGTAGCTGTCGATGGCCTGGCTGGCCACCAGCGGCCAGCGGGTCGCCACCAGCGAGCCCGGAACCCCCGAGGGGAAGCCGAGCAGCCAGCGACTGGCATGGGCCAGCATCCTGGTGCGTTCGAAGGGCGCCTCGGCCAACCGCGCGCCGAGCTTGCGCGCCTGTGGTACCGGGAACGGTTCGGTCCGAGCCAGATGCAGCAGCCGCTCGACGATGTCGACGAGCACCGGCTCCAACTGGTGCGGCGCCGTGGAAGAGCCCGGTTCGGCGCATACCGCGCGGGCCCAGGCGCGGGCCATCGCGGCGACCGGTGGCTCGATGTGGGTCATCGAGATCACCGGCGATAGGTGGCGACGGTCTTGCCACCTCGATCATTCGCACTGCTACGCGGTTGGGTCCACCGAGTTCGGCACACGCTCACCGCCCCCTTTCCAGATACCCCCGTCCGGCAAAAAGGATCCTAGCAAGCCACCCGAGACCGAAAATTCACGTTCTGGAACGCGTTCTCTGGTCTCTCGCGAATGGCGATCGGCTATGACATCGCTGCAGAGCCTTCGGCGTTACACATTTCCCGAAAAAATTTTCGGGAGCCCGAAACGTGCAGCGTGATGCCCTCCGCTGGGCGGTGGACGTTGTGTCGCCATGGGTCCCTCCTGGCACGGGGTGCGAGTTGTGACGATGTGGCAGTAGTCGTCACGCGCACTCTCATGGTGGCCTACTCGCCGCCCCCGTGGCGGGTTTTTAAGGATAATTCTCCTATTTAATCCCCCGGTGGAGCAGGCGCCGGTCCCCATGGGCGCACGAACCATCGTCGCCGGGAAGACGTTTCGGGGCTAGGGTCATTAGGCCCTAATCGGGCATAGCGGCGATTGATCGCAGGGAAGTCGGGTACACCGTCGGCCGAGGCGCATCAATCGGGCAGGCAGGGGCCGGATTGGCATTTTTCGCGCGGGGTTCGGTACAGTCGTGGCGCACACGACATCGTGGCGATCCCATCGATGTCGTATGCCTGCGGGTGTAGTTCAATGGTAGAACCTCAGCCTTCCAAGCTGATGGTGCGGGTTCGATTCCCGTCACCCGCTCAAACATGTATTGCCTCGACGGTGCTCTCGCCGGTGAGGTATCGGGGTGTAGCGCAGCTTGGTAGCGCATCCGCTTTGGGAGCGGAGGGTCGCAGGTTCAAATCCTGTCACCCCGACCATCAACACGATTCGTTCGCCCAGTTCAGGGCCTGATCGGCCTCTTGGCGCCGCCGGGGTGATGTGCTGTTAATCACTCCGATTGACCGGGATTGACCGCCACTAGTTGCACGTACATCGCACGCGGATGGTTCACGCCATCTGCGGCTTTCGTGTGTCTGGACCACGGTTGGCCCTGCTCTGGGTTGGGGTGCACACCTCGGGGCTGGCTCACCGCCTGCCCGATACGGCCTGCCGTTCACGCGCAGAGGCTCACAGGTCAAGGGGTGCGAAGCAATCAGCGAAGCTGACGCCATCGGCGCCCTTGAGGTGTGAGGGGCGCGGGATCACAATGCAGGCCAACCCAGAACAGGGCCACGCGGCCACCGGTCGCGATACCACCAACCTCACCGCGGATTCTGTTCAGCAACTCGCCTGAGGGGTTGGTGCCCTGCCGTCCCGCATGGGGAAGGCGTCGCCACGCGGGCGGCAGGGGGTCCGGCGAATCAGTGCGCCGGGTCCGGGCTGGGATCGACCTCGTTGGCGATCCGCTGCCGACGTCGTTGTCGGTGCCCAGAAGGGTGAGAAGGGGCCGAAGCCCCCTCGGGCGGGTTAGGTGCCGTCGATGCCGCAGCCCAGGCAGATTAGGACGTAGCCGTCGAGGTACCAGGCGGTGGGCATGTCCCAGGGGCACTTGCGGGGTTCGTAGGGCCATTCGTGGTCGGGGAACATCGCCCGGCCGACCTTGACCGGAGTGCCATAGGCGCAGTCGGCAACGGTGACGGTGGTCCACTCGCCGCCGAGGCTGGAGAGGTCGGGGAGTTCGTGCAGTGCGTAGCTCATGATCGGGTGCCTTCCTGCTGGGGTGGTCTGATTGAGGGCGTCTCGAGCACGGCTGTGGTGGGTGTCAAGGGTTGCGATAGCAATCACGTAGTGACGCCGCTAGGCGCCCTTGATGCCCGCCGCAGTCGTGCTAGCCCTGGATCGATCAGACCGCCACAGCAGGAAGGTGCCTGGGCGACCACTGCACGAACTCCGCGAGCACGGTGGTGAGTGGACCCACAACCCGCAACCCCGATGAGGTGCACCCCTCCCGGCTGGGCAGTGGGCCCCGACCACGAATGGCCCTACGAACCGCCCAGGCTGGGATGTGCCCGGTGTCTGGTACCTCGACGGCGAACCCGGACCAGCAGAAGCGCCCCGCGGCACCTGGGACCGTCCGAGGGGGCTTCGGCCCACCACGCAAAGGACCGATTCGTCGTCGGCTTCGTCCATCCGGGCCGGAACCACAACCGGTCGACCGGGCAGAGTGCCGGCGGATTCGTCATCGACAGCGGGAGGTCAGTCGGGGACGGCTGGTGTCGTGCCCAGCTCTGATCGGTTGATCGAAGAAGTGAGCCAGAAAGGAATGGCCGCCTTCGGTATGCGCGTGCTCGTCGCCGACGTGCCGACGCGCCGGGCGGTGAGGTACGAGCAAGCCCGCTGCGCGTCGTAGCGCGGCGGCGGCGCGCACGCGCCGCCGCAGGCGCCTTGACTCTATATAGCGAAATTCAGCAATCACTCCGTGAAAGTGACTGGCGTTGAACAACTCGGGACGTTCACCGGCTGCCCTGGGATGCGATCGACCTCAAGCTGCGACCGCACATTCTGCGGTGGAGCGATGAAACCAGGGTGCGGCCCGACTGACTGCCCTGGCAGCATGGCCGGAATGTCGGATCTGCTGTGGAATGAGGTCAAGAACTTCTTCGACCCGAACCTGATGGGTACGCTGCCGGATCTTTGGGTGCCCGACGCCACGGTCGAGGACTGGCAGGCGGTGTTCGACCTGGTCCGGTCCACCGGGTGGGCATGGGACTATGCGGAAGACGACGCCGTGCGACCGCTACCAGCTGCGGCGAAGGTGCTGCCACGCCCTGTCGATGCGGAGGAGGGCCTCAGACTGCGGGTCTGGCCCACCCCTGGCGTGCAGGTGAACTTTTGGCTGATGTCCGCCACAGAGATCGATTTCGACGTAGACCTCCGTGAGCTGCAAGGCCAGGCGGGAGCGGACACCTGTCCCTGGCCATGAGAAAGTCCCCACTGGTGGCCACGTGTAGGTCACCACTGGTGGCCACCTAAAAGTCCCCACCCCCTTCGGCGGGTTGACCGTGTGTCGACCCGGAGCACAGGCCCTGGGCGG
>NZ_JACUZI010000010.1:0-190955 GCF_015355705.1 Nocardia sp. XZ_19_231 | reverse complement strand
CGACGTTCTCCGCTGCTTCACGCCAGATGTTGCAGCGCAGGAACAGAGCCTCGCCGTCTTTCCATTCGTTCGAATTGCGATCGAACACACGGGGAGTCGACGCGACGGTGAAATTTGCCACCGCTGCGCCTGCGGGCGTGAAACGAAGCTCCGGGTCTGCCGTCAAGTTTCCGATGACGGTAATGACCGTGTCGCCTGCCATGGGGTTCCTCCTGCTCGGGGTGCAGTCCGCAATCTCGGGATTTGCGCTCGAGCCTAAAGCTAGGCTCTGACATCAAATTCGAGAAGGGTGCGGACTACTTGTCGTTGCGCAGAACCTTGGTGCGCAGCACCGTCTCGTTCAGGCCCAGCTGGCGGTCGAGTTCGCTCACGGTGGCCGGGGTCGCGGTCAGGTTGACGATCGCGTAAATGCCTTCGGCCTGCTTGGCGATTTCGTAGGCGAGCCGGCGGCGGCCCCAGATGTCGACCTTGTCGACGTTGCCGCCCTCGGTCTTGACGACCGTGAGCAGGGTATCCAGGGACTGCCCGACGATGCGCTCGTCCAGGCTCGGGTCGAGGATGACCATTACTTCATATTGACGCACGGACCAATCACCTCCTGTGGACTAGGAAACGGCCATGGACTCTCCATGGCAGGAGGGTTCGTTGCGTCAGCAACCCGCCAAGGCTACATGAGCGGGTGGTGACCAGCGAAATCGATGCCTGCCGCGGGTGTACCCCGGTGATCGAGGCGTCGCCGCATAATGTGGTCGCCATGACCACAGTCGGCCCGCGTCAGCGCGCAGCACGGCGCGGCGCGACGTGGGCCGCGGCCTTGAGCATCGTGGTGATGCTGCTGTGTGGGCTCACCCTCGCGCTGGCCTATGCCAACAAAGCCCGCTGTGCGGGCGGCGCGATCGATGAATCCGGTCGCAGTCTGGTATTCGAGGAGCGCAAGGATTCGGATGTCTGCTATTCCGATATCCAATTCCTGTGGCTCGGCCGCGATATCGACAATCACGTCTTCCCGTACGTCGACGGCGCGATCACCGACGACGGTGCGCTGACCGGCGGCGCGGTCGAATACCCGGTGCTCAGCGGCGTGCTGATGTGGGCGGGTGCCATCGGGGTGGACAACGACGCCGACTTCCTGTGGCATTCGGCGCTGTTGCTCGCGCCGTTCGCCCTGCTCACGGCCTGGATGCTGGCCAGAATCGCAGGCCCGGCGGCGCTGCTGTGGGCCATCGGCCCGCCGCTGGTGTTCTACGCCTTCCACAACTGGGAACTGCCGGTGGTGTGCACGGCGGTGGCGGCGGTCTACGTGATGACGATGCTGACCGGGCTGTCCGTGCGCACCCGCGGAATCATCGCCGCGGTGCTGCTCGCGCTGGGTTTCTGTCTCAAGCTCTACCCGGGAATCTTCGTGCTCCCGCTCGCGGTGTACGTGCTTACCGAGGGCGCCCCGCGCGATCGACGCCGGATCAGCGAGCTCGATGTGGCCGGGGCCGCGCAGACGCTGCTGGCCGCGATGGGCACGGTCGTGGCGGTGAACCTGCCGTTCGTGTTGGCGGGGGTGGAGGGCTGGCGCGCCTCGATCACCTTCCAGCAGTTGCGCCAGGCCGACATCACCACCAACTCGATCTGGTACTGGGGTCACCAGGTCCTCTTCGGCCGCGCGGCGGAGACGACGCAGACCTGGCACGACGCCGTGGCGATCGCCTCGCCCGCCTTGATCTTCGTCGGGTTCGCGCTGGCCATGTGGCTGGGCTGGCGGCGCTGGACTCCCAGTTCGGCGTACCCGTGGGTGGGCGTGAGCGCGGCGATGCTGGCCGCCTTCATGCTTTTCCACAAGGTGCATTCACCCCAGTACACCCTGTGGATAATTCCGTTCCTGGTGTTGCTCGAGGTGCCGTGGTCGCTGGTCGCGGCCTATCTGGTGGCCGACGCGGCGGTGGGCGTGGGGGTGTTCCGGTACTTCGCCGCGCTGGGTGAGGGCGAGAGCGTGGAACTGATGGAAGGGATCGTCCAGTTCGGCGTGTGGTTGCGCACCGCCCTGTTGATCACCCTGTTCTTCCTCTTTCTGCGGGCGAGGTTGCGTGGCAGGCATCTCGAACCGAGCACGGCGCCGGGCCGTCAACTGCAACCCGCGTGAACGACAACGGCGGCGAATCCCGGAAGGGACTCGCCGCCGCTGTGACTGTTCGGCCGTGGATCAGGCGACCGGAGTGGATTCCTTGGCGTCCTCCACAGCGTCGGGCTCGGACTTGCGGTTGCGCAAGATGCTGGAGATGAGCGCCGCGCCGATGAACGCCACGCCGACCAGACCCGTGATGAGCTCGTTGACGTGCACGCCGATCGAGACCAGCAGGATCGCCGCCAGCGCGCCGATCGCCCAGTGCGCGCCGTGCTCGAGGTACACGTAGTCCGACAGCGTGCCCTGGCGAACCAGGTACACCGTGATCGACCGGACGAACATCGCACCGATCAGGCCGAGGCCGAGCGCGATGATGATCGGGTCGGAGGTGATGGCGAACGCGCCGATGACGCCGTCGAAGGAGAACGACGCGTCGAGCACTTCCAGGTACAGGAACAGGAAGAACGCGGCCTTACCGGTCGCCTTCACCAGCGTGGAAGGGCCACCGGATGCTCCCTCCTCGAATTCCTCGACGTGGAACATCGAACCGAGTCCGTCGACCAGGATGTAGATGATCATGCCGAGCAGACCGGCGACCAGCACGGTCGAGCGATCGTCGGCGTCGGCGAGGAACTCCGCGACCAGCACCAGACCGGTACCGGCAACGACCACCGAGAGCATGTCGAGCTTGCCCGCCTTGGCCAGCGGCTTCTCGAGCCAGCTGAGCCAGGTGATCTCACGATCCTCGAAGATGAAGTTCAGGAACAGCAGCGCCAGGAACATGCCACCGAACGCCGCGATCTGCGGGTGCGCGTCGGTGAGCAGGGTCTCGTAGCTCGGGCTGCCGTCAGGGAAGGTGGCGGCGTCGTTGTCCGGCGGATTGAGTGCCAGGTCGAAGGCTTCGACCGGGTTCAGTCCGGCGGTGACCCACACGATGGCCAGCGGGAACACCAGTCGCATACCGAACACGGCGATCAGTACGCCGATGGTCAGGAAGATCTTCTGCCAGAATTCGCTCATCCGTTCCAGGACGGTGGCGTTGATGACAGCGTTGTCGAATGACAGCGACACCTCGAGAATGCCGAGGATCGCGCACAGTGCGAGTGCGGTCAGGCCACCGTAGAGGTAAGCCACGACCAGTGAGACCACCGTGAGGGCGATGGACAGGCCGAAGATGCGCGTTATCACGCGGAGGGACCTTTCTGTTTCGCACGAACAGGGGGCCCGATGTGCCGAGCCCCCTGTTCGCGATGATGACTAGACGTTGACGCCGTAGTCGCGAGCGATGCCGGACAGGCCGGAGGCGTAGCCCTGACCGACGGCGCGGAACTTCCATTCGGCACCGTTGCGGTACAGCTCGCCGAAGACCATAGCGGTCTCGGTCGAGGCGTCCTCTGACAGGTCGTAGCGGGCGAGTTCGGTGCCGTTGGCCTTGTTGACCACGCGGATGTAGGCGTTGCGTACCTGACCGAACGACTGCGAGCGAGTCTCGGCATCGTAGATCGATACCGGGAAGAAGATGCTCTCGATGGTCGGCGGGGTGTTGGCGAGGTCGACGTCGATGACCTCGTCGTCGCCTTCGCCCTCACCCGTGGTGTTGTCGCCCTTGTGCTCGATGGCGCCCTCGGGGGACTTCAGGTTGTTGAAGAAGACGAAGTGCTTGTCGGAGACGACCTTCTTGTCGGCGCCGGTCGCGATGGCGCTCGCGTCGAGGTCGAAGTCAGTGCCGGTGGTAGTGCGCACGTCCCAGCCGAGGCCGACCGAGACCGCGGTCAAGCCCGGAGCCTCTTTGCTCAGCGAAACGTTGCCGCCCTTGGACAGACTGACACCCATGCGGGAATCCCTTCGGTTAGTCCGGTGTGTCGTTTCCCAGCATGTCCGAATCGCCGGGTACCGCTACGACAGTAATAGGTTTCGCGGATCTTGCGTAGGAACCGTCTGCAGCCCAGGTTAACGGGGTGAATCTCCTACCATCGACGGCAGTGAGCGGGCGGGCCGCATGCGTGGTTCGGAAAGGGGATGTGCCGGTGACACCTCGCAGACGCGGATGGTTCAGATCGGGGCCGGATCATGAGTGGATCAGCGGGGCGCGGGCCGCGACGTCGGCCGCCTTTCTGGATATGGATCGCAGGCAGTCGGCAGCGGAGGCGGGAGCGGTGGCCAGTGAGCAGGTCTTCCCCGAGCGCCGGATCGCCGCTGTCTGGGAGCCGGTGCGGGCGCGGTGCTACGCCGCGGCGGGTGCGTACCTGAGCTACACCGACGAGCTCGACGCCGCCGAGGCCGCAGGCACCGCTGTGCTCGATGGTCCGGGCCGGGCCGACGCGTTGGTCAGGCAGCTGAACGACGCCGCCCGCGGGGTCGACGAGTTCTACAACGCGAACCGCGCCGGTCTTACCGAGGCGGCGACCGTGCGGGGATCGGTGCCACAGCTGCTGACGCACGTGCGTGCCGAAGCCGAGCGGGTGCTGGCCGCCGCGGCGTCGTCCGGATTCACGAAATACCCCTCGATCTCCTCGGGTGTAAGGAGGCTGAATGAGGCTCTGCTCACAGCCTCTTCGGCCGATCCCAGCACGGCGGTCGCGGGCGCGCGCGAGGCAGCGGCACAGGTGGAGCAGGCAACCGCGGAATTGTCGAATGCGTTGGCGCAGGCACCTTCTCGCGCTTCGGCCGCCGCGAACGCGATCTCCTCGGTGACCACCCGGCTGGCCGCGGTCGGTAATCGCGCCGGTGCGCTCGGGCCCGCCTACTCCGCGCTGTTGCGTGAGTTCAGTGCTGCGAGTTCGGCGGACTTGACCAACAATGAGCGGGAAAGCCGTCGTGGCATGGATGCCGCCGACGAGGCGCTGGTCGGCGCGCGCGTCGCGGCAGCAGATCGTGATCCGGAGACCGCCCTTGATTTGACCGCCACCGCACGCGCGCACCTCGCCGAGGCCGAACAGTTGGTCGACGCCGTCACCCGGCGCCTCGAATTGTTACGTGAGGTACGTACCGACCCCGAAGCTCAGGCCCGCACCGTACGATTCCGGCTGCGGGACGCGCAGATGCTCGCGGTCGACCGAGGACTGGTCGCCGAGTGGGGCTCGGTTCTCGATGCACAAGCAGAACGCCTCGACCGCATCACTGCTGGACTTACTGGTCGCCATCCAGACTATTGGGCGTATGTTACCGAGCTGGGTACCGTCGCAGAGTTCATCGCAGGCGTGGTCGAGCGAATCAGAAAACACGCATCCGAAAAGTAGAAATGACAATGGGTCGACAGATGAGGTGGGGGGAATGACCGCGGGCTACGCCATCGCACGGGAAGTTTGCTTGCGTAAGCAGGTACCGCTGCGCCATTTCCAGCAGTTGCAGGGTCCCCGCAGACGGGAGTTGTTCCTGGTCGAACCGGAGCCGATTCAGGGCCCCGACGACCGGGAGTTATTGGCAACAGCGCTCGGCGCGACCCTCTACGTGCCCGCGACCCGCCCCGATCTCGCCGCGACGATCCGCCGACGTGCCGCGCGCGGGGTGTGCTCGATGGTGATCGACCTCGAAGACGCCGTCGCCGATCACGAGGTGGAGGCCGCCAAACAGCACGCGGTGGACACCCTCGACCTGCTCGCCCGTAGCGAAGACGCCAATCCGATGCTGTTCATCCGGGTGCGTGACGCAGCCTCGGTCGGCGAGCTGGTCGCCGCGCTCGGGCCGGGCGCCGACGTGCTCACCGGATTCGTCTTCCCGAAGTTCGACGCTGTCAGCGGCCCCGCCTACCTGGCCGCGCTCGACGACGCCAACCGCAGCCTCGGCCGCCCGGTCTACGCGATGCCGGTGCTCGAGTCGGCGAACCTGGTGCACCGCCAGACCCGCGACGAGCAGCTCGCGCGCATCGCCGAACTGCTCGCCGGACACCGCGAGCAACTGCTGGCCGTGCGGATCGGCGCCACCGACATGTGCTCGACCTTCGGCATCCGTCGCGACCGCGACCTCACGATCTACGACGTGCGAGTGGTCGCCGACGTGATCGCCGACATCGTCAACTACCTCGGGCGCGTCGACGGCACCGGTTTCATCATCACCGGACCGGTGTGGGAGTACTTCGCCGACCACGAGCGGATGTTCCGGCCGCAGCTGCGCAGTGCGCCCTTCGAGGAATCCGACGCGGTGAAGTTCCGCCAGTACCTGGTGAGCCGCGACCTCGACGGCCTGCTGCGCGAGATCACCCTCGACCGCGCCAACGGTATCCAGGGCAAAACGGTGATCCACCCCTCGCACGTGGCCGTGGTGCACGCGCTGTCGGTGGTGACCCACGAGGAGTACGCCGACGCGCTGGACATCATGGAGGCCGATGTCGGTGGCGTCGCGGCCTCGGAATACCGCAACAAGATGAACGAGATGCGCCCCCACCGCAGTTGGGCCCGCCAGACGATGGTTCGGGCCCGTGCGTTCGGGGTGGCGAACAAGGGAGTGTCTTTCGTGGATCTGCTGACAGCGATGATCGCCGAATGAGTGCGTTCGAAACACCATGGGCAACAGTGAATCTCGGCATCGAGCTGCATCACGGCGAGTCCTTCGCCGCGAGCTCGGCCGAGGAGGACTTGCCGGGTGAGACGTCTGCCGAAGGTGTGCCGGCTGACGGCGGGTTCGTCGCATTGTCCGCTGAAAGCGTGCTGACAGGCGCACTTTCGATCGAAGCGCTGGTGCAGCCGGGTCTGCGCCGCAATCCGCGCCGGGCGCATCTGCTGGTGTCCACCGTGCTCGGCAAGCACCTGCCGACCGACCCGCGCGTGGTGATCGGCGCGGGCAATCGGCTGGGCGATCTCGTGCGCGAGGTGCTCGGCGATCGCGAAGCCGTGGTGCTCGGATTCGCCGAGACGGCAACAGGTTTGGGTCACTGCGTAGCCGCGCGGATCGATGCGGGTTGCTACCTGCACTCCACCCGCAGGCACGAGTCGAGAGCTACCACCCTCACCGGGTTCGAAGAGGGCCATTCGCACGCTACGTCGCACCTGCTCCAGCCCGCGCCCGCCGCCATCTTCGCCAACGATCTCCCGCTGGTGCTGGTCGACGACGAGATCTCCACCGGCGACACCGCCATCGACGCGGTGCGCGCGCTGCACGCTTTCGCTCCCCGCTCGCACTACGTGCTCGCCTCGCTGGTCGACCTGCGCACACCGGCCGATCGGGCCAAATTCGAAGCCGCCGCAGCCGAACTCGGTGCGCGCATCGACACGGTCTGCCTGGCATCCGGTCGCGCCGAGCTGCCTTCCGGGCTGATCGACACCGTCACCGCCTTGCCCGATCCGCAGTTGAATCCGGTTGCCGACCGACCTGGTTCGTACGGCCGCATCGAATTGACCTGGCCTGCCGATGTTCCCGAGGGCGGCAGACACGGGATCCTGCGCTCGGATGCCGCCGCGTTCGACATCGCGTTGAAATCCATCGCCGACGAGGTGAACACCCGCCTCGACGCCGAGTTCGTCGGCCGCCCCGTCATCGTCATCGGCCACGAAGAACTCATGTACCTGCCCCTGCGCCTGGCCGCTGAACTGGCCGACGCGGGCACCCCCACCCGCTTCCAAACCACAACCCGCTCACCGGCATACGTCCTCGACGAACCCGGCTATCCCCTCCGCCGGGGCTTCCGCTTCACCGCACCGGAACCGGACCCCACCGCCCACCGCTACGTGTACAACGCGCAGTGGCCCGGCGCCGACCCCGTCCTCCTTGTCGTCATCGATCCCCCCGCCGACACCCCGGAGTTGGTCGCCCCCGGCGGCCTGGTCGACGCTCTCACGGCATCAGGCGCTGACGTCCTGATCGCTGTGCTCCCCGGCGCGGATCCCCGTGCGCTGCACGCGGGCCGGACCGCTGATCCGGTGGCCGTGACAGCGGGACACGGCGCACTCCCTGTTGCCCTGCACGGCCCGGAGTTCGGTTCCTATGCGCCCGAAGATGTTTCGTGGCTGCTGAAAGATCTTTCGGACGCGGATCTGGAAGCCGATGTGACCGAACGCGAGCAACGCATCCAGGCCGGCGTGGCCCATTACGCCGAGTCCTTGCCGGTGGAGTTCCAGCCCGATGCCGAATACCGCGAGCTCTTCGACCGCGTGCTGGCCGACAGCGCCGAGCGGTTGGCGCTGGCCGTCGCGACCGTGGCCGAACTCGTTGTCGCCGAACGCGGTGAGAACATCGTCCTGGTCTCCTTGGCCAGGGCGGGCACTCCCGTCGGCGTGCTCATGCGACGGTGGCTCGTCAGCGGTATCGGCCGCGAGCCACTGACCGTCCCGCACTACGCGGTCTCGATCGTGCGCGACCGCGGCATCGACGCGGTGGCGCTGGACTATCTCGCCCGCCACCACGATCCGTCCTCGATCGTCTTCGTCGACGGCTGGACCGGCAAGGGCGCCATCACCCACGAGCTCACCGCCGCTCTCGACGCGTATCACGCTGCCGGTGGCGCCCGGTTCGACGACGAGCTCGTCGTCTTGGCCGATCCCGCAAACTGTGTGCGCACCTACGGCACCCGCGACGACTTCCTCATCGCCTCCGCCTGCCTGAATTCGACAGTGTCAGGGCTGGTTTCCCGCACGGTCCTCAACAACACCCTGATCGGCCCCGGCGAGTTCCACGGTGCCAAGTTCTACCGCGATCTGATCGACGCCGATGTCTCGAATCAGCTGATCGACACCGTCACAGCGGCTTTCGACGTGATCCGCGACAAGGTGCCGGCCGGCGTCGCCGCGATTCGGGATTCCGACCGCACTCCCGACTGGTCCGGTTGGGCCTCGGTGGAGAAGGTCCGCGCCGAATACGGCATCAGCACAGTCAATTACGTGAAGCCCGGCGTCGGCGAGACCACCCGCGTGCTGTTGCGCCGGGTACCGTGGCGAGTGCTGGTCCGCGAGGCAGACGCGCCGGAGCACGCCCACATCCGCCTGCTCGCCGCGGCGCGCAATGTCCCGGTGGAAGTGGTCCCCGACCTGGCCTATTCCTGTATGGGCCTGATCAAGGAGCTAGCCCGGTGACCGCCGAGTCCCTCTTCGCGACCGATCTGGATCGCACGATGATCTTCTCCCGCAACGGCTTCGGTGGCGCCGAAGCCGTGGCGAAGGAGTGTGTCGAGTACTACGAGGGTGAACCACTCTCCTACATGACCACCACCGCCATCGCGGCCCTGCGCGAACTCGCGGGCATCGCCCCGGTGATCCCCACGACCACCCGCACGATCGAACAGTTCCAGCGCATCACGCTGCCCGGTGCTCCGTGGCGCTACGCCATCACCAGCAACGGCGGCAACATCCTCGTCGACGGCATCCCCGACCCCGCGTGGCGCATCGCCATCGACGACCAGGTCAACGCGTCCGGAGCCACCCTCGCCGATGTCGGCGCCGAATTACGCTCCCGCATAGACGATTCCTGGGTCACCAAATACCGCGAGGCCGACGAACTGTTCTGCTACCTGGTGGTCCGCCCCGATCAGGTGCCCACCGGCTTTCTCGCCGAATGGGATACCTGGTGCCGCGCCAACGGCTGGTCGGCGTCCCAGCAGGGGCGCAAGATCTACACGATGCCCGACGCCGTCTGCAAAAGTCTCGCCGTCGCCGAAGTCCGCAAGAGGCTCACCGAAGCAGGCGAATTAGCGAGCAGCGCAACCTTGTTCACCGCGGGCGACGGCGCACTCGACGCGGAGATGCTGAAGGCCGCCGACGCCGCCATCCGTCCGTGCCACGGCGAGCTGGAAGAACTGAACTTCACCGCCCCCAACCTCACGATCACCACCGCGGCGGGAATCCTGGCAGGCGAGGAAATCCTCGAGTGGTTCCACGCCGCGGCGCAGCGCGCCACCGTGCCGGTCGGCTGACCGGCGAGAACCCGGGCGCCGAGACGGCCCCCGGGTTCGAAGCGCTCAGTAGTGCTGCTGCTGACCAGCCAGCTGCTGGGCGATCACGCCTTGGATGCGCTGGAGACCACCGACGGTCACACCGCTCTGGAGCTGACCCTCGATCGTGCGGACCAGCGCGTTGTCGCTCATGATCTTCTCGGTCGACTGGATCAGGACGGTGCCCGCGCCGGTGAAGTCGAACTGACGTTCCTCGCCGGAGTTGGCGCCCATCCTGGCCGCACCCGCCGCGAGGAAGCTGCCGATCCACCCCTGGTCGTAGTGGTGACTGGGCGACGGGCAATCGGCCCACCCGACAAGGGATTCGGGGTCGACGCGCAGCGGCGGTTCGGCGAACATCACCGGCCCGTTCGACGACGCGAGGAACTTACCGGTACCGATCAGCGTGAGGAACCCGGGCACGATCGACTGCTTGAGGGCAAGTCCCGGCTCGAAGGCCAGCAGGTTCGCCCCGCGGATGGTGAGGTTACCTTCTTCGAGATCGTAGGAATTGATGTCGTAACCGCGGTCGCCGATGATCAGCTTCCCGTGGCCCTGCGCCACCACATAGTCGCCCGCGAACAGCGGTGCCGAGAACTGGCTGCTCACCATCTGCATCAGGCCGCCCTGCAACCCGTGGGTGAGCATCTGGAACTCGATCTGGCCGTAGTAGGCGATCATCGCGCCCTTGCGCATGAACCACGGGCCGGTCAGGTCGATGGAGTAGGCGTAGCTGTTGCCCGGAATGTTGTCGCTGGCACCGAGATTCATCGGCGAGTGGATTTCGCTCATCGGTTCACAACTTCTCTTCGGAGGCCTGCACGAACACCACACCCTGTCCGTGGCAATGCAATTGCATCGCCTCGCCGGCGCCGCGACCCACCGCGTCGCGCCAGCTCATCGCGGACTTCAATTCGGTCTGCACATTGCCGTACGCGGCGACGAACGCCTGCGGGTCGACAACGATCGGATTCGGCCCGCCCACTTGCAATTCCAGGAATCCGCCGTGCGCGAGCAGCACCGCCGAACCCTGTCCGCTGAGCTGGGTGGTGAACATGCCCGTGCCGGTCGCGACGCCCGCGGCAGCACCGCGCAGCGCGCCCATCAGACCGCCGCCGCCACCACCGCCGCCGCCCGAACTGGCCACGGACACCACGGAAGCCTGCAAACCGGCCGACTGCGCGAGCAGTCGCGAAGCCTCGGCGCGCAACACCGCACCCTGCTGCATCTGCACCACGTGCACCTCGAGCCCGGCGAATCCGTAGTGGACTTCGCCGTTGCCCTGCGCCAGCATGGTCCGCTCGTGCTCACCGGCCATCATCTGCCCGGCCATCCGCATCAAACCACCACCGCCCATGCCCTGACCGGCGCCGGGAATCTGATGCGGCGCGAACGCCACCTGACCCGTGTAGAACAGCATCGCGCCGGAGCGGGCGACGACGCCGCCCGCCTGTCCGACGTTTACCTTGACGACCTTGCTGTTGACCTTCTCGAACATCGCCTGCCCCTACCGTTCCGCCGGCTGGATCAGCACGACACCCTGGCCGTCGAACCGCAGCGAGAACGCCTCGCCCGCATCCTGACCGACCATGCTCCGCCAGGAGACGTCGGTGACGAACGACTGGTTGAGATTGCCGCGCGAGGCGACGAACGCGTCGGGATCCACGATCAGTGGATACTGCGGCGACACCTCCAGGTGGATCAGCGGCCCACCGGCCGACAGCAGCGCCACCTGACCCTGCCCGCTGACCGTGGTGGTGAACAGCCCGCTGCCCGCCGACATCCCGCCGACCCCGGCGAACCGCACATCGGTGCGCAGATTGCCCGCGAAGGCCAGCAGCTGCTGCGACTCCACCTGCAAAGTCTCGTTGTTCAGATTCACCACGGTGACGTTCTGACCGTTCACCGCGAGGAAAACGCGCCCGTTGCCGTTGCATTCCATCAGTGACAGTTTCTCGCCGGTGGCGCGGCGCTTGAGGCCGTTGAGCATGCCCTCGCCGCCGCCGAACCCGGCCGATTTGAACTGCACATTGCCTTCGTAGGCCACCATCGAGCCTGCGATCGCGCGGATACTCGTCCCCGCGAGCTGCGCCTCGATCACCTTCTTCGACTGTTCGAACAATTGCGCCATGACAGGCTCCGCTGTCCCCTCTGAATAGGCGGACAAACCGCCGTCGTCCGACTGCGTCGTCACCCTAACCGATCAGGCGAAACTCCGCCCGCGACGCCGAACATTGGGGTGGGCGGCGCAGAGCCCGGACGTGTGCGCCCGGTTTCTCGTAGAGTGGCAAGCGAGTTCCGTCGACACCCACCAACGACAAGCGAAGGGTCGAACTTGTCTGCAACACTCGCCAAGGGCCAGAACGGCCCGGTGGCCGTCAGTGACGTGGTGATCTCGCTCCAGGTCACCGCACCGGCCGACCTGTCCGCGCTGCTCGTGACCGAGCAGGGCAAGGTCCGCACCGACGCTGATTTCGTCTTCTACAACCAGCCGAGTGGACCGGGTGTCGATCTCCGGCCCGGACCGGCGGGTCAGCCTGCCTCACTTGCTGTTTCGCTGCCGTCGGTGCCCGCCGACATCGATCAGATCCGCGCGGTGATCACCCTCGACGACGCGAACAGCAACTTCGGCCGCTTCGCCCCGCCCACCGCCATCGTCTCCGACGCATCGGGCAACCAGCTGTTCAGCTACCAGATCGATGGTCTGAACGCCGAGTCGATCGTGATCGCGCTCGAGTTGTACCGCCGTCAGGGCAGCTGGAAGGTCCGCGCGGTCGGCCAGGGCTACGCGGGCGGTTTCGCGGCACTGGTCACCGATCACGGTGTGCAGGTCGATGATTCGCCCGCCCAGGCCGCCCCGCAGCAGGCCGCGCCCCCGCCGCCCCCGCCGCAGCAGGCCCCGCCCGCGTACCCGGCGCAATCCGCGCCCGGCTACCCGCAGCAGCCCGCGCCCGCCTACGCCCCGCCCGGTGGTGGCTACCCGCCCCCGCCCGGCCCGGCCCAGCAGCCCCCCGGTGGTGGTTACCCGCCGCCGCCCGGACAGGGCTACCCGCCGCCCGCGCAGGGGTCGCCGCAGCAGCCGCCCGGCGAGATCAGTCTGAGCAAGGATCGCCCGGTCAGCCTGCAGAAGGGCCAGCGGGTCACGCTGCGTAAGGAGGGCGGCGCCGCGCTGACCTTCGTGAAGATGGGCCTGGGTTGGGACCCGGTGCGCACGCGCGGAATGTTCGGCAACCGCACCGTCGACATCGACCTCGACGCCTCGGTCTGCCTGTTCGCCGACCAGAACCTCGTCGACGTGGCCTACTACGGCCAGCTGTCGTCGAAGGACGGTTCGGTGCGCCACCAGGGTGACAACCTCACCGGCGAGGGCGACGGCGACGACGAGATGATCCTCGTCGACCTGACCAGGATCCCGGCGCACATCACCACGCTGCTGTTCATCGTCACCTCGTACAAGGGCCACTCCTTCGAGCAGGTGCAGAACGCGTTCAGCCGCCTCATCGACGGCACCACCAACGGCGAACTGGCGCGCTACACCCTCACGGGCGGCATGCCGTTCACCGCGATGGCGATGGCGAAGGTGTACCGCGTCGGCGGTGACTGGAAGATGCAGGCGCTCGGCGAGGGCTTCAACGCCAAGCACCCCGGTGAGGCCGTGCCGCAGCTGGGCCGATTCCTCGGCGGCAACTGATTCAAGCGACAGAGCAGGGCAGACACCGTGATTCACCTGAAAGCGGGGCAGAACACTGCTCTGACCGCTGATTCCGTGCGCTTCACCGCGCAGACCACCGGCACCGTCGAACTCGGTGCGCTGGTGGTCGGCGAGGATCTGCGGGTTCGCGACGTGCACGATCACGTGTGCGCGTCGCGGCCCGCGGCACCCGGGGTGAGCTTCGCCGGGGCGGCGGTGGATCTGACGCTGTCGCAGCTCAGGTCCGATGCGCACGCGGTGCTGCTGTTCGTCACGGGTGGGCAGACGCTCGGTGCGGTGACCGCGTCGCTGTTCGAAAATGGCAGTCCTACTGCTGAATTCGTCATTGCCCCGACGGCGGGCGAGAGCGCGTTGATCTGCCTCGAGGTGTACCGACGCGGCGGTGGCTGGAAGTTGCGGGCGCTCGGTCAGGGTTACGCGGGCGGCTCGACACAGTTGCTTACCGCGCACGGCGTGACCGCGCCGGAGCCCGCACCCGCCCAGGCCTGGCAGCCGCAACCACTCGCGCCGCCGAGCGCTCCCACCGAGACGGTCGCGAGACCTGTTCCCGCGTCGGGTGTTCCACTCGAAGTCGACCACGGCCTGCAACGCATGTGGATGATCTTCGAAGACGCCGCCCGCTCGGCCGCCGCGCTGGTCTCGGCCCGCGACTACGCGACCAAACGCCTGGATCAGGAACTCTCCGAAGCAGTTTCGAACCCGGCAACCCGCAATACCCCCGCCGCCGACGCGGCCCGCGCGCAGGCACAACGTCGGCACGACGACCTGGTGGCCCTGGCCGACGCCGACCACCGTCGCGACAGCGACCAACTCGGCCACGAGATCGCCGAGGCCGACGCCGCCATGCCCGCCGCGCTGGCCTCATGGCTCGCTCCCGCATGGACCACCCGCGCCGCCCGCGCCGACGGCATCCGGCTCGGCGAGCTCTACGCGCTCGACCGCGGCGGCCTGCGCGTGCCGTATTGCGTTCCGGTGCCGCTGAATCGGCCGCTGTGGGTCGACACCGAATCCACCGCCGCGGCCTCGCGCGTGGTCGGCGCCCTGGTGGCCCGCCTCGTGGCCGCGATCCCCGACAAGCCGACCAAGGTCGACCTGATCGACCTCACCGGCGGCCTGCGCACCCTCGCCGCCCCCCTCGCGCCACTGCTCGCAGGCCCGGTGATCACCGACCACGGCGACATCTCCGCCCGCCTCGCCGAACTCGCCCACGCGGCCGAACTCGCCGACATCGCTTACAACAGTGGACAAGCCGTACCTCCCACCGAGCACCGCATCCTCGTCGCCGCCGACTTCCCCCACGGCTACCAGGGCAGCGACGTAGTGCGCCTGGGTCAACTGATGGTGCGCGGCGACCTGATCGGCCTGTCCCTGGTCATCGTCGGCAGCGGCAGCGGCGAATTCGGCGACGGCCCAGTAGATCTCCTAGCTCAGTCGTGCAGGCACCTCCCCACAATGCCCGGCACGCCCCTGTTCGATCCATGGACCGGCAACGCCTGGGAACTCGACCTCGACATGCTCCCCGCCGAACCCGAACTCCAGGCCCGCTACCTGCGGATGTAGCGCGGGAGTGTTCGTCGGGCCTGCTCCGGTCAGTTCAGAATCGACACCGGTCGCGAGCTGACCGTGGGCTGCCGGGGGCGCAGGAATTCCGGGAGCCAGGGGAGTAGCGGGTCGAGGGCGCGGTCGAGGACGCCGCCGGCGGGGTCGTCGACGAAATCGCGGCGGACCACGTCGTGCTGTGGGCGCAGGATCTCGTAGACGATCAGCGCGCACAAACCGAGGACTGCCAGGTCGCGCAGGACGACGGTGCCGGTGAACCACTGTTCGGGCAGGCCCTTGTTGTCCTCGCCGAGGTAGTAGTACATGCGTGGCACCCAGACCAGCGCGTCGATCGTCATCCAGGCCAGCAGGATTCGGCGATGTGGCAACGCGAGGACCGCCAGCGGCACCAGCCACAGCGAGTACTGCGGGCTCCACACCTTGTTCGTGAGCAGGAAGGCCGCGACGACGAGGAAGCACAGCTGGGTCAGGCGGGGGCGCCGTGGCGCGGTGAGCGCCAGGTAGGCGATGCCCGCGCAGGCGGCAACGAAGGCCAGCAGCGAGACCGTGTTCAGGATCGTCGGCGGCTCGCCGTGTCCGATCTGCCCGTCGAAGCCCGTCCAGCCGGTGAACGAGGTGATCACGTTGTAGATCGAATCGGGGTCGGCGTGACGAGTGGTGTTGAGGCGGAAGAACTCTCGCCAACCTTCTGGATACAGCGCCGCGATCGGCAGATTCACCGCGGCCCAGGTGCCCGCCGCGGCGAATACGGTGAGGGTGGCCGCGCCGAGCGGGCGCAATGCGAAAAGATGTGTCCGCGCTGGTGTTTCACGCAACCAAGTGCGGGCGGTCTCGAGACTGTAGACATCGCGCAACCTCAGCCCGGCCTGCGCGGCGGGCTGACGCCGCATCGGATCGATCCGCATGCACAGCACCACGATCGGTCCCAGGAGCAACAGCGGATACAACTTCGCCGCCCCACCGAGTCCGAGCAGGATGCCCGCGAGCACCGGCTTACGCCGCGCCCACGCCAACAGCCCGGTAGCCGCGAAAGCCGTTGCCAGCGCATCGAAATTCGTGAACATATGCACGATCACCAACGGCGACACCGCGATCAACGCGGCATCCCACACCCGCCGCCCGGCTAATCGCGACGAGGCCCAGACCGTGATCAGCCAGCCGACCGAAAGGCCGAGTGCGACAACGTTGAAATACACCACCACCGACATCGCGCCGGGTAGCGGTAGGTGGTCCCAGACATTGCCGATCTGCATCGCCGCGTACTGGTACAGGCCCGAAAGCACCGGATACTCCATGTATCTGGTCTCGGTGCCACCGTCGGGCGTCGATTCGGTCCAGGATTTCTTGTACGGGAACGCGCCCTCGTTGAGCCGTTCGGCACCGTAGAGCGGCACCGTGTCGGAGTAGCACATGGCCACGTACTGGCGACCGTTGTTCCAGTCCAGCATCAGACCGCCGTCGCCGTCGCCGGTCTGCTGGATGCAGCCTGCCTTGGCGGTCCAGCCCAGCGCCAGGAAGATCACCGTGAAGGCGAACATCACCCGCAGCGGGGTCCAGAACCGCACCCGCCCGATCAGCGCGTGATCGCCGACCGGGCCGCCGATCACGGTGGAGAGCTGCGCGGTGAGTGAGTCGTTGCGGCTGGGCCGGTCCCGCGCATCGATCGAGCGCAGGTCGGGTGCCAGCCGCGCGGGCGCCACGTAACCCGCCCCGCGGCCCAGCCGGGTACCACTCGACGCAGGCTGGTCCGCGAGTTGCTGATCGGTCACGACATCCGAGGCTACCGGTGGCTACCGGGATCGGGTCGGCGTGGTTCCCGCGCCGCTGCTCTCGTTGTCGTTACCCGTGGTGCCGTTGCTCGGTCGGGACGCCCCGCCGTTGCCGTTTCCTGGCGTCGCGGGCGAGCCCTCGGGTCCGGCCGTCGGCTGACCGGGCAGCGGGCCCGGACCGGTCTCAACAGGGGTCTGCTGTGATTGCGGCACGGCGGGCTGCTGCACCCCGGGCACCGGAATCCGGATGCCGGGCAGGATCTCGACCTGCGAGGGCACGATCACCGGCGGCACGATCGCGGGCACGGTAGTGGACGGCGCGGTGTAGGGCGCCGACCATTCCGGCACACCGGCCTGGCCCTTGATCGGGGCGGGCTTGGGGAACGACTCGTTCGACGTACCCGACAGCGCGCCGTCCATCGTCGCCTTCCAGATGTCGGAAGGCAGACCGGAACCGTAGATGCTGCCGCCGCCGTAGTTCTTGAGCGGGTCGCCCTGCTCGGTGCCCACCCACACCGCGGTCGACAGCGACGGGGTGTAACCGACCATCCAGGCGTCGCGGTTGTTGCCGGTGTCGCCGAGCTGGTGGGTACCGGTCTTGGCCGCGGACTCGCGGCCACCGGCCAGGTTGTGGTTACGCGAGTACGCCGCGATCGGCTTCATCGCCGCGGTGACGTTGTCGGCCACGGCCGCGCTCACCCGCTGCTCACCGGCGGGCTCGCCGCGATCGAGCAGCACCTGTCCGTCGGCGGTCACGACCTTCTGCACGAAGTGCGGTGCGTGGTAGACGCCCGACGCCGCCAGGGTGGCGTAGGCCGAGGCCATGTCGAGCGGGCGCGACTGGTACTGGCCGAGCACGATGCCGTTGTTGGGGCCGACGCCGCCGGGCTCGGTCAGCGTCTCGCCGACGCCGGGCAGTTCGGTGGCGATACCGAGCTTGTGGCCCATATCGGCGATCTTCTGCGGACCGTTCTGCATGTCCAGCTGCATGCGGTAGAAGCTGGTGTTCAGCGAACGCTTGAGCGCCTCGGCGATGGTGCACATGCCGCAGCCCTCGCCCTCGACATTGCCGATCTGGATGCCGTTGACGGTGATCGGCGAGCTGTCGTAGAGCTGCGAGAGCGGAACGCCCTGTTCGAGATTGGCGGCAAGGCCGATCGCCTTGAACGAGGAGCCCGTCGGCAGACCGGCATTGGCGAAGTCGAAGCCCTGACCGTCGTTGCCGCCGTAGTAGGCGCGGACCGCGCCGGTGCGCGGGTCGACCGAGACCACGGCGGTGCGCAGGTTCTCCGGCTCGCCTTCGAGCTTGCCCTGCGCGGCCTTGATCGCGGCGTCCTGCGCCTTCTGGTCGATCGTGGTGGTGATCTGCAGACCCTCGGTGTTCAGCTGCTGCTCACTGATGCCCGCGGACGAGAGCTCCTTGAGCACCTGGTTCTTCACCAGGCCCTCCGGACCACCGTCGTTGTTCTTGTCGCCCAGCGACTCCAGCGTGACGACCTGCGGGTACTGCATCCCCTGACGCTCCGTCGCGGGCAGGTTGTTCTCCGCGACCATGCCGTCGAGCACGTAGTTCCAGCGCGTCCTCGCGCCCTCGGGGTTCTTCTCCGGGTCCAGCATCGAGGGCAGCTGGATCGTCGCGGCCAGGACCGCGCCCTCGGCCACGGTCAGCTCCTGCACCGGCTTGCCGAAGTAGGCCTTGGACGCGGCATCGATGCCGTACGCGCCACGACCGAAATAGATCGTGTTCAGGTAGGCGGCGAGGATGTCTTCCTTACTCCACTGCCGCGCCATCTTGGCCGAGATCACCAGTTCGTGCATCTTGCGCGTCATCGACCGCTCGTCACCGACCAGCGCGTTCTTCACGTACTGCTGGGTGATCGTGGAACCACCACCGGCGCTTTCCTTGCCGAGGATGTTGTCGCGGGCGGCGCGGGCGAAGCCCGAGACCGAGAAGCCGGGGTTGGTGTAGAAGTCACGGTCCTCGGCGGCGATCACGGCATTGCGCACGTGCGGCGGGATCTGATCGATCGA
The DNA here is from genome assembly GCF_015355705.1 of Nocardia sp. XZ_19_231. Classification (NCBI taxonomy): domain Bacteria; kingdom Bacillati; phylum Actinomycetota; class Actinomycetes; order Mycobacteriales; family Nocardiaceae; genus Nocardia; species Nocardia sp. XZ_19_231. The sequence goes on along the minus strand of NZ_JACUZI010000010.1, from coordinate 171,912 downwards.
GACCTCGGTGCGGTTGCCCTGCGGCGGGACCACCTTGCTGATCTCGGTGGTGCCGTCGCTGGCGAAGATCGTCGCTACCTGGTTGGTCTCCAGATCGCCCGGCTTCGGCACCGAAACCGTCGTGTAGGCGACCAGGAACACCGCGCTCGGCACGACGATGGCCAGTGCCATCAGGACGTAGAGCGTCCGGCGAACGATTACCCACGGTGATTTCTTCAGCGCACCATCACTACCCGAGCCGTCGTCGCCCCCGCTGCCGTCGCGGCGGTTGCGCGGACCGGTCGGCGGCGGCGTACCGCCCACACCCGCGGCGCGACGTTCACCGGTGGTCGGGCCATACGCGGTGGCGCGACGTTCACCGGAGGTGGGGCCACCGGGGCGCTGGCCCGCTCCGGCACGTGCGGCCGCGGCCGCACCGCCTGCGCGGGCGGGCCGGGCCAGATCGTCGTTCGCGCCGCGCACGGTCCGGGGCTGACCCGGACGCACAGTCGACTCGTCGGGGCCGCCGGGACGCGGCAGCTTCTGTGTGGAGCCGGCAGCGGGCGTCACGGGACGACCCGGCTGCGCGGGCCGACCCTGCGGCGGCCTGCCCTGACCGGGCGCGCCTGGCGGAATCGGACCACCCTGCGGTCCACCCGGACGCTGCGGAGGCGGACCCGGCCGACGCGGCGGCATCCCGCCGGGCGGCGGACCCTGCTGACGATTCGGCGGCGGACCCTGCGGACCACGTCCACCGGGCACCGGACCACCCTGCGGGCGCCCGCCCTGCGCGGGACCACCGGGCGCGCCCTGCGGGCGCGGTCCGGCGGGCGGCATCGGCCGACGCGGCGGAGGACCGCCGGGGCGATCACCCGACTGTGGGGGGAGACCGGGTTGCGCATCGCGAGCCGGACGACCGCCGCGCGGATCATCGCCGTGGGGGGAGGAGTCGTAGGGCGAACTCACTGACCAGATCTCCATAACTTGTAAGGTTCGGACACACAGCATCCGCGCCGGAGTACCGGCGCGGAGAGGGTGCACCCCGAACAGCGGCGCATCACGCGGTGGCCACCATTACTTGTACGGGCTGCCCGTTACCGGTCAGCCCTGTCGCTCGACAAGCCATCATTCGGCAGCAGAGCGCCGGGCTCGCGAACTCGTCCGTCGCCTGGCAGGCGCGGGAGCCGTGCCGAGCACGTACGACTGCACCAGATGGTTCCAGCTGCACGAGCGACATACCTCGACGACATGCACCGAGAATTCTTCGTTCGACTCGGCCATCCGAATCAGTTCCTCGGGCGTCCGCGCCGACCCGGCCGCTTGGCCGAGCCCATCGCCGAACACCCACGAAACCAACGTCAGCTGCTCTTTTCGACAGATCGGACAGGTCGCCTCGCTGCCCCGGCCATGGAACTTCGCGGCCCTGAGCAGATAAGGATTGGCATCGCACACCTCGGCGACACCGACCCGCCCCGCGTAGACATCGGCCAGCAGGGACCTGCGCCGAAGCGCATAGTCCACCACCTGCCGCTGAATTCGCACGATCACCAGAGTAGCGGGAGTCGGATTCGCGTGCCCACGGCATCGTTTGATCCGACCTCCCCGACTAAACTCCCGATACCGGGGTTCATCCGGATGTTTTCGCAGGTGAGGTGACCCACGGCCATGGCTGATTCCGGGCAGCGACAGGCCGCCGTCGATTCGGTGCTGCGCGCACGTGACATCGATCGCGCACAGGTGTCGACCGTGCTTGACGCGGCATACGCCGAGGGCCAACTCGGCGCGCAGGAGTATCACGACCGCGTCGCGTCGGCGAACAGCGCGCGCACGGTCGGTGAGCTCGCCCGCCTGACCGCCGACCTGCAATCACCTGCGGTTTTCGGTGAAGATGCCCCCGCCGAACGCCCCCGCCGCCGCGCCCCCGACCAGTATCCGGCCCACACCAGAGCCAGGTCGACCGATCGCGCGACGACCATCGACGCCCTCGACACGGCCCACGCCGACGGCCAACTGGATTCCGACGAACACGCCGCAATGGTCGAATTGGCCGCAGAAGCGCGAACATTGGGCGATTTGTCCATCTTGGTGGCCGAACTCCAGCAGCGCCCGGCCACGCCGACCAAGCCTCGCGCCCGTCGCGACCGCACCCGCACGGTCGTCATCGCGCTCGCGGTGGTCACCGCGATAGCCGGATTCGCCGTCACTGTTCGCGATCGTGCCGAGGCCCGTCCGGTGACCGCCTTCGACACCGCCGCCCCCCTGGTCATCCCGACCCCCGCCCCGACCACCATCGCGGGATTCCTGCATATCCGCGCTCTGCTCGAGGCGAAGTTCGGCAACGCCGTGGTCGATCAGATCTCCTTCCACCCCGACAGCGCCGACCTGCGTCGCGAAGCCGCCGGCCAACGCGGGTTCTCGGCCGACTACCAGTACCGCGGCGGCATAGAGCCCAAGTCGGCGGTGATCACCGCTCGCAAGCGCGACACCGTCGCGATCGACCTCGGCCAGGTGAACACCGACGCCCTCGGCTCGGCGCTGGCGAACGCGGTGACCGAATTGCGCGTCCCCGACGGCAAGATCCAGCACTTCTCGATCGACGCCGACAGCTCGACCAAGCAACCGACCATCAGCATCTACGTGGGCAACGAGCGCTCCCAGTCCGGGTGGTCGACGATGACGCTGTCGGGCGAACTGATCCGCGCCCACCCCTACGAAGAGAAGTAGCCGCGGCGATGTCGAAGAAACCAGCTCCATTGCGCGCCCGTGACAGCGACCGCGCCGACGTCTGCGCCGTGATCGACGCGGCACTCGCCGACGGCCAACTCACTGCGAGCGAACACGTCGCGCGCTCCGACAAAGCCATGCGCGCCGAAACGTTCGCCGTCCTCGACCGCCTGATCGATGATCTGCAAACCACCGACGACTTCGCCGCCACGCCCATCGCCCGCGGCGTCGACGGCACGGCACGTCGCTGGTGGATTCCGGTGGCCGCGATCCTCGCCGCGGGTGTCGTCGGCCTCGCGACCGGCTTGCTCGGCCGCACGATCCTCGACGCGTCCGAACCGCTGCCCGACCTCACCACCGCCGACGGCCTCGCTTACTTCATCGCCGAATACCGCGCCGAGTTCGGCACCGCCGCCATCGACGAAGTCACCTTGCACCCCGGCCACGTCTCGGTCTCGCGCGCCGGCGCTCCCGGGAGCAGGGACAGCTACACCTTCCGCGGCGATTTCGACGCAGGCAACTCCCCTCGTGCGCGCCCCGTCGATGCCCCCACCCTCGACCTCGCCACCCTCGACCTGGCTCGCTATGCCCGGATCATCGCAGGTGCCCCGCAGACGATCCGCCTCCCCGACGGCCGGATCTCCCACGTACTCATCAACTTCCGCGCGAGTACGACGAAGGACGCGGTGCCCGAGATCACCATCTACGTCCATAACGAGCGCAACCAGTCCGGGCACCTCAAAATCGCCCTCGACGGCGAACCTCTCTCGGTCCATCCCTACAGGCCCTGACTCCGACTTATCCCTGACGTGCGTCGATGACGCATGCGTCACATTCAACTATGTGTAGATGTATCGGTCCGATATAGTTGGAACTCGCATCCACGGTTAGGTCCGTTCGGCCTGTCAGGTCGACATAGTCAGGGAGTGAGGTCGGCAGTGCTCGAATTGGCGATTCTCGGCCTGCTCCTCGACGCGCCCATGCACGGTTACGAGCTGCGCAAGCGGTTGACGGGCCTGCTCGGAGCGTTCCGGGCCTTCTCCTACGGTTCGCTCTACCCGACGCTGCGCAGGATGCAGGCCGACGGGTTGATCGCCGAGGAGCTTCCGGACGGCGCGCTCGCGCGTCGTGCGCGCCGCGTCTACCGGCTCACACCGGTCGGCCGGGAACGGTTCTCCGAACTCCTTGCCGACACCGGTCCGCAGAACTACACCGATGACGGCTTCGGCGTCCACCTAGCCTTTTTCAGCCGCACTCCCGCCGAGGCGAGAATGCGGATCCTGGAGGGCAGGCGTCGTCAGGTCGAGGAGCGCCGAGAGGGGCTGCGGGAAGCGATCAAGAAGGCCAGCGGGTCATTGGATCGCTATACCAAGCAGCTCCACCAGCTCGGATTGGAATCAAGCGAGCGCGAAGTGCGCTGGCTCAACGAGTTGATTGCGGCGGAGCAATCGACGAAGGCGGCACCACAGAAAGAGGGAAAGAGCGGCCATGAGTGATGTCAACAAGGTTGGATCCGGCGAAGTTCGCGTCGCGATCGTCGGTGTGGGCAACTGCGCATCGTCGCTGGTACAGGGCGTGCAGTACTACCAGGATGCCGACGAGAACGCGGTCGTTCCCGGCCTCATGCACGTCAAGTTCGGTACGTATCACGTACGCGACGTGAAGTTCGTGGCCGCGTTCGATGTCGACGCCAAGAAGGTCGGCTTCGACCTGGCCGAGGCCATCTTCGCCAGCGAGAACAACACCATCAAGATCTCCGATGTGCCGCCGACCGATGTGACGGTCCTGCGTGGCCCGACCCTCGACGGTATCGGCAAGTACTACGCCGAGACCATCGAGCAGTCAGAGGCCCCCGCGGTCGATGTGGTCAAGGCGCTGAAGGATGCCAAGGTCGACGTGCTGGTCTCGTACCTGCCCGTCGGTTCCGAAGAGGCCGACAAGTTCTACGCGCAGTGCGCGATCGACGCGAACGTCGCCTTCGTCAACGCGCTGCCGGTCTTCATCGCCTCCGACCCGGTCTGGGCGCAGAAGTTCGTCGACGCCGGTGTGCCGATCGTCGGCGACGACATCAAGTCGCAGGTCGGCGCGACCATCACCCACCGCGTGATGGCCAAGCTGTTCGAAGACCGCGGCGTGGTGCTCGACCGCACCTACCAGCTCAATGTCGGCGGCAACATGGACTTCAAGAACATGCTCGAGCGTGAGCGTCTGGAGTCGAAGAAGGTCTCCAAGACCCAGGCCGTCACGTCGAACCTCACCGGTGCGCTCGCGGGCAAGGTCCACGACCGCAACGTCCACATCGGTCCCTCGGACTACGTGGAGTGGCTCGACGACCGCAAGTGGGCCTACGTGCGCCTCGAGGGTCGTGCGTTCGGCGATGCTCCGCTGAACCTGGAGTACAAGCTCGAGGTGTGGGACTCGCCGAACTCGGCGGGCATCATCATCGACGCTGTCCGCGCGGCGAAGATCGCCAAGGACCGCGGCATCGGCGGACCCGTCATCCCGGCCTCGGCCTACCTGATGAAGTCCCCGCCGGTGCAGATCGCCGACGATGTCGCGCGCACTCAGCTCGAGGCGTTCATCATCGGTGCCGATTAATCACTGAACGAAAAGAGCCGGTGCGCACGAACCTCGTGCACACCGGCTCTTCTTGTCTCAGTCCAGGGAGACGTACACCTCGACCGAGGTCGGACCGGTGTAGCGCTCCAACTCCGCCGTGTGCGAGCGGGTGATGGTGCCCGCGTTCTCGGCTTTGATCACCTGTGCCCACGCGGTGCGCAGCAGATCGTAGGGCTTGTCCGAGACCACGAACTTGGCGTAGCGGCCCGCGGGAATGCGGGTGAGCACGTCACCTTCGTCGATGTCGTCCAGCCCGGCCACCTCGTAGCCGAGCACGGCCACCGCGTGATCGTTCTGGCCGATATAGGCAGCCGCGCGGGGAACCGTCTTCTCCCGCGACAGATACCGATCCCAGGTGAAATTCACCAGATCAAGATCGCGTGCGGTCACCTCACGGCCGGCCAACGGCACGGTGAGACCCGCGACAAAGCCGTCGTCGAGGGTGACGATTTCGAAATCCACGGCCATCAGCTGTCCTTCTCCTCGGTCAGCGAAACGAAGATCTCGACCGTGCGCTCGTCGGGATACTGCTCGCAATCGCCGGTATAGGCGCGCACGAATTCGCCCGCGGCCTCCGCGTCCCACACCTGGCGCCACAGCCCGACGATGGTGTCGCCGAGGTTGTCGCCACTGGCCACGAATCGCGCGTAGCGCCCCGCCGGAATCCGGCCGAGCACGTCGCCTGCTTGCAGGTCGGCGAGGGTTTTGCACTCGTAGCCGACGAGGTGAGTCAGGTAGGAGTTGATCTCCGGCGCGAAATCGACATAGCCCGTCGCGACCGGCCCCGGTAACGTTCTCGCCCGCAGGTTCGCCCACGCCTCGACCACCTTGGCGCGGCGCGGCCCCTCGACGGCGAGCGCCGGGCTGCGAAGCACCGTGCCCGCGATCAGCGTCTCGGGACGGTCAACGACATTGAAATCCACCTGCGTAGCCCCTATGTCTAGTGTCGTCGCATGTCGGTACCGACCGCACATCCTCCCGTATCGGTCCGACAGGTTCCGCGCCGGGATCATTCGACCCCTGGTCGGGCGGTTCGCGCTCTGGGCAACGATGTTGCCATGCCGTCAGGGTCGTCGGGTCCGGGTGCGCCAACTCGTGATCTAGCGCGGCCCTTCGCCACCGAGCCCGGGGAACAATTCACCCGGCGTCGACGGGTTCGGCGCGGGCGGAATGACGATCAACGGTGGCGGCGCGGGGCGCGGTGAGTTCGTCGGCGGACCGAAGATGTCGAAGCCGCCGCCCGGCGTCGGCGCCACACCGGTACCCGGGGTCGGCACCAGCGGCGGATTGGACAGCGGTGGCACCTCGAACTGTTCGACCGGTGTTCCGGCCAGCGCCGTGTCCATCGTCTGCTTCCAGATGTCGGCGGGCAGCCCCGAACCCCAGACGGCCCCACCGCGTCCCGTGCGCAACGGCTGCGGGTGCTCGGTGCCCACCCACACCGCGGTGGACAGGGAGGGCGTGTACCCGACCATCCACGCGTCCTTGTTGTCCTTGCTCTCGCCGAGCTGGGTGGTTCCCGTCTTGCTCGCCGATTGCCTGCCGCCCGCGAGCCCGTGGCCGTTGGAGTAGTTGGCGATCGGCATCATCGCCGACGTGGTGGCATCGGCGATGGCGGCGGTGATGCGCTGCTCGGGTTCTGAATGTCTCTTGCCCGTCACGGTTTCCCAGCTGCGGTCGAGCAACACCCGCCCGTCCCCGGTGCTCACCTTCTGCACGAAGTACGGCTGGTGATAGACCCCAGACGCGGCCAGCGTCGCGTACGCCGACGCCATGTCGATGGGGCGAACCAGATACTGCCCGAGCACGATGCCGTTGAGCGGATAACCGTCCGGCTCCGTGAGGCTCACGCCGTCGACGCCGGGAATGTATTCGGGGATGCCGGCCAGGTGCGCGGCCTCGGCGATCGAGCGCGGGCCGTCGGCCATCGTCATGGTGAGCCGGTAGAAGCTGGTGTTGAGCGAGCGTTTGAGGGCCTCGGCGAGCGAGCACCGCCCGCACGAGTCACCCTCGACGTTGGTGATCTCGGTTCCTCGGTCGGTGATCGGCGAGCTTTCTATCGCCCGCGATATCGGAATGCCCTGGCGTTGGGCGGCGACGAGGGCGAAAACCTTGAACGCGGAGCCTGTCTGGAGCGGCGCCTGCGCGAAATCGAACCCGGTCCCGTCCTCGCCGCCGTAGTAGGCGCGTACCGCCCCGCTGCGCGGATCGATCGACACCACCGCCGAGCGCAGTTCCGGCGGCTGCCACGACAACCGCTCACGCACCGAATCGGCCGCGCCCGCCTGCGCCGCGGCATCGATGGTGGTGGTGATCTGCAGTGCGCCCGTATTGATGTCGGCGTCGTCGAGACCGGCGGCACGCAGTTCGCGCAGTACCTGGGTGCGGATATGCCCTTCCGGTCCGAGCGCGACGGCTTCGGCGGGCACATCGTCGAGCGGGATGATCGCCGGGAACTCCGTCGCGTCGCGGTCGCCGGGCGCGAGTGCGGTCATCTCGACCATCCCGTTGAGCACGTACTGCCAGCGCGCCCGCAACTGATCGAGATGGTTCTCCGGATCCAGCACCGAGGGTGAGCGGATCACCGCCGCGAGCACCGCGCCCTCGGCGAGGGTCAACTCCGGCACCGGCTTGTCGAAATAGGCCTTCGACGCGGCCGCGATCCCGTACGCCCCGCGCCCGAAGTAGATGGTGTTGAGATAGGCGGACAGGATCTCGTCCTTGCTCCACTGCCGTGCCATCTTGGCCGCGATGATCAGCTCGCGCATCTTGCGGGTGACGGTGCGTTCGGAGCTGAGGAAGGCGTTCTTCACGTACTGCTGGGTGATCGTCGAGCCGCCGCCCGCGTTGTCCTGTCCGCTCGCATTGTCGCGAGCGGCACGCAGGAAGCCACTGGTCGAGTACCCGGCGTTGGTATAGAAGGTGCGATCCTCGGCCGCCAGCACGGCGTCACGCACCGGATACGGCACATCGGTGAGCGGGATGGGAATCCGATTGCCCTGTGGCGGAATGAATTTCGTCAGCACCGTGGTGCCGTCGGCGGCCAGCACGGTGGCGGGCTGCTCGACCGCGACCTCGGCCGGTTCGGGGATCTCCGAACTCCAATACACCGCGACCAACAGCAGCGCGGGCACACACACGAAGATCACGAACAACGCGAACAGCAGCCGCCGGATGCGTTGACCCCTGGTGCGCGGCCTACGTTCCGAAGGCTGGTCGTCGGTGCCGAGGCGGGTGGCTTGTTCCCGTCGTGCGCGACCCTTGTCGGGGGGCCCGTCGGTGGCGGCCAGTCGTGCCGCCTGTGCCCGTCGCGCCGCACCCTTGCTCGGCTTCTGGTCTTTCGCCAGCGGATCGCGGAACCCGGCTATCGAGGTATACGGCACGTCATCGTCGGAACGCCCGCGCCGGCGCTGGGAGGCCACACCATCTCCTTTCGGAGCGAGGGAGAAGAACTCACCTGCACCGACGTCGATATCGGTGCAGGTGACTCTACCCGGCGGTAGCGGCAGAACCCGGCAGGTCAGCTCTTGACGCCGCCCGCGGTGAGACCGGAGATGATGCGACGCTGGAAAATCAGCACCATGATCACCAGCGGCACGGTGACGATCACGCCCGCCGCCATGATGGCCGCGTACGGCTGCACCAGCGGGTCGTTACCCGAGAAGCTCGCGATCGCGACCGTCACCGGTTTGGTGTCGTCGCCCGACAGCAACCTGGCCAGCAGGTACTCGTTGATCGAGGCGATGAACGCCAGAATCGCGGTGGTGAACACGGCGGGCGCGGCCAGCGGCAGCATGATCAACCGGAAGGCCTGGAACTTGTTCGCGCCGTCGATGCGCGCGGCCTCTTCGAGCTCCCACGGCAGTTCGGCGAAGAACGAGGCCAGGATGTAGACCGTCATCGGCAGCACGAACGAGATGTTCGGGATGATCATCGCCTGGTACTGGCCGATCCAGCCGATATCGGTGAACAGCTGGAACAGCGGCGTCACCAGCACGACGGCCGGGAACATCGACGCGGACAGGATCAGCCCCGAGATCAGGTACTTGCCCGCGAAAGCCATCCGGGCCAGCGCGTAGGCCGCGAGCACGCCGAGGATCAGCGCCACGGCGGTGGTCGCCGATCCGATGATCACACTGTTGAGCAGCGCCTTGCCGAAGTCGTTGCCGCGGCTGGTGTCGAAGGCGTTGCGGAAGTTCTCCAGCGTCACGTGGGTCGGCCACGGGGTGCTGTCGAAAGTATGGACCGGGTCGCGGAACGCCACCACGGCCATCCAGTAGAACGGCCCGAGGCCCCACACCAGCACGATGGCGACACCGACGTAGGTGCGCATCGTGCCGAACCGCTTGCTCCACGACACCGGCTGCACCGGCATCGGATTCGCTTCGACGGCAGAATCTTTCGTCATCGAGATGCTCATCAGTTCGCCTTCCGCTGTTCTTCCTGCGTGCGAACAGCATTGGCGCCCAGCACCTTCACCAGGACGAACGCGATCGCGAAGACGAGTCCGAAGGTGATCACCGACAGTGCCGCGGCGCTGTTGGGGCCTTGGCGCACCTGCTCGACCACCAGGATCGACAGGGTGCTCGTCGCCGGATTGGCGCCGGTCATGATCGCGGGCAGGTCGTACATGCGCAGCGCGTCCATGGTGCGGAACAGCACCGCCACCAGCAGCGCGGGCTTGAGCAGCGGCAGCGTGATATTCACGAACCGCTGCCACGCAGACGCGCCGTCGACCTTCGCTGCCTCGTACACATCGGCCGGAATCACTTGCAGCCCAGCAAGAATCAGCAGCGCCATGAACGGTGTGGTCTTCCACACGTCGGCCGCGATCACCGCGAACCGCGACGCCCATACCTCCGAGGTCCACAGGATGTGCGTGCCGAGCACTCGGTTCACGACACCGTCGTACTGGAACATGAACTCCCACAACCGCGCTGTGACCGCGGTGGGAATCGCCCACGGGATCAGCACGGCGGCACGCAACAGCGCCCGACCGCGGAAGGTCTTGCCCATCACCATGGCCATGCCGAGTCCGAGCAGGGCCTCGAGCGACACCGTGATCACGGTGAAGAACAGGGTGACCCCGACCGCCGACCAGAACTGCGAGCCGAGGGTGCCGGTGGGGCACGACACCGTGCCCGACAGCGACCCACACTGCTGCAGCAGCCAGTGCGTGTAGTTGCTGAATCCGGCGCCGCCGCCCTCGACGAACATCCCGGTGGCCGGGTCGATGCCAGAGTCCTTCTGCGAGGACATCCAGATCGCCTCGACCACCGGATATCCGATGACCACGGCCAGCGCGACGAGCACGGGCGCGACGAACAGCCACGCCTTGCCGGATTGTTGTAGTTGTAGCGCTAGCCCGCGCTGCTTGGCTCCCGAAGGATCCGACACCGTTACTACTCTCCTACGGTCTGGTCGGGTCCGCTGCGCGTACCGCTACGAACCTGCGGTCTCGATGCCCTTTTGCATGCCTGCGACTGCGTCGTCGACAGACTTGGCACCGGTCAGTGCAGCATAGGCGTTGTCCTGGATGGCCTTCGACACCGCGGGATAGAACGGGGTCACCGGACGGGGCACGGCGCTGGCGATGGATTCCTTCAGCGCGGGCAGGTACGGCATCTTCGCGATCAGGGCCGGGTCGTCGTAGAGCGAGGAGCGCACCGAGGGCAGCGAGCCCGAGGCGATGATCTGCTGGGCCTCTTCGCTGATCAGGTAGCGGACGAAGTCGGCGGCGGTGGCCTTGTTCTTGCCGAACGCGCTGATCGCGGCGTTGTAACCACCGAGGGCCGAGGCGCCGACGCCGGTGCTGCCCGGCAGCGGGGCGACGCCGAACTTGTCCTTCACCGCGGAGCCGTCGGCGGAGGCCTGGGCGTAGAGGTAGGGCCAGTTGCGCAGGAACAGCAGCTTGCCCGACTCGAACGCGCTCGCGCTCTCGCCTTCCTTGAAGGTGATGGCTTCCTTGGGGATGTCGCCGCTCTTGTAGGCGTCGACGAGAACCTTGAGGCCGGCCTTGGACTCCGGGCTGTTCACGGTGGGAGTCTTGCCGTCGGCACCGACGAAGCTGCCGCCGTAGGCGTTGATGACCTCGGCGGTGTTCACGGTCAGACCCTCGTAGGGGAACAGCTGACCGGCGTAGCAGCCGATGTTGTTGTCCCGGGCCACCTGGCACTGACCGAGCATCTCGGTCCAGGTCTTCGGCGGGTTGGGCACCAGGTCCTTGCGGTAGTACAGCAGGCCACCGTTGGTGTTCTTCGGGGCCGCGTACAGCTTGCCGTTGTAGGTGGCGCTTGCCACGGTGGGCGCGAGCAGCGGCGCGGTGTCGATGGCGAAACTGCCCTCGAGCGGCTGGACCCAGCCCTTCGCGGCGAACTCGGCGGTGTCCTTCACGTCGAGTGCGACGACGTCGTAGCCGTCCTGCTTGGCGCGGAAGTGCTCGGCTAGGTCGTCGTGCTGCTGGGTGCCGTCGGCCGACTGCTCCTTGAACGTCACCTGCTCGTTCGGGTGCGCGGCGTTCCAGCGGTCGATGAGCTGTTTGACCACACCGGTTTCGGTGGTGTCCTTGCCTTCGACGTAGGTGATCGGGCCGCGGCCCGTCAGGTTCTGGTCGAGCGCGTTGCCACCGTCGTCACTGGAGCAACCACTGGCGAACGTTGCGGTGAGCAACGCGATCGAGGCAGCAGCCATCGTCGCTCTGGGGACAAACTTCAAGGCCATCGCAGACACTCCAGGGTCAAGACGTGAGCAGCAGCACACCGTGCGGTGCAACAGGCAACATACAGGATTCTCGGCGGCGCGGGCGCCGCGTGTTCTCGGCCTGGGAGGCGAGAACGGGCACAGACTTACACAGTTCTCGTGTCAGTGGGGTGGCTTAGGGTCGATCCTTGTGACAAGTCCTTCGACCGCCCCTTCACCCGATCGGATGCTCACCCGCATCGGTGGTTTGCTGCGCAAGGCCGAGTCCACCGACAACGCTCACGAGGCCGAGGCCTTCCTTGCCGCGGCCCAACGGCTGGCGACGAAATCCTCGATCGATCTGGCCGTGGCGCGTTCGCATGTGGCCTCGCGTGAGCGCAGGTCGGTCCCTGTTCAGCGGATCATCCCGATCGGTGAACCGGGCCGAAAGGGCCTACGCACCTACGTCCAGCTGTTCGTCGCGATCGCGGGCGCCAACGACGTTCGCTGCGATGTCGCCCGTACCTCCGCCCAGGTCTACGCCTACGGCTTCGCCGCCGACATCGATACCTGCGAAGCGCTCTACGCGAGTCTGCTGATCCAAATGGTCCGAGCGTCGGACCACTACATCAAATCCGGCTCCTACCGCGAGGCGACGGTCAGCAAGATCGTCACCGAGAAGCGCCTCGGTCGTACCGTGCGCCGCAAGGTGGAGGTCCCGGTGGCAGGCGTCACCGCCCGCCTGAACTTCCAGATGGCCTTCGCCGCCCGAATCGGCGCCCGCCTGGCCGCGGTGAAAGCTGAGGTCGTCGCCGAGGAATCGGTCGTCGAATCGACGGGAACCGCCCTGGCCCTGCGCGACAAAGAGGTCGCACTCACCGATTTCTACACGGCCACCTCCGAGGCTCGCGGAACCTGGCGAGGCCCACAAACCTCCACCGGTCACTCCGCGGCAGCGCGGCGCGCAGGCGACCGAGCGGGCCGTACCGCCCGCCTCGGCACCGCACCGGAGCTCCCCGCCGCACGCGCGAAGCTGTCGGGCCGATGACTTCGACCGGGCTACAGCGTGACAACCAGCGCGCCAAGGTCTACGACGGTGAGCAGTTGGTGCGTGGGGTGTTCGATCGGGCCGACGAGTTCGGGCATCGGACGATCGATGTCTACGGCTCGCAACTGACCTTGCCGGTGGAGCGGCGCTTCGCCTCCGTGGAGTCGGTGCAGAGCTATGCCGACAAGGTGCTGGCGTTGAACTGGGTTCGCGCGCAATTTGAGCGGGCCAGGGTATCGATCAGGGTCCGCGCCCGTGGTGGTGCCGCGGCCGCTCACTACGAGCCGGAGACCGCCGTCCTCGCCGTCCCGCTGCACACCGGTTCCACCGCATGGGCGCTTCGCGAACTAGTGGTCCTGCATGAACTCGCCCACCACCTGTCGCCCGATCCGGCAGCAGCACCGCACGGGCCCGAATTCTGTAGCCGCTATGTCGAATTGGTCGACGGTGTGATCGGTCCGGAGGCCGCCTTGCTGATTCGAGCTACGTTGACCGGTTGCGGTGTTCGTTTCGGCTAACCGCTCTCGAGCAGTGCGCTGACTCGCTCGTAGCGCCGCAGCCACCAGTCGACCCGCTCGGGGTCGGGGTGGCGGTATTTGTCCAGCAATGCGGGGTCGGGCTCCGGTGGCGACGTCGGGACCGGCAACCAGCCGTCGACCGGCAGCAACGACTCCGCGACGAGATCACCTTCGAACAGCGCGAGAGTGCCCAATCCGCAAGCGAATTCGAGCTCGGGCAGCGCGCCCGCCAACGCCAGCTGCGCCGCCAAGCCGACGCTGGTCTCGAGCGCTGACGAGACAACAGTCGGCAGCCCGGCCGCCCCGGCGACCGCCAACGCTCGTCGCACACCGCCCAGCGGCGTGCACTTGAGCACCGCCACATCAGCGGCCCCCGCCACCGCCACCCGCATCGGATCCTCGGCCCGCCGAATCGACTCGTCCGCCGCGATCGGCACCGAAACGCGCCGACGTACCTCGGCCAATTCCGCTACGGTCCGGCACGGCTGTTCAACGTATTCCAAACCGCCGGCGGCCTTATCGATCTCCCCGATGTGCCGAACAGCGGTCTCCACATCCCACACCGCGTTCGCGTCGACCCGCACAGCCCCTGATTCCCCGATCGCCTCCCGCACCGCCGCCACCCGAGCCACATCCTCGGCCAGCGAGTCGGGGTGATCCGCCACTTTCACTTTCGCGGTCGCACAACCGGATTCTTGAACAATTCGGCCTGCTCGCTCAGCATCCACCGCGGGCACAGTGCAATTCACGGGAATGCGATCTCGCACCGGCGCCGGCCACCCCACTGTCACCTGCTCGACAGCGGTAGCCAACCACCCGGCTGCTTCTCGATCGTCGTATTCGGGAAACGCGCAGAATTCCCCCCAGCCCAGTTCCCCGCGAATCAACATCCCCTCGCGCACGGTGATCCCGCGAAACCGTGTCCGCAACGGAATCGCATAAACAAACAGGTCGGCGCTCACCAGACCGATCGTAGAGGTTGTGTTGCGGCGAAATTCCGCGCAGGCCCAAGGCTCGGGACAGACGGCGGCGCTCGTGGAGAGCGCCGCCGTCGCGCGTCACAAACGTTCGATGATGGTGGCGTTGGCCAGGCCACCCGCTTCGCACATCGTCTGCAGCCCGTAGCGCGCCCCGCGCTGCCGCATCGCATGCACCAGCGTGGTCATCAACCGCGCCCCGGACGCGCCGAGCGGATGCCCGAGAGCGATCGCCCCACCGTTGACGTTGACCCGGCTCATATCCGCACCGGTCTCCTTCGCCCATGCCAGCACAACCGGCGAAAACGCCTCGTTGATCTCGAACAGGTCGATGTCGGCGATCTCCAGACCCGCCCGCCGCAGCACCTTCTCGGTGGCCGGGATGACCGCGGTGAGCATCAGCAACGGGTCGTCGCCCGCGACGGAGAAGCTGTGGAGCCGGGCCAACGGCCGCAGCCCGAGTTGCTCGGCGCGTTCGCCGGACATAATCAGCACCGCGGAACTTCCGTCGCTGACCTGGCTGGCCGAGGCGGCGGTGATCTCCCAGCCGATCTGCGGGAACCGCGCCGCCATCGCGGGGTCGTAATAGGCGGGCTTCAGTTTCGCGAGGGTATCGATGGTGCTGCCGACCCTGATTCCCTCGTCCGTGTTCAATCCGTTGATCGGCGCGAGTTCATCGGCGAAGAGTCCGTCTTTGGTTGCCCGAGCGGCCTTTTCATGACTGCCGAGTGCGAATTCGTCGAGCTGGGTTCGCGTCAGGCCCCACTTCGCGGCAATGAGCTCGGCGCTGATTCCCTGCGGGACGAGATCGTCGGGATAGCGCTGCGCGAAGGCGATGCCGGACAGATCGGTGGCGCCGAGCACGCTGGCACCCATGGGAACTCGTCCCATCGATTCCACGCCCGCCGCCACGACGATGTCGTATGCCCCTGCGATAACCCCTTGTGCCGCGAAGTGAATCGCCTGCTGGCTGCTGCCGCACTGCCGGTCCACCGTCGTGGCGGGCACCGATTCCGGATACCCGGCGGCCAGCGCGGCCCGCCGGGTCATGTTCGCCCCTTGTTCGCCGACCTGGGTGACGATGCCGCCGATCACATCGTCGATCAGCACCGGATCGATCCCGCTGCGCTCGACCACCGCGCGCAGGCTGTGCGCCAGCAGATCAACAGGATGAACGTCGTGAAGTGCGCCGTTCGGCTTGCCCCGCCCGATCGGGGTGCGTACCGCTTCGACGATGACCGCGTCTCGCATGGGAGTCCTCTTTCGACAACGCTGGCTCTATCTAACAATAGCCAGACTAACCCCTAACTATCATCGACTCAAGTCAGATTCGCTATGATGTCCCTCATGGCAGCCGTGATGGAAGGACCCCTGGCCGATCTCAGCAAATGGGAAACGGCGGGCTGTTCCATCGCCAGGGCCATGGACCTCATCGGCACCCGCTCCGCGATGCTCATCCTGCGCGAGGCCTATTACGGCACCCGCCGCTTCGACGGGTTCGCCCGCCGCGTCGGCATCACCGACGCCGCCGCCGCGGGCCAACTCCGCAAACTCACCGCCGCCGGCCTCCTGGAAAAACGCCCCTACCAGGAAGAAGGCAAGCGCACCCGACACGAGTACATCCTCACCCAGATGGGCCGAGACCTACTCCCCGTGGTAGTGGCCCTCTGGCAATGGGGCGACGCCTACCTCCAGCCCGGCCCCGCGCCCTTGCTTCGGGTAGACGCCGAGACCGGCGAACCGGTCCGCGTCGATCTCCGCACCTCCGACGGCACCGAAATCCCCCTCGAGCGCCTGGCGGTCCGGGTCAATGAGGACTATCTCCGAGACCGCGCCGAGCGCCGGAAGAAGAAGTCGGACGACTAGGCGCTGAACACGCCGATGGTCACGTCCTCGGTGCCGAGGGCCTGGAACAGGCTGACCCACAGCAGGACGACCGGTTCTGTGCTGCGGGCGGTGTTCAGGGCGCCGAGGTCGATCAGTTGCTCGTCAGCCCAGCCGAAGGAGTTCAGCAAACGCGCCACCTCTTTCTTGGCGTCGGCGTCGTCGCCGCTGAGAAAGATGGTGTGCTGTCCGGGAATTCGGGTCGGGTCGACCATCACCTGGTTGTTGGTGGTGTTGAGCGTCTTCACCACGCGGGTGGTGGGAAAGGCCTGCTGGATTTCCTCGGCGACGCTGCCCGCTTCGGGAACAACGAGTTTCGGCGGAAAGCCCTGCGAGAAGTCGAGTGCGTTGGAGACGTCGACGATGATCTTGCCCGCGAGGTTGTCCGCGCCTGCCGCGGTGAGGGCGGCCACCGATACCGTGCCCGACGTGGCATTCACGATCAGCTCGGCAACGCCCGCCGCATCGGCGAAAGTGCCGTGTGCGCCTCCGGTTTCGGCGGCCCAGGCTGCCGCGGCGGCATTGTCGGCGGTTCGCGACCCCATCGTCACCGTGTGCCCGACCTCGACCAGCTTGCTCGCCAGCCGTCGACCGACCTGGCCGGTGCCGAGTACTGCTATGCGCATGTCACTACCTCATGTCGACATACCTGCCCGGCGATCACCGGCGGTGAGCATCAGCATAGGGCCGGACCAGGCATCGAGCCGAGGGTCTACGCGCACAGCGCAATCGTGCGCGGGCGACTCGATCGATGAGCCGCCCGCGCATCCGGATCAGCGCAGGCGGCGGCCGTCGACGCTGAAGAAGTACACGTGTTCGGAGTCGGTGGTGAGGCGGAGGCGATCGCCCCTGCGCGGCGGGTTGCGCCAATCCACGCGCGCCACAATGGTTTCGCCGGTCTGGCCGCCGGTGCCGGTGGATACGGCGCGGCCGTACACGTAGGCGTCGGAGCCGAGTTCCTCCACCACGTCGACCTCCATCTCGAGGCCGCCGTCGCCCACCTCGAGGTGTTCGGGGCGGATGCCGAGCACCACGAAACTCTCACCCGCGTCGGACACCGCACGCGGCACCCGGACGGGATACCCACCGATGGTGACGGTTCCGTTGTCGACGGGCAGCGTGAACAGGTTCATCGCGGGCGAACCCATGAACCCGGCCACGAACATGTTCGCCGGATCGCGGTAGAGGTCGCGCGGCGACGCGCACTGCTGGAGCAGGCCGTCCTTGAGGACCGCGACCCGGTCGCCCATCGTCATCGCCTCGACCTGGTCGTGCGTGACGTAGACCGTGGTGGTCCCGAGCCGCCGCTGCAACTGGGCGATCTGGGTACGGGTCTGCACGCGCAGCTTGGCGTCGAGGTTCGACAGCGGCTCGTCCATCAGGAACACCCGGGGCTGCCGCACGATCGCGCGCCCCATCGCCACACGCTGGCGCTGCCCGCCCGACAGCGCCTTCGGCTTGCGGTCGAGGTAGTCCTCGAGATCGAGCAGCTTGGCCGCCTCGAGCACCCGCTCGTCACGCTCGGCCTTGGACACCTTGGCCAGTTTCAGCGCGAAACCCATGTTCTCCGCGACCGACATGTGCGGGTAGAGCGCGTAGTTCTGGAACACCATCGCGATATCGCGATCCTTGGGTTCGGCGTTGGTCACGTCTTTGTCGCCGATGCGGATGCACCCGCCGTTGACCTCCTCGAGGCCGGCCAGCATTCGCAGCGAGGTCGATTTGCCACACCCGGAGGGTCCGACGAGCACCAGGAATTCGCCGTCGGCGATCTCCAGGTCGAGTGCGTCGACCGCGGGTTTGGTGGCACCGGCGTAGAGCCGGGTAGCGCGGTCGAAAGTCACGGTAGCCATGCGTAGATCAACTTCCCATCCCGGCAGGAACGTGCCGGACGATCCGAGTAGTGGGTCGCTGGGGATCGTAGCGGCCCGCAACGGCGCCGGGTAGCCTCGGTCGCGGAGCCAACCGAGCCATCGAGGAGCCAGCGATATGAGTCGTCCGGTCCGTATCGGAGTCCAGCTTCAACCGCAGCACGCGCCCGATTACGGGCTCATCCGCGACGCGGTGTTGCGGGCGGAGGACGCCGGGGTCGACATCGTCTTCAACTGGGATCACTTCTTTCCGCTCACCGGCGACCCGGCGGGCGCGCATTTCGAATGCTGGACGATGCTCGGCGCGTGGGCGGAGCAGACCGAGCGGGTCGAGCTCGGCGCGCTGGTCACCGGTGGCGGCTACCGCAATCCCGACCTGCTCGCCGATATGGCGCGCACGGTCGACAACATCAGCGGCGGCAGGCTGATCCTCGGCATCGGCGCGGGCTGGTTCGAGCGTGACTACGACGAATACGGCTACGAGTTCGGCACGCCGGGCAGCAGGCTGAACTTGTTGAAGGACAGCATGTCTCGCCTCACGTCCCGGCTGGCGAAGCTGAACCCGCCGCCGGTGCGGGAGATCCCGATTCTCATCGGCGGCGGTGGAGAGCGCAAGACGCTGCGCTTGGTCGCCGAGTACGCCGACATCTGGCACTCCTTCGCCGACGTGTCGACGCTGGCGCACAAGAACAAGGTGCTGGCAGAGCATGCGGCGGCGGTCGGCACCGACGAGTCGAGGATCGAACGCTCGGTGCAGTGGCAGGGCCGCGACGAGGCGAAGGCGCTGCACGACGCGGGTGTGACCCTGTTCACCGTTGGTGTCTCCGGTCCCGCTTACGACCTGACCGAAGTGCGTCGCGCGATCGAATGGCGCGATGAGGTGAACCCCGAGGTGCTCGAAGGTCTCGCCTGAGTCCGGCGCGGCGACCCGGTATGGCCGCCGCAGTGCCACGTTGCACGGTCGGCGCCGGCCAGCCGATGCGGTCGGCGGCGGATACGCCTCGCGTGCGTAACCCTCGGTATGCAAGGTTGCGGCTAGGGTCTATCGGCATGGCAGGTGTACGAACTCGGGCGCGGATCGCTGCCCTCTTGCTCCTCGTCGGTGTCGCGGCGACCGGTTGCGGTGGCTCGGACACCAGCACCGCGGGCGATCTCTGTTCCCCACCGGGGCCATCGGCTGCCGCCGCCGCGCCCACCAACTTGGCGGCAGGCGAGACAGCGGGCGCCGATCGCTACACCACCGCGACAACGGCGCCGGTCGACTCGATCGACACCACGAAACTCGGCCTGCTCAATCCGGGCACCCTGAGCGTCGGCACCTTGTCCGACGCCCCGCCGAGCATCTGCGTCAACAGCGAGGGCGACTTCACCGGCTTCGACAACGAACTCCTCACCGCGATCGGCGCGAAACTCGGTTTGCGCGTGGAGTTCTCCGGCACCGAGTTCGCCGGCCTGCTCGCCCAGGTGTCGGGCAAGCGCTTCGATGTGGGCTCGTCCAACATCACCACCACCGATGCCCGCCGCGAACTCGTCGGCTTCACCAACGGCTACGACTTCGGCTACTTCTCCCTTGTCGTTCCGCAGGGCAGCGCGGTGAAGGGCTTCGGAGATCTGACTCAGAGCTCGCGCATCGCGGTGGTGCAGGGCACGGTGCAGGACGAATTCGTGGTGAACCAGCTGAAGCTGGATCCGGTGAAATTCCCCGACTACAACACCGCCTACGCGAATCTGAAGTCCGGCCAGGTCGACGCCTGGGTGGCGCCGTCGGCCCAGGCCGAGGGTGCGATCAAGCCCGGCGACGGAATGGTGATCTCACAGAACACCTTCAGCCTCGACAACTTCGTCGGCTACGCGGTGGCGAAGAACAACCAGCCGCTGATCGACGCGCTCAACTCCGGCCTCGACGCGGTGATCGCCGACGGTACCTACGCCCGCCTCTACGCCGACTGGGTGCCACGCGAACTCCCGCCGGGCTGGAAGCCCGGTTCGAAAGCCGCACCCACACCCCAACTCCCGGACTTCAAGGCACTCGCGGCCGAGAATGGGCCGGGGGAGACCGAACAGGTCGCGCAGAAGTCGACCCTGCAGCAGTTGAAGGACACCTTCTTCGACTGGTCGTTGTATCGCAAGGCTTTTCCCGACCTGATCAAGGTCGGCCTGCCGAACACCCTGATCCTGGCCTTGGTTTCGGGTGTCCTCGGCACCGTGATCGGCATGCTGCTCGCGGTGATGGGCATCTCCCGCACCCGCTGGTTGCGCTGGCCCGCCCGCGTCTACACCGACATCTTCCGTGGGCTGCCCGCCGTGGTGATCATCTTGCTGATCGGCCTCGGCGTCGGCCCGGTGGTCCGCAATATCACCGGCGGCAACCCGTACTGGCTCGGCGCGGTGGCGCTGGCCCTGCTCTCGTCGGCCTATATCGGTGAGATCTTCCGCTCGGGTATCCAGTCGGTGGAGCCCGGTCAGCTCGAGGCCGCGCGCGCCATCGGCTTCGGGTACCGGCAGTCGATGACGTTGGTGGTGATTCCGCAGGGTGTGCGCCGGGTGCTGCCCGCGCTGATGAACCAGTTCATCGCGCTGATCAAGGACTCGTCGCTGATCTACTTCCTCGGCCTGCTCGCCTCCCAGCGCGAGCTGTTCGCCGTCGGCCGCGACCTCAACGCCCAGACCGGCAACCTGTCCCCGCTGGTCGCCGCGGGCCTGATGTATCTGGTGCTCACCATCCCGCTCACCCACCTGGTCAACTACATCGACCAGCGCATGCGCACCGGCAAACCCACCCCCTCCGACCCGATCGAGCAGGCAGTCATCACAGAAGGGCGAGGCGCATGAGCGAGCGTAGCGAGCGGCGGATCAGCACAGCTGCCTATGCAGTCATGGCGGAACCGAGCGTCAGCGAGGTGGAGGCATGAGTGCATCGTTGACCGGCACCGGGCTCAACCTGACGCTCGGCAACAACCACATCCTGCGCGGTGTCGACATCCACGTCGAGGCAGGCCACGCCACCACCGTCATCGGCCCGTCCGGCTCCGGCAAATCGACCCTGCTGCGGGTGCTCAACCGCCTGCACGAGCCCGATTCCGGTGACGTGCTCCTCGACGGCAAGTCGGTGCTGAAGGACAACCCCGACAAGCTGCGTCAGCGCATCGGCATGGTCTTCCAGCAGTTCAACCTGTTCCCCCACAAGACGGTGGCCGACAACATCGTCCTCGGTCCACGCAAACTGCGCGGCCTGTCCGCTGAGCAAGCCCGGGCGCTGGCGATCGAACAGCTCGAGATCGTCGGCCTGGCCGACAAGGCAGACGCCAGGCCCGCTTCGCTGTCGGGCGGTCAGCAACAACGCGTCGCCATCGCCCGCGCGCTGGCCATGAAACCGGAGCTGATGTTCTTCGACGAGGCCACCTCCGCGCTCGACCCGGAGCTGGTCAAGGGCGTGCTCGCGCTGATGGCCGATCTCGCCTCGGGCGGTATGTCGATGGTCGTGGTGACCCACGAGATGGGGTTCGCCCGCGAGGTCTCCGACAGCGTCGTGTTCATGGATCAGGGTGTGGTCGTCGAGACCGGCACCCCCGACGCCCTGTTCGACGACGCCAAGACCCCACGCCTGCGCCGCTTCCTCGACCAGGTCCTCTGACCAGCAACGGGGGTCGCAGCAACGCATGCGCAACTGCTAATGTCGGAAGTGCTTCAGCTCCATTCGATCAGTACCGGACCGCGTTCCGGGAAACCGGAAAGAGAGAGCCGATGACCACCACGCACGCCGAACATCCGCAGCACACCCACGTCCACGGGCCCACCTGCGGCCACGTCGCCGTTCCGCACGAGGACCACGTCGACTACGTCCACGACGGCCATCTGCACCGCGAACACGAGGGCCACTTCGACGAGTGCGAGACCTCAGCACACGTCGAGCACACCGCCCACACCCACGAGCACGGCCCTGGCTGCGGGCACGTCTCCGTGCCGCACGGCGACCACGTCGACTACATCCACGACGGCCACCGCCACGCCGCGCACTCGGACCACTACGACGATCACTGAGCGCTAGGCCGACCCCGCCCCGGTGGGGTCGGCTGCCCGTACTATCTCCGGCTCGACGATCGATCGGTTCCCCGGATACTGTCTGTGCCTGCGGCCTGCGTCATGCCTGCCGATTCATGGATGGGGAATTTCCGGCCGATGGGCAAAACAATCAGGCGCACAATGGCTTTCGGTGTCGTGAGCAGTGTGCTGGCCGCGTGCGTCGCTACCTTCGGCGCTGGCAACGGCCTGGCCGACGGGCGCGATCCGATCGTCGAATCCAAGAAACTGCTCGCGACGCCGACCACCGCGAACGGTTCGAACATCATCTCGAGCAGGGTCGATGATCGAAACCTGACCATGCTCGTCTTCTCCGCCGCGATGAACAAGGCCATCACCGTGAAGGTGCAGCGGCCCGAGGACGCTTCCGTGCCGCGCCCGGCGCTCTACCTCCTCAACGGTGCCGGTGGCGGCGAGGACCGCGCGACCTGGTGGCAGAACACCGATGTCGGCGATTTCCTCGCGACCAAGGACGTCAATGTGGTGATGCCGATCGGCGGGGCCTGGGCGTACTACACCGACTGGCAGCGCGACGACCCCGCGCTGGGTCGCAACAAATGGCGCACCTTCCTCCTCGACGAACTCCCGCCCTTGGTCGACGCGGCGCTGGGTACCAACGGCGTCAACGCCATCGCCGCCAACTCGATGACCGCCACGGCCGTTCTGCAATTGGCGGAGGCCAGGCCGGGCTTCTACCAGTCCGTCGCCGGCTACAGCGGCTGCGCGCAGATCGCCGATCCGATCGGCAAGCAGTTCACCAAGCTGGTCGTGGAGACCTACGGTGGCGGCGATGTCACCAATATGTACGGTGCCGACGACGACCCGGCCTGGGCCGCCAACGATCCCGTCGTGAATGCCGAGAAGTTGCGCGGCACAATGCTGTTCGTGTCGGATGCCTCCGGTCTGCCCGGTCCGCACGACCGCGTCGACGACCCGTACATGATGAATCCGACGCCGGTCGGCCTGGCCAATCAGCTCGTCGTCGGCGGCATCATCGAGGCGGCGGTCAACTGGTGCACCCGCAATCTCGAGTCCCGGCTGGACGAGTTGGGGATTCCCGCGACCTTCGATCGTCAACCGAGCGGCACGCACTCCTGGGGCTACTGGCGCGATGCCTTCTATCGGTCGTGGCCGGTTCTCGCCGCGGGGTTGGGACTTCCCGAATAGCCGTACGCGCGTCAGCCGGTGACGGTGGCGAAGGCGGCCCAGAGCAGCGGTGAGTTCTCGGGCGTCGGTGCGTCACGCCAGGCGGCCAGTCGCGACCTTTGCCAGGTCAGCAGGGTGGGGATGGGTGTGGGTGAATCGTGGGCGGTGTCCACGGCGCAGATGGCGGATTGCAAGGGGTAGGTCGTGGTGGGGGTGAGGGTGTGGAAGGCGTGGTCGGTGGGCAGGGGCCAGCGGGTGGCCGTCACCAGTTCCGCGCCTGCTGCCAGGGCCGCGGTGGTGAGGCCGAGGGCCTCGGTGAAGCGCAGGTCGCCGCCGCTTTCGCAGGCGATCAGGGCTACCCGGCTCGGCATCGGCCAGAGGTCGCGGCCGGGGATCGGGTGGGAGTCGAGCGAATGGGTGCCGAGTAGGAGGTCTTTCGCCGAGAGGGGGCGGTGGGTGCGGTTCGTCGCCGCGAAGCCACGCGTGTCCGCGGTGCAACTGAGGTGCAGTTCGGCGTGTTCGCTCTGCCCGGATTCCGGCGCGGGGGCGGTGACATGGCCGACGTAGACGAGTCGGCTCGCACCTGCCCGGAGAACATCGGAGAGCCAGTCACGGTCGGTGTCGGCGCGGCGGAACAGCTCTACGGGATCGTCGACGCGGGGAACGACGCGACTGCCGTACCGGCCGAAATGCCGGGCCACCAGGGTTTCCGGGCTCGGTCGACCGAGCACCGATCCGAGCTCTGAGTCGGCACGGAATCCGGGCACCCGAGGATCGAGCACCGCGACTACGGGCAGTTCGTGAGTGTCGTTCCAGCGGTGCACGATTCGTTGCGGCGCGCGAACCACCGACACCGGCGCGAGCAGGCTCACATCGGCGATGTCGAGCAGCCGGAGCGCGGGATCGGGAGCGATGAGCTCCCACGGAACCTGTGCCAGCCGTGGCGAAGGCTGAATCCGCAGATGCGGCCGAATCCCGCGCTGCGAGAGTTCGTAGAGCTGCACAGCCAGTCCATAGGGCAACAGGGTGCGTGACAACGCCTGCGCCAGCGCGCTTTCCGCGGCGGGATCGACAAGCGCCCCCTCGGTCATCACACGCCGCAGATCCTCGGGCCGGGTGGGATCGGGCACCGCCTCGGCCAGCAGCCGCAACACCTCGCGCACCTGGTCGCGGGGCAGTGTGGCGACCCCGCGGGCGAGCGCATCGTCGACCCATCGCCACGATACGTAGACATCGCCCGCGTCAGCCATCCTGATGTGCGCGGTCGGGGATGGCGGTAGAGCGTTCACAGCGCGAGTACCCGTTGGTCGCGGACCGAACGGCCGTAGCGCTGCTCGGCGTAGGTGATGAAGTCCGCCAGCACTATTCGATCGCCGTCGGTGAGTCGAGGGGGGAGCGCGACGGGGATTCCCGCCGCTGCCGCCACGTCGGCGAGTGCGGCGCCGAGTTGCAGTGCGGGAGTGGTTATCTGCTCGGCGGCCAGCGGCTCGAGTAGCTCGAAATCGAGGGTGGGTTTCTCGGAGTCGTTGTAGGAGCTCAGGTCGAGAGTCGTTCCCGCGCACTGAGTGTCGATCAAGTCGCTGACCAGTTGGCCGTTGCCGGAGAGGGCGGCGCAGCGGAAGGCCAGGCGCATGGCCGGTTCGGCGACGGTGCGGTGCCAGTGCTCACGCTGGTTGCCGTTGGGGAGGGTGTGGCGGACGGCGTCGATGGCGAGGGCGGCGGGAACCGACAGCGAGACCGCGCGACCCAACAGTGCTGGATCCGGTTGTGCCACATGCTCGATCGCAGCATGGAGGAGTTCGGCGTGCCAGTAATCGAGTTGAGCGCAGTGCATCCCGAGCCCGTGGGCGGCGTAGACCGAGAACGACGCGTCGAGGAGCTCCTCAACGAGCGCGAGATCGCCTTCCGCACAGGCGACAGTGGCGAGTCGCAGTCGAACATCCGCCGCGTCGACCACCGCGCCGGTGGCGTCGAACCGCTCCAGCGCGCGCTCGTAATACGTACGTGCAGTGGCGAAGTCAGCCCGACGTTCGGCGAGAAAGCCCATCGTCTTGGCCCCGATCCCGGACCAATGACCCAACCCGCCCGCCTCGAAGAACTCCTGACTGGCCCGCAGCGGCTCCTCGGCCTCGTCGAAATGCCCCGCCCGCACCAGCATGGTGGCCAGATTCTGCTGCGACTCGGCGACCGAGGCGTCCTCGCCCGCCGCGGCGAAAGCGGCCACCCCCTGCCGGGCGAAGTCGATGGCAAGTTCCCACCGACCGGTCTCGAACGAGCAGGCGGCCAGGTTCATCAACGGGTGTCCGGCCATTTCCGGCGCGAAAAGTTCTGTCACCCCTAAAGATTCGGTAGCCAACTCACCCGCGCGCGCCCACTGCTGCCGGTGCAACGCCACCGCTGTCAGTGACAGCAGGCACGCCACCCGCAACAGTCCCTGATCGGTGCTGTCGGCGAGTAGCGTCCGCGCTTCCTCGAGCACATCCTGCGCTGCATCGAACTCGCCCAGATGCTGGAAAGCCTGCGACAGGTTCACCAACGCGGCGGGTCGCTGATGCGCGGCATCCTCGGGCATTTCGGCGAGCGCAGTCCGGAACAGCACCACCGATCGCCGGTGATCGCCGAGCTCATCAGCCATACTCGCGGCATTGATCAGGGCCGCGCTTCGTAACCGCGGCGGCGCACCGTCGGCCGTTTTCTCGAACATCTCCAATGCCGCGACCACATCACCACGCTGATACGCCGCATACCCTGCGGTGAGCTGTGCGTCGTCGCGATCCGAGGTCCTGCCCGTGGCTGCCATCAGAAGTCCTCGTCCGTCTCGGCGGCCGCTGTTTCGGCGGTCAGGCGTTGGTCGCCGGTGTGTTCGGTGAGCCGTGCTCTGGCGAATCGACGAATCCGCTGCCGAACAGCCGACTCGTCTTCCGGCTGATCGACCGGACCGACACCGGGCACGAAAACGGTGATCTCCGGCGATTGTTCAGGTGTGTCGGGGAGCGTGGCCGAGCCCGTCCAGGCATCGCCCCGCAGGTGCAAGGGCATCTCCACGTCGGCGGAGGGCAGCTGGACTCTCACCCGTGCGTACGGCCGAAGATGGTCGGGAGCGAGTTGTCCACAGTCCGGCGCGGCAACCACGCTGACCTGCACCGTCGATACCCCGGCCGCCCGGGACACCTGCCACGACACAGCCTGCTCACCCGCGTCCAGAATGCCGGGCGGGCAACGTCGCCAATCCCAACCGCCGCTGCCGCGCGCGACGATCAGCCCTTCGGGCGAATCGGCACCACCGGCCGCCAGGGCGTAATCCTCTGCACGGCCGCGTGATCGGCTGATCGCCGGTGCGCCGTCGTCGGAGGTTTGCGCCGCACCGAGCTCTTGCTCGCGGAACAGCTTGTCGGCATCTTCGTCGATCACCATCTCGCATGTCGCGGTGAGCAACTCGATTTCCTCGAGCAGCAGCCGCTGATCCAAGGCGGGTATCCCGTCGACAGTCGACGCGGGCCACCACCGACTTGCCCAGTACGCATAGGCGAGTCGTCGCAGGGCTGCCGCCGACTTTTCCCGAGCGGGCGCGGCTGTCACCGAGCTGGGACGGTTGTTCGCGACCGCCAAGGCGACTTCCTCGCCGTATACCGCCCACACCCATTCCTGTGCCGCCTCGACATCATCGAGCACAGCGGCGGGTACCACGTCGCTGTCGAACAGGCGCCAACTCAGATGTCCCCCGAGCACTTCGAGGACCAGCACATCGAGCCCCGGCGCAATATCGGTGACCAAGGCAGCCCCGTCCGGAGCGATCACGAGCAGGCCGGGCTCTGCACGGCGAAGATGAACGACGGTCATCAGCTGGCCCTCGCTTCCCTGTCGGCCACCGTATCGGCGGTCAGCGCCTGCTTGACCCGAGTGCGGTGGTCCAGGATCACCGACCGGGCGACACCGTCGAGCAGATCCCACAGCTCGCCGGGATCGAACACCGGCAGCTCGCGCACATCCCGACCGTGCAACCGCACCCACAACCTGCGCGAATACGGCCGCCACGGCGTACGCAACTCGGCGGCCACCGCCGCGAGCGGCCCCGTCTGTCCATCGACCACATGCACCGCGTACCGACGCGCCTGCAGCACATACCCTTCACGGCGCCAACGACCGTTGACCACCTCGTGCGCACGCGACGACGGCACTCGCCGGTGGAATTCTTCGGCAGCCGTCCCGATCGGTGAAAGACCGAGCGCCAGTTCGGAACCCGCCGCCGCGGCGACCCGCAGGGATTCCTCGAGCAATCCCCACGGGGAACAGCTCCGCGAGATCTCCCGCGTCACCAGCTCCGGAATCTCGGGCAGATCGGTCCGATCGATGCTGCCCTGCAACACCGTGAAGACCCGTTCGTAGACGGTCCGGTCGAAGGGCAGAGCGAGACTCGCGGTCGATGCGGACGCGCCGAGCACGGGTCGTTGTGGGCTGGAAAACGCCGTGAGCCCCAGGTCGTCGGCACCGGCTTCGGGATGCTCGAGCCACAGGGCGATCCCGCGGTGGGTGCCCGCGCGGTTGTCGAGGAGGTCGTCGAACAGGGGACCGGCGTCGGCCGGGTCGCCGGAGTGGGCGAGGGTGCAGGCTTCGAGCAGCTCGGTCAGTTCGGCTGCCAGGTCACGAGCTGAGTAGGGGGCGAGCGGGCGTCGCGCCCAGGCGATACCGAGCAGTTCGGCCAGCTCGGCGGCTCGACGAGGCTCGGTGACATGGCGTTTGAGCGCCGCGGTGGTGCGCCCGCCGGTGCTGTCGTGGACTTCCCGCAGCGTCGCCTCGGCCCTCGCGTGCCCGCTGTCGCCCTCCGGCGCACCGGCTACGGTCGCCAGCTCGAAACAGCGCTGGAAGTAGAGATCCTGTGCGTTGCCCTCGGTGATCCGCAGCCGACGCCGCACCTGCTTCAGCACGACGAACCACGCCGCGCAGGCCCGCAGCGCATCGGACTGCGCGTGCACCAGTGCCGTGAGCAGCACGATCCCGTCCTCGTCGAGCACGCTCGACGCCAACACCGGATGCTGCATCGGCCGAAGCACCAGCGGATCCAGAATCAACTTCACTGTCCGTCGCAGCGGTCCGCCGTCGGCCCCGCTCAACGCGTCGACACCGTGGATCTCCCGCCACACCTCATCGAGCACCATGGCGCGCGGTCTCCGCATCCGACCAGGTTATAGGTATTTTCGGCGACCGGCGCGGCGGTTGCGCAGCGCGAAAGTTGGGATCGGTAGGCGGCGCGGGATTTCTACCTTTCTCTCAACGGGTTACCAACCCGCTCACACCGAGAGAAACGGAAAACACCATGAACACCAAGCTGATCGCCGCCCTCGCCGCTTCCGCCGCCGCCACCGCGCTGCTCGTCACCGGCTGCAGCGACGACGCGGGCACTACCTCCCCGAGCACCTCCGGATCGGCGGCCCCGGCTCCGGCGGCGGGCAAGTCGACCGCCACTGTCGACGGCAAGGAGTTCACCGCGAAGTTCGACACCACCTGTGCCAAGCAGGGGGGCACCCTGGCCCTGGCACTCACCGACACGGCCAACGCCACCTACGGCAGCCTCTCGGTCAGCGCATCGGTCGAAGGCGAGAAGGTGCAGGCGGTCGCCATCGGCGGTAGCCAGGGCGGCGCCAACGGCCTGCCCTACGCCGTGGGCTACGGCAACGGTCAGCCCGGCGGTTCCGCGACCCTGGCCAAGGACGGCAACACCTACCGCATCACCGGCGAGGGCATCAGCGCCGACATGACCAACCCGCTGGCAGGCCCGTCGACGGTCAAGTTCGACATCACCTTCGCCTGCTCCACCATCGTCGGCGCCTGATCCTTCGCGACCCGGTCGCACCCCTTCAAGGAGAAATCATGAAATCCAAGCTGCGTGCGGCCGCGGTCGCCTTCGGAATTTTTGCTGTCGGCTACTACCTCTTCTACGGCCTCACCTACACCCCCGACGAATTCACCGGTGCGATGCTCGGCTGGGTCGGTCCCCAGATGGCCCTGCCGATCATCGCGCTCACCATCGTCCCGATCGTCTTCGCCTTCACCGGCGACGGCATCCTCGAAGCCTTCACCGGCCGCAACAGCAGCGAGTTCCGCGACGCCGCGGTCGGCATCGGCACCATCACCTCGTTCCGCCAGACCGGTGTCTCGGTGAACGACCAACCACAGGTCAAGATCGCCTTTCGAGTCGAGGGCGCCGACGGCAAGGTCTTCGATTCGCACGCCAAGATGATCGTCCCGCTCACCGAACTCGCCCTGCTCCAACCGGGCGTCGTCCTGCCGGTCCGGTACCTGCCGGGCCGCACCGACAAGGTCGAGGTCGACCGCTCCGGCGACAACGGCGCCGCCCAGCGCGCGATGAACGAATCCCTCATCCGCAAGGGCATCACCACCCGAGGCAAGCTCGACATCGCCGATCGCGGCATCACCGCCCAGGCGGTGGTGCGCAGCCTCGACGTGCCCGGCCGGATCCGCGGCGGCTACACCGAGATCGCGCTCGGTCTGGTGGTGACCCGCCCCGACGGCACCACCTTCGAGACCCGCGTCGAGAAGTACCTGCCGCCCACCGCGGTCGGGCACGTACAGGTCGGCCGGATCGTGCAGGTGCACTACCTGCCCGGCAACGAGCGAGAGGTGGTGATCTCCCTTCCGATCAACGCCTGATGACAACTCCCTACGCACTCGGCGCGCGCTGTGGCTGATCCCTCCGTGATCGGTCACAGCGCGCGCCGAGTTTTGGTCGTGCGTTCATCTTCGCGTTCCCGATGGCTCGCCTGAGCGGCTTACGGTGCCCGGAGTCCGTTCTACTCAGGAGTCACCGTGAGTCCGAAACCGCTCGCCCTGTTCGTCAAGCACGACGGTCAGTCGGCACGCGCCGCCCTGACCTGTGAATACAAGTGCGGCAACGCCTGCTTCCACGAGGTGCCCAACACCTCCAACGGTGAGTACTTCGGTGACATCGTCGCCGGGCTCAACCGTCGTGGCCTGATCAAGGGTGGTGCCGCCGTCGTCCTCGGCGTCGGCGCGATGAGTGTGCTGGCTGCCTGCGGTGACGACAGCTCCGACACCGGCTCGACCCCCACCGGCTCGCCCGGCACCGGCACCGGGTTCACCGCCGTCGCGCCGAACAAGGAAGACTCGGTGGTCATTCCGGACGGCTACGAGCAGTCGGTGCTGATCCGCTGGGGCGACGCGGTGGTCGAAGGCGCGCCCGCGTTCGACTTCGACAAGCAGACCCCCGCGGCGGCGGCCAAGCAGTTCGGTTACAACTGCGACTTCGCCGGGCTGCTGCCGATCGAGGGCCAGGCCGACAAGTACCTGCTGGTCGTGAGCCACGAGTACAGCACCGAGCCGATGATGTTCCGCGGCTACAAGAAGGACGCGCCGACTCGTGAGCAGTTCGACATCGCGTTGGCGTCGCACGGCCTCAGTGTCGTCGAGGTGCACGGTCAGTCCGGCTCGGGCAAGCTGACGCCCGCGTTCGGCAAGTACAACCGGCGCATCACCGCGACCACCGAGTTCGAGGTCAAGGGTCCGGCCGCGGGTAGTGCGCTGCTGAAGACCAAGGCGGACCCGACCGGAACCAAGGTGCTCGGTACCCTGAACAACTGCTCGGGTGGTGTAACCCCTTGGGGCACGGTGCTTTCGGGTGAAGAGAACTTCAACCAGTACTTCGGCAACGCCGCGAGCGTCACCGAACCCGCCGCTGCCGCGCGCTTGAAGCGCTACGGCATCGAGGGCACGGCTTCCGAGCGCAAGTGGGAGACCTTCGACCCGCGCTTCGATGTCGTGGCCGAACCCAACGAGGTCAACCGCTTCGGCTACGTCGTCGAGGTCAACCCGTGGGACGCGAGCTCGGCTCCCGTCAAGCACACCTCGCTCGGCCGGTTCAAGCACGAGGCCGCCACCATCCACGTGACCGGCGACGGCAGCGTCGTGGCCTACAGCGGTGACGACGAGCGCTTCGACTACATGTACAAGTTCGTCTCCACCAAGAAGGTGCAGTCGGGCGCCGGCGCGTCGAGCATGCGCCACAACATGACCATTCTCGACGAGGGCACCCTCTACGTCGCGAAGCTCACCGGCGACCACGCCGCCGAGATCGACGGCTCCGGCAAGGTCCCCAACGGCGGCTTCACCGGCAAGGGTCAGTGGATTCCGCTGCTCGAGACCGGCGCCGACGGCAAGGGCAAATCCCTGGTCGACGGGATGTCCGCCGAAGAGGTCGCGGTGTTCACCCGCCAGGCCGGTGACAAGGTCGGCGCCACCAAGATGGACCGCCCCGAGGACTTCGAGACCAACCCCAAGACCGGCAAGGTCTACGTCGCGCTGACCAACAACACCAACCGCGCCGCCGACGGCAAGCCGGGTGTGGACGAGGCCAACCCGCGCAAGCTGAACAAGAACGGCCAGGTACTCGAGCTCACCGACAACCACACCGGCACCGACTTCACCTGGACGTTGCTGCTGGTCTGCGGTGACCCCGCCACCGCCGACACCTATTTCAGCGGCTTCGACAAGACCAAGGTCAGTCCCATCTCCTGCCCGGACAACCTGGCCTTCGACCCGTACGGCAACCTGTGGATCTCCACCGACGGCAACGCGCTGAAGTCCAACGACGGCCTGTTCTCGGTGGTCCTCGACGGCCCCGCCCGCGGTGAGACCAAGCAGTTCCTCACTGTCCCCCGAGGCGGGGAGACCTGCGGCCCGGTCATCACCGAGAAGCAGGTACTCGTCTGCGTGCAGCACCCCGGCGAAGGCGACGACGCCACCATCGACAAGCCCCTGTCGCATTGGCCCGACGGCGGCACCACCCAACCCCGCCCTTCGGTCGCGGTGGTCTGGAAGAAGAACGGCGGACGAATCGGCGTGTAGCCGAACCCCGATCCGCTGATGAAACCGCTACTCGGCTGGGCGAGTGGCGGTTTCGTCATGTCAGCTGCTGCCGAACAAACCGGACATGTTGGCGAAGCGGGCGAAATCGCCATGGGCGGCGTTGAAACGGTTGACGTCGGTGCCGCCATGGATGCCGGGCACGGCGCCGCGGTCGGTGGTCTGCCAGAAGGTCCAGGTGGGCCAGTTGCCGGGGACTTCGGGCTGGTCGTCGCCGCTGTAGTCGGCGATCCAGAGTGGATATCTGGTGAAGGCGCTGGTGTCGGCCATCGCGGTCTTCCAGAAGTTCGGATACGTGTAGATGATCGGGGTGCGGCCGGTGAGGGCTTGCACGGTGTCGAGGTAGCGGTGGGTCCAGTCGATGAGAGCGGCGGGGGCCAGGCCGCCGGAGGTTTCCAGGTCCAGGACCGGCGGGAGGTCGAGGGGCCCGTTCTGGCCGAGGACCGTCGTGGCGTACATCGCCGCCTGTGGTTCGGGCGGCAGCTCGGGACGGGCGAAATGGTAGGTGCCGCGCGCTATGCCCGCGGTTCGCATCAGGATGCTGTCCTGCACGAAGAACGGATTGACGTAGTGCAGACCCTCGGTGGCCTTCACCATCGCGAACTGGTGTCCGGCCGCGCGCACCGCGTGCCAGTCGATCATCCGGCCGTCGACATGCTGCCAGGACGACACATCCGGCCCGCTGGGCTCCGCCTGCGCGGTAGCGGGCAGCACGCAGGCCAGAGCGGCGAGCGCAAGGCAACCACGAACCGTCGAACTCCAGCGCTTGGTGTCCATGGCCGTCGACCGTAGTGGCTTGTTGCTCGTGTGACCAGTGGTGTTGGTGGGTGTCTGTGAATAGTTACCGAAAGCCTGTCGGCCCGTGCCCGTATCTTGGTGCGGACATCGGCTGACAGGGAGTGGTGGGCATGGCGCGCAAGCGTGAGGTGCGGTTCGAGCCGGCGGTGGCGAAGCCGGGGGCGCTGCGACCGGCGGTCTCGCCGGGCGACGATCCGACCGACGAACTGACCGTCACCGACATCGAATATCGCGACGCGGATTTCGCCGAGAGTCACGTCTCCGGCATGAGCGTCGAGGCCTGCCTGTTCGACAGCGTGCGCTTTCCGAGCACCCTGCGCCACAGCACCATCGCCGAATCCACCCTGCGGGTCTGCGATCTGGCCAACGTGCAGGCCGACGACTCCTCGCTGATCGAATCCCTGATCGAGCACGGTCGCCTCACCGGATTGTCTTGGACCGCAGGCGTTCTCCGCGACGTACTGATCGACTCCACGCGCGCCGACCTGTCCTCCTTCGCCCAATCTCGCATGCGCACAGTAGTTTTTCGCGACTGCGACCTTCGTCAAGCCGACTTTCAGAGCACCGAATTCCGCAACGTCCGCTTCGAACGCTGCAATCTCGTCGGTGCCCGCTTCGCCGGGGCGCGCATCCAGCAGAACCTCCGCTTCGAAGACTGCGACCTCACCGGCATCTACGGCATCACCGCGCTGCGCGGCGCCACTATTCAGGGTGGTGACGTGGAAGGACTGGCGTCAACGCTCGCGCGCGAACTCGGGATCACTGTCGAATGGCAGACCTATGCCGGCGAGCACTAGCCCAACCAGTCGAGAACCGAAGCGGCAGTCCAGGATTGCTGCATACTGCCCAGCGGAGCGCCGGTGAACGGCTCGTAGTACTCGGCGAAGCTGCCGTCGCTGGCCTGGCGCAGACCTTCGGCCCGGAGCATGTAGGAGCGCTCGGCCCAGCCTCGGCGGGCGAAGGCCCAGGAGAACAGCCAGCTCATGACCGGCCAGACGGGGCCACGCCAGTATTCGCGGGGACGGAAGTCCTTGGACACGGGGGAGGTCGATGGGGGCAGGGCGTAGCGCAGGTCGGGGTGCCCGCAGAAGCGAGGGCCCTCGAAAGTGTTGAGGAGGGCCCGCTCGGCGTGGCGGGACAGCCCGCCCGAGATCAGCGGCGCGAACATGGCAAGGGTCTCGGTGCTGATCCAGCGCTGCAAGCGGGAATCGTAATCCCTCGCGGCGCCGGTTCGTTCGTCGGTGGTGGCGACCACGCCCTTACGGAAACGTTCGGCCCAGCCGTGCAGTTCGCGGACGTCGGCGTGTGGTTGCTTGTACTCCTCGCCGATATCGGCCAGTACCTCGCAGGCCAGCGCGAAGATCGCGGAGACGAACACGTCCTCCACGGCGAAACTCATCACCGAGGTGAGCTGGAAATCGTCGTAGTTCGCGCGCCGCATCTGCTCGACCAGCCACAGGTAGCGGTCGTATTCGCGGTCGCTGGGGCGCTGGGTCGGGTCGGAGACGATCGAGGTGTCCGCGCGCCGATACGGCGGAAGGTCCTTGCCCGGAACAACATTGGCGTAGGCGCGGTCCCACCGCGGGGAGTTGTCCATGCCGGATTCCCAGCCGTGGTACAGCGTGATCCGCCCGGTTTCCTTGGGGTCGCGGGCGTGCGCGAGCCAGCGGTGCCAGCGCACCAGATCCGGCCAGCGGCGGTTCAGGAATTCCTCGGCCACGGCCCGGGTGGAGCGGCCGTGCCTGCGGGAATGGTCGAGGATGCGCTGCACGGCGATGGCGTGCACCGGCGGCTGGGTGATGCCGGAGGTGTCGGGGCCTTCGGGCGCGTTCGTCGCCAGCTTGCGACATTCCCACCGCGCGGGCCCGGGGAAGTACCCGTCCACGCCGTTGGCGAAGACGATGTGCGGGATCATCCCGTTCTTCCACTGCGCCGACAGCAGCGTGTCGAGTTCGACCACGGCCCGCTCCACGCTCAACGGCGCCAGTCCCACCGCGACGAACGCCGCGTCCCAGCTCCACATGTGTGGGTAGAGGCGGGGCGCGGCACTGGTCATCGTGCCCAGGTCGTTGCCGCGCAGGAGGTAGGCGGCGCGGGCCGCGAGCTGCGTCGAGGTGAAACCTGGGTCGGTCATCTGTCTATTCTGCGGCGGAGCAGGCCCTATGGCATCTCGGCAGCACTGTGACGATCAGTACCCGGCTTGACGCGGCGTGTTCTGGGCGGCCGATCCGACCGAGCTGAGCATGGTGGTGATGCACAGCCCCACCACCAGGTTCACCGCCGCGGTCGCGATCTTGGCGTCCATATCGGCGACCAGCGTGAACGGCAGGATCACCGCGACGGCGGTGAGGAGCAGACAGATCCAGGTGAAGAACGTGAGCGGGCTCGGCATGGCGAGCAACAACACCATCAGCAGGGCCGTGGCCAGCAGCGCGGCGGCTGCGGCGGCGATGGCGTAGGAGGTGGTGGAGACGGTGCCGTACGCGCCCGCGCCTTCCGGCGAGAGGATCGCGATGCCGAGCACGCCGCGGATCAGCATGATCGCGACGACCACCAGCAGCGCGGCAACGACGGCCGTGCCGATACCGCCCGCCCACAGCTTGCCCACATTGACCTTGGGCTCCGGCTCGCCCTGAGGATATGGAGGCTGGCCCTGGCCCTGGCCGTACTGAGGCTGGCCCTGGTTCTGTGGGTACTGCGGGTCCGCTGGTCCGTAGTTGTACCGGGGATCGGTCATAGTCCGACGGTACTAGCCGGTGCTGTCATCCGCTGGGGGAAACGGCCAGGGTGTCCAGATCTCTGTGCCCGCTAGCGTGGGATGTATGACGGTGACCAGTACTCCCGCCCAGACCGCTCTCATCACCGGCGCGAGCCGTGGACTCGGTGCCGCGATCGCTCGCGAGCTCTCGCCTACTCACGACCTGCTGCTCGGCGCCCGTTCCGCCGAGGCGCTGAAGCCGATTCTCACCGAGCTGCCCGATGCGACGGGCTGGCCGGTCGCGCTCACCGACTACCCCGCGGTGGCGGCGGCCGCCGAGCAGATCTCGCGGCTCGATGTCCTCGTGCACAACGCGGGTATCGCCGATCTCGGAACGGTCGCCGAGTCCTCGGTCGAGCAGTGGCGCGAGACTCTCGAGGTCAATCTGATCGCCGTCGTCGAGCTGACGAGGGTGTTGCTGCCCGCGCTGCGCGCCGCGAACGGGCATGTGGTGTTGATCAATTCGGGAGCGGGGCTGCGCGCGCATCCCGGTTGGGGTTCCTATGCGGCGAGCAAATTCGGGCTGCGCGCCTTCGCCGACGCGCTGCGCCAAGAGGAGCCCTCGCTGCGCGTGACCTCACTGTTCCCCGGCCGCATCGACACCGATATGCAGCGCGCGATCGTCGCCGACGAGGGCCGCGAGTACCGGCCGGAGGAATTTCTCACCGCCGAGACGGTGGCCGGTGCCGTGCGAACCGCCCTCGACACGCCGCGTGACGGGCATCCGACCGAGATCGTGTTGCGGCCCCGCTGACCGCGACGAGGCGATTCGGTATGGTCGCCGATAGCTGCGTCCAGGGGGTCGGCGCTGGAATTCGCACAGAGGTATCCGCTGGTTCAGACGTTTGACGGATTCGGTAGGTACCGTGCCGCTGATTTGATCGTGCCCTGGCATGTCGCGAGGTGCACCCGGTTCGAGTAGGGGTTTCGTACGTGGATAGACGTCGAATGCTGGCGATGTTGGCCGCGGGTACCGCTGTGGCGCTGACCGGTTGTGCGACCGCCGAGGGCGAGACCGTCGAGGCCGGTTCCGGCGGCGAGATCCCCACGCCGCCGCCCGCTCCGAACCCCGTCCGGCCCCTGCTCCCGCCCCCACCGGGCGGTCCGAAGTCGATCATTCCCCCGAAGCCCATCACCGCGCTCCCGGGGCAGGGCCTTTCCATGGCGCTCACCGTGGACGACGGCGCCAGTCCCGAAGTCGTCGGCGCCTACGTGAAATGGGCAAAGGACACCGGCGCCCGCTTCACCTTCTTCGTCACCGGCTACTACGAATCCTGGACCATCCACCGCGACGCGCTGCGCCCGCTGGTGGAATCGGGCCAGATCCAACTCGGCAACCACACCTGGGACCACGCCGCCCTGACCAAGATCAGCACCACCGAGGTGGCCGACCAGCTGGGTCGCACGAAAACGTTCCTGCGCAACAACTTCGGCGTCGACGGCACGCCGTACTATCGCCCGCCGTTCGGATATCACAACGCCACCGTCGACAAGGTGGCCGCCGACCTCGGCTACACCGTCCCCACCATGTGGTACGGCTCGCTCTCCGACTCAGGCCTCATCACCGAGGAATACCTGATCGAATGCGCCCACAAGTATTTCGCCGCCCAGACCATCATCATCGGCCATGCCAATTTCCCCCCGGTCACCCACTGCTACGGCCAACTGGTCGACATCATCAGGGAACGCAACCTGGCTATGGTCACGCTCAATGATGTTCTCCAGGTGCAGGCCTGATGGAAAAGCCCCGGCGATGTGACTTTCGTCAGGGATCGTTCCGGGGCTTCGCCGTAGTCGTTATCGCAGGTCAGGGGACGATGTTGACCATCTTGCCCGGCACCACGATGATCTTGCGTGGTGCTTGACCTTCGAGCAGGGCGATGACCTTCTCGTCGGCCAGGGCGGCAGCTTCGATCGCCGCTGAATCGGCATCGGCGGGGACCTGGATTCGGCTGCGCACCTTGCCCTTTACCTGGATCGGGTATTCCACCGAGTCCGCGACCAGCAGCGCCGGGTCGGCGGCGGGGAAGGGGCCGTGGGCCAGGGATGCGGTGTGGCCGAGGCGTTCCCACAGTTCTTCGGCGATGTGGGGAGCCAGCGGGGCGAGCATCAGCACCAGGGGTTCCACGGCGGCGCGGGGGGCGCCGGTGGGGTAGTTCTTGGTGAGGTGGTTGGTGAGCTCGATCAGCTTGGCGCCCGCGGTGTTGTCGCGCAGCGCGGCTAGGTCCTCGTCGACGCCGGCGATGGTGCGGTGCACCAGGCGCAGGGTCTCGTCCGAGGGTGCGGCGTCGGTGGCCTTCACCGTGCCGGTTTCCTCGTCGACCACCAGGCGCCAGACGCGCTGCAGGAAGCGGTGCGCGCCGACGACATCCTTGGTCGCCCACGGGCGCGAGGTGTCCAGCGGACCCATCGACATCTCGTAGAAGCGGAAGGTGTCGGCACCGTAGAGGTCGCACATCTCGTCGGGCGAGATGGCGTTCTTCAGCGACTTGCCGATCTTGCCGTACTCCTGGGCGACCTCGATCTCGACGCCGTCGGCCGCGGTCCAGAAGAACTTCGCGTCACGCTCGACGACCTCGGCGGCGGGCACGTACGCGCCACGGGAGTCGGTGTAGGCGTAACCCTGCACGTAGCCCTGGTTGTACAGGCGGCGGTAGGGCTCGCTGCCCGACACATCGCCCAGGTCGAAGAGCACTTTCTGCCAGAACCGCGCGTACAGCAGGTGCAGCACCGCGTGCTCCACACCGCCCACGTACAGGTCGACGCCGCCCGGGTCGTTCGGGCCGTGCTCGGCCGTGCGCGGGCCCAGCCAGTACTTCTCGTTCTCCTCGGCGCAGAACGTCTCGGCGTTGGTCGGGTCGGCGTAGCGCAGCTGGTACCACGACGATCCGGCCCAGTTGGGCATGACATTGGTGTCGCGGCGGTACTGCTTGGGCCCGTCGCCCAGATCCAGCTCGACGGTGACCCAGTCGGTGGCCTTGGCCAGCGGCGGGGACGGCTCGGAGTTCGCGTCGTCGGCGTCGAAGGTGACCGGCGCGAAGTCTTCCATCTCCGGAAGTTCCACGGGCAGCATGGATTCCGGCAGTGCGTGCGCCACACCGTCGGCGTCGTAGACGATCGGGAACGGCTCGCCCCAGTACCGCTGACGGGCGAACAGCCAGTCGCGCAGTTTGTACTGGACGGTGCCGGTGCCGTGGCCCTCGGCTTCGAGGTGACCGATCATGGTCGCCTTGGCCTCGTCGACCGGAAGTCCGTTCAGGAAGCCGGAATTCACCAGTGCGCCGTCGCCGGAGTAAGCGGCCTCGCTGACGTCGCCGCCCGCGATCACCTCGACGATGGGCAGGCCGAGCGTGGTCGCGAAATCCCAGTCGCGGCCGTCGTGGCCGGGCACCGCCATGATGGCGCCGGTGCCGTAGCCGCTCAGCACGTAGTCGGCGATGAAGATCGGCACCTGCGTGCCGTCGGCCGGGTTGGTGGCGTAGGAGCCGAGGAAGACGCCGGTCTTCTCCTTGTTCTCCTGACGTTCCAGATCCGACTTCGCCGCGATCGACTTGCGGTATGCGGCAACGGCTTCCGCGGGGGTGGCGCTGTCGTTGGTCCAGCGGGCGTCGGTGTCGGCGGGCCATGCTGCGGCGGTCAGCTTGTCGACCAGCTCGTGCTCGGGGGCCAGCACCACATACGTCGCGCCGAACAGGGTGTCGGGTCGGGTGGTGAACACCTCGATGGTCTCGCCATCGGCGTCGAACCGCACCTGTGCGCCACGCGAGCGCCCGATCCAGTTGCGCTGCATGGACTTCACGTTGTCCGGCCAGTCCAGCGTGTCCAGATCGTCGACCAGACGATCGGAGTAGGCGGTGATGCGCATCATCCACTGCCACATGCGCTTACGGAACACCGGGAAGTTCCCGCGCTCGCTGCGCCCATCGGTGGTGACCTCTTCGTTCGACAGCACCGTACCCAACCCTGGGCACCAGTTGACGATCGAATCCGACTGATACACCAGGCGATACGAGTCGATCAGCGCGCCGCGTTCGGCGGCCGACATGGTGTTCCAGTCGCCGTCGGGAACCGGACGCGCACCCGTGGCGAACTGCTCTTCCAGCTCCGCGATGGGGCGGGCGCGACCGGCTTCCTGGTCGTACCAGGCGTTGTAGATGCGCAGGAAGATCCACTGCGTCCACCGGTAGTACTCGGGGTCGGTGGTGGCGAACGAACGCCGCGGGTCGTGGCCGAGGCCCAACCTGTCCAGCTGACGCTGCATCGTGGCGATATTGGCCTCGGTGGTCACCCGCGGGTGCGCGCCGGTCTGCACGGCGTACTGCTCGGCGGGCAGGCCGAAGGCGTCGTAACCGAGCGCGTGCAGCACGTTGCGGCCGCGCATGCGGTGGTAGCGGCCGAACACGTCGGTGGCGATATAGCCGAGCGGGTGACCCACGTGCAGGCCCGCGCCCGAGGGAAACGGGAACATGTCCTGGATGAACAGCTTGTCCGGCGGCGTCTCACCAGCGAGCGGCCCGACCGGGTTGGGCGCGTTGAAGGTGCCGCGCTCGGTCCAGTTCTGCTGCCAGCGGCGCTCGATCCGCCCAGCCAGCTCGGCGTTGTACCGGTGCTGAGGTACGTCAGTCTCGGTTGCACGAGTGTCCTGCACGGTCCTGCCTTCTTGTTCTCGCCGATCCCCGGTAAACATCGTCTAACAGCGTAGAACGTTGACGCGAGGCGATTTCCCAAGGGCCGAGAACGGGCCGCCCGGTCCCGCGCAGTCTCGGCGGCGCGCACCGGCGGTGTGGGGCCGGTCACCTCGGCGGGGAGCCCTGATTCCGGGTCTTTACGGGTGCGCTAGCCTGCATGAATGGTCGTCGTCGCTCTCCTGTTGTTCGCGCTGGCCGCGGTCGCCATCGCGACCGGCGTGCTCGGACTGCTCGGCAAATTGCCCCGCAACCGCTTCCTCGGTGTCACGACGGAAGCCGCGCTGCACAGCGACGACAATTTCCGCATCGCCAACCGCATCGCCGCCCCCACCTCCGTCGGCGCGGGCGCCCTGCTGTTCGCCGGCGGCCTGGTCGTGCTGGTGGCCGGTGGTTTCGCGGGCGTCGGCGTAGCCGCGCTGGTCGCGGTGATCGCGGTCTTCACCCTCGGCGCGGGCGCCAACGCCGCGGCCCGCACGGTCGAACCCTTGATGCCTCCGGCTCCGGTCGGCGGCTGCGGCTCCTCCTGCGGCGGCTGCTCCATCCGCGACACCTGCGCGCCCGCGAACTAACCCCCTAGCGGCGGGTCTCGCACTCCGGTACAACAGGAGGCAGGACCTTGATCGGGGGGAATCATGAAGGTTGTCGGGGCGGGGCTCGTTCTCGCGTTGATCGGTGTGATCACTACCAGCTATTCGACGGTGACGGGGATCGTCATGCTCGTGATCGCGGCTGTCGTCGTCGTGGTCGGTGGCATTCTCGCCATTCGCGATCCCGGCGGGTCACGGAAGTCGAAACGGTGGTGGGCCGCGGGGACGTCTACGGCCGGGGTCAGCTGGTTCGGTGACGGTGGCGGGCAGCATCACGGCGGCAGTGGAAACAGCGGCAGCGGCGGACATGGCGGGGGCGGCTGTGGGGGTGGCAGCAGCAGCTGCGGAGGCGGCGGCTGTGGGGGCGGCGGCGGCGGCGAATGATCGCTGACCGCGGCCTCGACGGTGGTTGAGCCACAAGGAGATTGCAAGGACTCGCGGTTACGGTCTCCCTCGACATACCGATCCAGGTAGGAGGGGTCCATGAGCATCAGCGATGTAGTCACCACTGTTCTCGCGCTTCTTGTCGGAATGGTCGGCGTGGTGGGAATCGTGACCGTGCCGGTCATGGCCATTCTGGCGATAGTTCAGCAGGTGTCCGATCCGGCGGGGCGACCGGAAAGGCGCGCGCGGATCGCGGCGAATCGACAGGCACGGGAGCTGGCGCGGGCTCGGAATCGGCAATGGAATCGGCAACGGGGACACCGCTCGGGGGCGAGCAGCAGTTGGAGTTCGGCCGACACGAGCTGGTCCAGCGGCGGAAGCAGTAGTAGCGACAGCGGCGGTAGCAGTTGGTCGGGGAGTTGCGATTCCGGGTCGAGCAGTAGTTGTGGCGGCGGTAGCAGCAGTAGTTGTGGTGGCGGCAGCAGCTGCTGAGTGAAAGTCATCGGGGCGGATCAGTAAGCAATTCGGTGTCGTCGGTCGGCGGCGATGCTCATCTCGGGGAGGAACCATGGTCTTTGTCTTGGCGTTCATCGTCGCTGTAGTCGGGTTGTTGCTCGGGGGTGGT
The DNA here is from genome assembly GCF_015355705.1 of Nocardia sp. XZ_19_231. Taxonomy (NCBI): domain Bacteria; kingdom Bacillati; phylum Actinomycetota; class Actinomycetes; order Mycobacteriales; family Nocardiaceae; genus Nocardia; species Nocardia sp. XZ_19_231. Next base: position 129,650 of record NZ_JACUZI010000010.1, on the reverse strand, counting down.
ACGGGAGCAGTCCTGCTGGCGACCACGGTCGTGCTGGTGTTGTTCGGGCTGGTCATGCTCGGTGCCAGCCCGGAAGCCAGAAACGAACGGCAGGCTGCTGCCGTCCGCAGGGCGCGCGGTCGGGCGGTGTCGGAGCGGACGCGGCAGGCGAAAGGCGGGCGCCGGTCGGTCGGCGCACGGTCGAACGGGAGCGGAAGCAGCGGCGACTGAAGTTGTCGCGGGGGCACTGCTGGTTTTTCGAAAGGGGATTGTAAGAACTCGCGGTTACGTTCGGTTTCGACATGCTTGTCCAGTCGCTGCGGGGGCGGCAGTAGTAGCAGTTGCGGCGGCAGTAGCTGCTGACCGGTAAATCGAGGGATCGAGAGTCGCAGGAGGTTCCGATGGCCGCTACGCGTGCTGACCTACGAGGAGGCAGGGAATACGTTGCCGGGTCACTTGTTCTGCTGGTTGTCGGGCTGATTTCAGCGGCATCCGGGTGGATGTTCACGGAAGCGATTCTGTTCGGCTCGCTGGTGTTCTTCGTCTTGGGCGCCACTCGGATCGTGCTGGGGTCGAAGCGAGGTAAAAGCGGTAAAGCGCGCAGGTCGGGATGGATTGCCGGGGGTAGTGCCGGTGCCGGTTTCGCCGGAACCGGTGATGGTGGCAGCGGTGACGGTAGCAGTGGGGGAAGCTGCGGTGGCGGAAGTGGGTGCGGTGGCGGGGGCGGCTGTGGTGGTGGCGGTGGGTGCTGAGCCGCGGATGACCGGGACCTGGTGGAGGATCCAGGTCCCGGTCGTGGTGACCCGGCGCGCACCGGGTCGGGTTCCGTTGTCGAACTGACTACCGCAGGTCGACGAGGGCGGCGTGGACTGCCCGGCCCGCGACGGGGTCGCCGACCGCGATGCGGGCGCTGCCGTCGGGGTAGGCCTTTGCCTTGATGCCGGCGCGGCGCAGGGCGGTGGCTACCCCGGGTCCGGGCAGGTAGAGAAAGTTCGCGTGACTGCGGGGCACATCGATTCCACAGGCTCGCAAAGTGATTCGCAGGAGATCGCGTTCGCCGTTGATGCGGTCGACGCGGTCGCGAAGTTCCGTGCCTGCCGCGTAGGCGGCCCGCACCGCGGCGACGGACGCGGTGGGGGTGCCGAAGGGCAACTGCTGGTGGCGGATTCGTTCGATCAGCTTTCCGCGGCCCACGCAGTAGCCGATCCGCAGTCCGGCCAATCCGTACGCCTTGGAGAAGGTGCGCAGGATCAGCAGATTCGGGTGGCGGTGCAGCAGGGTGCGAATGTCGAGACGGTCTGCCGGATCGAGGAATTCGACGTACGCCTCGTCGAGCAGAACGGGCACGCGGCGGGGAATCGCGGCGAGGAAGGAACGGACGGCCGCCGCGTCGAGCACGGTGCCGGTGGGGTTGTGGGGGCGGCACAGCACGACCAGGGAGGTGCGCCGGTTCACCGAGCGGCGCATGGCGGTGAGGTCCTGATTGCCGCCGACGTCGAGGGGGATCGGGACCAGCGTCATCCCGGCCATGTCGGCCATGATCGGGTAGCCGTCGAAAGTCGGTGTACTGGTGAGCAGTTCACCGCTGCCGAGTGCCCGCATCACCTGCATGGCGACACCGGTGGCCCCCGCGCCGACCACCACGTCGTCGGGTGAGACCCCGAGGTGATCGGCGATGACTCGCGGCAGTTCTTCCGGAAGAAACTCCGGATACCGGTTGGCATGGGTCAGTGCGGTATTCACCGCCGACAGCACGGAAGGCAATGGTGGGAACGGATTCTCGCTGAGACCGAGGTCGAACAGTGTCGGTATCGCAGTGTTGTGGAATTGACGGGAGGGGATCGTCGGTTCCACCAGCCGCACAGTCATCGCGCGGCGCCCCAGCGAATCGCCGCCGCGCCGGCGAAGTCACCCGCGTGCGCGAACGCCGACAGCAACACCACCGACCCGTTGCGCAATCGGCCCGCCCGGTTCTCCGCGTCGAGAGTCACGGGAATGCCTGCGGCGAAAAGGTTTCCGCACTGATCGAACGTATCGGGGTGACGTTCGGCGGGCAGTTCCAGCGCATCGTGCCAGTTGCGCAGGAACAGCCGATTGGGCTGATTGGTGACGAAGGTGTCGATATCGCTGCTCTTCACCCCGATCCGCTTGCAGACCTCCAGCGCCACCTCGGGTACCAAGCGATTGCCGCGCGCGAACACCTTGGTGATCTTGGATTCGGAGAAGCTCACGCAGCCCTGTCCCTCGCCCGGCTCCCAGTACTTGCGCGTGCCGTTCGTGGAAAAGTCCATGTCACCGGCGAATTCGGGATAGGTGCGGGTTTCGATATCGAGGATCGGGCCTGAATCGTCCTTGCGCAGCAGGCCGATGCCGCAACCGTCACCCGGCACCGGCGCCTGCGCCAGCTTCCGGATATCGGGCTGGGTGAACACGGGGCCCGCACAATTCTGCGCGGCGACGATCAGCGCGGTCTTGGCGTCGCTGGTCGCCATCATCATCCGGGCCATCGCCATCATCTGGACGAACGCCGCGCAACCGCTGTTGTGCACATCGAGCACCTGCGAGGGTTTCGCCCCGAGCCTGCGCGCCAGTTCGGGCCCGGCGCCGAGCACCGGATTATCGGGCAGTTGGGTGTGGGTGATGATGATGTCGATCTCGGCGGCGAGATCGGCGCCGTGGCGTTCGCGCAGCACGGCGAAAGCCTGCTCGGCCATGTCGACGGCGGTTTCGTCGCGTCCGATGTGATGGCGGCCGGTCGGCGAACGGAACATCACGTTCTTCGCCATCCGCTCCGAACGCGAGAACTGGGTGAAGTAATCGGTCGGGACGGGGTCGCCGGGCAGATAGCTCGCGACATCGACCAGACTCACCTGCGGCATATTCACTGCATCCACTCCGGCTTGATCGGCAGCCCGTTGGCCGCGCGGTATTCACAAATGGCTTTGAGGTTGTCCAGCTCGAGCTGGTGTCCGGCGGAGAACATCTCCCAGAAATCGCCGACCCAGACCGGGCGTTTCGGCGGAGCTGTTTCGGGATAACCGTTTTCGTCGTAGAAGGGGTGCTTGCAGTTGACCCACGTCACCACCGAACCCGGCTTGTTGAACACCACCTGGGCGTCGACCACCCGCATCAGATAGATCATCCAGAGGTGCTCGGACTGGTCCCACGCGCAGTGATAGTCGACGGTCATCGCGTCGGGATGGACGACGGTGCGGGTGAAACACTTGGTCGCGTCACCGAGGCGGTCGTAGGACAGCCACAGGCCGGGTTCGGCGGTTTCGACGAATCCCCGCAGGCTGTAGGTCCACTCCTCGAGCGAGCGGGTGTCGGCGAGGTACTCGTAGACCTCGCGCGGCGGCGCCGCGATGTAGGTCTGCACGGGGCAGTAGTCGCCGAAGATCTGGTCGTGCGGATACACCGACCGCAGCATGTCCATGATGATCGGCGTGGTGGTCTCCCGATCGGAGTTCTCGATGCGGATGACGCCGGGCACCACCTCATCGGGGATGTCGGACAGGGCTGGCAGGGCGCTGGTGGTCACGGGGTGCTCCTGGAGGATTCGAGGGCGGACAGGAAGGGCAGAAACGGCGGGACTTCGTCGGGGTCACAGAGGATTTCGAGAAACGAGGGTCCGGTGGCGGCGAAGCTGTGGTCGAGTGCGTCGGACAACCGGTGCGGGTCGGAGACGGTGCGGGCCGGCAGCCCGGGGAACATGGCCGCGATGCCCGCTCCTAGATGTGACGGTTGAAAACGGTTGAAGCTGTAGCGATCCCGGTAGTAGAGCTGTTCCCGGGTGACGCACATGGCGTGCGCGTTGTTGTTGAACACCACGAAGGTGATGGGCAGGTCGTGTTCGATCGCGGTGTGAATCTCCATGCCGTGCATGAAGAACGAGCCGTCACCTGCGATGACGACAGTGCGGTGCGAGCCGTCGGGCGCGGCGCGGCGGGCGAACGCGGAACCGATACCCGCGCCGAAGGCGTAACCCATTCCGCCCATCCCGAGTGCGACCGTGAACCGTCCGCCCTCGGGTACCCGTAGGTAATGCACCACCGAGGCGCCGGTGTTACCCGCGTCGGCGAAAATATCCGCGCCATCGGGCAGCGCGCGCTGAATCGCCTCGACGACGGTGCGATAGCGCAGCCCGGGGCCCGCCGCTTCGGGGACTGCCATCGGCGTGAGCTCGGCGGAACGCGGGCTCGTAGTCGACCCCGCGCCGATGTCGGCCAGCAGCGTGGTGATGGTCGCCGCGAGATCCGCGCTGGTGGCGTGGGTCGCTGCGAGGTACGGCGCGCGTGCGCCGACGCTGAGTACAGATAGGTCGGCGAGGGCGGCGTCGAGCCCGGCGCGGGCAGTGACCGGGAGGCGGGTGCCGACGAGCAGACAGGCGCTTGCCGCCGAGAGGGCCTCGACCAGCTCGGCATGACCCATGCTGCCCGCGACACCGCAGTAGCCGGGGCCCGTGTTGGAGTACACGTCCTTGGCGTCGGGGGCCAAGCCGATGGCGGCGTCGAGCGTGGCGACCAATTCGGCGAGTTCAGTGCGGGCATCGTCGCGGGCGACCTGATCACCGGCGATGATCACCACCTTTCCTGTGCGCCGGGCGTCGGCGAGTTCGGTGGCGATGGTGTGCGGGGAAGTCACTGTCGCGGAGCTCGGCGAGGCTCGATCGAGCTGTGCTCCGTCGGATGTGGCCGCAGCGGTGTCGAACTCCCGCACGACGAGGGCATCCGGCATCGCCTGCTGCTGAATATCTTTCGGAATCAGCAGCACCGCCGGTCCGCCACTTTCCGCGGCCGCGATCGCCGAAGCGAGCTGATCGGGCAGCTCGATCGGGTCGGTCACGCGAGCGCAGTACCTACTGACCGTCGCGAACAGCGCTGCCGCGTCGATGGATTCGGACAAGCCGCTCGAATCCTGGAACGCGCCGAGACCTTCCAGGCTGGTCGGCGGCTGCCCGATCAACGCCAGCACCGGCACTCGAGAGGTGAACGATTCGGCGAGTGCGGCAACAAGATTCACCGCCCCACCGCCCGAAGTGGCAGCCACGACACCCATCCCGCCGGTGCTGCGCGCATAGCCGTCAGCCATCGTCGCCGCCGAGAACTCGTGTTTGGCGACGATGCCGGTGGGCGAACCGCCCGCGTCGAAGATCGCGTCGTAGAGGTCCTCGATATTGGCGCCGTCCACGCCGAAGATCTGGGTGACTCCCCGGTCGGCTACCGTTCGTACCAGGTAGTCCACCACTCTGTCCGGCATCGGCCCTCCTTCTCCGCGACGAGATGTGACGCCGCTGTGCACCGCGTCTGATGTGGTTACGAGGCGCGCCGAGGGGGAGTTCAGAGGGTGGGGGAAAACCACCCCTTGTGTGTACGTACACATATACGTATAGTGAGTTCATGCCCAACAAGACGATCTACGTAGCCGACGACGATCTCCCCGTGTTCCAGCGGGCTCAGGAGCTTGTCGGCGGAAACCTCTCCAGCACCGTGGTCAGCGCCCTGCGCAGGCTCATCGAGCTGGAAGAAGGACGTGAGGCCGGCTTCGAGGAGGTCGTGCTGCAGGTGGGTCGCGACGGCGTCCGGCAGGTGCGCTTCCAGGGCGTGCTGCTGGGCGAATGGCGCGATGTCGGCGACAAGCAGGTGCTGCACCAGCAGGTCTACCGCAGCCGCAAGGGCAAGCTCGTGCTCCACACGCACTCGGCGCTGTGGTCGGAATATCCGACCGGGGACGCCGCGGGCGACATGAAGGACTGGAAATACTGGCGCCGCATGTTCGGCATCGGTGACCGGCCGTGGGACTGGGGCGACTACGAGTACGAGATCCTCGACGACCTGAAAGACCTGAAGGATCGCGTGCCCGACAAGCTCTACCGCAAGGTCGAAGACATCACCGCGCACCCGCAGATCGAGGAACTCGACATCTAACTCCTCGACCACAACCGCACATCACACCCGAACCGCAGCCCCTGGGGGCTGTGTCGATAACTCATGCACATATTCGCAGTAATTAATGCAATCCTGTGGAAAGGGACGATCATGGTCAACTCGGCCATCACCGCACGCGGCCTGCGCAAGGCCTACGGCGACAAAACTGTTCTCGACGGCATCGACATCACCGTCGCCGAGGGCACTGTCTTCTCCCTGCTCGGCCCCAACGGCGCGGGCAAGACCACCACCGTGCAGATCCTCACCACGCTGATCGCAGGCGATGCGGGGGAGTGCACCGTGGGCGGCCACGATGTGGAGACCGACCGAGGCGGGGTACGCGAGCTGATCGGCGTCACCGGGCAGTTCGCCGCGGTCGACGAGCTGCTGACCGGCCGCGAGAACCTGCACATGATGGGGGACCTGAACCACCTGCCGCGCCACGAGACCCGCGCTCTGGCGCAGGAACTGCTGCAACGATTCGACCTGGTCGAGGCCGCCGACAAGCCCGCGAGTACCTATTCCGGCGGCATGACCCGCAGGCTCGATCTGGCGATGACGCTGGTCGGCGATCCGCGGGTGATCTTTCTCGACGAACCGACCACCGGCCTCGACCCGCGCAGTCGCCGCTCGATCTGGGACATCATCCGCGGCCTGGTCGACGATCTCGGCGTCACCGTCTTTCTCACCACCCAATACCTCGAGGAGGCCGACCACCTGGCCGATCGCATCGCGGTGCTCGACAACGGCCGGATCGTCGCGGAAGGTACTGCGGCAGAACTGAAGCGACTGATTCCGGGCGGCCACATCCGCATCGATTTCGCCGATCAGCCCGACGTGGTCGCCGCCCAGCGCGCGTTCGGGTCGACGGCGAAGGTGGTCGAGGGCACCGACGGGTTGACCCTCGCCGTGCCGAGCGACGGCGGCGTGCGTTCCTTGCGCTCCGTGCTCGATCTGCTCGATGCCGAGAACATCGAAGCGGGCGGCATTTCGGTGCACACCCCCAACCTCGACGACGTCTTCCTCACCCTCACCGGCCGCGCCACCATCGAGCAGGAGTCACTGCGATGACCACACCGACCAAGTCCAAGTCCTACGCCTTCGCCGACACGATGACGATGCTGCGGCGCAACATGATTCACGTCAAGCGCTATCCCAGCATGACTTTCAGCATCATCATCATGCCGATCGTGCTGATGCTGGTGTTCAAGTACGTCTTCGGTGGGGCGCTCGAGAAGTCCTCGGGCGGTAGCTATATCGACTATCTCGCGCCGGGCATGATGTTGCTGTTGCCCGCCTATCTGACGGTGTCGGTGGCGGTCTCGATCGCCACCGACGCGAGCAAGGGGATCGTGAATCGATTTCGGGTGATGGCGATTTCGCAGTCGTCGGTACTCACCGGACACGTGCTGGGTGCGCTCGTCCAGGCGATGGCGGGCGTTGTCGCGATGACCGCCGTGGCGATGCTGGTCGGCTTCCGGCCGAACGCGAACGTCGTCGAGTGGATCGGCGCGCTCGGGCTGCTGGCGCTGGTGACGTTCGCCTTCACCTGGCTCGCCATCGCGCTCGGTCTGCTCTCGCCCACTCCCGAAAGCGCCAGCAACGCACCCTTTCCCATCGTGCTGCTGCCCTTCCTCGGCAGCGGCCTCGTGGCCACCGACACGATGCCGGTCGGGATGCGCCAGTTCGCCGAGTACCAGCCCTTCACTCCCATCACCGAGACGCTGCGCGGACTGCTGATGGGCACCGAGGTCGGCGCCAACGGCTGGATCTCACTGGTCTGGTGCGCGGTGATCGCGGGCGGCGGCTTCCTCTGGTCGAAGTCGATCTTCGCCAAGCAATCGAAGTAGCCTGTCGCGCAAACGGTCCGGTCTCCATGAAGGAGGCCGGACCGTTCGCGCGTTCAGACCTGGGCGACCAAGACGGTCCGGCCGGAGTCGACGGAGGTGATCTCCACCTTGCTGATCGAATCCGGTGGAGCGTCGATGGTGCGATCCACCGTCAGTTCGGTGCCGGGGCCCGCGGGCCACTGGTCGAGTTCGTACCGCTGCTCACCCGCGGTCACCACCAGCCCGTACGTGCGGGTGTAGCCGGAGCCGTAAGCGCTCGGCGCGTAGCGGCAGGTCATCACCAGGCGCGTGCGGTCGCCGTCGCGCACCAGCTTCACCTGCGCGCTCACCGGTGTCTGCTCCACCGCCTGCATCTGCTGTTCGGCGACGATCTGCTCGGTCGGCGTCTCCGAGCGCGCCACGGTGACCGTCACCGGAATCGCGATCGCCACCGCCGCCGCGGCCGCCGCCACCGCACTCCCGACGCCCATCCAGCGCCGCCGCCGCCTGCGCCGCTCGGCCGCCGCGGCCAGCGACGGAATCAGGTCGGGAACCTGCGGCGCGTCCGGCTCCGGCGATGCGATCAACGACAGCGCGGTATCGCGGTCCACCAGACCGAGCATGCCCGGCATCCCGGACAGTTCGGCCACCGCCTGCTGGCAGTGCGCGCAATCGAGCAGGTGTGTCTCGTATTCGCGCCGCTCTGCGGCACCGAGCGAACCGAGGACATAGGCAGCGTCCCAGGTGCTGTACTCGTCGGCGAGGTCGGTCATCGGTTCGTCACCCCCATCTCCTGTAACGCCAGCCGCATGGCGCGCATGCCGTAGTGCAGGCGCGATTTCACCGTTCCCGGTGGGATACCCAATTCGTCGGCGATCTGGGCCATGCCGAGGCCGCGATAGTAGGCCCGCACGATCACCTCGCGATGATCCGGGCTCAATGTGCTCAGCGCGTCGGCCACCAGCCAGCCGTCGAGCGCGCGATCGGACTGGTCGGGACTCACCTGCTCCGGCGGGGTGTCGGTGCCGAACTCGCGACGGTGCCTTGCGCTGCGATGCTCGTCGACCGCGAGATTACGAGCCACGGTGAACAACCATGCGCGCGGCGAGGTTTCGGTCTGTTCCAGCACGGTGGGGCGCTGCCAGGCGCGCAGCAGCGTCTCCTGCACGATGTCCTCGGCCCGGCCGGGATCGCGCACCAGCCCGAGGGTGAAACGCCACAGGGCGGGTGCGTGCTCGGCGTAGAGCGCACGCATCAATTCGTCGCGACCATCGTTCATCGGCGGCCCTGATCACTGCTCGTCGTAATTCATGTGTCACTCCTGCTCGTCGAAGGAGTAACGGTGTCAGTTGCGTTCGAGTTCAATCGGGTGTGTCGCCAGCAGCGCCAGCGGCAACGGCTGACGCCGCAACACCGCGGCCCACAGATCGTGGCGGTCGGTGGCGATCGGGTCCGACGGCAGCGCCGAGACCACGATCCAGTCGTCGTTGTCGAGTTCGCCGTCGAGCTGGCCCATCGACCAGCCCGCGTATCCGGCGAAGATCCGGATCTGCTCGATGAGCGGGCCGATCTCGGCGGGGTCGGCGTCCAGATCGACCAGCACCACGCGGCCGTCGACCCGGCGCAGCCCGCGGATATCGGAGATGTCGACGCCCGTGCGCAGCACCGCCAGGCACAGCGCCGCATCGCGTTTGACGGGCCCACCGATGTAGAGGTCGGTCGGGCTGGCGGCCAGGTCGGCCCAGGCGGGCAGCACATCGACGACCGGGGTCTCGCTCGGCCGGTTCAGCACCACGCCGAGGCTGCCCGCGTCGTTGTGCTCGATCACATACACGACGGTGCGTCGGAAAGTAGGTTCCACCAGGTCTGTCGCGGACACCAGCAGGTTGCCCGCGCGGACGTTCACCGCGGGCTGACCGCGCCGCCGATCGTCACCGTGCCCGTCGCGAGTCCGCCGCTCGTCCGGGTCGTCTCCGCCTGCCACCGAGTCATCATCGCATTTTCAGCGCCGGTGCGCGCTTCCCGCGGACCGGATCGGAATCGGAAATCCTCGCGCGCGGGGCCTCTGGGATCGCCCGGTAGGGTCTCGCTATGCACTTGCCCGAAGTCCTGCTCGACGACAACGACGCCGTGTACGACTACTACCTGCGCCATCAGCAGAACAGGTGGAAGGCGCTGGCCTCGTATGCGGTGTTGGCCCGGCGGTTCCAGCCGCGCGTGGTGTTCGCCGAGGGTGCGAAGCAGCAGTTGAAGGCACTGGTCCGCAGTGGGCGGCCGGTGATCTACGCGATCAACCATCTGTCGACCAGCGACCCGTACACGGTCGCGGCCACGGCATGGCGGTCACCGTTGCGCTCGAAGATCGGGCGGGTGCGGGTGCTGGCGAAGGACGAGCTCTTTCTCGATCCCGAGCAGCGCCGCAAGGTGGACATGATGGGCGGGATCCCGGTGTTCCGCGGCAAGGATCATGGGATCCGGGCGGTCAATGCCGCAGGTCAGCGGATGATGGATGTGTGCGCGCAGCGGTTGGCCGCCGGTGATCACCTCGCGATCTTCCCCGAGGGCACCTGCAATGAGGTAGATCACACCAAGGTGCAGGCGGTCGGTAGCGGGATCGGGCACATCGCGTTCCGTGCGGCCAAACTGGGCGCCGCGCCCGCGGTGATCGCCATCGGGATGAACTACGGAGACCGCGACGCGGCCGTCGAAACGACTGCTGCCGACGTGGTGTCCGGGGTCGCCTACTTCCGGGCGCCGATCCTCGAGGTGCCGCAGCGGCCCGCCGACATCGCCAGGCTCATCAAAGAAGAGCTGCAACTGGCCGTCGACGGGGCCGTCGCGCACTACTGAGGTAGGCCGAACAGCTCCCTGGCTCGCTGCGGGACGTAGGCGATGTAGTCGGGATGGGTGTTGATGAAATGCAGCACCACCGGGCACATCGGCAGCACGCTGAAGCCTTGGTCGCGGCTGGCGTCGAGTGCGGACTCGACCAGGATGTTCGCCAGGCCCCGGCCTTCGAAGCCGGGGTAGATCTCGGTGTGGACGAGCGCGCGTTCGTCGCCGGTGTCCTGGTATTCGATGTAGCCGGCGGGTTGACCGTCGGCGGTGAGTTCGAACCGCTCTAGCGCGGTGTTGTTGCGGACCTCGGTCGCCATAGGTCGACGCTACCGTGTTGTTCGGTGTCGGCCCTTGTTGATCGGTAGTCCCAGGAGGTTCGGTAGTGCGGTCACGGCGGACTCAGGGCGTTGAGGGTGGCTGGAACTGCGGGGATGCGGGTTTTGGTCTCAAGGCGGAAGATGTCGGGATGACTCGTGGACCGCTTGTTGTGCTTGCACCGGACAAGTTCAAGAGTTCGCTTTCGGCACCGGAGGTTGCTGAGGCGTTGGGACGGGGGATTGCTCGGCGGGCGCCGAGGGCGCAGGTGCGGTGTGTGCCGGTGGCCGACGGCGGCGACGGGATGGTCGACGCCTTCGTGGCGTCGGGGTGGAAGCGAGTGGAGCTGGCCGCGCCCGGGCCGACAGGGGAGGCTTCGACGGCGGTGTACGCGGTGCGGGGAGATGTCGCGGTGGTGGAGTTGGCGGCGGCCGTCGGTCTGGTGAAGTTGCCCGGTGGGCGGCTCGACCCGCTCCGGGCCGACACGTTCGGGTTGGGGGTGGCTATCGCGCATGCGCTCGACGCGGGGGCTCGGGAGATCGTGCTCGGGCTCGGCGGGAGTGCTTCGACCGACGGCGGGGCGGGGCTGTTGCGGGCGCTCGGGTTGCGGTTGCTCGATCGGGAGGGGCGGGAATTGGCGGGGGTCGCGGATGTGGCCGCGATGCTCGCGCAGGTTGCCTCGGTGGATCGAGCCGGGTTGCATCCGGCGGTCTCGACGGCGCTGTTCACGCTTGCCTGCGATGTGGACAATCCGTTGCTCGGACCGGCCGGTGCTGTTGCGGTGTACGCGCCACAGAAGGGGGCCAACCCACGGCAGATGGTGAAACTCGAAGCAGGGCTCACCAACTGGGCGGCGGTGCTGGGTACGGGGTATGCCGAGATCGGCGGGGCCGGGGCGGCGGGTGGCACGGGGTTCGGGGTGCTCGCGGTGCTGGGGGCGCAGGTACGCAGCGGGATCGATGTGCTGCTCGAGCTGCTGGAATTCACGGACTTGATCGACGGGGCCACGCTGGTCGTCACCGGTGAGGGCTCGCTGGATCACCAGAGCATGCACGGGAAGGCGCCGGTCGGGGTCGCGGCCGCGGCCAAGAAGGCGGGGGTGCCGGTGGTCGCAGCGGTAGGTCGAACCCTGTTGTCGCCCGGTGAGATTCGAGCCGCGGGGTTCGCCGCTTGCTATCCGCTCAGCGACCTGGAGCCCGATCCCGCGCGCTCGATCATGGCCGCGGCGCGCCTACTCGAACGAATCGGCGAGCGAATCGCCATGGAGCACTTGAAATGACAGCGTGCGTGCGCGAAGCACGGTGAAGCGCAGGTAGTTACAGCGCGATCGGGGATGGCGAAGACGCCGGGGCGGGTGGCCGGGTAGCGGTGGCCAGCACCGCGCGGTGCTCATCGCCCCAGGTTTCGAGCGGTGCCAAGGCGAGGCGCAGGGTCTCGCCGAGCGGGGTGAGCGAGTACTCCACGCGTGGGGGGATCTCGGGGAAGATCTCGCGGTGCACCACGCCGGAGCTCTCCAGATGACGCAGGTTCTCGGCGAGCACCTTCTCGCTCACGCCGTCGAGCAGCCGCCGGATCCGGCCGAATCGCTGCGGCCCGGCGCCGAGCACCCACATCAGGTGCAGCTTCCATTTACCGCCGACGACGTCGATAGCCAGGCTCATGCCACACACATCGTGATCTGCGTCACTGCTCATCTTCGGCGCACCCTTCTGACCGTATTTCGAACCTCTAGGTAAGCAACCACACCCGAACGTTCGGTCTTCCCGAACGATACCCGCGCGGACACCATGGAAAGCGGCGCCGAACCAATCCGTAGCGAGAATCGAAGGGCCACACAATGTCCGAGCAGACCACTTCCCGTTCCGTTTCCGTTCTCGGTCTCGGCCCGATGGGCCAGGCCATGGTCAAGGCGTTCCTCGAAGCAGGTGTCGAGGTGACGGTATGGAATCGCAGCACCGCCAAGGTCGACGCGCTGGTGGCGTCGGGCGCCAAGCGTGCCGACACGGTGGCCGAGGCGCTGGCGGCCAACGAGGTCTCGGTGCTCAGCCTCACCCACTACGACGCCATGTACGACGTGCTCGGCCAGGCCGTCGACCAGCTGCCCGGCAAGGTCATCGTCAATCTGTCCTCCGATTCACCGGACAAGGCACGGGCAGGCGCGACATGGGTTCGTGAGCGCGGCGCCGAATTCCTCTCCGGCGGCGTGATGTCGGCGGGCGACAATATCGTCCATCCCTCGTCCTACATCTTCTACAGCGGTCCGAAGGCAGTCTTCGACGCCCACGCCGAACTGCTGCGCCCGCTCAGCCCGCAGGAATACCTCGGCGCCGACGACGGCTTGGCCCAGATCTTCTACCAGGCCCTGCTGATCACCTTCCACCCCTGGTTGCTGGCGTTCGACCAGGCGTCGGCGATGATCGCGAACTCCGGCCACAGCATCGACCAGTTCGTACCGTTCGCCGTCCGCTCCGCCGGCGCCTACCCGTTCTTCATCGAACAGTTCGCCGAGGCGAACAAGGCGGGCGGCTTCGCCGACCTCGCGCACCTGAAGATGATGGACGCCGGCGCCCAGCACATCATCGACGCCAGCGAAGAAGCAGGCGTCGACGCGAGCCTGTCCCACCTCGCCCAGTCGTTCTGGCGCAAGGCCGTCACCGCCTCCGAGGCGACAGGCAAGCAGATCTCGCCGTTCGCCCTGTTCCGCGGCGAGGCGTCCTGATGCAGGCTTCCGGCCGAGCGGCCGATGCGGTCACTGTCATCGGCCTCGGCCCGATGGGACAGCAGATCGTGCGCACCTACCTCGCCGCGGGTGTCACCGTGACGGTCTGGAACCGCACCCCCGACAAAGCAGACGGTCTCGGTGCCCAGCGCGCCGAGACCGTCGCCGACGCGGTGGCCGCCGCCGAGCTCATCGTGCTCAGCCTGACCCACTACGACGCGATGGACGAGGTTCTCGGCTCCGTCGATCTGACCGGCAAGGTGGTGGTCAACCTGTCCTCGGATTCGCCGCAGCGGACTCGGCAGGGCGCGGCGTTCGTCCGGGCTCGTGGTGGCGAATTTCTCGCCGGTGGGGTGATGGCGCAGCCGCACGAGCTGGCGGGCCCGGCGGCTTACATCTTCTACAGCGGTCGACCAGAGGTCTTCGAGGGTCAACGCGAGTCGTTGCGGCTGTTGGCGGAAATGGAGTACCTGAGTGCGGATGACGGCGCGGCCCAGGTCTTCTACCAGGCCATGCTCGCCCTGTTCCTGCCGTTGATGCTCGGCTACGAACAGGCGCTGGCGATTGTCGATCGGTCCGGTTCCTCGATAGATCGGTTCGTGCCGTACGCCCAGCGTTCGCTGGGCAGCGTCGCCGAGTTGTACGCCGCGTGGGCGGGAACGGTCGACGACAGTGGTTCGGCCGATCCGGCGTATCTGCGGATGATGGCGGCCGGCGCGCGCCATGTAGTGGAAACCGGCGCCGCGGTCGGCGTGGATACTGTTCTGGCCGAGTCGGTTTCGTCGTACTGGGAGCGAGCTGTCGGCGCCCCTGAATCGACGTTCCGGATATTTCGCGGCTGACACACCGAAACCGTTCGGCGCGATGGTGCCGAACGGTTTCAGGTGTTCACGCGGTCTCGGCGCCCGATCCCAATCTCGGGAACGGCTCGGTGGAGAACACCACCTCCACCGCTACCTCGAAATAGGCCGCGAGCCGCAGGGCGAGGTGCAGGCTGGGGCTGTATTCGCCGCGTTCGAGGTAGCCGACGGTTTGGTAGTGGACGCCGAGCGCTTCGGCCAGGTCCCGCCGCGAGATGCCGCGCTCGGCACGCAACATCGCGATGCGGTTGTAGATGACCTCAGAAGGCACGCTGCATCGCTTTCTCGCGGCGGACGGCCACGCTGGATCCCGACTCATGGCGGGCCGCTCGCCGCAGCACGATCGGCGCGAGCAACAACCCGACGATCGACCATACGCCGAGCACCGCGGCGGTCTCGAGGTGCCGCCACGACCCGTCGATCTCGATGGCCGCCGCCTCGGCGGGCAGCAGTGCGGAGCGCATGCCGAGGCCGAGCCAATACATCGGGAAGAGTTGGGCCAGGCTCTGGATCCAGCCGGGAAGCGCGGTGACCGGGTACCAGATGCCGGAGATGGCGATGAGCCCCATCAGCGGCAATGTCAGCAGGAAGATGTCGCGGGCGCCGACGATCAACCCGCCCAGGATGGCGCCGATCGGCAAGGTGGCCAGCAGGCCGAGCACGATCACCCACGTCAGCGTGATCGCGGCGCCGCCGGGCATCGACAGTCCACCGACGATCACGGCGCCGAGGGTCAGCACCACCACCAGCTGTACGAGTACCGCGCCCGCGGTGGTACCGACCTTGCCGATGAAGTAGCCCAGGATGCCGTTCGGAATTGTCTTGGCGCGCAACAGGGTTCCGTCCTCCCGGTCGAGAGCGAGGACTTCGGCGATGCCGTACAGGCCGTTGAACGCGATGATGCTGCCGAGCAGGCCGGGCACCGCGAGTTCGCCGAGTGACAGCCCGGTGTCCTGGTAGGCCCGGTCGCGCAGGAAGAAGATCGCGATCAGAAACAGTGTGGGAGTGAGGAACTGGGCCATCAGGCTCGTTCCGTTGGTGTACAGCTGCCGCAGTTCGATCCACATCGCCGCCAGGCCGCCCCTGACCGCTACCAGCGTGGGATTCATCGCGTGACCTCCTGCAGTGAACGAACGGGTTTGGCGGTCGTGTCGGATTCGAAACGGCGGACCAGCGCCATGTAGGTGTCCTCCAGCGACGCGCGCTGTACCTCGAGGTCCTCGATCAGTTCGCCGTGCTGTTTGAACAGTTCATGGACATATTTGGTCGACTCGGTCGTCGTGTGGACGAAGCGTTGGCCCTCACTGGTCCAGCGCACCTCGGCCTCGCCCGCGGTGGCGGCGCTGAGCTCCTCCGGAGAGCCGTCGGCGATGATCCGACCACCGGCGAGGATCAGGATCCGGTCGGCCAGTTTCGCGGCTTCGTCCAGGTCGTGGGTGGTGAGCAGGACGGTGGTCTCGTCCAGATCGGCCAGACGATGCACCAGGTCGTGGAAGTCGCGCCGGGCGGCGGGGTCGAAGCCGGCGGTCGGTTCGTCCATGAACAACAGTTCCGGTCGGCCGACGATGCCGATCGCCACGTCGAGTCTGCGTCGCTGTCCCCCGGACAGGGTCGCGATCTTCGCGTCACGCTGTTCGGTGAGCCCGACCAGCTCGATGAGTTCATCGGTGTCCCACGGTCGGGTGACCCGTGCCGTGGAATACGGGCTGTAATACCCACCGAGGTGGCCGAGCAGCTCGCGCACTCGCCATTTCGCGTGGTCACGCCAGGATTGGAGCACGACGCCGATGCGGGCGCGCCAGAGTTCGTCACCGTGTTCGGGATCGGCCCCCAGCACCTCGACCAGGCCGGCCGACCTCCTGCGGAACCCCTCGAGGATCTCGATCGTGGTGGTTTTGCCCGCGCCGTTGGGCCCGAGCATGACGAGCACTTCCCCGCGCTTCGCTTGAAAAGTCACATCGTGCAGGACGTCTGTCTCGTCGTATCGCATCCGTAGTTGCGCGACATCGAGAACGACGTTGTTGTTCGAAGTCATGAGTCCTCCCAGTCATCGACCTTCGATGATTTGTAGCATACGTACTACATATCATCGCGGCAATGCTTCGCTGAGAAAGGACATTTCAAAACTGTGAGCACTGCTCTTGACTTTAGGTCGCTCTGAAGTGCATGCTTGTACTCAACAGAGAGCAGTGCTCACAGTTTCAGGAGTGATCAACATGGACAACGCGACTCGCCACCTCCCCCCGACCGGCATCGATCCGATCGTCAACAAGATCGCCAACCTGCTGCCCAAGCTGGGGATCAGCATCATGGGTTCGCGGCTGCTGGCCGTGCGGGGCCGCAAGAGCGGTGAATGGCGCACCACCATGGTCAACGTGATGACGGCTGCCGACGGCGAGCGCTACCTGGTCGCGCCGCGTGGGCACGTGCAGTGGGTGCGCAATCTGCGCGTGGCGGGCGACGGCGAATTGCGCCTCGGCCGCAAGACCGAGCAGTTCACCGCCACCGAGGTCGCCGACGCCGACAAGGTGCCGCTGCTTCGGCTCTACCTGGAGAAGTGGGGCTGGGAGGTCGGCAAGTTCTTCGAGGGCCTCACCAAGGACGCGACGGATGAACAGCTCACCGCTATCGCCCCCGGATTCCCGGTTTTCCGTATCGCGTGATCACGCCGAGGCGGACCGGCCTATGGCTTGCTCAAGAACTCGATGGCCGCGGCATAGCCGTGAATTCCCAGCCCGGCGATCACCGCGGTGGCGATCGGGGAGACGAACGAGTGGTGCCGGAACTCCTCGCGCGCGTGCACATTGCTGATGTGCACCTCGACGATCGGCACCTCGGGGATCACCAGGGCGTCGCGCAGTGCGACCGAGGTGTGGGTGAGGCCGCCGGGGTTGATGACGATGGCCGTCACCTCGCCGCGGGCCTGCTGGATCCGGTCGATCAGCGCGCCCTCGTGATTGGACTGGAATGCGATGACCTTGCGGTCGAATCGGGCGGCGGTGTGTTCGCAGAGTGCGACGACGTCGTCGAGGGTGTCGGCGCCGTAGATCTCGGGCTGGCGGGTCCCGAGCATGTTCAGGTTCGGTCCGTTGATGACGAGGATCGGACCGGTGGCCTGGACGGAATCTCCCATGCAGGCCACTGTAAGTCACAAGCCGGTCGGACCCTCCGAGCGCAGGTCGTCGACCTTGCGCATGGCTTCGCGGAGTTCGGCGAGCCAGGTTTCGGCGTGTTTGCCTGCGAGTTTGACCGTCCAGGCCAAGGCGTCGGCGCGGGAGCGGGCTACGCCTGCGTCGATGAGGGTGTCGAGGACTTGGCGTTCGGGCTGGCGTAGGCGGGTCATCACGGGCACGGCCAGGTGGGTGAACAGGATTCGTTCACCGTCTACACGCACGCCCCAGGCGACGCTGCGGCCGTAACGGCGCTGGGCCTCGTCGGCGATCTGCATGCGGGCCGGGCGGGTCGACTCGCGGAAGCGGGCGAGTGCGCCTTCTTTGGTGGCTGTCGAGGTGCTCGCGTCGCCGGGGACGGGCAGTTCGCCGACCACGACGATCTCGTCGCGGTCGATCTCGATGTCCACCGGCCCGGTGAACCAGTCGGCGGGCAACCGTCCGGCGAACCAGTCGGGGGCGTCGGCGGGATCGGGAAGGTCGGCTTGCTGCCAACCGCCGGGTCGGCCGAATCCGCGCTCGCGTCGATCGTTCCGCATGGAAATCACCTGCTGTCTCTGTAGTGCATGTTGCGTTGATTACAAGATTACGCCGATATCGGCGCACTGCATTCCGCTCTGCGTGAACGGGTGCGTACCGACTCGGTAAAGCTGATGCCGCGCGGTTGGATGGAGACGGGCTTGGGTACCCTCGCGTTGAATCGCCGGACAAATGGGAGATCCGCACCAGCTGGCGCGGCTGTCGGTACGGTTGACACAGCAGTTGTTGCCGCTTACTGGGCGAGGTTGGAAAACGGACCCTCATCGGGGCGAGATTTCCGGCACAATCGAGGTGTCGAGGTCGGGGAGTATCCCGACTGACCGGGGCATTGGAGACAGGTCAACTTCCGGTACGGTGTATTCGTTACCGGAGTGGCAAGAGTGAAGAGTGGGCGATATGGATGTGTGGGGATCCCGCCGCTTTCGCGTCCGGGGCGCAATGGCGATCGCGGGGGTTGCGACCCTCGCCATCGCGCTGTGCTCGTGCGGAGTGGGTGGGAAGACGAGCGAGTCGGAGACGGTGGTCCAACGGTTCACCGAGCTCCTCGATGAACAGGACTACGGCAAGGCCGCCGACCTGACCTCGTACCCCGCCGCCGCTTCGGCAACCTTGAAGCAAATGTTCGAGGGCCTGCAATCGGGCACCGTCGACTACGACGCATCCCAGGTGATCGACCTCGACAAGCAGTCGGCGATCTTCAGCATGGAGGTCGCCTGGAACTTCGGCGAGAAGAAGGACTGGACCTACACACTGCAGGGCACCGTCCGCAAGCTCGCCATCGGCTGGCGGATCTCCTGGGAGCCCGCGGTGGTGATGCCGCAATTGACGGACAACCGCACCGTCAAGCTCGTGCGCACGACCGCGAAGCCGCCCCCGAAGGTCGTCGATCTGCCGGGTGAGGCGCTGATGACCGAGCAGACGCTCAATGTCATCAAGATCGACCCGAGCCGCACCGGCGATCTCGTCGGTACCACCAACGCACTCGCCGACGCCATCGAACCGGTGGCGCCGCTGATCACCGGGCCTGCACTGATGCAGCAGCTGGCAGGCTCGCAGGGCCAGCCGATCGTCGCGGTGAACCTGCGCGACGGGGATTTCGCGATCCTGGAACCACGGATGGCCAAGGTGCCCGGCGTGGTGATGGAGAAGCAGCCCAAACTGATCTCGGCCGACCGGCGGACGCGCTCGCCGATGCTCGACGCGCTGCGCAAGGTGTGGCAGGACAGTCTCGAGGCCACCGCGGGTTGGGGTGTGCAGATCTTCGAGGCCGACGGCAGGTTCGTCAGCCAGGTGGCCGGATATCAGGGGCCTTCCGGGCCGGACATCGCCGCGACGATGGACCAGCGTCTACAGCGCGCCGCTGAAGACGCGGTGGTGAGCGCGGGGACTCCCGCCACGGTCGTGGCCATCCAGCCCTCGACCGGCGCGGTCGTCGCGGTCGCACAGAACTCCTACGCCACCGAGAGGGGCCCGATCGCCTTCACCGGGCTGTTCCCGGCGGGCGGCACGATGGAACTGTTCCGTACCGTCGCCGCGGCGACCAAGAACAAGCCGCCGCAGGACGTCACCGTGCAGGAAGCGGCCGAGGCGGCCACCGCGCTCGGCGTCGGCGTCGACTTCAAGGTGGCCGGGCTCGACGAGGTGACCGGGCGGATCAGCGCACCCGGCCGCAGCACCGAACAGGTGCGCCAAGGCGCGGGTGCCGACGCGGTGCAGGTCAGCCCCTTCGGGATGGCCATCGCGGCCGCCGCGATCTCGCGTGGCTCGGTGGTGCCGCCGATGATCGTGGCAGGCAATCCGGGCACCACCGATACACCTGTTCCCGCGCTGCCACAGCCCGCGGTCGACCGGTTGCGCGGGATGATGAACGACGGCATCAACAAGCCGGAAACCACTGCACTGCGCGGATTCCGCGATGTCACCGCATTCGCCGCGACGGGCGGCGCCGACGGGTGGCTGCTGGCGACGATGGGTGATCTGGTCTTCGCGGTGCACATCGCCGATGTCGACAGTGGTGACGCCACTTCACGTCTCGCGGCCGTCTTGCTGAAATCGCTGGCGACGCCGGAGCCGTAAGCACAGAGTTACCACTGATCAGTGGGCATGAACCCGCTCTCGAAGTCGATCTTGAGCGGTTACGCTACTTTCCGTGAAGAGATACGCGCCGTTCGGTATCGACGCTTTATTGGTGATCGTTTTCTGCGCGATCGGGAGGCGCAGTCACGACGAGGCTGTCATCGCCGGTCTGCTGAAAACGGTGTGGCCCTTCGGGATAGGGCTGATTCTGGGCTGGGTGGTGGCGGTGTACCTCGCGCGAAACACTCGGTTCGACGCAACGGCGTTGTGGCCCAGCGGAATCCTGATCTGGGCCGGCACCCTCGTCGGCGGGATGGTCTTGCGCGCCGTCAGTGGTCAGGGTGTGGCACCGAGTTTCATGATTG
Source organism: Nocardia sp. XZ_19_231 (assembly GCF_015355705.1). Taxonomy (NCBI): domain Bacteria; kingdom Bacillati; phylum Actinomycetota; class Actinomycetes; order Mycobacteriales; family Nocardiaceae; genus Nocardia; species Nocardia sp. XZ_19_231. The sequence goes on along the minus strand of NZ_JACUZI010000010.1, from coordinate 109,032 downwards.
TCGCGGCCTGCGTGCTCGCGCTGTTCCTGCTGGGTTGGCGAGCGGCCATTCGCGCGCTGCGGTGATCAGATTCGTCGTTGCTGCTTGAATTCCTGCTCGTACTCGTGGTCGTCGGCCTGCGGTGTGCGGAACAGGAACGCGAAGACGATCCAGCCGACCACGGCGACCAGGATGAAGCTGACCAGCCGATAGACGAACGCGGCCGCCACGGCCTGCGCGGCAGGCAGCCCCGCGCCCGCGGTGAGACCGTAGATCAACGTGGCATCTACATAGACGATGCCGCCCGGGGCGAACGGAATGGACCCCACCGCCTTGCCTGCCGCGAACGCGATGAGCAGCCCGGACAATTTGGGGTCGGCACCGACCGCGAAACAGGCGGTGCCCAGACACGCCACGTCGGCGAACCGGTGCACCAGCGCCCACACCCCGACGAGCGCCCCGTCCTTTTTCCCCAGCTCCACCGACTCGAGCTGGGCCCGGATCTCGGCCAGCTTGGCGATCCCGTGATCGGCGGGCTTCTTCCGCAGCCGATTGATCAGCGCGAGCACCCGCCGGAGGATGGCCTCCAGCATGCCGGGATGGTGGGCCAGATAGTTGCCGATGAACAGGACCAGGCCGAGCACCACCAGCGAGCCGACGAATTTGAATCCGATCCCCTGACCGACCAGCGCGGCGCCGGCGATGCCGATCAGCGCCAGCCCGGCCGCGGCGACCACGCCCGAGAAGACCAGCTGCCAGGAGGCGACGATCGGGCTCGCGCCCCAGCGCCGAGTCTGGCGGTAGGTGAACGCGGTGGAGAAGACCTGGCCCGCGGGCAGCGTCAGCGACATCGCGGTCGCGCCGTAGACCACCGATACCGATTTCCCCTGGCTGACATCCACCCCGCCCGCGTGCAGCAGTTGCTTCTGCACGCGCCCGAATCCACTCATCGACATCGCCTGCAGCACGATGCACAGGAACAGCCATCCCCAGTGGATCTCGGTGAGCGTGCGCCAGGATTCGTGCAGGCGGGGCCACAGATACACGCCCTCGCCGATGAGCAGCGCGAGGATCACCGCGCCGAGCACCCACTTGACCCACCGGAAGCGGCGGCGGCGCTCGGCCGGTGCGCCTGCTAGGTCGCCGTCGGCCGTCACGGTCTCAGCCTAGCGAACGTGCCTGTTCTTCCTCGTCCGTGCGCGGCGCGGCGATCGCGGACTTCGGCCAGGCCAGGCGGGTTTTTCTGCGTCTGCCGCGCAATTGGACCTCGTCTCCGGTTATCCAATGTTCCTGCTCGCTTTCGTCGGCGAAGTAGAGCGCGCTGCCCGAAGCGAGAACGCGGCCGGGATGATCTTTGGCCAATTCGGTGAGCCGCGACGCCTCGTTGACGGGGTCGCCGATCACGGTGTATTCGAATCGATTTGCGGCACCGATGTTTCCGGCGACCGCAAGGCCCGCCGAGACGCCGATGCCGATGTCGAGGCTGGTCACCTCGCGGAGCGCCTCGCGCAGATCGCGGGCCGCGGCCAGCGCGGCACTGGGGGCGTCGGGGCGATCCAGCGGGGCGCCGAAGATGGCGAGCGCCGCGTCGCCGACGAACTTGTTGACGAAACCGTGGTGGCTGTCGATCACGTCGACCACCACCCGGAAGAACTCGTTGAGCAGGCTGACCACCTCGGTCGGCGGACGTTCGGCCGCGGCGGCGGTGGAGCCGACCATGTCCACGAACAACACCGCCACGAATCGGGTCTCACCGCCCAGTTCGGTGCCGTAGTCCAGTGCTCGCTGCGCCACGTCCTCACCGACGTGCTGGCCGAACAGTTCCTGCAGCTTGCGGCGCTTGGCCGCCTCGTCCATCATCCGGTTGAAGCCGACCTGCAGCAGCCCGATCTCGCTGCCGTCGTAGACCTCCACCTGCACATCGCGTGAGCCTGCCTGCACCCTGTTGATGGCTTGGGACAGCTGACGCACCGGGTCGGAGATCGAGGAGCCGGTCAGCATCGACAAGGCCAGCGCCTGCAGGATCACCACGCCGCACAGCAGCAGGATCGAGATCGCGAGGGACTTCGCCGAGAACTTCACATCCGAGGAGATCTGGGTGACGCACAGCAGCACGATCGCGATGGTCGGTGCGAAGGTACCCATGCCCCAGGTCATCGCCATGCGCGTGCCGACACCGGGGGTCAGCGTGTGGTCGAAGGTGCCCTCGGTCAGCGCCTCGGCGGCGACCGGGCGCAGGATGCGCTCACCCAGCATGTAGGTGAAGCCGAACACGATGGTGGCGGCCATACATTCGGTGACGATTACCGCGCCCGCCAGCTCGGGTGATTCGACGATGATCAGCGCGGCCAGGATCCCGCCGCCGATGATCCACAGCACCAGGTGCACGATCGACTGCCGCAGCGGCACGTGCAGCGCCGCCATCTGCTCGCGTCGGCTCGGCGGCCCGCCGCGCATCTGCCAGCGCATCACCGGCCGCAACATGAGCGCGGCGGCGAAGATGCTCAACAACGCGGCGATACCGAAAACGAGCAGCGGCGCGAGCAGACCGGTCTGGCGCACCCCACCCGGATCGCCCTCCGGAACCGGCAGGCCGTATTGAATGAAGGCCCACACCAGCACCGCGCCGAAGGCATTGGCCAGCAGCACAGACGTCAGGTACAGCGGCCAGCGCGTTCGCATGGTCTGTTTGACCGCTTCAAGTGGCGCTGACACGCTTGCCAATCTATCTGACCAAGTGCCCAGGTGATCAGGACAGGCGATCGGGTGGGCATTATCGCACCGACGCTCGCCCAGTACTGGGCGAGCTGTGGTCAGAACCTCTTTCAGAGGCGCCGACACGAGCACCGATCCGGCGTTCGGACCGATAGGCTCTCTCGAGTGACCGACCAGCAGGTAGATTCCGGGACCGCGTCGACACCGTGGCGCTCGGACGCCGAGGCAGTGCATCCCCTGGTCCGGAAAGCCGCGGCGTGGAGCTGGCGGCTGCTGATCATCTTCGGCGCGCTGCTCGCGGTGGGGATGCTCGTGCAGAAGTTCGCCACGGTGGTGATCCCGCTGGCCATCGCGTTGCTCGCCGCCGCGCTGCTCGCGCCGCTGGTCGATTGGATGCAGCGGGTGGGGATCCCGCGCTCGCTCGGCGTGTTCGTCGCGCTGCTCGGGTCGATCGGGTTGCTCGCCGGGGTGTTGACCTTTGTCGTCGAACAGTTCGTCGACGGTGTGCCGGGGCTGTCCAACGAGGTCACCAACAGCGTGCACAAGGTGCAGGACTGGTTGATCAACGGTCCGCCGCATCTGAGCGATCAGCAGATCCGCAGCGCGGGCGACACCATCGTGCGCACCATTCAGGACAACCGCGAAAGCCTGACCAGCGGCGCGCTGACCACCGCCACCGCCATCGGACATATCCTCACCGGCGCGTTCCTGATCCTGTTCGTCCTCATCTTCTTCCTCTACGGCGGGGATCAGATCTGGAACTTCATCACCCGGATCATCCCCACCGTGCACCGCGAAAAGGTCCGCACCGCCGGTGAATTGGGCTTCGGGACGCTGGTCGGGTTCGTGCGCGCCACCGTGGTGGTGGCCGCGGTCGACGCCATCGGAATAGGGGCCGGGCTCGCGATTCTGCATGTACCGCTTGCCTTGCCGCTGGCCTCGCTGGTGTTCATCAGCGCGTTCATCCCGATCATCGGCGCGTTCTTCGCCGGGTTCGTCGCGGTGTTCATCGCGCTGGTCACCAAGGGTCTGGTGACCGCGCTGATCGTGCTCGGCATCATCATCGCGGTGATGCAGCTGGAAGGCCATGTGCTGCAACCGCTGCTGCTCGGGCGGGCCGTGAGCATCCATCCGCTGGCCGTGGTGCTCGCCATCACCGCCGGTTTGGTCGTCGGTGGGATCGCGGGGGCGCTGCTCGCGGTGCCGTTGATCGCGGTGGGCAACACCGCGATTCGATACCTGCTCGCAGACAGTCCGGCGGAGGCGTTCGGCGAACTGGTCGGCACCGAGGAGCGAAAACGGTTCACCGCCGAGCCCGACAAACCCGAGCCCCCCGGCCGCTTCGATGTAGCGAAGCGGCTGCGCATGGAAGAAGCCGAGTCCGGCGATGCGGACCCACACAGCTGAGTTGAGCTCGGCCGACGCCGCGACCGCGCCACTGTGGCGGGCCGCGCAGGCGTTTCGGCTGGTCACGCTGCTGTACGCGATCGGTCAGCAGATCGCGTCGGTGCCGTATTACGAGAATCCGCGACTGAGCTGGATGCTGATCGCGGTGATGGCGATCTGGTCGGGGAGTTCGGCGCTGTTGCTGTCGCAGTGGTACTTCCCCGAGGCGACCGGGAAGATCCGCGGCTGGGTGGTGTTCGGCGATCAGGTGGTGACGATCGCGCTGATCGCCTCGACTCGACTTGTCGCGGACTACGACTGGTATCACGGGCATCAGACGCTGCCGACGACGTTGTGGATCGCGAACTCGGTGATCTCCATGGCGATCCTGCGCGGACCCGTCGCGGGTGTTGTTGCGGGGCTCGTGATGTCGGCAGTCGTGGTGACGGTGCGGGATCAGTGGGGGCAGGACGTCTGGGGTGACGCGACCGCGCCGGTGCTCGTTTCGGTGGGGTTAGCGCTCGGACTCGCGGCCAATACCGCTCGCCGGGCGCAGGGGCAGCTCGAACGAGCCCTGCGGATCACGGCGGCGGCGCAGGAGCGGGAGCGATTGGCTCGCGAGGTGCACGACGGGGTGCTGCAGGTACTGGCCTTCATCAAGCGGCGTGGCGGCGAGATAGGCGGGCCCGCAGCGGAACTCGCGCAGCGGGCGGGGGAGCAGGAGGTGGCGTTGCGGGTGCTGCTGTCCGAACAGGCCGAGCTGCCCGACCCCGATTCGGGCGAGGTGGATCTGCGGCCGCTGCTGACCGCACGCGCCACCCCGGAGGTGTCGGTGGCCACGCCGGGTGATCCGGTGCTCGTCGGGCGGGTGGTCGCGCAGGAGATCGCGGCGGCGGTGACCACCGCGCTGTCGAATGTCTCGCTGCACGCCGGGGTAGACGCGAAAGCCTATGTGCTGCTGGAAGACACCGGTGACATGCTGGTGGTGAGCGTGCGTGACGACGGGGTCGGGATCGCGACGGGACGCTTGCGCGCGGCCGAAGCCGAAGGGCGGATGGGGGTTTCGCGGTCGATCGTCGGGCGGGTCGAGGCGCTGGGCGGTAGTGCCGAGTTGCTGACCGAGGGGCAGGACCTCGGTACCGAGTGGGAATTCCGGATTCCGCGCCACCCGGCGCGCTGAGAAGAGGAGCTGGGCGATGCCGGTCATTACGGTGATGGTGGTCGATGACCATCCGATGTGGCGTGAGGGTGTTTCTCGTGATCTCGCCGAAGCCGGTTTCGAGGTGCTGGCCACCGCGGACGGTGTCGGCACCGCTTCGCGGCGCGCCGCGGCCGTGCGGCCGGATGTGGTGTTGATGGATATGCAGCTCACCGATGGCACCGGGGTCGCGGCTACCGCCGAGGTGTTGCGGGTTTCGCCGCACAGTCGGGTGCTGGTGCTGTCGGCTTCGGCCGAACGCGACGACGTGCTCGACGCGATCAAGGCCGGGGCGAGCGGGTATCTGGTGAAGAGCGCGTCGGCTGCCGAGTTGATCGATGCTGTCACGGCCACTGCCGCAGGTCAGCCGGTGTTCACGCCCGGGTTGGCCGGGTTGGTACTCGGGGAGTATCGGCGGATGGCGACCGCGCCGGTGGCCGCCGATCAGCCGCACCGGCCGTCGTTGACCGACCGGGAGACCGAGGTATTGCGGATGGTGGCCAAGGGATTGTCGGCCAAGCAGATCGCTACCCGATTGAACCTTTCGCATCGGACGGTGGAGAACCATGTGCAGGCGACGCTGCGCAAGTTGCAGCTGGCGAATCGGGTCGAGCTCACGCGCTACGCGATCGAGCAGGGGCTCGAGTAGCCGCAGTGATTAGGGGTTTGCCCTGATGCGCTACATGGGTGTGGCTCGCTACCCTCGATGGCATGGGCGGTCCTGAATCCCTCTTCGTACCCGGCGCCGCGACGGCTGGTCCCGTCGGTGACCGTGAGCTGCGTGTTTCCGATGCCGAACGTGAACATGTCGGGCAGTTGCTGCAGCGAGCCGTCGGGCTCGGCATGCTCTCGCTCGGGGAGTTCACCGAGCGGATGGATACCGCGCTGGCCGCCAAGACCCGCGGTGAACTCAACGCCGTGCTGGTCGACCTGCCCGGTATGCGGGTGGCGGGTACGCCGCAACCCGCCGCCATGCCGCGTCCACGACACGTCCCGGTTCCGGCCGGTGGGTCCAATCCGAGCGCGATCCGTAGTCGGTTGTCAGGGGTCAATCGACGCGGGCCGTGGCAGGTGCCGCCGGTGCTGCATCTCAACAACCTGATGTCCAGCGTGACCTTGGATTTCACCGAGGCGGTCATGCAGACGCAGATCGTTGAAATCCAGGTCGACGATTACTGGACGAGTCTGAGCTTGCTTGTGCCCGCGGCGGCGACTGTTGACCTCAACGGGTTGGATTTGGTGGGGTCCTCGGCTAGTAGCAAGGTTCGAACCGGGCCGCCCATCGGTCCGCTTCATCTTGTCGTGCATGGGCGCATCCGCTTCGGTTCTGTCACGGCGAAGTATCCATTGATGGTTCAGTGGAGACGTTTCTTGGGGTCGTGAGCGGGGTTACCCGGCCCTGGGCTGTTCGGCGGTTCACGGGTTGAGGTTTGAATTCGCGTAGGAACAGTGGGTAGGGCAGGGGTTTCTACTCATGTTCGGTGGTCGTTTCGGGCCGACTATGGGTTTATGAGTACCGCTATCGATCCCGCGCTGGTTGCGCGGCTCTCGGGGGAGTTCACCGCGCTCGGCGTCCGGATGGGGCAGCTGGGGGGCGATCTGGATGTGCTGTCCGCGCAGTTGCGGGGGGAGGTGTCGCGAGCGGGGAGTGCGGAGGCGACGTCGTCGGGTTCGGCTGCTGAACAGGCTGATTCGGATGCGGTTTCCGGGGTGCCCGGAAGCGGTGTGGGCGAGGTCGGCGTGCCTCCGGAGCCGGGTGGAGCGTCGGGTGGAGGTGGCACGCAATATGTTGCAGGGCACGCGATTCCGGGTGCACCGGCCAGCTATGTAGGTCCGGTTGGTGGCGTGGCGTACGGGTCGGCGGGATGGCCGATGGATGCGCGGTACGGCGGGCCGGTGGGCGCCGGGGCGAGTGGGGCGGCTCCGAATCGGTCGGGTTCGACCGGGATGCACGGTGGACCTGCCACGTCTTACGGCCCGGCAGGGGTGCCTCCGAAATGGGTAGGCCCGACTGGGCCGCAGGCTGGGCGGGCTGTGCCGTACGGGCAGGTTGGGCAGCCGGCAGGTTGGGCTGGGGCGCCCGGGCGTGGCGCTCCGGGGTGGGTCGGGGGCTCGGGGCGTGGCGGGCAATTCGGGCCGCCGCGCGCGGCTCGGGTGCCGTGGTGGCAGCGGGAAGGCGTTATTTCTCGAGTGCTCGCGGTGGCCGGGGTCGGGGTGACCTTGGTCGGTGTGCTGATGCTGTTGGTGTTGGCCGCGCAGGCGGGCTTCTTCGGACCGGTGGCGAGAGTTGTTGCTGGGGGCGCACTGTCGGCGGTTCTGGTCGGGCTCGGGTGGCGGGTCTTCGGGCGTCCTGGCGGGCGCGTCGGCGGAATTGCGCTGGTGGCCACGGGAATTGCCGGGTTGTATCTGGATGTTGTCGCGGTGACCGGGTATTACCGGTGGATCCCTGGTGGTGTGGGGCTCGCGGTGGCGCTCGGGGTGGCGTTGGTCGGGTTGGGGATCGCGGTGCGGTGGCAGTCTCAGCCGCTGGCGGTGGGAGTCGTGTTGGGTGCGGCGGTGTTGTCACCGGCGTTGACGACCGAACTGATGCTGCTCGGGTTCCTTGTGGTGTTGCAGGCGGCGGGGGTTCCGGTGCAGATGCGCAGGAATTGGCCCGTGCTGCACGTGGCGCGTACCTTGCCGGTGGTGCTCGCCGTGCTGGGGACGGTGGCGTCGATCGGGATCGAGAAGGCGATCTCCGGCGCTGAGGCGGAGCAGCGGCAGGGACTGCTGGTCGCGGCGATCGCCTGTGCGGTGGTCGGGCTGGTCGGTGCCCTGCTCGCGGTGCGACGTAGGCCCGGCGACATCACCGCGAGCATCACGATCGCGCTGACCGCACTTCCGGTGCTCGCCGCCGCCGTGCTGTTCGACCGGGTAGTGAGCGCTTCGATCACCGCCGTGCTCGCCGCCGTTCTCCTCGGCCTTGCGGCCACGGTGCTGATCCCGCGTCTTACGGCGACTCGTGGGCACGAACATTCGGCAGTGGACACTGCGAAGGTAGATCCCGGCTCCGCGAGTGCCGCGGTCGTTCCGGCGGGACTGGTCGGACGGTTGCGCATTGCCCGGCATACGGCGCTGGTGGCGGGACTGACCGGTGCGGTCGCCCTGTTGCAGACCTGCACGATCGCGACGGGCGGTCACCCTCGACTGTTGCCGACCATGTTGTTCGCGGTCGGCCTCGCGTTCCTCGCGGTTGCCGCGGCGAGTCGCACGAGGGTGGCCGCGGGGCTCGGTATCGCGTTCGCCCTGCTGGGCGGGCTGGTGATGCTGGCGATCGCTACGCCGGAAACGCTGGCACTGCAACGACTCGCGGACCGCGACCTCGATATCTCGACGGCGGTGGCCGCGGTGGTCGGGTTGGGCGTGGCGGCGATGGTGGCGTGGACTGTGCCGCGGTTGCCCCGGTGCGACGAGCCCGCGCTCGTCACCGGAGTGTGGATCTCGGTGAGCATCGCCGGGCTGTACTACGTGCTGGTCGCCGCGGTATCACTCGGCGTATCTCTCGGCGGCGCAGACGGTTTCATCGTCGGCCACAGCCTGGCGACCATCGTGTGGATGGTCGCGGCGACCGGCTCGCTGTTCTACGGTTTGCGCCGACTGTCCAGCTCGCCCGCCGTCGCGAAAGTCTGCCTGGTCTCCGGCCTGCTGGTGGCCGCGGCCGCACTGGCGAAGCTGTTCCTGTTCGACCTCGCGACACTGTCGGGCTTGATCCGTGTCACCGCGTTCCTGGCGGTCGGAATCCTGTTGCTACTCACCGGAACCCGCTACGCGCGCGCCTTCGCCGAGGCGGCGCCGCCTCGCCAGGCGCCCTGAGAAGACCTGACCCTCAGTCGTCCTCGCGCCGACGCAGAAGTTCGTTCACGCTGACAGTCCGGCCTTCAGCACCATGATGGCGACCTTCGTCCTCGGCTGTACCGCGGCGCGACGAGCGCAACTGAGCCATCCAGTTCTCGATCTCATTGCGGGTATCGGCCGGGGGCTCGCCGGATTCCGGTGCGGTGGAATCGGTTTCCGCCGCAGCGGCGGCAGCTTCCGACGACACCTCGGCGGAGGGCTCCGAGGGCGATGCGGCGGGGGACGGGACGGCGGTGAAACCCGAAGGGGCCTGCCACCGACCGTCGGTGTCGGTCGTCGGTGCCTCGTCGGCTGCTTTCCGACCTGTGGCAGGTGTGTCACCGTTGCCGCCCTGGATCGGCGAACTCGTCGGCGAACTCGTCGAATCCGGTTGCCGGGGCGTAGGAGCGGTGTCGCGCGTGACCTCGGTGAATCCCGGTGGCGCCACCTGCGGGCGCACCAGGTCTGCCTGGCGAGCCGAGTCCGACTGAGCGCCGGACGGATTGGACGCACCGGAGAATTCGGCCGGGTGATCGACGGCGGGGCGGGTGCGGTCGCTCGCACTGCCCTGCGAGGAGGGCGTGACCGGCGAGAACCGTGGTCCGCTGTCCTGGTCGGGCGTGTTGAAACCGCGCGGCGTGCCCGGTCCGGTCATGCCGTTGTTCCACGGAGTGCTCGGCTGCGGTTCGACGGGCACCGCAGTGCCGAAAACGCTCTGCGGGGGGATCGGCGAATCGGGTTCGGTCTCCGCGCGGGCCGCACCGCCCTGGTGCGACTCGGCACGATGTGTGCCGGGCGCCGCCGAGAGGTCGGGACTCGGTGAGGCGAATCCATGTGGGTGCGAATCCGCTTCGCGCACTTCGGCATCAGCCTGGTCGGACGGACGGCTCGGCTCGGCTGGGCGGCCCGAATCAGGTGCGGGGGAGTCGGGCCTGACCGGCCGCAGGTTCGACGCCGTCACAGGGCTGAACCCGTTGAAGGTTCCGCTCGACGGAGTATCACCAACGCGAGGAGCTGTCTCGCCCGAGGGCGCGGGTGTCGGCTCGTCCGCGCGAGGTGCCGGTGTCGGCGTGCTCGGCGGCGTATTGACGATCCTCGGTGCGGGCGGCGGGACGATTCCGCGGGGCGGCGGGGTCGCCGTGCTCGGCCTGGCCGGGGGGACGATGCTCGGCCGTTGCGGCAAATCCGCCGCAGGCGTACCGAATCCGGCGCCGTCGCCGGTCTCGTTCGGCGTCGACACCCGAGGTGCCGGCGGAGTCTCGCCGATCACGCCCGGGGTGTACCCCGTAGGCGGCTGCACGCGCGAGGAACCACGCGGCGCAGCCCCGGTGACGATGCCGGGCAGGTCGAGGTCGGACCCGCTGTCGCCGGCCGGACGGGAAATCGAAGGGCCGCCGGTGGTTTCGGTGATGCCGAAGGCGGTGTCCGGTGTAGCGGTACGAGACGGCGAGTCGGCGGTGCCGTTGGTCTGTCTGAGCCCGTTGGTGGAGCGAGTGGCCCCACCGGGCCCGGTTTCGGGGTCGCCGAGGTCGCTGTGGGTTGCGGGGGGCGTGCCGAAGCTGGGGCCGGAATAGCCACGGTCTTCGTCCGGGGCGGTATCCGGGGTCGAATCACCGTGTCCCTGAGTGGGATTCGGCGTACCCGGCTTCACGATCGGGAGGACCTGAGTCGGCTCGCCGGACACGTACTTCGGCAGCTCGAACTCGGCGTCTTCCTGCTTCGCGGCGCCTTCGGCATCGGATTTCGCGGGCGTACCCTGCTTCACCACCGGCAATTCCCGTGTCGGCTCACCCGAGGACAACATCGAGGCCCGGGGGCGCGTCGGATCGGGCGACATCGGCTGGCGCGCACGTGCGTGCTCAGCGGATTCGGCATCGGTGACCTTGTCGATGCGCTGGGTCGGTGCCTCGGCCTCGATCTCGGCGACCGTGCGCGGCCTGCGGGGCGTGCGCGCCAGCTTGGAGTCGGGGACCGCCGTCATCTGCATGGTCGGCGGGTCGGTGATCGGGGTGGTCTTCACCAGGTCGACCACGCCACCGTGCTCCGGGCGTTCGTCGTCGAGGATGGGTTCGCCCAGGCCGATCTTCTCCTGGATGCGCTTCATCCACTTCGGCGCCCACCAGCAGTCGTCGCCGAGCAGCTTCATGATCGCGGGGACCAGCAGCATGCGCAGCACGGTGGCGTCGATGAACAGCGCCGCGATCATGCCGTAGGCGATGTACTGCATCATCACCAGATCGGAGAACGCGAACGCGCCGGTCACCACGAGCAGGATCAGGGCGGCGGCGGTGATGATCCGCCCGGTTTGTGCGGTGCCGATCCGCACGGCTTCGGTGGTCGACGCACCTTGGGCGCGCGCCTCCACCATGCGCGACAGCAGGAAGACCTCGTAGTCGGTCGACAAGCCGTAGATGATCGCGATGATCAACATCAAGACCGGCGCACTGATCGGCTGTGGTGTGAAGTTCAGCAGCCCGGCGCCGTTGCCGTCGATGAAGATCCAGGTCAGGATGCCGAGCGTCGCGCCGAGACCGAGCGCGCTCATCAACGCGGCCTTGATCGGCAGCACCAGCGAACCGAACGTCAGGAACATCAGCACGGTGGTGGTGACCAACACGAGCAAGATCATCCACGGCATCAGTTCCAGCAGCGTGTCGATGCTGTCGGCCATGAGCGCGGGCTGACCGGTGACGTACATCGTGACGCCGTCGGGTACTTCGATCGAACGGAGATAGTCGATCGTCGGTTCGGCGTTGCCGGTGGGATCGACCAGGGTCGCCGAGGTGCGGAACACCTCCGGGTTGGTCGGCGACTTGGTCGGCACGGCGAACGGGCCGACCATTCCGGGGGCCTGGTTGGCTTCCTTCCAGACCTGACCGATCGCGTTCGTGTCGTCCGAGACGAAGACCAGCTGGATCGGGTCGGTCTTGCTCTGTGGGAAGACCTCGTAGAAGTGCTCGAGCGCGGATCGGGCCTTGTTGTCCGGCGGGAGGTACTTCTCGTTGATACCGCCGAACGCCAGATCCTTGACCGGGATGATCAGCAACAGCAGACCGACGGTGATCGGAATGGCGATCTTGAGCGGGTGTTTCATGACCCAGCGGGTCGTGTTGCCCCAGAAGCCGTTCTCGATCTGCTCGGCGGTCTTGGTCTTGCGGAACCGCTTGAGGCCGAACGAGTCGACGCGCGGGCCGAGGACGGCGAGCATCGCGGGCAGGATCGTCACCGCGGTCAGTGCCGCCAGGGAGACGGTGGCGATGGTGCCGTAGGCGACCGATCGCAGGAAGCCCTGTGGGAACAGCAGGATGCCGCCGAGACTGGCGATGATCATCGTCGCGGAGAACACGACTGTTCGTCCAGCGGTCATCACCGACCGCCGGACGGCGGCGCGCGTGGAGTAACCCTCCGCCAGTTCTTCGCGGAAACGACTGACTATGAACAGGCCGTAGTCGATCGCGAGGCCGAGACCGATCATCGACACGACACCGCTGACGAAGGAGTTGACCTCGGTGAAGTTGGTCAGCACCATGACGATGCCATTGGCGCCGAGGATCGTCAGACCACCGATGACCAGCGGCAGCGCGGCCGCGACGATGCCGCCGAAGATGAAGAACAACAGCACTGCCACCGCGGGGATGGCCAGCACTTCCATCCGTTTGGTGTCGTGCGCGATCGTGTCGTTGAGGGTGACCGCGATGGCTTGGAGGCCGGAGACCTCCACGTCGACGCCAGTAATGTAGAAGACGTCCTGCACGGCACGGTAGTTGGCCATCATGACGGTGTCGTCGTTGCCGACGATGGCGATCGAGGCGAACGCGTGCTTCTTGTCCTTGGAGCCGAACGCCGACGGCACGGCGGGCGCGTCGCCCACCTTCCAATAGGTGCCGTTGATCTTGTCGATCTGATCAGGGTGTTCGGCGAGGGCCGTGGTCAGGCTGCCGACGACCTTCTGCTGGAACTCCGGGTCATCGATCGTTTTGCCCTCGGGGGCGTTGTACATGACGATGACGTCGGCCATGTGGTCACGGCCGTAGGAGCCGTCGGCGATCTGCGCGCCCGCCACCGATTCCGAGCCCGGATCGAACCACCCGCTCGATGTCAGGCGGGGGCCGAGCCCCATGCCGTAAGCACCCAACGCCAACAACGCCGCACCGACGACAGCGATGACGGCGAAGCGGAACCGAAAGACCAGATCGCCCCAGCGGGTGAACACTTAAGCGACTCCTTGACCAGGGCGAGAAGTGAGTAGTGCCGACAGCGGCCGGAAAGGCTGCAGCCAGGCACCCTCGTCGGGCAGCGACTCGAGGCTCACCCGCGGTAGCGGTTCGCGGAACACGCCAGGGATGTCCTCGAGGTCGACGAACCCGAGGGTATCCGAAGTGACGGCCCAACTCGCGTGCTCACGGAATCCGAGCACCTGAGCTGGGATTCCCTTGGCCGCGATGGCCTCCAACGGTTCACGGAACGCCTGACCGTCGGCCGAGGCGACCATGATGCCGGCTAAACCGCCGTCGCGTTGACGGGTTGCGATGTGCGCGAGCATGTCGGCGTCGACATCGGAGTCTTCGTCGATCTTGGGCTTGGCGAACACCGCGAAACCGACATTGCGCAGCGCTTCCACCCAGGGGCGGACCACGTCGGCGGTGCCGGGGGCGATATTGGTGAAGACGGTGGCCTCGGCCTCGATGCGGCCCTTGGAGGCCACCGAGATCTCGGCGGTGCGGGCCAGCAACCAGCGGCCGAGCGCGTCGAAGCGGGGGCGATAAGCGGCGGTGGGCCGTCCACCGAGGATGGCGCCGAGCCCCATGTCGAGGTTCGGCGCGTCCCAGACCAACAGCACACGTCGAACATCGGAACCGCTCAACGCCTCGGAGCCGGAGCCTGCGGGGGCGGGCACCGGCATCTCGGGGGCGATCTCACTCACGCTCATCTGTCGATCTTCCCCCATATGAACTCGTTGATGGCGCTACCGGCACGCAGGCCTTTGCCCTCGAACTTGGTGACGGGCCGTTCGAAACCGATCGGCGCGGTAGTGCGGTTGACGGCGCTGTCGCCACCGGTGGTGTCGTTCAGGCCGGTGAACAGCGGTTCCTTGGAGCCTACTTCGAGAATATGCTCGGCGTAATCCGCGTGGTCGGTGGCCACGTGCAGCACTCCGCCCGGCTTCAATCTGCTGGCTATCAGGGCGAAAGTCGGCGCCTGTAGCAGTCTGCGCTTGTGGTGGCGGGCCTTGGGCCACGGGTCGGGGAAGAACACCCGAACGCCGATCAGCGATTCCGGGGCAACCATGTTCTCGAGTACGTCGACGGCGTCGCCGCGCAGCAATCGGATGTTCTCGATCTGTTCGCGCTCGATCTGCTGAACCAGCTGGGCGAGACCGGGCTGGTACACCTCGATGCCGATGAGGTTCAGGTGCGGTTCGGCCTTGGCCATGACGGCCGTCGCGGTGCCGGTGCCGGTGCCGATCTCGATCACCAGCGGCGCCTCGCGCCCGAACCAGGCGTCGGCCTCGACCGGATCGTTGGACACATTGCGCCCGATCACCGGCCACGTGTTGTCCCACGAGGCCTGCTGGTTCGGCGTCAGCGCGCCCCGCCGCGTGCGGAAGCTCGTCACGCGCGGGTACAGCCTGGAGCCGGTGAGCGAGCGTCGGCCCGCGTCGTTCGGCATCTCCGACAGCTTGTGGCTGGTCGGCTCGGCGTGGTCGGCGGCGTCGTTCACGTCGTCCATTGTCCAGCATGCGCGCGGGTGCGTCGCAGCCGAGTTCGTGGGACCGCTGATCCGCCCAGGTCGGCCGAAGGTTCGTCCGGCCCCGGCTCGGCGCGGATCTGACACAATGCCCTCCGAAAAGGGGGTGGGCAGAATGTCGACAGCCACCGAATTCGCACAGACACGGCCCGCGGATCAGCTCGACGAGCTGATCTCGGCTCTAGGTGCAGGTCGCGGGGGTGATCCGGGGATCGCCGAACAGCTCGCGACAGCGGCCGCGAGCCGTCGTCGTCCGCTGCACATCCAGATCACGGGTCGTGCGCTCAGCGGGCGCACGACCGTGATGGCCGCGCTGGCGTTGTTGTCGGCGCAGGAGACCGCGCCGGTCGATCAACCCGAGCTGCCCGATCCCGTCCTCGACGGCGATCTGGTCATCTATGTGCTGGCCGGTGCGCCGCAGGCCGCCGACTATCGCCTGCTCGCCACCGTGCCGCAGGGTCGCGGTGTGGTGGTGCTCAACAAGGCCGACGCGGTGGGCGCGCGCTGGGGTGAGGCCGTGGCCGCGGGGCAGCGGCACGCACAGGAACTCGGGATGCCGATCGTGCCGATCATCGCCTCGGTCGCCGCCCGCACCAGGGCGGGAGCGGTGAGCGCCGCCGATCTGAGCGAACTGCGCAGGCTCGCGGTCGGCCCCGATGTGCCCTCGGTACTCGCGGCCGATCTGTTCATCGGCGACGGCTCCGACCAGGAAGCCCGTCGGCGGCTGATCGCCAACTGGGACCTCTACGGCGTGGACTGCGCGCTGACGGCTCTGCGCGCCGACCCCGAACTGCCCGCGTCGGCGATCATCCAGATCCTGCACTCGGCCAGCGGGATCGATCCGCTGCACAAGCTGGTCCACCGCCGGTACGAGCAGGTGGAAGCGGTACGTGGCGGCGAACTGCTCGACGAGCTGACCCGGCTGGCTGCCCGCGCGGTCCCCGGCGACGGTGGACGCGCCCGCGAACTGATCGAGCACTATCTCGCCGGTGACGAAGCGCTCTGGGCCGGTTTATGCGCCGGATTGGCCTGCCCGCAGGTCTCGCATCTGGCCGCCGGCTATCCGTCGCCCGCGCCCGGCGACGCCGACGAAGCGCTCGCGCGCGCCACCCGCTGGCGTGCCGTCGTGTCCAGCGACATGCCCCCCGCCGCCCGGCGCGCCGCGCTGCGCGTCCACAACGGCTATGTCAGAGCCTGGGAGCGGATGTCCAGTGCAGGCCTCTGAGGTCCCGCCCGACCAAGGATCGGCCGATGATTCCGACGCCCTCGCGCCTGCGGTAGACGCGGTGATCGACCGGTGGAACCCGCAGGGCGGCGCGCTACTGCGGGCGATGGCCGAGGCGGGCGAGGGCACCAGCATCACCTTCTATGCCTCCGACGACGCCAACACCACCCTCCTTCGCACCGAACTCGCCCGCTTCGAACCCCATATCGACCTGGCCGATCCGGCCGCGCTCACCCCCGAGAACGAACCCGCTGCCGTCCTCATCCTCTTCGACGCGGGCAGTGTCCTCGGCGCCGACATGTTCGCCCTGATCGACCGCCTCCGCGCCGCCGACCAGCGAATCCTGCTCGCCATGAACGGCTTTCACGCCTATCAGGACTGGCGCGCGACCCGCGTCCGCAACCTCGAACTGCTCGCCGCGCGCGGCATCACCGACCTCGACATCGTCGCCGTCTCGGCCAGGCTTGCCGCCGCGGCCCGCGCCACCGACGACTCGGCCCTGCTCGATCGCTCCGGCGTGGCCGGACTGCACGCCACACTCGCGGCGGCCACCGCGCGGCGACCGACCGACGGCGCCCAGCGCCGAACCGCCGTGCGCACCCGCGTACTCGCCGACACCAGGGCGAGAATCGACGAACAGATCGCCGCGCTGCGCTCCGGCACAGACACCGAGCGGATCAGAGAGGAGCGCATCGGCCTGGTCGCCGAGCGCGACGGCGGCCGCCAGACCGGCCTGGCCGCCGTGCGCAGCCAGGTCCAGCTCTCCCGCGTGGATCTGACCACCGAACTCGGTGCCATGGTGCGCGCACTACACACCCGTTCCCGCGCCGAACTCGACCGCTGCGACCGGGCCGAACTACGCGCCTATCCCCAGCGCCTGCAGCAGGCCGCCGGTGAACTGTCGGCCTCGGTCGACGCCGTCATCGACGAACGGGTGACCGAAGCCGCCCGCCGGATCGGCACCGCCGCCCCGACCACCCGCCGCCGTGATCCGGCGCCGCGGGTCGGTCCCGATCCCGACAAGAGACACCGGGGTGTCGAAGATCACCTCATGATCGCGCTCGGCGCGTCGGCGGGTGTCGGCCTCGGCAGGTTGGTCGTGGCGCCGCTGTCTCTGGTGCCGACCCTCGACGTGGCGAGCGTCCCGGTGACATTGCTGCTCGGCGCCGGCGCGGCCGCGTGGGTCGTGCGCGCCCGCGGTCAACTCGCCGAGCGCAACCACATGGCCCAGTGGGTCTCCGAAGCGCTGGTGAATATCAAAGCCCAGCTCGAACAGCGTGTCGCCGCGGTGCTGGTGGATATCGAGGCCGAATTGGCCGAGCATGTGGTCCGGGAATCGACCGCGCGGGCGATCGCCGTGGATCGGCGTGTCACCGAACTCGACGCGCTCGCGCGCAGGCTCGTCGCGGAGCGTCCGGCACAGCTGACCGCCTGTGAGCGCGACATTGCCACGCTCGATCAAGTGTGAGCGCGGGATTGACCGATACACCTGTGGGTACCTGTAATGGAGCCCGATGCCATATCGGTCGTCATATCGCGTTAACCTTGAGGCAGGAACCTGGGCGTCCGCTCTTGCCAGTCGATGCGCGGCCAACGTCCGTGTACGGCCTTCCTAGCCGTCTATCGGGGTTGTGCGACGGTTGGTCACTGCGGACGCCTAACCGCCCATGGTGGCGATCGATGGATCGAACAACCGCCCATCTCAGGAGAGTTTTCATGACCTCAGCGACCATTCCTGGTCTTCGTGGATCCGACGGCAAGGCGCCGACCGAGCACAGTGAACTGCTCGCCTGGGTACAGGAAGTCGCAGAGCTCACTCAGCCCGATCGCGTGGTCTGGGCCGACGGCTCCGACGCGGAATGGGATCGCCTGACCACTCAGCTGGTCGAGGCAGGCACCTTCAAGCAGCTCGACGAGAAGAAGAAGCCGAACTCCTTCCTCGCGCTGTCCGATCCCTCCGATGTGGCCCGCGTCGAATCGCGCACCTACATCTGTTCCGCCACCGAGGCCGATGCGGGCCCGACCAACAACTGGGTCGACCCCGCCGAGATGCGCGCCACTATGACCGAGCTGTACCGCGGCTCGATGAAGGGCCGCACCATGTACGTGGTGCCGTTCTGCATGGGCCCGCTCGGCGCCGAGGACCCCAAGCTGGGCGTGGAGATCACCGACTCCGAGTACGTGGTCGTCTCGATGCGCGTGATGACCCGCATGGGCGCCGCCGCGCTGGAGAAGCTCGGCACCGACCGCCCGTTCGTGAAGGCGCTGCACTCCGTCGGCGCGCCGCTCGCCGAGGGCCAGGCCGACGTGCCGTGGCCGTGCAGCGACACCAAGTACATCACCCACTTCCCCGAAGACCGTGAGATCTGGTCCTTCGGTTCCGGCTACGGCGGCAACGCGCTGCTCGGCAAGAAGTGCTACTCGCTGCGCATCGCCTCGGCGATGGCCCACGACGAGGGCTGGCTGGCCGAGCACATGCTGATCCTCAAGCTGATCTCGCCCGAGAACAAGAACTACTACGTCGCCGCCGCGTTCCCGAGCGCCTGTGGCAAGACCAACCTCGCGATGATCCAGCCGACCATCCCGGGCTGGCGCGCGGAGACCCTGGGCGACGACATCGCCTGGATGCGTTTCGGCGCGGACGGCCAGCTCTACGCCGTGAACCCGGAGTTCGGCTTCTTCGGTGTCGCGCCGGGCACCAACCACAGCTCCAACCCCAACGCGATGGCCACCATCGACGCGGGCAACACCGTCTACACCAACGTCGCCCTGACCGACGACAACGATGTGTGGTGGGAGGGTCTCGAAGGCGACCCGCAGCACCTGATCGACTGGAAGGGCAACGACTGGACCCCCGAGTCGGAGGGCCACGCCGCGCACCCGAACTCGCGCTACTGCACCCCGATGTCGCAGTGCCCGACCCTGGCGCCGGAGTGGGACGACCCGCAGGGCGTGCCGATCTCGGCCATCCTGTTCGGCGGTCGCCGCAAGACCACCGTTCCGCTGGTGACCGAGTCGTTCGGCTGGGAGCACGGCGTGTTCATGGGCGCCACGATGGGCTCCGAGCAGACCGCCGCCGCCGAGGGCAAGGTCGGCACCGTGCGCCGCGACCCGATGGCGATGCTGCCGTTCCTCGGCTACCACGTGGGCGACTACCTCAACCACTGGATCGACCTCGGCAAGAACGCCGACTCGAACAAGCTGCCGAAGATCTTCTACGTCAACTGGTTCCGTCGTGGCGACGACGGCCGCTTCCTGTGGCCCGGATTCGGTGAGAACTCCCGCGTGCTGGAGTGGATCGTCGGCCGCATCGAGGGTCGCTCGGGCGCCACGGCCACCGCGGTCGGCAACGTGCCTTCGGCTGCCGATCTCGACCTGGACGGCCTCGACGTGGTCGCCGCCGACGTCGACGAGGCACTCTCGGTGAACGCCGACGAGTGGCGCAAGGAGATCCCGTCGATCGAGGAATGGTTCGAGTTCGTCGGCGACAAGCTGCCTTCGGGCGTGCGCGACGAGTTCGAGGCCCTCAAGGAGCGCTTGGGCTAGTCCCCCGCAAACACTGAACCGCCCGTACCGATTCGGTACGGGCGGTTCTGTTTGTCCGGGGCGGTTCTGTTTGTCCGAGTTCGTCGGACGATTCCCGCGGTCTCTTTCTGGGTACATCTTTCGGTGTCAGAGAGTCGCGTGTGGCGGCAGCGTTACCTTCGCCTATATTTCCTCTCGAGCTGATACCCCTGCGAGACTCCTGCACCGCCATGCGGTCAACGACGAGATCGACGCTGAGAGGTGGTTTGACGCATGACCGATCTGGTGACCGGATTCGAGTCCGACACCTATTCGAGCACGCCCATGCAGCGCGTGGCGGGCCGACTGGAGCGAGTCCTGCCCCCGGGCTGGCGGGTCGAGGTCGTCGACCTACCTGCCCGGGGTGAGGTGGCCGCCCAGCCGGTTCTCCGGGTCCATATGCCGGACCTCTAGCCGGTCCAGCACGGATTACTCGGCAGTCCAGCAGTGTGATGTGCACGCGTGGGTCGCGTGCACATCACGGATTACTCGGCAGTCCAACCCATCGGCATCAGGACGGACTTCTGTTCGCAGAACGCGTCGAGGCCCTCCGGGCCGTTCTCGCGGCCGATACCCGAGTTCTTGTAGCCGCCGAACGGTGCCGTCGGGTCGAAGGCGTACCAGTTGATCGCGAAGGTGCCGGTGCGAATCCGGGCCGCGACCTCGACGCCGTGCTCGATATCGGTGGTCCACACCGAACCGGCGAGACCGTAATCGGAGTCGTTGGCGATGGCGATGGCCTCGTCCTCGGTCTCGTACGGGATCACCGAGAGCACCGGGCCGAAGATCTCCTCCTGGGCGATGGTGCTGGCATTGTCGACGTCGGCGAAGATCGTCGGCTCCACGAACCACCCGCGCTCCACGCCCTCCGGCCTGCCGCCACCGAGCACCAGCCGAGCGCCCTCGGCCTTGCCCTTGGCGATATAGCCCTCCACGCGATCGCGCTGCTTTTCGCTGATCAGGGGGCCGAGCTGGGTCGCGGGATCGGTCGGATCGCCGGTCTGCATGGTCTTGACGTGCGCGACCAGCGCGTCGACGATCTCGTCATAGCGACTGCGCGGCGCGAGAATTCGCGTCTGCGCGACGCAGCCCTGTCCACTGTTCATCAGCCCGGAGAACGCGAGCACGGGAATGCTCGCGGCCAGGTCGACGTCGGGCAGCACGATCGCGGCCGACTTACCGCCGAGCTCGAGCGATACGGTCTTGAGCTGCTCACCGGCCAGCGCGGCCAGCTTCCTGCCGACGGGGGTACTGCCGGTGAAGGTCACCTTGTCGACGCCGGGGTGGCTCGCGAGATACTCGCTGGCCTCGGCCTCGGCGGGCAGCACCGAGAGCACGCCGTCGGGCAGACCGGCTTCGGTGAACAGGTCGGCGAGGATATTCGCGGTCAGCGGAGTCAGCGGCGAGGGCTTGAGCACCACAGTGCAGCCGGCCAACAGGGCGGGTCCGAGCTTGTTCGCGGCGAGGAACAACGGGACATTCCAGGCGGTGATCGCGGCGACGACACCGCGCGGTTCCCGTGAGACACGCGAGGTTCCGAACAGGCCGACTCGAGTCTCGTTCCAGGCGAACGTCTTCGCGAGCTCGGCGAGTGCGTCCAATGCCGCGACGGCCGGAATCTGGTTGAGTGTCAAGGCCGCTAACGGCGGCGCACCCATCTCCGCGGTGAGCGCGGCGACCAATTCCGGCGAACGCTGCTCGATCAGCCGGGCAACCTTGGTGAGTACCTCGGCTCGTTCCAGTGGGGGCGTCGATGGCCACGGCCCGCTGTCGAACGCGTCGCGCGCCGCGGCGACCGCCGCGTCGACATCAGCATTCGTTACCGCGGGCACGCTGCCGACGGTCTCCTCCGTTGCCGGGGAGACTACCGAAATGCGGTCACTACCGGCGGGGGTGGTCCACTTCCCGCCGATGAACAGACTGTCGTAGTGCATGAGAACACGTTACAGTTTTGCGGGCGAATTGTCTGCAACCTGTTCTAATTCGCTGTGGCGCAACGGCTGTGAAGATTGCGAATTCCAACCTGTCGGTTCGCTTTTCGGGGAAACGCACTATTGCGTTCCGGTGGTGAAAAGGGGATGCTTTAGCTACTGATCAGCTCGCTCGATTCATCGGACATTAACAGCGAATTGGGGAGACCGACTCATGGCTGTGCAAGTGATCGGCCGATCGTTGATGACCAGCGACCAGACCGACCATCAAGCGAAAAGTGTGGGCAGTGGCGGATGGGTTGTCTCATTCCTGCCGGGCCGCACACTCACGATCGAGCAGGCGACTGCCGCTATCCAGGCCGCTGAGGCGGTCGCGATGGTCGGTGCGCTGGCCGATCAGGTCGGCCTGACCACGTTGGAGACCGTAGGCCTGGCGATTCAGGAATCGCCGTGGGTCAGGGTGTTGCCCGAGCCGATGCGGAGGTCGCGGCGCTTGAGCTGGCTGGCGTGATCACGCTTTGGTGGCCACCACGACCAAGTTGCTGACCAGTAGCTCTCGGATCACCGGAACTCGGACGAGCCACCAGGCCCAGCGCGGGTGATAACGCGGAAAAATAGTCCGCACATCAGCTGATGTCGTTGCCGCCCAGCGCAACCCATCCGCTGCCGTCACGGTGAACAGTGATCGGCCGAACCTGTTCTTCGGTTCGTGTCCGTGCTTGCGCCGGTATCGACGGGCCGCGTACTCGCCACCGAGGTAGTGCCAGAGGCCGGTTTCGTGACCACCGAAAGGCCCGTGCCACACCGTGTACGAGTACACGATGAGGCCGCCGGGCTTGGTCACCCGCACCATCTCGTCGGCCATCAGCCACGGCTGCGGCACGTGCTCGGCGACGTTGGAGGAGAAGCAGACGTCGAAGGCGTTGTCGCGGAACGGCAATGCCATCCCCGATCCGCGCACCGAACCCGACACCCGAAGCCCGGCCGCGTGCATCTCCGACGGGTCCGGCTCCACCGAGACGTAGCGTGCGCCAATCGCGGTGAACTCGTCGGCGAAGTACCCGGGGCCACCGCCGACGTCGAGGATCACGGTGCCGGTGAGGTCGCGGCCGGTGATGTCGGCGTAGAAGTCGCTGATCAGCTCAGCGCTGTCGGTGGCGATGCCGCCGTAGAAGCGGGCGGGGTCGGACTGCTCGAAGCGGAAGCTGGTGAGCAGGCGCAGCGAGCGGCGCAGGGTGGCCCGGCGCGCGAACCTGGATCGGTCACGTCGCGCGACGGGCTGCTCGGTTCTCGGCATGGTGGCGGTCGACACGGGCTGGAGTTTATGGGCAGACCCTTCGGTCGCGGCTGGTGGTGGGTGGGTTGGGTCTGTGGGCTCGGTTCGGGCGGTGTGAACGGTCTCGGTTCGGGGGGTGTGAACGGGGTGGGGTTTGGCGTGGTTGAGTGGGTGCGGGCGGTGAGGGTTTGGGGTGGATCGCGCGGTCTGGGCGGGCACTGTCGATCCGTCCGTGTTACGCAGAGCACACCAGCTAGTGTGGGGTCCGACGTTTGTCTTCCTCCGAACCGAATGCGAGCCCCGACCGTGCGTGAAGTCCTCCTACTCTGCTGGCGTGACACCGGGCACCCACAGGGTGGCGGTAGCGAGCGGTATCTGGAGCAGGTCGGCGCGCAGCTAGCCGCGCGCGGCATCAAGGTCACCCTGCGTACGGCCGGGTATCCGGGCGCTCCCAAGCGCGAGCGGATCGACGGGATCGACATCAGTCGCGCGGGCGGGCGCTTCACCGTCTACCCCCGCGCGCTGGCCGCTATCGTGGCTGGTCGGCTCGGTTTCGGCCCGCTGCGCGGCGTGCGCCCCGACGTCGTGATCGACACCCAGAACGGCATCCCCTTCTTCGCCACAGCCACGGGCGTGCCCTCGGTGGTGCTGGTGCATCACGGGCACCGTGAGCAGTGGCCCGTCGCCGGTCGCCTGGTCGGGCGGATCGGCTGGTGGATCGAATCCACGCTGTCCCCGCGCGTGCACCGCGACAACCAGTACCTCACCGTGTCGCTACCCTCCGCCGAGGAGCTGTCGGTGCTCGGTGTGGACCGTGAGCGCATCGCCGTGGTCCGCAACGGTGCCGAACCGGTCCCCGCCGAGGTCGTTCCCGGCGCCGATGACACCCGCGCCACCCACCCGCGCATCGCGGTGCTGTCGCGCCTGGTCCCGCACAAGCAGATCGAAGACGCCCTCACCGCCGTCGCCCACCTGCGCGAACGCTTCCCCGACGTGCACCTCGACGTCATCGGCGACGGCTGGTGGGCCCCCAACCTGCGCGCCTGCGCCGACGACCTCGGCATCGCCGACGCCGTCACCTTCCACGGCCACGTCGACGAACGCCGCAAGCACGAGATCCTCTCGACCGCCTGGGTGCACGTGATGCCCTCGCGCAAGGAAGGCTGGGGCCTGGCCGTCATCGAAGCCGCCCAGCACGGCGTTCCCACCATCGGCTACCGCAGCTCCCGCGGCCTCACCGACTCGATCGTCGACGGCGTCACCGGCCTGCTCGTCGACGACGCCCCCGCGCTCGCCTCGGCCGCCGCCGACCTCCTCGCCGATCCCGAGATCAGACTGGTCATGGGCGAAAAAGCCCGATCCCGCGCCAACGAGTTCTCCTGGGAGCAGACCGGCGCCGGGGTCCACACGGTTCTCGCCGCCGCGGCCTGCGGAGAACGGGTCTCCGGGTTGGTCGCGTCGCGCGACTGAGCGCGACGATCCTCAGCAGTGCTAAGGGACGCTCCGGCTCGCCGGACGACGCTCCAGCGGTGCGCGGTAGGGGCGTAGCGCGGCGCCGATCAGTCCTGCGAGCAGGAGTCCGGCCCAGAGAAGGTGGGCTGCGGCGGAGATTCTGCGTTGGGCTGTGGTGGCGGTGTCGAGGGAGGTGGGGGAGGGGACTCGGTAGAGGGAGAGGTCGGAGTCCTGGTATTCGAGTTCGGCTGTGGCGAGGGTGTTCTCGGAGGCGCCGAGGGGGCCGGGGGTGGTGCGTTCGATGAGGATCCAGCCGACGCCGAGGGCTGCCAGGTCGGTGGCCGGAGCGCCGCGGAGCAGTGCTTCCTCGACTGTGCGGGCGCGGTTGCCTTCGCCGGTGACCGCGTAGCCGCGGACGCGGAGTTCGCCGGTTTGTAGGACGTCGTGGGGGAGGATCCGAGGGGCGGGGTCGAGTACGGGAGCTGTTCCGCTGTAAGAGAATCGGCGGAACATTCCCCCGGGGAGTACAGCTATATCACCGGGGGCATCGATATGGTCGATGACCTGCTGCCAGCCCGCGGGGTAGTGGACGGGACGCATCGCGCCGCCGACTCCCCAGGCCAGATCGGCCAGAGGGAGGGTGATGAGAAGAATGAAAAGCGTTGCAGTGGAACGTATTCCGAAATCGGAGACCGACTCGGTGTCTGCCGCATCGGGATCGCTCTCCGGCTGCCCATCTGTCAGCAGTCGGCGGCTCGCCGCCGCGACGGTTCGACACGCGGCCGCGGCGCACAGCGCGTACGCGGGCATCGCCAAGGCGACGTACTTCTGCGTGTCCCGCAGCAGCCCGGCGCCCGGGACATGCACCATCAGCCATTCCCCGGCCGCCATCCCCCAACTGGTCGCGCCGAGGGCGGGCAGCACGATCGCCACCGCCGCGATCACCAGCAGTGCCCGTCCGTCCCGGCCGAGCGCCCACACCGCCCGAGCTCCGAGGGCGACGATGCCGAGCAGCAAGAGCGTGCCGAGCAAGGCGAGCGGAGTCGTGCGGCTCGCCGGTACCGCCTCGCCGTTCCAGATCCCACCGAGCCCGGCGAGGCTGCCGAGCGTGCCGAGCCACGGTTCGGCACGGGCCGCGAACGCCGAGACCCCGGCCGGGTCCGACGGCTCGGCCCCCGATCCGAGCGCGGTCGCGGTCAGCCAGGGCACGCAGGTGACGACCCAGACAACAGTTGCGGGGAGAAAGGCCCGCCGCCCGATCAGCGCGAGCCCGATGACAGCGGCCAGCAACGAACCGGTCGGCGTCAACCCGGCCGCGGCGAAACTCGCGGTCAGCGAAGCCCACGCCCCGATCGAGCCCATGTGGCCGAAGCGTCGGGTCGCGCTGGATTCTGTTGCGCCCGTTGCTGTTCTGATGCGCGCGGCGGCCAGCGCGGTCCACGGGAGGGCGGCGTATCCGGCGAGCAGGCTCCAGTGACCCTGGAGAAGTCGTTCGGCGACATACGGATTCCACAACGCGAGCGTCGCGGCGACCAATTGTGCTCCGGTAGAAGCGGAGACGAATCGTCGGGCGAGTACCGCCGCGCCGTATCCGGCCGACCACAGCGCGACGATCAGGATCGCCTTCACGAGAATCCCGCCGTCGATGACGGGCGAGAGCACCGCGAGCAAGGCATCTTGCGGAACGGCGCGGGGTGCGGCGGCGCCCAAGCCGAGTGCCGAATCGGTGAGGTACGAGCGCGGGGTACTCACCGCGTCCCGCAGCAGCAGATAGCCTGATCCGGCCAATGGTCCGACGATGATCATCGTGAGCAGAGCGCAGTATCCGGCCACCAAGGCCCTTGCACGCCCACTACTCATCACGTCCACGCACCTTACGTCCCGTCGCGCGTTGCCGTGGCCGGGGTCGTATCGGCGCTGTTCGGGGCGGAATCGCTCGAGGTGAGTCCGCTCGGACTCACATTTTCGGGGTAGGCGTGATGGCGAACACAGGCAGGTGCGACGATGAGGCGTGTCCTCAGTCCGCCGCCCTCCCGTTGTCGCCGACCTGACGTGGGTGACGGCTGGCGCGATGACCGCCAACGTCGCCGGCTACCTGCTGCAACTGATGGCGGCGAGCTGGTTGGGGGTCGAGGGATACAGCGAGTTCGCGAGCCTGCTCGCGGTGCAATTGTTGTGCGCGGTTCCCGCCCTGGCCATGCAGAACGTGGTCGCGCGAGAGGTGGTGCGCGGGGCGTCGCTGCGGGCGGTGCGGGCGATGATGTGGCGGTGCGCGGCGTTGGTCGCCGTGGTCGCCGTGGTGCTGATTCCGGTGGTGGCCGGCGTGCTGAACGTAGGAGTGTGGGCCGCGGCCGCTGCGCTCGGTGCGGCACCCGCGTTGGTGATCCTCTCCGGTGAACAGGGAATCCTGCAGGGCGGCAACCACTTCCGCGCGCTCGCGACGGTGCTCGCGATGGCGGGTACGGCCAGGGTGGCGCCCGCGCTGCTCGCGCTCGCGCTGGGCGGCGGTGCTGCCGGTGCGCTGTGGGCGGGTGCGGCGGGCATCGTCGGCGCGGCGTTCGTCGCCGGTCGAATCGCTCGTTCGACGACCGCGGCGGCGGATCTGTCGACCGATGGCAGCAGCGGCGGCGGAGACAGCCGAGAATCAGCGGCCGTCGGCGTCGTGCCGGTGTTGCGTGCTGTCCAGGTGCAGGCGGCGCTGATGGCACTGTCCTCGGTCGACCTGATCGTGGTCCGCATCGTCCTCGACGAGGTCGACGCGAGCCGCTATTCGCTGGGCACCATCGCCACCAAGATCGCGTTCTGGCTGCCGCAAGCAGTCGGCGTCGTGCTGTATCCCCGCATGGCCCGGCCCACCCAGTCGGCCCGTGCGATCCGCGAAGCGCTCTCGGTGTTATCGGCGATCGGCGTGGTCGCGGTGATAGGCGCCGCGCTGGCCGCCCCCCTTGCCCCCCTGTTCGCCGGTGCCGATTACGCCCCCATTCAGGGCCTGCTGTGGCTGTTCGCCCTGCACGGCGCGATCCTGGCGGTATTACAGGGCGCTCTGCTCTCGGCGATCGCCGTCGAACGCACCGCCCTGGCCGCCGTCACCTGGATCGGCCTGGCCATCGAGATAACCCTGATGCTCGCCTTCGCCCGCACCATCGAATCCCTGATCGGCACCGCCGTCTCCGTAGCCGCCGTCACCACCACGATCGTCGCCGTCGTGGTCCTGCGAGCCGCCCGCACCACACCCGAGGTCCCGGAACTCCCCGAAGTGCCCCTCTCCGGCGCGGCGCGCCCCGATTTGGACTGACAGCGCCCCAAAAACAACGGCCCCGGTCAATGACCGGGGCCGTCGAACAGCGTCAGAACTCAGGGACGCTTGTCGGTATTGATCTGCTCGGTGGGCGTGTCATAGTCCCCCCGAGGGAACTGCGTGGTCGGCGCGTCGTCGCCGTCCCACCGAGTGGCCCCACGGTCATCGGGCGCCGCAGTAGGCGCAGGCGTCGGGCGCGTCCCACGAGGACTCGCATGAGCCGGAGTGCCACCACCGCGCAGCCCGAGGAACAACCCCGCCAGCAACGCCAACACACCGAGCACGCCGAACACGATCGGCACCACACGGCCGAACAGCGACAGCTTGTCGGTGTTCTCCTTGGCGATGGCGATCTGCGACTCGACGGTCGCCTCGTCGAACACCAGGTGCGACTTCAGCGCGGTGACCTCGGGCTTGTCCCCGGACCGCGCGTAGTACAGGTGGATCGACTCCCCACCCTTGATCACGGTGCCGGTCTCCGGCTCGACCCACAGGTCACGCACGTTGGTGTAGTAGCGCGTCATGGTGACGGGGGTGTCGCCACCCTCGACGCCCCACTTGGAGGCGGGCAGGGTGAGCCGGTTGGTCGGCGACTGTACGACGTCCCAGGTGCTGGTGACCGGCGCGGTCATCTGGAAGTGGTACACCTTCATGTTGTTGATCTCGGTCTCTTCGATGAAGTTCGCGTCGAAGGACTCGCGCACATTGATGTCGAAGTACGGGTAGGTCTTCTTCTCGGTGCCGATCGGGAAGCGGTAGCCGATGCCGGTGTGCTGCACCGGCTCCATGACGCTGCCTTCCTTGTCCACGGTCACCGCGATCGACCCGTTGGGGTCGGTCTCCACCGGCATGCCGGTGGTACGCGAGATGGTGACGCGGTCGATGGCGGCGGTGAGCAGGCCGGTGTCGCCCTGCACGTCGGTGCGCCGCAGCGTCTGACCTGCCTGCAGCGTCATATCGTCGGCGTCGGAGGGCTCCTCGACGGTGACGAAACGCTGGGAGACCAGCGGCACATCCTTGTTCACCACGGCGGCACCCTCACCGGAGGTCAACGACTTGGAGTCGAGGACGAGACTTTCCTCGCCCTTCTGATTCTCCGCGATCGTGGTGATCTCGAGATCGAGTGGAGTCTTGGCGACTTTGCTCACCGTGTAGGTGGGGATCATCAGCGCGGCGACGAGTAATGCCGCGCCCAGACCCACGAGCACACAGGCGACCGTTCTTCTGGTACCGGCACTCAGTGCCATGCAAACTCTCCTCGTCGTTCGAACACGGATGGCCCGGTGGTCTGGTATTGCACCACAGGCACGCGTGAGCCCCGACACTAACAGCCCGGACTCCGAAGGTGCGGCGCTGTGCCGTGGAAATCGCCGACACGGCAGACTGGACTGCGATGACGACAGCCACCGCCCCCGTTTCGCCCCCGCGCGCCTTCATTCCCGCCCTCGAAGGAATGCGCGGGATGGCGGCGCTCGGTGTGTTGGTCACCCACGTCGCTTTCCAGACCGGAACGAGTGGGATAAAGGTCCTCGGCCCGCTGCTGGAACGCTTCGATATGGCGGTCGCGGTGTTCTTCGCGCTGTCGGGTTTCCTGCTGTGGCGCCCGCACGCGGCGGCCGCGCACGGTCACGGCCGGGCGCCGAAGACCTCCCGCTACCTGTTGCACCGGGTGGCCAGGGTCATGCCCGCGTACTGGGTCGTTGTGGTGTTCGTGTTGCTGTTGCTGCCCGGCGCGGCGCATTCGGCGAACCTGCGGGTGTGGTTGTCGAATCTGTTTCTGTTGCAGGTGTTCGTGCCGTTGACGTTGACCGATGGGCTCACGCAGATGTGGAGCCTGTCGGTGGAGATGGCCTTCTACCTGGTGTTGCCGCTGTTGGCCTGGCTGGTCGTGCGCCTGCGCGGCCCCGCGGCCCGGTGGCGGGTGCCGGTGCTGTGCGGGCTGATCGCGGTGTGTCTGACCTGGAATCTGTGGCCGGTCCCGACGCCGGACGCGATCCACTCCGACAACTGGCTGCCCGCCTACCTGCCGTGGTTCGCGGCGGGCATGCTCCTGGCGGAACTGATTCACCTCGCGAAACCCGATGTCCGATGGGCCCGAATCCTGTCGAGTCAGGCCTTGATGTGGGCGGTCGCACTCGCGGCGTTCCTGCTCTCGGCGACCGAGTACGGCGGCCCGGCCGGTCTGGAACGCGCGCAGCCGTGGCAGTACGCGATGAAGATGGTGCTGGGCACGATCCTCGGCTTCTGCCTGCTCGCGCCCCTGGTACTGCGCCGGTCCGGCGCACCCCACCGCTGGCTGGAATCACGAACGGCTTCGATCTTCGGCCGCTGGTCCTACGGCATTTTCCTGTGGCATCTAGTGGTGCTCACCGTGGTCTTCCCCGTGTTCGGCATCATGCCTTTCCACGGCCACTTCCTCTACGTGCTCATCCTGACCACCGCGCTCACCCTCCCGCTGGCCGCGGCAAGTTTCGCCCTGATCGAAGAGCCCGCGCGCCGCTGGGCCGCCCGCTGGGACAAGCGGACCGCGTCCGCGCGCGTCGAACCCGGGGCGGAATCGGTCGAGACCTCGGCGGTGCGCTGACTCGCGGTCAGCGACGGCGTGGGAGTGCCGCCACCCCGACGGCGACGACCGCGACAATCGCCGGTGCCTGGGCCCACAGCGAGCCGCCCATGTATTCGGTGCCGGAGCGCCAGGTCCCGGTCGACAGCGCCGCCGCGGAGATCAGCGTCCCGAGGCCCGCGAGCCAGGGCAGTGTCCGAGCCGTCACCGCCGGCCGGAAGTAGTTGCAGCCCAACGCGATCAGCGTGAATCCCGCACCGAACGGTCCGGAGATGACAGCGATCACGCCGGTCAGCCCGATCGCCGCGAGCCAGCCGACACCCCAGGTGCCCGGTGCCGGATCGACGTCGGGAACCGCACGTCGACGCGGAATCACAAGCAGCACAAGGGGAATCAGCAACAGCAGTCCGCCGAAGATCGCCAGCCGATACCAGCGGTCGGCCGGGAACGACACCGTGATCTCGCCGCTGGTTCCAGGCGGAACGAGCCAGGCCTGCTGCCAACCGTCGACAACGATGGGCGACAGTTCGCGCCCGTCCTCGGTGTGCGCCTGCCAGCCGACATTGGTACTCAGCGGCAGAACCAGCAGCTGAGTACCCGAAGCCGGATCCGGGACATCGGCGGGCGCCGCCGGCGTGGGTTCGGCGGGGTCTTCCGGTGCGGTCTCGGTGGGTACGGCATCGGTCGAGGTCTCGGCTTTGCCGGGGTAGGGGTCGGTGCGCGGCAGGCGTAGTCGGTCGACGGTGAACAGTTCGGTGGGTGCGACGGTGAGGTCGGGGTGGCCGGGCAGGAGTTCGATGTCGGCCGCGTCCTCCGGGCACGGCTGGGCGGAAACCGGTGCACCTGAGCGGAGTTCGTCGGCGGTGGCGGTGATCGTCGTGTGGACGGCGCGTCCTCCGATGGCGATCACCGGTCCCACATCGCAGCCGATGGTGACGAGTCGGTCGCCGGGCGCGTGCGCGGGGTACTCGGGGCCGAGCACTTCGACTTCGGCCAGCCCCGTGGGCTGGGTGAGGACGAAGCCGAGCGCGGTGCGGTCGAGAACCTCGTTCCAGCTCTGGATGGTGATCTCGACGCGATCGGTTTCGGTGGGGTACAGCGAGATCCGGGCCGGTTCACCGTGTTCGCGTTCTGGCAGTTCGCGGATCTGCGGGCCGTTGCCCAGGTTCACCGCCACGGAGGTGGCGGTGGCGGGTAGCCCGCCGAGGGCGGTGGTGATGTCGAGCCCGGTCACCGTCGTCGGTTCCGGAAGTTCCAGTACCAGTGTGGGTCTGCCGCCTGCGAGCTCGCGCACGGTGGACTCCGGTGCGGTCCAGGTGGTCTTCGGGTCGCCATCGGTGGCGGCGAAGGCGGCGCCGCGCAGGTCGCCGACATCGGCTCGGCCGCGAGCCACCGGCCTGGCCGGGTCGGTGAGCAACCCCTCCAGCGCGGGACCGGGTCGTGTGCGCACGGTGAGGTCGGTGCCGACGGTGAGCGGCTCCGGCACCGAGAGGGTGCGGCCGAAGATGCCGGGTTCCTCGGCGGGCAAGCCGAGTCCCTTGCTGCAGTGCACGCGGTCGGGGCCGTCGAAACAGTTACCGCGACCGAGGAATTCCTGTCCGAGATCCCACCCGCTGACAATCGTTCCCGCGGCGACGTCGGGAAGCACGACCCGGTGCCGGATGTCGACGCGGACAGGGTCGTCCCGATTCGTATAGTCGTCGAGCGTGAGTTCGCTGATCCCGAATTGCCCACCACGGGTGCCGGTTTCGGTGCGAGCGGCCGAGATCATCACCCAGTCGGACTTGCCCGCGGGCAGTGCGACGGACACGGGTTCACCGGGTTCGGTGATCCGCGCCGAGACCGTGCCCCGCGCGGTGCGCACCTCGACCCATTTCACCGTATCGCCGAGCGCCGCCGCCGTGGTGGTGAAACGCAGCGATCCATTGGCGATCGGCTTGTCCAGATCGAGTCGAATCCATTGCCCGAGAGCGAATTCGGAACCATTGCTGATCCACGCGGTGCTCGGATCACCGTCCACGGCGGCCGCGGTGGAGCTACCGGGCGCCGCCCCGCCGATCTGGGTGGCGTCGGCGGCGGAGCTGGACGCGGTGACCTTCGCGCCCGACCACTCGCCCTGCACGAGTTCGGTGCCGTCGACCGGGTAGTCGGAGACCAGATTGTGGGTGCGCCGAGCGTCATCGGGAGCGCGCACCGCGGAGTTGTGATTGTCGACCCGGCCGAAGTCGGTCTCTCGATCCATCGGAGTGTCGGTCAGCAATACGGGCTGTGGAGGCAACCCGGCACGATGCGCGTCTGCTTCGAGAAGCACCGGCGCCGTGGGGTTCTCGCCGTCTCGACGCACACGCTCGAGAACCTCGGGACCGCCTCGGACGACGGGGATCGAATCCAGCGGGGTGGTGTACGCGCCGGGGAATCCGGGTGGCGCCCCGGTGCCGCTGCGCACGTCGACGGGCGTGCCGGGCGGCGGCACGTCGACCCGGTAGATCTCGACCGCCGGATAGGCGGGCAGCAGATCGTTGTCGACCACCAGTCCCGCATCCGCCGCGCGCGGCCCGATATTCGCGCCGAACGAGGTCACCTTGGTCAACCCCGGTGAGCCCTCGATCGCGCGGTGCGCCAGGATCGGCCGGGTGGAACGCGACGTCTCGGGGTCGAGGTCGTTGCGCAACACCAGGATTCCGATGCCCTGGTCGGCGAGGGTCGCGGCGAGACCGGTCGAGGGCCTGCCGTCGGCGATCAGCCGCTGCACCGAATCCATCGCGCGAATCGTGCCCGGCGGATTCAGCGGAACCGAATCACGCACGGCCCATGGGGTACTCGCCAAGGCTTGCAGCGGTTCGTCGCGGGTGAGTCCCCAGATCTGACTGCCGAACGGCGCACCGGGCACCACGAGCGCGCGGGTGTCGGCGGCATTGTCGGCCAGCCAGTCGGCGGTATCGGTCCAGTAGGCGGGCACCCGGTCGTAGGCGCCGCGCGGGGCGAGTCGACCGGTCCAGGCCAGTGAGGTCGCGAGGGTGAGCGCGGCCAGGACCAGCGCGGCGACCGCGACGAGCCGATCGCGCTCGGGATGGGCGAAAGAGCTGCGCCACACCGGCATCGGCACGGAGGCGGGCAGGGCGACGCGACCGAGCAGGTGTGCCAGCCCCACGACGAGTGGCAGCCGGATCAGCGGTTCGAGTTTGTGCACATTCCGCAGCGGCGCACCGCCGGAGTCGAGGAAGATCCGCACCGATTCGGCGAACGGCCCACCGAGCGTCCCGACATACCCGGCGCAGATCCCCGCCAGCCCCACGCACAGGATCAGCGCGAATCTGCCCCGAAACGGCATCGTCGACCGGGCGAGTCCGGCCATGCCCGCCGCCGCGAGCAGGCCGGTCGCCAGCACCGCGGCAGGCTGGGTCACCAGCACCGCACCGGCGATCCGCTCCGGCGAAACGAACGGCGTCCAACTATCGGTCCCGCGCAGCACCTCGCTCAGCGCAGCCCACTGTGTCGTCACCCCCGACGATTCGATGAAATCGAGGAACGGCGGACTCACCTTGCCGAGCAGCAGCAGCGGCACCACCCACCACAAAGTGGCAAGGACCAGCAGCGGAATCCACGCCCGCGTAAATCGCCACCACTGCCGATTCGGCCGATAGGAGGCCCACCACAGCGCCGCGGGCAGGAACGCCGCCACGGTCGCCACGGCATTGACCGATCCCATCAGCGCCAACGCCAACGCACTGCCCGCGGGAGAGAGCGGGCCGCCACGCCGTCGTTCGAGCGCCGTGCCGAGTGCCGCGGGCGCGAGCAGAACCCACGGCGCCAGCATCATGGGCAGGGTTTCCGAGGAGATCGAGCCGAGCGTGGTGAGCACTCGCGGCGACAACGCGAAGGCGATGCCCGCGATCACGCGTGACCCGCGCGAGCCGATGCCGAGCGTTTCGCACAGCTTGACGATGCCCCAGAACCCGGCGAGCAGCAGCAGTGCCCACCAGACGCGTTGGGTGACCCATGCGGGCAGGTGCAGCAGGTGCCCTGCGGAGAAGAACGCGCCGTGCGGGAAGAAGTAGCCGTAGGCCTGGTTCTGGACCTGGCCCATCGGGGCCTGGCTGCTCCACAGGTGCGACGCCCGCGCGAGGAAGCCGAGCGGGTTCTGCGCGAGGTCGTATTTGGTATCGGCGACGGTGAGGCCGGGCGCCTGCGCGAAGGTCAGTACGAAGGCGGCTACTACCGAGCCGACGAGCCAGCGCCAACCCAGTGGCGCCTTGTCCGCTTGCCCCGATGCGGGGCGCGACGCGCGGGCGTCAGCCTCAGCGGCTGCCGTATTCAGGTGCGTTGAGCAGCGAGGAGTCTTTGTCACCGCTGCGGTCGATCGAGGGCGCCGTGTTCTGCTGCACCGCCGCCGTGATGGCGAAGACGGCGATCGCGCTCAGCAAGGCGCCGCCGACCGCGCTGGCAACAGCCGGAACAGCAAACTTCATCGCGCACTCCAATACGCTCGGCGTCGGGGCCTGTCTCCGGCAAACCTAGCAGGTCTATCGGGCTCGGTCAGTCGTTGGGCAGCTCGCAACGCAGGGCGTCGAGCAGGGTGCGAAGTTTGGCGGTCGTCTCGGCCAGCTCCGCCATGGGATCGGAGGCCGCCACGATCCCGCCGCCCGCACTGGCTCGAAGGACGCGCTGATCGGCCGATAGTTCGCCGCCGCGAATCGCCACGACCCATTCGCCGTCGCCGTCGTCGTCACACCAGCCCACCGCCCCGCCGTAGAACCCGCGCCACGGTTCGTCGGCGGTGATGGCGTCGAGCGCGGCGGCGAAGGGCGTGCCGTTGACGGCGGGGGTCGGGTGCAGCAGCAGCGCTAGGTCGAGCGCGGTGGTCGACGAATCGCGCAGCACGCCGTGGATGGGCGTGGCGAGGTGCCAGACCTGTTCGGTGCCGAGGAGTTCGGGCGCGTCGGGGATGTGGAGCTCCGCGCAGACCGGCGCCAGTTGTTGACGGATCCAATCGATCACGAAGGCGTGCTCGTCGTGATTCTTGGTGCTGGACAACAGCGCTGCGGCCTGCTTCGCGTCATCGGCTGGGTCGGCCAGGCGCGGGAGGGTTCCGGCGAGCGGATGCAGGCTCACGCGATCGCCGCGCCGTGCGACCAGTACTTCGGGCGTCGCGCCGATCAGCGTCTCGCCCGCTCGCCCCGCCGCGGACAGATCTACCGCGTACACAGCGGCATTCGGATGCCTGATGAGCAGGTGACCGGCCAGCACCTCCGGTTCCAGCGGAGCGTCGGCCGCCAGCACCATCGACCGCGCGGCCACCACCTTGCGCAGCTCGTTCGCGGGGTCGCCGAGTTGCTCGACCAGCTTCGTCACCCGGGCCACATGTTCTGGGGCACTGGGTATCTCGGCCACCACCCGCACGCCGGGCAACGCAGGCATCGCGGCGGGCCGCCACGGCCCCGCGGTGTGCAGCACGCTCTCGGGCTGCCAGAGCGCGGCCGCCGCGCTCGGATCGAACGGCAGCGCACCGACGATCAACCTCGGCGCGGTCGTCTGACGCAAGGCCGCGACCGCCTGCCGAGGATCCGAATAGGTCGCGCGCACGCCCGATGTCCGCAACACCGTGTCGGGTCGAGCGAGCAGGAATTCGTTCATGGTGTCTCGACCATAACTCCGAGACCGTGGCATCGATCCGGGAGAGCGATCGAACTCTCACTGGTCGGGCGGCACCAGGAAGACCGGCCGATGGCCGTGCTTGAGCACCGCTTCGGCGACGCTGCTGTGCAGCAGCGCTCGCAACCCGGTGGAACCGCGCGTACCGGCCACGATGATGTCGACGTCGAGTTCATCGGCGCAAGCCACGATGGCGTTCCAGATCGTGGTCGTGCACTCGGCGGTACGCGGTTCGGCGTCGATCCCGGCCAGTTTCGCCAGGTGTACGCCTTCGGCGTTGATCTTGCGGGCGTCGGAGTAGGCGATGTCCTCCACCTCTTCGTCGGGCACCCAGTCCGGCTGCATCACCCCGGAGATCCCGGAGATGCGCGCGGCCTGGCGCACCATCGGTTCCCATGCGGTGAGCAGAATCGCGCGTTCGGCGGTCAGGAACCGCCCGGCGTACTCGATGGCTCGTTTGGCGTGTTCGGAACCGTCGTAGGCGATGAGCATCCGATCGCATGCCATGGCGACCTCCTGCGCTGGTCGGAGCGGCTTTTTCCTCAGGTTACCCCCGGGGTGGAGGGTATCGATCCGAACCGGCGTTGTGGGGTTCGCGTCCTGGGCGAGCTAACGTGGAGCGCATGCGGAAATCGCCTGTGGTCGTGTTCGCAGTCCTCGCCGCCGTTGCCACCGCTTGTTCGGGAGGTTCGTCGAACGAGACGACGCCCGCAGCGAGTAGTAGCGCAGTGGCCGCTCCCCCTGTCGCCGGGGAGTCGAGTTCGCCCGCGTCGGCGGCGCCGATCCAAAGCAATTGCGGCACAGACTATCTCGCCAAACTCTCCCAGCGAGAGAAGCTCGCCCAGCTGCTGACCGTCGGCATCACCGGTTCGGCGGATGCCTCGAATGTGGTGAGTTCGGAGCAGGTGGGCGGCATCTTCGTCGGCAGCTGGACCGACCCGAGCCTGCTCGACCGCGCCGCGCTCGACGCGGTGAAAGCTCAGGCCAAGGTGCCGCTGATGGTGACGATCGACGAAGAGGGCGGGCGTGTCTCGCGCGCGAAGAACGTGATCGGCGCCGCGCCGTCGGCCCGCGAGATCGCGCAGGCCCAGACTCCTGAGCAGTTCTACCAGTTCACCCTGACCAGGTCGAAGGCGCTGAAGGACGTCGGCATCACGGTCGATTTCGCACCCGACGTCGACGTCAGCAGCCAGCCCGACGACAGCGTGATCGGCGACCGCTCCTTCAGCGACGATCCGAAGGTCGTCTCCGAATTCGCGGGCGCCTACATCCGCGCGTCCAACGAGGTTGGCCTCGGTTCGGTGATCAAGCACTTCCCCGGCCACGGCTCGGGCTCGGGCGACTCGCACACCGGCGCCGTGACCACCCCGCCGCTGGATCAGTTGCAGAACACCGACCTGGTGCCGTTCCGCGATCTGGTGAACTCCGGCGCGGCGGTGATGGTCGGTCACCTCGACGTCCCGGGCCTGACCGACCCCGGTGTGCCCGCCAGCATCAGCCCGGCCGCGATGACGCTGCTGCGTGAGGGCACCGGCTACGGCGCTCCGCCGTTCAACGGTCCGATCTTCACCGACGATCTCAGCGGCATGGCCGCCATCACCGCCCGCATGTCCATCGTCGACGCGGTCGAGGCCACCCTCGTCGCGGGCGCCGACAACGCACTGTGGATCAGCAGCGATGCGGTGCCGCAGGTACTCGACCGTTTGGAACAGTCGGTCTCTAGTGGCAAACTGCCCGCCGACCGGGTCGACACTTCCGTACTGCGGATGGCGCGCTACAAGGGCGTAGCGCTGGGCTGCTGATCGTGCCCGGCGACTGTGCGGCAAATGAGCGCGGGTGAACTTACCTTGAAGTAAGATAGGTGGTTCACCCTGCGGTAGGAGAGTGGATGGCAGGCGGGACCAAGCGACTTCCCCGGGCGGTTCGCGAGCAGCAGATGCTCGATGCCGCGGTCGAGGTGTTCGCGCGCAAAGGCTTCCACGACACGTCGATGGATGCCATCGCCGCCGAGGCGAAGATCTCCAAACCGATGCTCTACCTGTACTACGGCTCCAAGGACGAGCTGTTTCGCGCGTGCATCCAGCGCGAGGGTCTACGTTTCATCGAAGCCGTCGCGCCCGCGGGCAACCCGCAACTGACCCCCCACGAACAGGTCCGCACCGCGCTGGAGGGTTTCCTCGATTTCGTCGACCGCAATCGGCAGTCCTGGCAGGTTCTCTACCGGCAGGCTATCGGTCAGCAAACTTTCGCCTCCGAAATCGACAATGCCCGTGAGCGCGTCATCGAGCTCACCGCGAAGCTGTTGGAATCCAGCGCCAAGAACGCCGACCCCGGTACCAATTTCGAGGTCGTCGCGGCGGCGGTGATCGGCGCGGGCGAGGCCATCGCCGACCGGGTCGCGAGCGGACGGATCGAAGTGGCCGAGGCGGTCGACCTGCTCGACGATCTCGCCTGGCGCGGTCTGGCCGGTCGGAAGAAGACCGACTAGCGGTTGCGCCCCGCCCCGTCGGCTGCGATCGTGCACGGTTGACGTTTCACGAAAGACGGGGTGGCAGTGTTCGGTGTGTTGAAGCCGTGTGCGCACGGCGCGGCGAAATATGGCATCGATCCGGGGCAGTGGCAGGCACACATGTGCGGGCTGTGTCTGGGTCTGCGTGACGGGCACGGTCAGTTGGCCCGTGCGGCAACCAATACCGATGCGATCGTGCTCAGTGTGCTCACCGAGGCGCAGTCGGTTGCCGGCGCGCGTACGACCGCGGGCCCGTGTCCGCTGCGCGGGATGAAGCGCGCTTCGGTGGTCGCCGCGAGCGCGCCGGGCGTGCGGTTGGCCGCCACCGCGTCACTGCTGTTGGGTGCGGCCAAGATTCGCGATCACGTCGACGACGGTGATGCGTCCGCTGTCGCTCGTGGTCCGATGCGCAAGGTGTCGAACACCTGGGCGGCACGAGCCGAGCAGCAGGCTGACCTGATCGGGCTCGATGTGCGGCCGATGCTGAACGCGATCGCCACCCAGTCCTCGCTGGAGTCCCGCGCGGCGGCCTTCAGTGCGCAAGGGCGTGCGGGTGGTCCGGGTTCGATCTCGCTCGACGAACTCACCGGGCCGACTCAACTCTGTGCCGCCACCCTCTTCGGACATACCGCCACGCTGGCCGGTCGCCCGGAAAACGTTGCCGCGCTCCAGGAGATCGGTCGGCACGTCGGTCGTATCGCGCATCTGGTCGACGCCATCGAAGACCTCGAACGCGACCGTGCCCGCGGCCGTTTCAATCCCCTGGAGGCCACCGGCACGGATATGCCCCGCGCCTACGATCTGCTGCGCGAGAGCGAATCCCGCATCCGTCGGGCCGCGGCCGAGGCCGAACTGGATCAGCTGCCGACCGTGCGCTGGGCGCTGCTCGATCCGCTGGCGAGCCTGCTGCGAAGCCTAGGCCGTGGGCTCGGCATCGCGGTCGGGCATGCCTGCCGTACTTCCGTTACGGCTCAACAGCATTCGCCGTACGAGTTCCCGACGCCGCCGAGTCGCCGCCCGGGCCGGCCTGGTCCGTTCAAGGCCGGCGGGCTGGTCCTCGGCGTCTACTGCACCGGCATGGCCTGCTGTGTCGACCACACCAGCCCGTGCACCGGCGAACAGAAGGACGCCTGGGCCAAGAACTGCGACTGCGGCAGTTGCTGCGATTGCGGTGAATGCTGCGGTAACTGCTGCGGCGAGGACTGCTGCTGCGGCGACTGCAGTTGCGATTGCAGCTGCTGACGAAAAAGGCTCGCGCGGTGGCGAATCCGCCTACCGCGCGAGCCTCTTACCGTCGAACCTCTACTCGCACTTCACGACCGGGATCGGGTCGTACTTCACGGTCCGCGTATGCCGCGACACCTGGGCGCCGGACTTCGCGTCGGTGATCACCCTGGTGTCGGAGATGGTGAAGCCGGGCGCACCCTCGGAGGCGATGCAGTCCTTGCCCTTGGGCAGGACGACCTCGTTGGGCTCGGTCGGCTTCGACTTCTCACCCGTAATCGATTCCACGTTCACGGTTTTGGTGCCCCACAACCGCACGGTGATCTCGGATCCGGTGGCGACCGCCTGAATGTAGACACCGGTCGTGCCGGTATTGCGGAACGCCAGGTCGATCGCACCGTCGAACACGGTCGCCTCGCGCGCGGCCGGGTAGCGCGAGATGTAGTAGCTGTGCTCGGTGTGTCCGCCGTCTTCCATCCCGGCGAAGTAGGCCGCGTTGTAGAGCGTGGTGGCG
Organism: Nocardia sp. XZ_19_231; assembly: GCF_015355705.1. Classification (NCBI taxonomy): domain Bacteria; kingdom Bacillati; phylum Actinomycetota; class Actinomycetes; order Mycobacteriales; family Nocardiaceae; genus Nocardia; species Nocardia sp. XZ_19_231. The sequence goes on along the minus strand of NZ_JACUZI010000010.1, from coordinate 68,925 downwards.
AACTGGCTGATGCCGCCGCCGACCGCGGTACTCGGCCTGCCCTTGTCGATGATGCCCGACTCCACATAGCCTTCCGCGGCCGTACGCGGACCGGTGAATTCGTTGAGCGAGAACGAATCTCCCGGCTTGATCACCGCGCCGTCGACCTTGGCGGCGACGGTGCGGATGTTCACTCCGGAGGGTCCGCTGAAGCCGCCGGTGGTGAACTGGCCGATCGTCTCGTTCACTCCGAGCGCGTTCGCGGCCTCGGTGGTGAGCTTGGGCTCGACGCGCTGATACACCACCGGGGTGGTGCGCGGACCCGACTGCGTGAGCAGGGCGGGCAGCTTCTCCAGCGTCTTGGGCCAGTCGACCTTCTCGCCGACCACAGCGGGCACGACGGTCGGCTTGCCCGCGCCGACCGTGAAGGTGGCGTCCTTGGGTTCCACCTCGGACTTCGCCAATTGCGGTGCGAGCAAGGCGATTACGGCGTCGTTGTTGATCTGGGGCGCCAGCCCGCCGTTGCCGTCGGGGACGAAACCGAGCACGTCGGCGATCTGATCGGTGGTCAGCGAGGCTTGCACGTCCTTGCCGGACACGGTGATCGGTGACGCGACAGCCGGCGTCGCGATCTCGCGTAACGCCGCCTGTACGGCATCGGTGCGCACGGCCACGGGTGCGGCCACCACGGGCAGATCCAGTTGGCTGCTCGCGGCCCAGCGGTCGGTGATGGTGGCGCGCGCGGCCTCGGTGTCGAGCACCCGGCCGGGTACCGGCGCGACCGCGACGGGTCTGCCGTTCTCGAACCGCACCGTGCCTTCGACGGTCGGATTGTCGTGGACGCGGAAATCGGCGAGCTGTGCGTCGAGCGCCGCGGTGTCGACGGTGCTCGATACCGGCACCTCGCGGGTGCCGAACAGGGAGATCAGTCGGCTCACCGGGTTCAACGGCTGGCTGCCGACGGCGTCCCAGGTGCGGTCGTAGTCCACCGACAGACCGGCAGCGGCGGGCACCATGCTCGCCTGCACGTCACCGATCTGTACGGGTAGCGGTCGTTCCGCCTTGGGGCCGAGTTCGGAGTGCAGCAGCGCGTCGGCTTCGCTCTGGTCCATCCCACCGATGTCGATACCGGCGACGACGACGCCGCGCGCCACCTCACCCGTGCTCAACGCGAGGTCGGCCAGGTAGGCGGCGGTTCCGACGGCCAGCACGGCGCCGACCGCGATCCCGATTCGCTTGACCAGCTGCTGATTGCCCGGCGGGGTCGGCGGCTGGTTGCCCGCCGGGCCGGGAGTGGGTGACCAGCGATCGCGGGTCACGGTGTTCAGGGGCTGGGTGAGGGCGGTGGTGTCCGGATCGAAAGTGCGATTTGACTCGAGCAGCTTGCGTAATCCGACCTCGCCCCTTCGGTCGGCCGGTTGTCCGGCGGTCGACTCGCTGGGCACGGAGGTCCTTCCGTTAGGTTGGCCCCGAATGTTTGCGGGGTCCGGCCCGAGGGTAACGCGCTTCGGCGCGCTCGGCAGCTCGGCACCGGGTCGGGGGCAGCAGAAAGGCTCCGTGTAGTTGCCGGGTCGGGGGTCTGGCAACTACACGGAGCCGATCTGTTTATCGTGGCCCGGAGCGGGGCGTTACAGCCCATTCGGAAGAATTTCGGCGCGCGGGGCGACGCCGACACGGCCGAGGTCGCGGGGGCGCGAGACAATCGAGGTGAGACTCGACACCACGGACCGGACAACGAGGAGAACTGATGCAGCTGGGAATGATCGGCCTCGGCCGGATGGGTGCCAACATCGTGCGCCGGATCGTGCGCGACGGGCACACCGCCGTGGGGTACGAGCGCAGCCCAGGGCCCCTCGCCGACCTGGAATCCGAGCTCGGTGACAAGTTCAGCGGTACGACCGAGCTGGCCGATTTCATCGGCAGGCTCGAGGTTCCCCGCGTGGTGTGGGTGATGATCCCGGCTGGTGCCACCGGTGCGGTGATCGAGAACGTCGCTGAGCTACTCGAGCCGGGCGACATCATCATCGACGGCGGTAACAGTCGTTACCACGAGGACATCAAACGCGCGAAGGCGCTGGAGCCCAAGGGCATTCACTACCTCGACATCGGCACCTCGGGCGGCGTTTTCGGCCTACAGCGCGGCTACTGCCTGATGATCGGCGGGAACAAGGCCCAGGTCGACTATCTGGAGCCGCTGCTGAAGACCATCGCTCCCGGCTACGAGTCGGCCCCACGCACCCCCGGCCGCACCGGTGAGCCGTCGCAGGCGGAGGAGGGCTATCTGCTGTGCGGTCCGCACGGTGCGGGCCACTTCGTGAAGATGGTGCACAACGGCATCGAGTACGGCGCGATGGGCGCGTACGCCGAGGGTCTCAACATTCTGAAGCACGCCAACGCGGGCTCGGAGTACCTGCACGGTGAACACTCCGCCGAGGAGACGCCGATGGAGCACCCCGAGTACTACATGTACGACCTGGACATCCCGGCCATCACCGAGGTGTGGCGTCGCGGTTCGGTCGTCGCCTCCTGGCTCCTCGATCTCACCGCAGCGGCCCTGGTCGCCGACCCCGACCTGGACTCCTACGGTGGTCGAGTCTCCGACTCCGGCGAAGGCCGCTGGACCATCGACGCCGCCATCGACACCGCGGTCCCCGTCCCGATTCTCTCCGCCGCCCTCTACCAGCGCTTCTCCTCCCGCGGCCAGGCCCTCTACGCCGACAAGATGCTCTCTGCCATGCGAAAGGCGTTCGGTGGCCACAACGAGCTGCCGCAGAAGTAGCCGGACGCGCATATCCCGAAAGGCGTTCGGTGGCCACAACGAACTGCCGCAGAACTAAGTGATAGCCCCCTAGACACCCGCAACCGGCCCTTCGTCGCCAGACGGAGGGTCGGTTGTCGCGTTTTCGGACGGATTCAGGAGGATCGAAAATTCTCGGATCCTACCCGTGCCGCAGAGTAAAACGACGATGTTCCACAAAATAAGAACACGTTCCTATTTTCCAGGACAATCGTCCAATCCGACCTATACCTTGTGGTCAGAGGGGGGAAAGCCCACCTGATGAGGAATTCGCCCCGGCCGTGTCGGCCGGGGCTATGGAGGAAAATCATGTTCCGGACTTCGCGTATCGCCGCGGGCGTCGCCACCACCGCTCTGGTCGTAGCCGGTGTCGGTGTCGGCCTTGGATCCGGCGTCGCCGCCGCCGCCACCTGCGCGGTGAGCAGTCACGACACCAAACAGGACTGGAGCACCGTCGGTGTCACCCACGTCTACGACAAGATCGCCAGCGCCGAGCAGATCGGCGTCGGCACCTCGGTCACCTACAAGGTGATCGTCGGGACCACCGGGATCGGCAACCCGTACGTCAACACCATCACCGACTTCCCGCCGGTCGGCTTCGGCGCGCCGACCAAGGCCACCATCACCGCTTATCACGCGGTCGGCGGTCAGGTCACCGAGGACGTCACCGCCGTGCCCAACGCGGGCGGCTGGAAGGTGACGAGCACCGGCTGGTTCGTCAACTCCGGCAACCCGGTCACGTTGACCATCACCTACCCGGTGCCGAGCGGCGTCAAGGCAGGCCAGATGGTCACCAGTGGTGGTGTCGGGGTCGCGGGCACCGTGGGCGTCGGCAATGAACTGCCCGGCCTCACCGCCTGTTTCACCGCGCGCGGCGCCAACGCCGGCGAGACGGTGATCGGCAGCCTCGGCGACAACGGGCTGGGTTCCGATGATGGCCAGCTGAGCTCCACCGGCTCGCTGAGCGACATCATCTCCGACGTGCTGGGCGATCTGATCGGTAGTTGATCGCGTAGCACCTGGTCGCCGGGACGGACTCGCGCTGCCGTCCCGGCGCACCATTCTCTGTGTGGCGCAATTCGATTCGAACTCTGTGAGGACTCTTGTTCACCTGTATGCGGACGGTGCTGACCGCGCTCGCTGTCACCGCGCTGTCGGTCGCGTCGATCGGGACCGCCGACGCGGACGGATCGAGGCTGGATCGGATCGAGCGGCCCGGCCAGCGGCAGCAGACGCTGCACGTGTACTCCGCGTCGATGGACCGGGTGATCCCGCTGCTGGTCATCACCCCACACGACACCAGTGCGCCACGGCCGACGCTGTACCTGCTCAACGGCGCGGGTGGCGGGGAGGACATCGCGAACTGGTACAACCAGACCGACATCGTGCAGTTCTTCGCCGACAAGAACGTCAACGTGGTCACGCCCGCGGCCGGCGCCTTCTCGTACTACACCGACTGGCAGCGTGACGATCCGAAGCTCGGCCGCAACAAGTGGCAGACCTTCCTCACCGAGGAACTCCCGCCGATCATCGACGCCACCATGAACACCACCGGCGTGAATGCCATCGCGGGCCTGTCGATGTCGGCCACCGCGGTGCTCAACCTGGCCATCGCCGCCCCCGACCGTTACCGCGCGGTCGGCGCCTACAGCGGCTGCGCCTCGGTGGATGACCCGGTGAGTCGTGCCTACATCGATTTCGTCCTGGCCCGTGGCGGAGCGGACCCGGCCAACATGTGGGGCCCGCCCGGCGATCCCGCTTGGCGCGCGAACGACGCCTACCTCAACGCGGAACGCCTGCGCGGCAAGGCGATCTACCTCTCCAGCGCGAACGGCCTGCCCGGCGCCGCCGAAACTCTCCCGCCCGGTGCCACGCCCGGAAAAGTCATCGGCATGACCGACCAGATCCTCCTCGGCGGCGCCATCGAGGCCGCCGCCAACCTGTGCACCCAGCGACTCGCCGCCCGCCTCGCGGAACTGAACATTCCCGCCCATGCCGAATTCCGCCCCGCGGGCACCCACACCTGGAAGTACTGGGAACAAGACCTGCACAAATCCTGGCCACTTCTCGCCGCCGCTATCGATGCGAACTGACAGTGCCCCGCGCAACGTGAATGGCTTGTAGCACTGAGCAATTCGAGTCGTCAAGCCCATGGAAGCTATGGATAACGCTCGTATCGAGGCACCCGATGTGGTTATTAGCTTCGCTCAGTTTGTCCTTTGAAAGGCTAGTCATGCATCGTCGAATGATCCGAGTCCTTGTTGCCACCGCGGCCGTCGCCGGAATCGCCGCAGGCGCGCCCGCCGCGCTCGCCGCCCCCGCGCAGCCGGCGGTGGTGGCCGAATCGGGTTCCGCCGGAACCGGTTCCGCCGCGATCGATATTCCACTCGGCTTCATCAAGCTCCTCATCTGCGGACCATGGGGTTCCTCGCAGCCGCACCCGAACCCGATGTGCCGCTGAGGTTTGACAACGAACGGCGGGTGGTCTCCGAAGAATCGGAGACCACCCGCCGTCGCTGTGTGATCGGCGCGGACTAGCGCTCGATGATCGCCACCACGCCCTGGCCGCCCGCGGCGCAGATGGAAACCAGCGCACGGCCGGATCCCTTCTCCGCCAGCATCTTCGCGGTCGAGGCGACGATGCGGCCGCCGGTCGCGGCGAACGGGTGGCCCGCGGCGAGCGAGGAACCGTTCACGTTGAGCTTGCTGCGGTCGATGGAGCCGAGCGCGCCGTCGAGGCCGAGGCGCTCCTTGCAGTAGGCGTCGGACTCCCACGCGGCCAGGGTGGCCAGCACCACGGAGGCGAAGGCCTCGTGGATCTCGTAGTAGTCGAAGTCCTGCAGGGTCAGGCCGTTGCGGGCCAGCAGACGCGCCACCGCGTAGGTGGGCGCCATCAGCAGGCCGTCGGGGCCGTGGATGTAATCCACCGCGGCGACCTCGGAGTCCACCAGGTGCGCGAGCACCGGCAGCTTGTGCTCGGCGGCCCACTCGTCGGTGGACAGCAGCACCGCCGACGCGCCGTCGGTGAGCGGGGTCGAGTTGCCCGCGGTCATGGTGGCCTCGCCCGCCTTGACGCCGAATACCGGCTTCAGGGTGGACAGCTTCTCCACGGTCGAGCCGGGACGCAGGTTGTCGTCACGGGTCAGACCGAGGAACGGGGTGACCAGGTCGTCGAAGAAGCCACGGTCGTAGGCGGCCGCCATGTTCTTGTGCGAGAGGTAGGCCAGCTCGTCCTGCGCCTCACGGGCCACGCCGAATTCCTTGGCGGTGATGGCGGCGTGTTCACCCATCGACAGCCCGGTGCGCGGCTCGGCGTTCTTGGGGATCTCGATGCCGAGCATCGAGGGGCGCAGCTGGCCGACCAGCTTGAGCTTGTCCTTGTTGGTCCTGGCGCGGTTGGCGGTGAGCATCCACTCGCGCATGTCCTCGCTCACGCCGATCGGCGCGTCGGAGGTGGTGTCGGCGCCGCCGCCGATGCCGGACTCGATACGGCCGAGGGCGATCGCGTCGCCGACGGTCACGATCGACTGCAGGCCGGTGCCGCAGGCGAGCTGCAGGTCGTGGGCCGGGGTGTAGGGGGAGAGCTTCGAGCCGAGCACGCTCTCGCGGATCAGGCTGTGCTCGCCGACCTTCTTGAGCACGGCGCCGCCGACGACCATGCCGAGGCGTTCGCCCTGCAGCCCGAACCGGCTGACCAGCCCGTCGAGGGCAGCGGTGAACATGTCCTGGTTGGACGCCTTGGCGTAGGCCTTGTCCGAGCGAGCGAATGGGATTCGGTTGCCGCCAACGATGGCGACCGGGCGCTGGGTCTTCGCGGCCTTAGCAGTGCTGGTCTCAGCAGTGCTGTCCTTGGCCGTCGCCGAGCGGGCTTTGCTTGTCACTCGAGTTCTCCATGGTCTCGTCGGTTCCGGGTAACGCCGGCCGGTGGAATAGGCCCCCGTGCGGTCGCGGCGTCGTATCGGTTTACATTAAACTTACTCCGGAGTAAGTTCGTTGTCGACACCGTACCCGCAAGTGTGCGCTCACACGGGGGACACTGGGCGGAGCACGGTCACACACTCGTCGAGCACAGAGAAGGTAGGAACAGTGGCAGCCAAGAGCAAGGGTGCACCGAACCTCTACGGATCTTTCATCCACTCCGCCCCCGGCGCGTTCCTCGCGAGCAAGCTGGGCCTCCCGCAGCCGGCTGAGCTGCGCCGATACAAGGCGGGCGAGCCCGCCCTGCCCGGCCCGGTGCTGCTCGGTGGCAAGGGCCGCCTGGCCGAGCCGGTCCGCGCGCTCCTGTCGGACTACACCGTCGCGGACTCGCTCGACTCGGGCACCAAGTACGGCGCGCTGGTCTTCGACGCCACCGGCATCGACTCGATCGACAAGCTCGCCCAGCTGTTCGAATTCTTCCAGCCCGCCATGCGCAACCTCGCTCCTTCGGGCCGTGTCGTGGTTCTCGGCACCACCCCCGAACTGGCAGGCTCGGTCGACGAGCAGATCGCCCAGCGCGCGCTCGAGGGCTTCTCGCGTTCGGTCGCCAAGGAGCTGCTGCGCGGCGCCACCGGCCAGCTCGTCTACGTGCACCCCGAAGCGGGTGCCGCCGCGACCGGCCTCGAGTCGACCCTGCGCTTCCTGCTCTCGGGCAAGTCGGCCTTCGTCGACGGTCAGGTCATCCGCGTCGGTTCCGCCGATTCGGTCGCCCCTGCTTCGTGGGACTCCCCGCTCGCGGGCAAGGTCGCTGTCGTCACCGGTGCCGCGCGCGGTATCGGCGCCACCATCGCCGAGGTGTTCGCCCGTGACGGCGCCACCGTGATCGTGGCCGACATCCCCGCCGCGGGCGAGGCCCTGTCCGACACCGCGAACAAGATCGGCGCCACCGCGCTGGCCCTCGACGTCACCGCGCCCGACGCCGCCGAGCGTCTGGCCGACTTCGCCACCGAGCGTTTCGGCGGCATCGACATCGTCGTCCACAACGCCGGCATCACCCGCGACAAGCTGCTCGCCAACATGGACGAGGGTCGCTGGAGCTCGGTGATCAACGTCAATCTCGCTGCCCCGCACCGCATCACCTCCGGCCTCGTCGCCAAGGGCGTGCTCAAGGAAGGCGGCCGCGTGGTCGACGTGTCCTCCATCGCGGGCATCGCGGGCAACCGCGGCCAGACCAACTACGGCGCCTCCAAGGCCGGTGTCATCGGCATGGTCGACGCCGAGTCCCCGGTGCTGGCCGAGAAGGGCATCACCATCAACGCGGTGGCGCCCGGCTTCATCGAGACCGCGATGACCGCCGCCATCCCCGTCGGCACTCGGGAGGCCGGTCGTCTGATGAGCTCGCTGCTGCAGGGTGGTCAGACTGTCGACGTCGCCGAGACCATCGCCTACTTCGCGAGCCCCGCGTCGAACGCGGTGAGCGGCAACGTGGTTCGCGTCTGCGGTCAGAGCCTGATCGGCGCCTGATGACCCAGACGATCACCCTCACCGAGGTTCCCAAGAACGGCGGCCTGTACGCGAAGGCGGCGCTGGGCGCCATCCCGCTGCCCGCCGCGCTGTCGGGTCGCAAGCCGACCCTGCCCGACCGTCGCGTCGTCGTCGACGGCGTGCGGGTCGACTCCGATCACCTGGCCGCCTACTGCCACGCCACCGGCTTGCGTTTCAGCGACACCCTGCCGCTGACGTACCCCTTCATCCTCGCGTTCCCGTTGATGATGGAACTGATGGTGGCGCGGGACTTCCCGTTCACGGCGGTCGGCTCGGTGCACTTCGAGAACGTCATCGAGCGCACCCGGGAGATCTCCGCCGCCGAGCCCCTCGACTTCTCCGCATACATCGAGAACCTTCGCGAACACCCGAAAGGTCTTCTGGTAGATGCGATCACGGAGATCCGGGTAGGCCGCGAGCTCGTCTGGCGTCAGGTATCGACCCTCCTGCACCAGCAGCGCACCTCCCTCTCCGGCGGTCCCAAGTCGGAACCTCCGGCCGATGAGGTGCCGCCGCCTCCGCTGCGCGTGCAGCGCGTCGATCAGAAATTGATCAACCGCTACGCCGCGGCCTCGGGCGACCGCAATCCGATCCACGTCTCCGGAATCGGCGCCAAGGCAATGGGTTTCCCGCAAACCATCGCCCATGGCATGTGGTCCGCCGCCGCGATCCTCAGCACCATCGAGGGCCGCGTTCCCGAAAAGGCCACCTACGCGGTCAAATTCGGCAAGCCGATCTTCCTTCCGTCCTCGGTGAACATCTACGTCGACCAGGTCGGATCCGGCTGGGATCTCTCCATCCTGCACCCCAAAAAGGGCTACCCCCACCTCACCGCCACCGTGCGCTGAGTCTCCAGCGACAAGGGCCGCACACTCCAGGGGGGTGTGCGGCCCTTGTCGTATTCGGGCGTGGTGGACAGGACTTCACTGCGGAATATGTTCGGGGCCTTCGCTTCTGGCGATCGTCATCGCGATACGCGTCGTTACTGAAAATTGCTGTGACTTTACTCATCAGCCTGAATTGATTCGCTGTGTAGTTGCCCTATGGCGTTGAAATGCCCATTTTGGTCTACCGTCCGGTGTTTTCTTCTGCGTGCTAAGAGATTGCTCGAGGCGCGGTGGGCTGCCGTTGCGGTGTTGCCCGATTGCCAATATCGAGTGCTGGCCCACCGGGCAACTATTCGGCATCTGAACACTGTGATGGCCGAATTTCGAGCACTCCGGATCCTCTGAAACGCGTGTAGAACTTCTCTTGCCCAGCGATCGTTCGGTCGTGTCGGCGGTTTCACCTGATCCAGATCCGTGGCGAGAAGTGTTGTGGAGGAAGCGTTATGAACAAGATCAGTCTTTCGAACAAAGGGATTCTTCGGACGGTGGCTGTCGTGGGGGCGGCGCTGTCGCTTGTCGCCTGCCCCGGGGTGGCCGGCGCGGACACCGGTAGCGGGGAGACCGGCAGCGGGGTGATCGACACGGGCAGTGGGATTCTGGGAGATCTGCTCGACACCGGCAGCGGAATCCTCGGCGGTAGCTCGAGCGGCGGGCCCTCCGCGAGCGTGCAACCGTGCAACCGCTCGACCAAGTCGGGCGGGGCGGGCGTCACCAACACCACGCACCAGCTCGGCGTCACCGGACCCACTTCGTTCGTCCTGGCCTACGAAACTCTCGACGTTCCCGACCGTATTCAGGTCTTCTACGAAGGCGGGCAGGTGCTCGACACCGGCTACGTCGGCGACGATGCCAACCAGGGCACCGGATCTCGGGTCGTTTCGTTGCCCGCGGGGTCGTCTTCCACGGTGAGCATTCGGGTCACCGGCCCGAATGGCACCCAGTGGGAGTACACGGTCAACTGCCCGTCGTAGCGTTCCGCTCCATCTGGAGCTGAGGTCGGACGTGTGGGGCCGCATGCTCGAAAAGGGTTGCGGCCCCTGTCGTATCCGTGGTTCGGCACGGCGTCGCCGGTGCCCGGTCGGCGCTAGGATCGCTTGCTATGGGTCGGTAGGCCTTGTTCGAGCTATCGCGGTGTGGTGTGACGAAAACTGATCAGCTAGTTGTCGATCCGGTGATATCGGTCGGAGATGAAGTACGCGCCACGGTGCAGTCGACGGCCTCCCGTGGCATCGCTGTTTTCATCGTGGCATGGCTCGCTTATGCGACCGCTCTACTCGCCAGCAGTCGTGACCTGTTCACCCGGGTGGTGTTCGAGGAGGGCGACGCGGCGACCGTGTCGATCCAGGTGCTCGCGGCGAAGGATTTCGAGCTCCTCGTCGGCAACTATTCCAGGGTGGGTTTTCATCATCCTGGTCCCGCACTCATCTATGTGCAAGCGTTCGGTGAATGGCTCTTCTACGACGTGTTGAGTCTGGTGCCGTCCCCGTGGAACGGTCAGGCGATCGCCATTCTGTTGTTCAACGCGGCCATGATGGCCCTGGTTCTGAGCATTGTCTACAGCTGGTATCCGTCTTGGATGCTCGTCGCCGGGCTCGGCGGTGCGAGTCTGTTGTTCGTGACGGTGTATCGCGAACTGCTCAGCCAACTCTGGTTTCCGTTCGTATATTTCGCACCGTTCCTGGTCTTTCTGGTCGCGGTGTCCTCGGTACTGGCCGGGCGCACCAAACACCTCTGGATAGTCGCGCTGGCCGGCGGGTTACTGATCCACGGCCACGCTGAATTCTTGTACTTCGTGACATTGCTCGGCGGCGCGGCGCTCTACCTGGTCCGGCGCTGGGAACTGCCTGTCGCTGTGCGGGATTGGTGGCGATTCGGCGCGATCGTCGTAGTGTTCGCCTTCCCGATTCGGCTGAACACCATGGTGAATTACCCCGGCGAACTCCCGAAGTACTTCGTCTACGGCGGTGGTCACGGAATTCATATGCCGTGGACCGCGGCGTCCTACACAGTGCAGTTCTGGGGGCCCAACCGCATACTCGGCCTCATCATCTTCGTCGCGCTGTTCGCCCTCGTCGCAGCCGTGGCGCGTGGGCAGATGTTCCTGCAACGCGGCCTGGCTGTGTGCGCGGTGACGGTGCCCTTGATATCGATCTACGCGATGATCGGCATCGATCAGATCAACGAGGCCTATATCGGCTATTTCTCGTACGCCGTCCCACTGTTCATGTTCTTCCTCCTCCTGATAGGCCTCACCCAGCGGGTCGACCAGCTGAAATATGCCGGTGTCGGCCTGCTTGCCGTCGGAATCGTGGTCGTCGCGATGACACACTCGCTGGCCAATCGGCGCCCCGAGATGGTGGGCATCCCCGCAGCTCTCGACGCGATGGCAGACGTCGCCGGCGACCGGCCGATCGTCCTGGAGCGCCGACCGCACGAAGCGTGGGCCGAGGTGGTCCCCCTCGTGCTGAGCGGAGCGCGCGCCGGTCTTCGGGTGTGCGCCGATGATGCCAGCCACATGAGGCTGTTGGTAACCGACGGATTCGTCTGCACGCCAGCAGAATTGACTGCTGGCGCCCATTTCGCAGTCGTGCGAAAAGAGGATGCCGGTGCGCCGGTCGGAGAGGTAATCGGCGAGGTCGGCCCGCTACTCGGCAGGCCGCCGAGTCGGGTGACAGTGGTCGGCTAACCAGCGGTGACCTGTCAGCAAGCACCGCCGAAACCGATGTTCGAGTGCACGACTCGCTGTATTCGGTTGGCCGCCAATCGAATACGAATGGGAATTTGTTACAGGGTTACGGCGTGAGATCTATCATGGACTAAGCCGTGTATTAACTGGGTATACAGCAAGGTTCGGCACAAGCGTGCAGCTCTACGTTCGGCGCTCTGCCGCGGACGCCTCCGTGCGGTCCGTGCGATTGATCGATTGTCCAGCGGTAATGATCTTGTTCGAGCCGGCACCTTCAGCGCCGAAACGGGATCTTCGAGCAATCGATATGAGACCCCCGAATCGGGGACTGCCGTATCCCTCGTCAAGGGCAACCGAACAGCAACCGCTCCGCGAATGCCCCGAATGTCTCGGACTAGGGAAGCTTCGCCGATGCGTGTTAGAAATTTTCAGTCGGCAACAAAGTCGGCAATCATGGTTCATACCAAGGGGTTTCACTTAATGAAGAAGATTCGCACGCTCAGCTTCGGCATCGTCATCGCAGCCGGGATGGCCATGTTCGGCACGGGCATCGCCGCCGCGGAGGAGACCCCGCCGGCAACCACCCCGCCGGCGGCCGGTGGCACCGAGGAGGAGGCCACCACCGGTTCGGCCGCGGGCCTTGCCGCGCTGATCAAGGCGCTGACCACCGGTTCGGCCGCTGCTGAGGACCCGGCCGACGTCGACGCGGTCGCGGACGAAGTTCCGCCGGCGACCGGCGGCACGGAGGAGGAGGCCACCACCGGTTCGGCCGCTAGCCTGGCCGCCATCCTGAAGGCGCTGACCACCGGTTCGGCAGCGGCCGAGGAGACTCCGGTGGAAACCACCCCGGCTGCCTGACGCATCACCCTGGCGACGAATGCCCCGCCGTGAGCGGGGCATTCGTCGTTCGGCTCAGCTGTGTCTGGCAGCCCGAAGACCGTTGACGTAAGCGGCGACGATCCGCAGATCCCCTTCGGAGAGCCCGGAAAGATCGACGATTCCCTCGGCGGGCTGTGGCCGCGCCGACTCGGTCTCGACCGGGTCCAACCCGGCCTGCGTCAGCAGCGGCTCGGCATCGAGCCCGACCGCCTCCGCCATGGCCTGCAATGTTTCGGCCGTGGTGCTGGCCTGGACCTTCCGGCCGCGCTTGTACTGGGTGCCGTTCTCGACCTGCGTCCACAGACTGGTACTGATTCGGGCTGCTTTCGCGGCGCGGTCCATCGACATCTCGCGCTCCTTGCGAGCAAGCCGCAGGGTGGCGCTGACCTCGGACGGGACCACCGCGCTCCGTTGTCTCACCATACATCGAGGGTAGCAGATTGTTTGCACTGATGCATGAAGTGTATGCAGTCATCGGATGCGAACTTGCGAATCGAGCCTCGCGGCATCCTATAAACCGTAACAGAGCTCGACGAATTTGTTTGTGCGAACTGGCAACTGGGTAAGGCAGTTCGTCGCTTCGGCTTGACAGTCGGGTTGCAACAACGTTGCATACAACGTGTGTTTGATTGTGGGTCCCAGTAGGAGCCACTCCTCGACACCGCCCCGGGCGCGCCCCTCATTTCGGTCGCGTAGCAGGGTACGACCGGGGCTCCGGCCCGCTATCGACCGAAGGAGCAAGTACATGGGCACAAACGATGCCGTTACGGCGTCGAACCGCATGCGGGAGGATTCATGCGGCGTGACCCCATTGGACAGGTGGGCCGACGACAATCACCTGTACCTGGATCGAGAAACTGCGCGCGATCTGGCCCGGATGCTCGGTGACATCCCCGACCTGGCCGAGGACCTGTCGGATGCTCGCACGCGCCAAACCCGATTCGGCACAGTGGATTACCGGACGCGCAACGGCGCACGGGAACAGCGACTCCCGTTCAACCCGGCCGCCGCTCGCGCGGCGGACCATCTCCAGTCGGTCTTGGTGGCGTGGGTTCGGTTGGTCTGCGAACAGCGTGGTGTCACCTACGGCGGGGCCGCGAGCATCAGCGGTCTGGCGGAATGGTTGCAGCGCAACATCGTTGCGCTGGCAATGACAGAAGGTGTGGAGACCGCGCCCGCTGAGATCGCCGCCGCGATCGAGGCCGCGGAGACAGTTGTGTGTCCGCCGGCCGAGATCGCGGCCGCCGACGCCGACCTGGTCCTGCGCGCCAGGGCCGTCCGCCTCCACGCCGCCGCCATCGGCAAGCTCGCGGAGGAGATGGGCGATGGATACCGCAACCTCACTGCCCGGCGCGTGCGCACGCTCCGCAAGGCAGGCCTGATCACCCCGGTTCCGGGACCGTGGGCGGCAGACTGGCCTGAATTGTTCGTTGTCGGAGAGGTTTTGGATGCGCACCGCGCCCTCCCGGCGCGGCTACGGGCGAAAGATGCATAGCGAACAGAGTGACCCAGCGGGGCGTCGGCAGATCATTGCCGGCGCCCCGCTGGCGTTGTCGGCACCACGAATCGGTCGGATGAGAGCGCTCAAAAGGCTTAGGCCACTGCCTGTTCGGGCCCGATCTGGACACGACATTGCTCGAAATATGCACTCCTACCTGCGATTCAGCTGAATCTGAAAGTGTGAGTTGACAAGTTGTGCCGCATGACGCAAACTAGTGCCAGCGGGATTTCGCGTGCCCAAAAGTAGTTCAGAGCCGCGAGATTCGATACCGACGAGTGTCGGGCCCCGCAGATCCTGACTGAGACTCGGTTCACGTCGACGCTAGAATGAGCGCGTGCTCTCGACCGAGAGTTTCTACATTTCGGCTGCTGGGTGAGGTTCTTCTTGTGTCAGATGCATTCGATGCATTAACCCCCGACGACGCCGGTAGGCCGAGCGGGGAGAGGTCTACTCGTGAAGGCGGCGGGCGGCCTCGGGTAGACAACTCGATACCAGGTGGAAGCAGCCGCGTCGGCCACGTCGACCTCTCCGACATCTGTGTGGAAGACCTCCAAGTCGTCGCTGGTGCGGTGGATCGTTGGCGTTCGCTCCGGCCGCCGACCAATGTGACGCGTCCCACCACTCGGTGACCTGACACACGGCATCTGACACCGTCGGGGTGGTGACGATGCGACGGGTTGTGGTCAGTTCCGAGTTGTGAGAGTTGTGTGTTGCCATGGGTGATGAAGGTGAGTCGGATGCTTCGATGCCTGACCGACAAGATATCGCGGTGCAGCGTAATGGGTTCAATGCCCAGGAATCTGCGTTCAACCAAGGAATCCGGGTCGATTCGGCCGTGGTCTTCGACTTCGTGTCGTATTGGTCGGTAGCCGACCGCGCGGTCCTCATCCAAGCGGACCTGTCCGGTCATGTACGAAATGAAGTCATCGCCCATGCCGTCGCCCACATCGAGATGGCCGAATCACGCGAACTAGCGGCAGCACTCGACGGCCAGCGGTGGCGCGGGCGGATCGAGATGCAGGTTCACGACGTTGTCGCACACCGCCTCATCCCCGTCGCCGACCTGCGTGACGCCCTGGAGGTCGTCGACAACCTCACCGATCTCGCGGCGCTCCTGGGTGTCACCGAGTTCCTGCTCGGGTGGCGATTACAGCACCTGGCGAACGAGGAGTTCGCCGTGATTCCGGTACACCTGCTCGACCGCCTGGGTTGGTTGCCCGGGATGCCGTCGGAATACCCCTACCGGTGCTTGTGGCCGACGTCCAGCTCCGGCGAGATGCTTCGCCAGCTGGCGCCCGGCCGACACCACCGATAGTCAAGTCCTACTAAGCCCTCGTTCCGTGAAAACGGCACGGGGGCTTTGTCGTTGGCGCTCACGGCCGACGTCGAACTCATGCGGCAAGCCCCCGGACGCGAACACTTTCATCCTGCGGGTTCAGAGCCCGCCGCATGCCCGCCCCTGACGCGCCCGTCTCCCACAGCTCTCTGTGGTCGAAAGGCGTTGTCGCAGCGCAGGGGCGCATCGGTCCCGCTCCGGAGGAGCACTTCTCCGGAGCGGGACCTCAACCCACGTCCCAGAGAGGTAAGAACATGTCATTGTGGTCTCCGAAAGGATCGCCCCGCACGATCGATGTACTCGTGGTCGGCGGAACCTGGAATCCTGGCGGCGACGGCGTCACCGGTGCCTTCACCGACGCACTGAACAAGGCGATGTTCACCGCTCGGATGGTCCCGTATCCCGCCGACTACGGGTCGCACGTCAGTTACTCCGAGAGCGTCGCCGAAGGCAAACGTGCTCTGCTGGGCGCCATCGACCGATCGCCGAATCCGGTGGTGTTGGCGGGGTATTCGCAGGGTGCGGCCGTTGCCGGTGACCTCGCAGCGGAGATCGGGCGAGGCGAACATCCCGGTCGTGAGGTGATCGCCTGCGCGCTGATCGCCGATCCACGCAGGCCGGCGGGCAAGTACCTCGGCGACACCGATCCCGGCGGCTACGGCGTGGTCGGTGAGCGACCGATCGACGGTATCCCTGCCTATTGGGCGGCGGCGCCCGGTGATCCCATCACCGCCCTACCCGCGGGCAATCCCTTGCGGACCATCGCGGATCTGAGCGCCTTCTTCAGCTTCGCCAGCGCGAACTCGGCGATCCGATGGGCGCAGCGAATGCTCGACACCGCGACTCGAAAGCAATTGCAGCGCTGGTGGTCTCCCTCGAACTGGAGCCACTGGACCGGAGCTGTCGCCTACGCCCGTGGCTACCTGTTCGACGGCAGGCACACCAGTGACTACGTCCGCTACGGCCACGCCCGCGCACTTGCCCAGGCACTGAACCGCGATGTCGCCGAAGGGCGCATCTGACCCCCGCGAAAACCTTTGGGAAGGAACACATCATGAGAATCAGCAAAACCCCAGAGCCCGCGCTGGTCCGGTCGGTCCTCGTCGCTGTCACTGGTGTCCTCGCGTGTCTGCTCGGCCGCGAGATCGATGCCGCCTGGATCGAAACACTGCTCACCCTTTACGGATTGGCGACGCCGCTGATCGCGGGCGCCCTCATCAGGCCGGCTGTTACCCCGGTGACCGGATCGGTGGGTGAACCGGATGGCATCGTGGTTAAGCCCTGAACTCGTACAAGCGACCGGCATGGCTCTTGCCACCGTCATCGGCGCGGTGACAGCGTGGCAGGCCCGCGAAGTCGTTAAGTTGCGTGAGCGGGTGGTCGCGCTCGAGGAACAGGCCGCTGACGATCACCTCCGTTTCCGCGATGCGATACGCCTGATCCGCGCACTTCAGCGCCACATCGACGAACTACTCGGCTTCCTGCGCCTGCACGTCCCAGGCATGGAGCCCCCGGTGGCGGACTACAAGATCCCCGCCACCCTCCAAGAAGAAATCTGACGGCGACTACGCCGTTCCCGAACTGCATGCGGTCGGCCCCCGGAGAACACTCGATACGGTGCGGGATTCGAGCCCGCCGCATGCCGCGCTCCTGAAGCGCGGAGTCTCCCGCAGGTGGTCTGCGGTCGTAGACGTCGCCGCTGCATCAGGAGTGACGGTCCCGCCCTCGGCGCTTCCCCTCGTCCACGAGGGCGGGACCCCGAACTTTCACTCACACAAGGAGATACCAATGGGTTGGACAGGAGACCCGGTATGGCTGGCCGACGTGCTGCGCGCTGCCGGGCTGGACGTCATCGAACACGAGGGCTGGCGCGACCGAGGCCACGGCGACTTCCGTGACCTGCGCGGCGTGCTCTGCCACCACACCGCGGGCGGCGGCAAGAACGACTGGCGCATTGTCCAAGACGGCCGCGCCGACCTCCCCGGCCCGCTGGCCCAACTGGTCCTCGAACGTGACGGCACCTTCCGCGTGATCGCCGCAGGCGTCTGCTGGCACGCGGGCCGCGGCTCTTGGCCCGGCTGGCCCACCGACAACGCCAACTACCACGTGATCGGCATCGAAGCCGTCTCCCGCGGCGACGGAACCGACTGGACCCCAGCACAACTCGACGCCTACAAGCGCGGCTGCGCGGCCATCCTGGCCCGCATCGGCCACGACGCCGAGGACTGCGTGGCCCACCGCGAGTACTCCCACGAAGGAAAAATCGACCCCGCCGGCATCGACATGGACGAGTTCCGTTGCGAAGTGCAGGCATTCATCGACGGAGAGGACGCTCCAATGAGCGCATCCGAAGTAGCCCAGATCCAGGATTTCATCACCGCGTTCTGCGGCCCGATCGGCACCGATGTCAAAGACATCCGCGAGCAGCTGTGCGGTAGCCAGCAGCGCGATGCGGGCATGTTCGCGGGCTGGGAACAGCTCGACGGGATGACCGTGGTCGACACCCTGGCCGACATCCTGGACCGCCTGAAGGCCCTCGAATCCCTGGCACCTGAGAGGAGGTGAATTTCATGCTTCCCGTCCTGCTCGAACTGCTCGAACTGGCCGCGCTGCTCGCCCCGGTGATCCTGCCGCTGCTCGGCCTGTCCTAACTCCACACCCGCAACCACGCACCGGCCCGGCCAGCAGGCACGGGCCTTTTTCATGCCCAAAAGCTCGGGAGGCTCCACCACATGTCCGGCAAGGAAATCATCGGCTCGGTCGACTTCGGCACCAACGAAACGTCGCCTCCGGAATACGTCCAGACCGAATCCGGACAGCTGGTCACTCCCGAGTTTCTGGCGTTCCTCCAGCAGACCCTGTCCGGCAAGCTCGCCGAACCAGACCACAATGACGAGCTCGACCCCCAGGTTCGCGCACTGGCAGAAGAACTCTCGGTCATCCACCTCCCCGAATGGACCAGCCCCGTCGGCCGCAAGCTGGCCGAACCGACCGTCACTTCGATCAAGCAGGCAACCCGGGTCGCCGAGTATCTCATCAAGCGCGGTGTACGCGTGCACGTCGAACTCGAGGAGATCAGGTGGGTTCCGACCCCAGCCGGTGCACCGGGTGCGTTCGACACTGGCGCTCACATCACCCCTGATGCCGAGGGCAACTGGCCGACCCCTGATGCCGAGGAGTTCTACGACTTCGACGAGATCTCAGTGAAGCAGGTCGAGGGAAGCGCTTGGTACGCGACGCATCCCCGCGGGATCGCGTGTGAGGGGAAGACGAAGTCGGAGGCGTATGCGGCGATGGTCGCCGAGCTGCGCCGCCGGATTGATGATGCCGGGGGGGCGAAATGACCGTCGCGTCCGACTGGGTGACTGCCGGTGCCGCATGGCGCGCTTCTCTGACACCGATTGGCGCCGAATCGACGGCTGATCAGGATCGTCAGCCCCGGGTCGTCGACATCAACTCGATGACGCCTGCTGCCGCTGCGCGTGCTTACAGCCGTGTCCTGGCAGGTCGTCAACTGCTGGACACCACCAGCGACTCGACTGCCCAGCAGATTGCTGGACCCAGGATCTTGACCCCGCCAGAATTCAATCCGCGCTACTCAGAGCTAACAGGCAATGAATCGCCGCAAGGCGATGTCTCACCGCCACCACCCCCGGTTACGCAACCATCGCCTACCCCATCACTGCCCTCGACAACCACTCCCACACCGCAGGCCAATACCCCACTGGGAGTAGTTCCCGAGTCGTCATCGCCGATCCCCGCGCCGTCTACGGGTACGGAAGGTAGTGGTCCGCTCTTCGATCGCCCTGACATTTCAGGAAAGAAGGAGGGCGACAGTTGGACCGTAGTACGCGACGGATTCACTCACACGTACACCATTCCAGTCGGTAACGGGAACAAGAGTGTAGACCAGCAAGTGACCCGTGATGATGTTCTGATCGGAAATTCGCGAGTTGCCTACGGAGAGGACGGCGGAGCGCAGCAGTGGGTCGACGTGGTCGGTAGCGCCTCAGTCTATGCCGACCAGGATTCCGCGAACTCGAACCAGTACACACAGGTTTTCAATAGCGGTTCTCCCACATCCGGGACTCCGGACAATGTTCTAGGGACATTGCCCGACTTGAAGACGACATTCACGCTGGTTGACAATGGAGTTCCGGTCGGGAGCCTCGAACAAATTGACGCCGAGCCCGGCCTATATCACACGGCGTACATCAACAAAGATGGCGATATCTCAGTTTGGCGTACCAACGAGACTGAGCAAGGTGGACTGGTAACCAACCCGATAAATTATCTAGACCACACCGGTCGCGGTTGGTACGGCGGAATCCTGTCTGGTGGACCGTTGTGGGAGGTTACACCGAAACTCGATGGTTCGAGCCTATTCACGAATACTGAACTAACAAATAGCGGAACTCACGTTCGAGTCTGGGACCCAGGCAATGAAACCAGGTCGGACAAGTTCTACTCGAATTCTGGGACAGGAGGATATCTCGCCGCAACCAACGCGAACGGAACGACAATTGACGGCGACGACGGGTCGCATACGCGATACGACCGCCTGGGCAAATTAATTGAATCCCGAGGGCCCACTAAAAAGGATCCAAAACCGGATCTTCGCAGCAACTACGAGAGATTTACCTCCTTCAGTCGCGACGTTGCTACCGGATTCGAAGCTGCATACAGCGAGACAAAAACAGGAATAATAGCACTCCTCGGCCAGCAGGACCGTGACGATGGCATCGCTGAAAACTGGCCTGGCGCTCCGAAACTTGCGTACCGACTCTGGGCGAGCGCTATGGATGGCAGCCTCAAAGATGCATGGCTTGGACTGGCGACGAGCGGCGTGGGAATCGGTGCGGGGTTGGCATTCACCGCGATAGATCTCGCAGCGATTTCAGTTGGCCAAGGAAGCTGGGGCCAACTGAGACGCGATATTTTGGGAACCGGAAATGAAGTGTCGATCTTTGCGATCGGTGCCGACTGGACGCAAGCTGGCGAAGCGCCAGGCGAGACCATTGGGCGCGGATTGTTCGGATCCATGCTTCTACTGGGTCCCAAGGGAATACATACGGCAACAGGGAGAATGCCTCCTCCTAGTACGATAAACGCCGCCTTGCAGACCGCCGCAAATACTGCGCTTCGGAACTCATCAGCCGGCCTAGGTAAAATAGGGCGGTACTTCGGTGAGCCTGCCCTCGATGTAGCAAACGTACGCAGCTTCCCGTCGGCGGCTCGTGTAACTGGACCGATAAGTTTCGCTGCCGATGTTGGCGGCGCACGCGCTGGTGTGGGACCAGGGCGCACCGCGAATGTCGATCCGAATCCGACACCAGGTCCAGCGCACGAATCTGCGCCAAGTTCGCGCGTCGCCGAACCGGCACCACTGCTACCCGGAGAGATGGTCAGCTCAGGGGCAAGGGATGCTGCTGGCTCTGAGCGCGTAGTGGCCACGGAGAGTTCTGCGACGGTCGCAGACGGCGCGGATCGCACGATATCGAGTCGTTCATCGCCGCTAATCTATCTGCCGGAGGTTGTGCCAACTGGATATCCTCTTGTTGTGCCCGGCAATGATGCAATACTACCGGGTGGCGTAGTACTATTTGACGCTCTGCCCAGAAAGAATACAAATGGCACGGTGGACTTCTACCCGGACCTTCGAGGTGATCCTCTTGCTGCCATAGCAGTATTGGATGTGCCTGCAGTATATGAAAAGTCCGGTATAGGAAATAAGAAGCCGGTGGGATTCATAGACGGAATCGACCATCGGAGCCACATGATTCCCGAGTCTGGCGTACAGAATGCGGCTGATGTCAACGTCCCGGAAAATTCGATAGCTGAACACGGAAGTTTGAACATGGGCCCTAAGCGGCGATGGGAGAACGCGGCGAAGCGGTACGCAATTTCGCATCCCGGAGTGGTTATGGTCAGTGTGGTGCTAGATCGTGATCTAATTACCAGACGCCCGATCCGTGTCCGGCATTCGCTAGTCGACCCGACTGGTCGGGAAGTCGAAGGTTTCACGGTTGTCATGTACAATTCTATCGCGCCAGGTCGTGCGAAAGTAGTCACAGTTCCGCCCAATCCGGTGTACCCGAAGTGATTATTCAGCGAACAGGACCGGGAGAACACTGCAATGCCAGGCATGTCACTTGATCGACACGGCGAAATTGACGTCGCACTTGGGAGGTCCATCTTGGTCGAGATGTCGGCGGCGGACGTTATTGCCGAGTTGGACGTCAGTGTCGACGATAATGGGCACTATCGAATTTCGCTGAAGTCGTCGAGTCAGCCCTTCATTTTTCCGTCCGATGAAACACTCTCTCTCGTCGGCGAACTAGTGGACCTGCATAAAGAGTTCAATACGAATCTGAAGCATGTCCGTTATTTGTATTCAAAGTTGTCCACTGGGCAGTGGAAAATGGAGTCGGGGTTTGATTATGGTACACAATAGGTCGATTTTCTGTGGACGGAGAAATGCTGAATAATTGAACTTTGGTCGATTATCTTTCGGTGGAACTCGCCGCGGTATCTGATACCGCGATTGTGGTCAGCCGGGTCCCGGATCCGCGTCCGACATGGTGCGAGTTACCAGAAACGACCCGAAAAGCCTGATTCGATGTTGAGGATCGGGAGGGGCGTCGTAGCACTCAGCTGATTCACGATCATCTTCGTGTTTTTCTCGAATGCAGCGATGACGCCGGACCGTTGCACGAAAGGCTCTAGGGCGGCCGTATATCGTGCCAGGAGATAAAGTAGCCAACTGTGAGCTCATAAGCGCAATTGTCAGATTACTGTTCTCCGTGAACGATTTCGCGCGAAATGGGAATACTATCGCACAGGCCATAAAATCGAAGAGAACCGAGCGTCTCGATGCCGCCAAATGGTCTCGTCTTAGGAGCTCGGCATTCCACTGGCGGTGGAGATTTTGTGAAAATGAGCGGATTGCGAGTATGGAGATGATGGGGAGTTATGTGCAACACTATTATACGGACACGACGGAGTTCTGATCGATAATTACGGGAAGACAAATTGATACTTTACCGCCGATGCGCTGCGAGGCTCACAGTGGCTCAAGGATGCGTCAGTTCGATATCTAGAGGGTGGAGAAGTCTCTCGTGAACCAGGTGTCAATTGAACGCACGGGCATCGAGCCGAAAGCTGTCATCGATGGCATTCGGTGTCTTGACGAACAGATTGCGGATTGCTTGGTTGACATTGACCATAATCCACGGTCTATTATAGAGCTTCCTTCTCTGTTGTTGTCGCGGCTATGTCACGTGCTTGCATTGGAACCTCAGGACTGGACTGAAGCGGAACGTGTTGCATTAGAAGTGCTCGATGCGTACGAGTTACTCATTTCTGCGGTTGACTCCTACCGTAAGAATAATCTCGTGGGAAAAGATATCCAGCCGGACCGTAAAGTCGCCCGATCGCGGTCGGGCGATAGTAGTCTCGACCATGTTGCGATGACGCCAGCGGACTTCTTCAACGCATTCTGGACCGCAGTAATACTCGGCGATACGAGGCGATTGAATCTTTTGGTGCAAATTCCGGTCGAGCATTTCATCGCGCCGAATGTTGAAGCCGATGAGTTCCTCTACAAATGGATAGAAGCGCTACAGTGCATCCAGGGTGGAGACACTCGGTGGGCTCAATTGTTTGGAGATGCGATATGGCTCTCCCATCCGCAGCGGGCACCTGTTGCCGACAGTGATTCTCTTCACTATCTTCTCTATCCGCCGATAGAACTGTTTCATACGCTTGTCACCGGCACTGAAGAGCAGTTCAATCTCGATCTTGAGGATGCTCTCGTTCGACACGACTGCTATTGGGGCTCCGAGGGCGAGCGCAAGCTCGATCCGGAAGGGTGGGTTTCACTACCCTTGACGGCTATTGCATGTATGGCGCTCAGTAAGGGTTACACGGTTGTGCCCGAATCTGGTTATCTGCCATTGGCGCTGGGGTTGGAGAAGGGGTAGCAGGTTAATTAAGTGCTGGAGCACTACTAAAGGCCATCTATACCTTCTGCCTACGTAGATATCCCGATCGGTCGACCGGTCGGGATTTTTCATGCCTAAATCTTGGCTCAAATCAAATTTTTCTCAAGGACTTGACATGAATGAAAGAATACTGTTTCCTGATATCGAACAAACTTTGGTTGGTTACCTGACAACGCAACTCGCTGCGATATCCGAGACCGCGACTGTGGTCAGCCGTGTCCCGGATCCGCGTCCGACGCGGATGGTGCGAGTGACCAGAAACGACCGAAAAGCCCGAGTCGACGTCGAGGATCGCGAGGGGCGCCGTAGCGCTCAGCTGATTCTCGATCGTCCTCGTGTTGTTCTCGAATGCACCGATGACGCCGGCGCGGCGGCAAACCTTGCCGCGCTCGTGCGTTCGATCCTGAGTGCGGCCGCTCCCGGCTATCTGGGCACCGTGTGGTGCGACCAGGTCGAGGACGCCGGCATGGAGAACGACACCGATCCGGTGACAGCCGCTCCGCGGTACACACTTGTCGCCGACCTGATTGTGCGAGGCTCTGTCCTCGCCTGACTCCGATCCGGAGTCGAACTGAAGTACCCATCCCGAGGGCCTGCGCAACAATCCCAAGGGAGATAACAACAATGGCTCTGCCTTCCAGCAATTTCATCGGCGCCGGTACCCCGAACCTGGCCGTTTCCGGCGGTGTCCTGGTGGCGCCGCTCAACACCACCCTGCCGACCACCGCGGCCGGCACCATCGCCCCCGCCTTCAAGGCCCTGGGCTATGTGTCCGAAGACGGCATCGAGTCGCTCGGTGAGCGCAAGGTCGAGACAGTCAAGGACTGGAACGCCGACATCATCGCCCAGCTGCAGACCGAGCACTCGGTCCGCTTCGGCCTCACCCTGTACGCGGTGTGGGACCAGGATGTGCTCAGCGAGATCTTCGGTGAGAACAACGTGACCGCCACCGCGGCCACCTCCACCTCGGGCAAGCTGATCAACGTCCGGGAGACCGGCGTGGTTCTGCCGCGTCGCTCGTGGGTCTTCGACATGAAGACCGAGGACAAGAAGCTCCGCATCGTGCTGCCGAACGCCAAGATCTCCTCGATCACCGAGAAGAAGTTCGTTTCCAACGAACTGGCCGGCTTCACGATCAACGTCGAGGCATTCAAGGACGATTCCGGTATCAAGGCGTACCGCTACCTGGATGACGGTCTCAAGACTGCCTGATTAAAAGCCCCCAATGGCGGCGGGTAAAACACCTATGCGCAGGCCCGCCCGCCGCCGTTGGGCCCTTCCTATTTTCAAAACTCAGATTCAAACGAAAGGGTCTGCTACCCATGACTTCTCCTGCTGCTCCCATCAAGATCGCTCAGCCCGCAGTCGTGAAAACCGACTTCACCTACACCGTCGACGGCGCGGAAATCGTGTTGCCGTCGCTGTCCTACCTCAAGCCCGGCCTCGTGCGCCGGATCCGTCGCCTCGGCGATGTCGACGCGATGTACACCCTGCTCGAGCTGAGCCTGACCCCCGAGGCGCTGGCCGCGCTCGACGAGATGGATCCCGACGCCTACCACCAGCTGCTCGAGGCGTGGCGCGCGCACTCGGGGCTGAGCCTGGGGGAATCCTAAGCCTCGACGCTCTTCTCGAAGAGTACAGCGAGGCAATCGAATACGACCTGATCGTCCTGGGGCTCCGGTTACGGATGCTCGGCACCGACGCACTCGATTGGGCCGACCTGCGATCGATCGTGAAGCACCTGCCGCTCGAGTCGGCGTTGCTTCGGGTGATGCACCCGGAAGGGAGTCGATGGCAGACCGCTGAGCATCTGTTGGCAGATGTCGCCGACAGCCTTCGATGGTTGGCGTGGGCCCGGACCGACGACGGCCGACGCGGGCGCAACATGCCCGAGCCGATCGTTCGCCCTGGCAGGAAGTCGAATCGTGAACGAGTCGGCACGGCAACGGAACTCGACCAGATGAACGACTTCCTCGGCTGGGACGCCTAGGTGGCTGCAGCCCCGGAGCGGTCGAACGCAGAAAGTGGATACCAATTGTGAAGAAGAAACGCCCAACGGCGATGACATTGCCGGACGTTCTTGCGATGACCACGAGCGGCACACCGGCTCCGGGAAAGCGGATCAGGCTGCCGAGCGGGGCCGTCTGGGAAGGCGGCTCCGGCGGCGGCACCGCCACGATCACCCTGCCCGAAGAGAACCCGGTCACCCTCGGTGAGGATGGCCGAATTCCGCCGAACAGCCTGATCGGGGCCGGTTTGCTCGGTGTGCTGGCCGACGTGCTCGGCACTGCGCCAGGCGCAATCGCCGAGCGGGTAGCGGGACAGGCATTGGACCTGCTTCGCCCCGACACGGACGCGGTTGATACCAAGACCCGATTGATCAAGTTTTCCTCGAAGACGACGCTGCTCAATCCAGCGAAGTCTGATCCCGGCTACGTAGTTGAAAATAGCGGTGCACCTGCGGGTTACGCGGGTGGTGGCTCGGTTCGCGGTCCCGGGACCGGCAGTAGTGATTCGATCCTGGCTCGGCTGTCCAACGGTGAGTTCGTGGTCAACGCCGCCGCGACGGCCGGTGCGCTGCCGCTGCTGGAAGCGATCAACTCCGGCTGGGTTCCTTCAGCTGGATACCTGGCGGGCATGCTTCCTGGCTTCGCTTCCGGCGGCCTGGTCGGCGACTCCGGGATGGGTGATCCGCAGAAGTGGCGCGATCTACTCGGGACCGGGTTGATCGCCGATGTGATCGGCGGCATCGGCGGTGCGGCAATCAATGCCGCTGGTACCGCGGGTGCGGCGCTCGGTGGGGCCTTGGCTCCGGTGTTGGGCGCGGGCGGGCTGTTCGGTCGGCGTGCGCCTGAACCTATGAAGGTCGATCTGGGCGCCAACTCGCCGTTCACCGGCGATGGACCGCCGATCGCTGCCTCGCTGAACGTAGAACCGCAGGGGCTCTTGGGCGCGATGCCCGCATTCGCCCAGGAGTCGACTTCGTCTGCCCAGGGTTCCACGGCTCCGCTATCGGCACTCTCCGAGGCGTTGTCCGCGGGGATCGTCGCGTCGGCGACGGAAGCCGGTGGCCGGGTCGGTGCGGCGTTGGGTGCGGCTATCGCGCCTGCTCTCGGACCGGCGGGGCAGTTGGCGCCGGAAATCGGCGAGCAGCTCGGGCAGACGATCGGGTCTCGGTTCGGTGGTGGGTTCGCGGCGTCTATGTCGTTGAAGTCCGCGATCGGAGCGATGCCGACAGACGGCTCAGACCTGTCCTCGGGCGGCAGCGCCGGTGGTTCGGTCGCACCGGGTGGTGCGTCGCCGATGACGCCGACGGGCTTCGGCGGTGGCGACGGTGGTTCGAGTAGTGGTTCGAACAGCGTTGTTGTCACCGGCGGGTCCGGTGGTGGTTCGAGCACGATGTATGTGCCCAATGGCGCCGGTGGATATTCGGCTGTCGGGCCATCCACGACGCCGCGTACGCCAAGCCTGAGTGAGGGTCTCAAAGGCACGAGCCTTGCCGACCCCACGCATTTCACAACGTACGGCGGAGCCGACTACATCGACCGCGGATCGATCGTCGGTAGCGAGCTGGCGAAGAACTTCGGTGAGTCGCTGGGCCTCAGCGACACCACAGCCCTGCGTGAAGCCGGTTCTACGGTCGGTGCGCTGGCCGGAGCCCTCGGCATCCCGTCCATCTCCAACGCACTCTCAGCCGACGGTGAGCTCGCCAAGCAGCTCGGGATCAATTCCGACAGTGAATTCTTCGTACCGTTCGAACAGCAAAAGGCGTTCGATAACGACGAAGGGTCGAACCTCACAGCTGGCATTCAAGGCTTCCTTTCCGGTAACTCTTCGGGTGGTCTGGTCAAAGGCATCACCGGTGCGGCGAAGGGCGTGGCACAGGACTTGGCGGGTCAGGCGGGCAGCTTCATCGGCGCTGGCCTCGGTACCGCTATCGCTGGCCCAGCCGGCGCTGCGGTCGGTAGCGTGCTCGGATCTCTCATCGGATCGACGGTGGCAGGCAAGGCGGTCGACCTGGTCGCCAAACCAGTCGAATGGTTGGCAAGCACCGCGAAGGAAGTCGTCGGAACCGGCTTCGGTCTGACGGACTTGGCCGACGGCGTCGGCGGACACACCGCCCGCGGCGACATCTTCAACTTCAACGGCATGGACCCCAAGAGCGTCGCGATGTCCATCGCCCGCGTCCAGCGCCGCCAAACGTTTGCGCAACAACGCGGAGGAGGGCTCGGGCGATGATCCACCAGATGCTCACTACACAAGACACCAAGATCGTGGTGTGGGACAACAACGGCCGAGTCTGGCATCTTGCGGGCCCGAACGCCGGACGTGAGGGTGTAAGGCTCTCGGCGCAAACAGGTTTCATGTTCGCGCCGGTTCAGCTGCTCGCCACCGAAGGTGCCCGCCAGGACGGTGCTACCTTCGCCCGGTCGGTCCGCTGGAAGAAAGAGTGGGACTTTCTCGCCATCATCTCCACCGCTTCGGGCGCGCAGGAGTCCAACCCGGTTCGTGAGTTTCTCGCCGTGCACGACGCGTGGTTCCGCGGCTGGTCCACCGACAAGCCCGTGACGGTCGGCTATTTCACCCGGCACCAGGGCTGGCGTTTCCAGCAGTTCCAGCTCGACACCGCCCCTGAACCCTCGGGCGACATCGATCCGGCGCGCAACGGCTTCGCTATGTACAAGATGTCGGCGACCGCGATGGATCCGCTCGAGCGGCACTTCGACGAAACCATGGTGTGGACGAACGCTTCCGGTGTGGGCGAGGGCATTCTGCGCCTGCGCAATGCGGCGGATCAGCCGGCCTGGCCGCGGTACACGATGAACGGCCCCGGCCGTTGGTCGATTCTCGACCCGGCCGAGGGTCTGGACCAGCCGCGCATGGTCCAGACTCCGCGTCTGATCGCAGGCCAAACCCTGCGTATCGACACCCATCCGCGCCATCGCACCGCCCGCCTCTACACCGAGGGCAACACGGCCGGCGTGAATGTCTGGGGCCAGCTCGCCGGCCGTCGCTGGCTCGCCTCGCTTGACCCGTGGGCCAGCACCGACATTGTGGTGCAGGTCGAAGACGGGACCACCGATTCGAGCATCATCGGGGCCGTGACGCCGAGGTCATCGCGACCGTTCTGATCGCGTCTGCCAACTGAACATCGATCGAGAGAGAGCCCAATCCCTTTGCGGGGATTGGGCTCTCTCGATTTCTTAGGAGGTATCGCGATGGTGGTACCAGAGCCTTTCGTGGCCTATGACCACACCCAATTCTCCGAATGGCTAGCGTCGTTGACTCCGTTGGGAGCCGAGTCCAACTCGGGGTCCGTCCGGCAACCGCGGGTGCACAACCTGAATGGGATGACAGCGGCTTCTGCGTCGCGCGCATACGAGCGAGTGCTCGGGGTTCGTGACATGGATGGACGTTCCCGAGACGGTGTTCAGACGGCACAGTTCGTCGATGGGCCGCTCTCGGGTCCGGGTATGCCGGAAATCCCAGGTCTGACGACGGGCAACCCGAGATTATCGGATAAGCCGCCGGTGCTGCCGGATCTACCGCCTGTGCCGCAACCCGCTGCTCCAGCACCCGTACAGACGCAGCCCGTACCCCAACAGACACAGGTCGCACCCGTTCAGGCGCAGCCCGCACCCACAGTTGGGCCGACAAACTCCTCGGCGCCGTCCGGGACAACCACCCAGGAGTCGGAACCGACAACGGTCCAGAACGCGCCGCCGACACCCATACCGGCGACCCCGGTAAGTCAGCCCTCGTCTCTGACCAGCCTGATGCTCGGTGTGCAACAGCCGAGCGCCGCACAAACCATGTACCAAGGTCTGCCCGATGTCGTAAACTTCGCACAGAACGCCCCGGTGAATCCTGGTGATTCGACGAGCTTTGCGGGAGTCGCCACCGTCACCATCGGTGGAGACCATACGCGTATCACGGATACCCACAATTCCATTACCGGTGATGGTCAAACGATGGTCCGCGATAAGTTCGGCGCGCTGGTATCTGTAAAGACCTCCGAAATTGTTCCTGGTACCGGTGGGTTGACCCGAGATGCCACTATTGTCGACCGGCTCGGCGTTTCCCAAGTGCGAATTGTCGACGACGGGTACGGAAATCGCATCACTTGGACCGCAAACCCCGATGGTTCGCATTCTGTTCACTACAGCAGCACCAACATTATCGTAGTCGAACCGGCTCCGGGCTCGTCATTGCCTGCCCAGATCATTCAGTTGAGTCCGGATGGGCAAAGCGGCCATGTAATCATGTCGCACAGCAATGGCGAGACCAGCACTGCGGACTTTGGTCCTGGTGTGTTCGGTGCGCCGGTCACCAAGTACACCAGAAGTGACGGGACTTCGGTTGAGGTACTGACAGTTCCTGGACGAACTAAAAGCCAGCCAGTCAGCATCGTGAACGACGCGATGGGCAACCGGGCAGTGGTACAGCCAGACGGTACGACAACTCCGGTAGATAGATACAACACGGCTATCGGCGGTCCAAGCTACGGCAACAAATTCGACCCTTCGAATGCTACGTGGATCCCCGATCCAATTACCAGTCGAGGGCCTATGGTCCGAGTTCCCGATGGGACCTCGATCCAGAAATGGCATGGTCGAAAGCCCGATGGATCCAAGTATGAATTTGATGCTTATTTCGACGAGCAGGGAAATCTCAGAGGTATCGGCGGCGGTGATTCCACAGGGATCAAGTACACGTCCTACAGTTCCATAGACGGAATATACGTCCCGACCGACACGATCAACCTCGACGCCGGAAACGCGATAGATAACCGGCAACTTGTCTACGACGCGGTCATGATCGCATTCGGTGTCCCCGAGCTGGCGTTCCTCGGTACACGACTCGGTGTCGGACTCGGTAGCAGGTACTTCGGGAGCCGACTCGCCGGCCAGGGCGCGTCTCTGACCGGACGCGAACTCGCGATAGCCGGATTGGGCGCAGGCGATGCCCTTACGGGTCTCACGGGCGGAGCAACAGCGGCCAAGAACCTAACTCTCCCATCCTCGACTCCCCAAGTCCGGAGACCGCCGGTGCCCGCCGTGCCAAGCGCCCGCCCGCCATTAACGAACGCACGGCAGAATCGTCCTGCAGCACCCAGTTCGGGGCATCCAGTTCGACATCCTATAGAGACGAATTCTCGGTCATCAGTGGCTAATGGGCTAAAGCCATTTCCATCGGGACACAGTCCGCGGGGGTACTCCTGGCAATCAGTTGCTGGCCCGGCGCAAGCATCCGGGGCTCGTCCGTTTGCATCGATGTTGCGGGGACAGCTGGAGATAATTGGCGCAACACAATCGTTCCCACGAAGCCTGAATCTTCCAGCTGGGTTTAGGCAAATTTCGGGGAAGATTGCGAATGCCGTGCGTCTAACCGGTCCTCCAAATCTATTGCGTGGCGCTCCTGACCCGTCTAACATATTCCAACTTGAGCGGCGTACAAAGAATATCGGCAGCTTCGCAGAGCTGTCTGTGCCGATGCAAAAGAAGTCTGTAGTGGAGGCTGCTCGACGTGCGGGAGTCCTGCTTGACGGTGTGAATGTGAAGATAATCAGAGATCCTGAGCTTATAGGGAGGGGCCTTTATGGGCATACTCCAAACGGCAGGCAGATAACGCTGTATCCGGATGCGTTTACCGATATGGAAACTCTGGTGGTTACGATTGGGCATGAGCGTACGCACGTGTTCCAGTGGAGACTTTACGGACGAAAGCCTACGAACAGTCTAGAAGGTGACGCATGGGAACGAGCCGCGTATGCTGTAGAAGATCAGTTCTGGGCCTACTATAAAGGGGTGAAATTGCGGTGAAAATGGATAAGTATCGCGAAACATGGACTCGTCTACTAGTGCAAATTATTGATGGAGAATCCGCTGCATCGAAAGAGTGTCCAACTTGTGAAGAGGCATGTCTAGAATATCGATTCGTCGGTCTCGAAGAAGGTAGGCTGGGTTACGTTCTATTTTGGTGTAATTCTTGTTTGAATGGTATATCGGTTTCGAGAATGAGGGCTCCGCTGCATATGAAGATTTGGCCAATGGGAGACGCTAATTCAACTCGAGGAGTTCCAAATTTTCATCGCTATGACTAGTTGTTGTCGGTCATGAGGTTGTTGACCGCCAAGGCGGAGGCGGCTTGGAGTTCTGACTAAAAGCTGTGCGAATGACGGAATTGGGCTGCCGGATCGAGGATTCTACTAATCATGGAGTAGGCCGTCAGATCGCGAGTCAGTTACGTACTATTCCGGGTGGCGCTACAATTAGAGCAGAGGTCTTGAAATGGTAGGATCGGTGCTCGCTGACGTCGCAAGCAAAGTGAATACTGTTAGGAATGCAAGCGTGGATGATCCGGTTGCACTTTCTAGATTTCCACCAGGCAGAGAATTGGACACCATGCAGATCATCGACGCGTACCGCGAAGAGATGCGTCGCAGTGTTGACGGCGGAGATGCGCCAGCGTCGACGCTTGCGGTGCTGGAAGGTCTGCGCATGCCTACATCGTTGATCGAATTCTATCGGATCACGAGTGGCCCTACTGTGAGCGGGCTAAAGTATAGGTAGCCGATTTGCTAAAGGTGACATTATGGATGAGGGCGGTGAGGTTTACAGAATAGAGGAACACTGGATCAACGTTGGAATTACGGGCAATGACACCTTTCTGTTGAACTTGATCACTGGTGAAGTCATGCTCTCGGATCAGTATTTCTGGCGGTATGGCGAAGTGAATCGCTCTCGAATTGTGGCACCGGACATGCTTACGTTCTTAAACGATTACCTATTCGGTGTCAAGTATGCTGAATTGGTGGATCTATCCGAGTTGGAGGATCCGGGAGGTTGGTACGCAACCCTGACTGCGAACGGATGGGCATGAGGGTGTCGGTTCCGGTTAGAGTCCTAGGTGAAATGAGAGGACAAACATGGGGCGTATGATAGACATCGACTTCCGTTTTGGACAGCCTGTTGCGGCGATTGAATTGATCCAGTCGCTTCTGAAATCGAGGGTGTCGTTGATCGATGACGGGACGATCAGGTTTCATCTGACCGACGACTTCGATTGGGAAACTCGGCCCGAAGCCGATATCGATGAGGTTATCGGAAATCTCCAGATGCATGCCGAAGCTGGCGATACGGTAGGGGTTGACGTGCATTTCGATGGCTCGTCGATTGGCGGGACGTTGCTGGTTCCAGCGGAATCGACGGTCGTGTATTTCATACTGCCGGCTGATCGAACACTGATCAAAAACCTTGAGTTCACTGACTTTAGTTGGTATCTTGCGAGAATAATTCCGTCGTTCAGTGAACATGGTATGACGGGATTCGAGTGCCACGATTTCTATCCAAAGTGATAGCCAGTTATGGGGATCCCAAAGCGGTAGTTCCGAAGAGGTAGAGAATTGAGCCACTGTGAGTTCGATGTCAACGATCTGATGGGCGTGGTCATCGCTGACTTGGGGTTGGCGCTCGAGCTCGATCGCAGCGGCTCGGCCGAGCACGACACTCGGGTTGACGCTTTCCACCGTGCGATGGAGGGCGTCGTGCGGGTGGAGTGTGGTGCTCGCATTAGTGAACAAGAGATCGCTCCGTTAGCAGACCTCCGGCATGAAATTGCTGATCTGGTAAGAGCGAATAGTCGGACTATGACTTATTACCTGATGAATTCTCATTATCGAGCGACATCGGTGATCATCGACGGGTGGCGTAATTCGAGCATTCGGCGTTCCGCTATTCAATTTCTTCTCGAAGACTATCCAGGAGTGCACGATTTCCTGGAAGAGGATGGCGCTGATCTGATCGACGAGATCGATACTGTGTTGCGGGATCATGCTGACGAAGTCGCTCCGATCCCGAAGCATGTGATTCCCGAGGAAATTCCTGAGTCACATTGGTGGTGGTGGGAGCCTTCGGCCAGTCCCGCCTACGCGGAGCACGCGCGACAGATACTCGAATAGCACCACTGTCCGGACGTAACCCAACCCGAAATCGGGTTGGGTTTTTTTGTACCCAAAAACAAGTGAAAGGTGGTGGAGGATGGGTGTTTGGGACCCGCACGCGGAATCGCGGCGGATGGATGAGATGTTTCGGGTCGAGCAGGATGATGCTCGGGATCAAGAGGTTCTGGTTCGGTACTGGGACAAGGACATGCAGGAGGTGGGGGAGGAGCGGAGTTACCTGTCGTTGCAGGTGAGTTTTCCGCGGAACTCGGCCGGCGGGTTGAAGATGATCTGTCCGCGGGACATGGTGCACTTCGACCACCTGTTCGGCAATCATGCCGATACGACGTTGCCGATCACCGTGAACACCAGGGGTTTTCGGTGGGACGGCTACATCACCAAGGCGTCGATCGTCCGGGACGACAACGGGGTCGAGACTGTGGACATCGAGGCGATTCACGCCTGGAACCACATCTCCACCATCTGCTGCTGGGCGAGTCCATTCGCGCCGGTGCTGGCCCAATTCCCGCGCCACCATATCCTGTTCGGTCCGGTGCGGACGCTGGTGACGACCTATCTCACGATGAATCTGATGCGGCTGCAGGGGAATACAACGTTCCCGATCGCGGTCGTACCGGTTGATCCGCGCACTGATACCAGTCGGTGGAGCGCGGCATCAGCCCGATTCGACATGGCGGACAAGCTGTTCCAGCCGATGCTCGAGGATTCGGGCGTCATGTTGACGGCGCGCTTCTTCCTGCCCGGTGAGGACGAACAGCCTGCGCCGGAGTGGTTCTACCTCGACAAACCGACTGTGGTTCTCGAGACGGTGGACAAATCCGGTGTCACCGGGCCAACTGGTTCGTTGCTGGACGGGATCATCTCGTGGTTCGAGGAATTCGCCGACGACGGCATCACGCCGATGCGGTACCCGAAGTTCGATTCGACCACGGAGTACGAGGCGGTTTATGGAACGCCGGGGAAGTTCGGCACCATGCGGAATCTGCCGTGGGTGTGGTACTTCGAAGGTGAGTACTCCGGGATCGGCGCGTCCGAGGTAGCGCTGCACAAACCCACCGCGACCGACATCATCGTCGGCGGTCGCTCTCCGGGCTGGGTCAACGCGGGTATCGAGATGGCGATCAAGGCGCTGCTGTCGTTGATCGGTCTGGACTGGCTCTATCGTGGCCAGCTCGACGATGTGTTCCTGGCCTGGATGGTCTATCGGGATATGGAGCGCGTGGGCCAGGCCGGCCCGTACGCCTTCCGCGAGCTGTACATCACCGGTAGCGATAAGGCGTTCACCCTCGATGGGTTCGTCGCCGCTCGGCAGGGATTGCACCTGACCCGTGGCTACACCAGCCACAAAGTGACGATCCAGGACAACGCTCCCTATCTGATCGGCCGCGACTTCGGCGTTGGCGATCAGATCGGTTTCGCGATGGATCAGAAGGTGTTCACCGACTTCGTCACCGAACTCACCTTCACTGACGACCGCGAAACGCCGGCGAGCTGGCAGATCACCGTCGGCGACGGCTCCGACGAAGAGGACTCCGTCGTGAAGGCGTGGCAGCGGCTGGGCCGCGTGGCGTCGGCGGTCAAGGACCTGTCGACGGATGTAGGTGCCGACATGGACCTGCTCATCTTCTGAGGCAGTTCGAAACAAAGGAGAATTCAATGGGAGACATCAGTTTTCCCGCGCGGCTACGTGCTTATCGTCGGACCGATATCGACGGGTTGCCGCTGCTGACAGCGGAGGTCGAGCTGGCAGCGGAGGTGGCGGAGCTGCCACTCCCCGGCGGTCCGGCCGGCATCGCGGGTGTGCGTGGACGTCCGCGGGCATCGTTTCGCAAGATGGGTGCGCTGTCCAACAGTGCGGGGCGTCCGTCGGGGCTCGGTCCGGAAGATCGGGGCCAGTGGTGGCACCGGCTCGACGACAACGGCATGGATGTGTGGACCGGTGCGGGATGGGTGCACTCGGTCGACGCCGTCGGGCCGACCGGCCCTGCGGGGGAGGCCAACACCATCACGGTCCTGGACACCCTTCATAGGCCGGCACTGACCGAACCAGCATTGGAGTTCCTCGGCAGTGCTCCTGACCAGCAGCTGCGGGCGACGGTGCCCGCCGGGCTGCCCGGCCAGGTCGGGCCACCTGGCGAGTCCGGCACTATCACCGAAGCAGACGACTACGAAGACGCCAGCGGACCTGGTCACGGCGGTGTATTCGCCTACGACCGCGCCACTCGGCGATTCCGATCGACGCCCGCACCGTTGGGAGCCGGCCCGTGGGGCTGGTACCAGGAGGATTTCGCTGCGGAACGAATCGAGGCGGCCAGCCGGGTCGAAGCCGGCACGTTCGCGATCCCGGCCCAGCCGTTCCGGTGGCGACCGCAGGTGTACGGGCACATCTACGCGCACTCCAACACCACGAGCCAAGGTGCGGAGGTGACGGTGCGACTGGGAAGTTCGCAGGGGCCGATCGTGGCAACCGGCATCGCCTTCGGTGTCGGGTCTCCCGGTGCCTGGATGTACGTGCCGGTCTTCCCCTGCTTGCGTGACGGCACGACCACCCGAGTGCTTTCGCCCACGTCGGACTTTGCGACTGTTCCCGCCGGCCAGCCGGCGACCCTCGTTGTGTCGGTCGAGCGAGTCGGCACCGGTCCCAGCTCCGACAAGGTCGGGTTCAGTCCTACGAGGGCATCGATCATTGCTTTTGCCGAGCCCACGGAATGAGATGAAATGACTTCGGTAGGAAACTATTTCGACGACACCTTGGTTCGGGGGGTGGACGAAGGAGTCGGTACTCCCGGACTCGTCCAGGCGCTCCATGGAACGCCACGTGACGGCAGCCTCGAGCTGACGACCGGCGCCATCGGACCGCAGGGCCCTGAGGGTGAACCCGCGCGTCAGTTCCGTTGGGAAGGTGACATCGCGGACCAGGCCGCATTGACCGCCCTCACCGCGAAGCTGAACAGTGCCCATGCGGGCAAAGCGTGGCGGGTGCTTTCGACCGGTGGGCTCGCGTACTGGAACGGGACGGGGCTGGACACCTTCCCCGATGCCTTCGGTGCGCTGGGTTCGGATGGTCCGTCGTGCTCGGTGTCGATCGGCAGTGTGACCACCGGACCGGTTGGCACCGATCTGCAGGTGACGGTCACCGGTGCAGCGCCTGACATTGTTCTGGATCTTGTTGTGCCGCGCGGCATTATGGGAAGCAAGGGCCCCGACGGCGGCCCCGGCCCGATCCGCCAGGCCACGGATTACGCCGATGGTGCGCATCCCGACGGGGCTGTGCCTGTTTGGAACGCGACGACGAGTAAGTGGTCGGGGCGAGCGTACCCGGGGCTGCGTGGACCGTGGACGATCGTCGAGGACCGAGCGTGGAACGACGGTCCCGGCTTCGCGTCCTCACAGTCGGGCGTTTCAGCTGCGTCGATCGTTGTGGCGCAACTTCAGGTACCCGCCCAAGACACCGACTGGCGCCCGATGATCACCGGTGGTGTCGTTCTCCGTCCGCTGGAGAATTTTGACCAGTTCAGCACGCGGATCGACGCCGAGGTCCGGATCGGATCGGCAACAGGGCAGATCGTCGCGTTGGGGAGTGGCTTCGTGACCGGCGTCCAGACGCGAGTTCGGTTCCAGCCGCATCTTGCGACCCGGAACGTGACTCCCGCGAGCACCGTGGGCGTCATCGCGGCAGGTCAGGCGGTGACGCTCGTCGTGGTTGTGCGTCGTGGTGCCGGCTCGGCCAACTACGACTATCAGATGGCCGACGCGCAGATCGTGTGCACGGCCCGACCCGTGGGGGTGCTGTGAACAGCGAAGACGTGACGACCGTGTACGACCAGGACGTCATGGTCACCATGCGCGGCGTGGCGGACTCGGTCGGCTTGCCGTACACCGTCAATCCGGTCGAAGTCGTCGACCGGGAAGTGCTGATCGAACTGCGCGAAGGACCCGCTGGCCCGCCAGGACCGGTGGGCGCTGCGGCGTGGCCGTGGGCTTGGCAGGGGGATGTAAGCGACGCCGCCGCGCTGACAGCGCTCGGCCTCACCACCGCTGACGCCCGCAAAGCCTGGCGTGTGGTTTCCGAGAATGCGATCTACTACTGGACCGGCACCGAGTTCATTGCCTTCGACGATGCGTTCCGGCAGCCGGGACGGCGCGGCGGGGTGAATGCGCTCACCGGTATCGGTCTGGCCGGTGCGTCCGGGTCCGCTGCCACGGCCCGCGTCCTGGGTTCAGCGCCTAACCAGCAGCTCGAGATCACCTTTCCCCGTGGCCCCCAGGGGGAACCGGGTGACCCCGGTGGCGCTGGGAAAATCTCTGACGCCTCCGATGTGCTGGTCACCGAAGACCAACCGCTCGGCCAGGGCTATGTCCTGGGCTTCGACAGCGCGACCGGGAAGTTCCGGCCGATCCCCTCACCCCGTCTGCGCGGTCCGTGGACGATCG
This sequence comes from Nocardia sp. XZ_19_231, assembly GCF_015355705.1. Taxonomy (NCBI): domain Bacteria; kingdom Bacillati; phylum Actinomycetota; class Actinomycetes; order Mycobacteriales; family Nocardiaceae; genus Nocardia; species Nocardia sp. XZ_19_231. Next base: position 30,996 of record NZ_JACUZI010000010.1, on the reverse strand, counting down.
GCAACAACCAGTTCCTCACCGCGCAGAATCTGAAGGAGGAGACCAAGGTTTTGGCGGCTATCACGATCCCGGCCCAACCGAATGCGTGGCGGCCGTGGATCGAGGGTGCTGTTGGCGTCGCGTCCGAGACACCGACTCGGTGCGATGTCACGGTGCGCATCGGTGCGCCGGACGGCGCTGTGGTTGCCCAGGGTTGGGGACATTGGGTCGCGCGATTCGCGCATGTACTGATCTCGCCCGGTTTCGACTATCCGGTCATGCCCGGTGCCCAAATCGGGATCGTGGCGGCCAATCAGACCGCAACCCTCTACGTCGTTGCGTCCCGAGCAGAAGGCAGCGGGACGTACACGGTCAACGGCAACTACTCCCACCTGCAGGTTCGTGCGTTGCCGGCTTGATCCGGCGCACCCCGCAATACTCCGAAAGGTACTGAGCCATGGCTGATCTGCCTCCGCTCGACTACGGCAAGGTCGTCGGGCGATTCCTCGCCAACGTGATCGACGGCCCCGACCTGGGCGATCTGCCCGAGTTTCCACCCCTCAACGGCACCATCACCTTCGCCGCGGACGCACCCAAGGTGCTCGTCCGTGACGCGCAGCCCGCACCCGCGACCTATGTGCAGCTCCCGCAGCACTACGAATGCCAGCTTGACGAGTTCGGCTATCTGACCTGGCGTGGCAAGCGCGGCGTGCGACTGGTCGCGCCCGGCGCGGCGACGAACCCGACCGAGTGGACTTGGCGTGTCTCGTTCGACCTGTCCTACGACGGCGAACGAATTCCGATGGATCCCTTCAGTTTCCACGTTCCTCGATATGTGGCGGGACCAGACCCCGAGAACCCCGATGTCGGCTCGACCGGTCTGGTCGATCTGACACTCGCCGCACCCGTGCCTACTACGTCCGGCAACGCGGTGGTTGTGGGACCTGCGGGGCACGGAATTCAGATCGACGGCCAGTCCGAAACGTATGGGCAGCTCCCGTCGTCCCCTCCGGACGGCAGTCAGTACATCGTCAAAACCGATGGGCTGCTGTACATCTACCGAGCCGGTACCGGCTGGACGGCGAACGGTCAGGGTATCGTCGTACGGGGGCCCGCCGGCACAACGTTGTGGAGCGGCATCTCCGGTAAACCGACCACATTCGCTCCGATCATCGGTGATTCCGCAACCACCGCGGTCGCCGGTGACGATCCGCGTTTGTCCAATGCCCGCACGCCGGTATCGCACACCCATCCGATCGGCCAGGTGACCGGTACCAGTGCCACTGTCGGCACTTTGCTGGGCGCCGCCGATGCGGCGGCAGTACGCACGGTCATCGCGGCCGTGTCCGACACCGACTCGCGGCTGACGAACGCCCGCACCCCTACCACGGCCGGTCAGGCGTACGACATCGCCGTCAAGGCGCATATCGGTGCGCGTGTTGTCGGCGCCGGCAACACCATTCCCGAAGGTATGCGTATCGAACGGGCACTGACCGTGTCCAAGGTGACCTATCGCGGCGAGACCGCGGGCACCGGCAACCTGATCGTCGAACTGCGGAAGAACGGCGTCGCTGTCGCGGGTACCTCGGCGACCATTGCCGCAGCGAACCATGCGCTGGACAGCAGCGTCACCGGCTCCTGGAGTTTCGCCGCGGGTGACCGGGTGACGGTTCACGTCACCACGGCCGACAGTCCTGCCGGAAAGGGTTTGCAGGCGAGTCTGGCGGGGGTGACTGTGTGATGCCGACGGTATTTCTCGGTGGCCCTGTGGTGCTGTGGACACCGCTCGAAACCAGCCCGGAGCCGGAAAGTCCCGACGGGACCCCGTATTGGCAGAGTCCGGAATCCGGCTATCCCGGTGCGATCGTCGAACAACCCACCGACCCTGAGCCGGACCCCGGTACCGAAGCTCCGACAGATCCTGTCGAACCGGATCCGGTCGGTCCCGAGGCGACGGGTGGTGAGTAGGCGATGCCTCATGTCTTCGCCGGAATCGGCGCCATGTTGCCGGCGGGTATGACCAAGGACAGCCCCTCCAGTTCGATGGGCACCACCACCGAATGGACTGTGGTACCCGCGTGGACCGCCGACACCACTAACTATCCCGGCTCCGTGGTGGCCGATGGGGGTCTGCAAGTCCAATCGAACAATGGCAGTGCTCAACTGACATGTGCGGTGGTCTTCGCCGGCGGCACATTGTCAGGCAACTATCAAGCTCGGCTGCGAATCGGCACAACGGTTGTTGCCACCAGTGCAGTAGTGGCTGGAACCAGCGGCACGATGACCATGAGCGCAACCGTGCCGGTGAGCGCGGGTGACATCGTGCTGGTCGAAACACAGACCAGTATCCAGAGTACTTGGCGAGCAACAGTTTCCGGAGGCGCAGGTACCTACGTTCGAGTCAGCTGACGAGTCAACGCGGTACGGCATCGTCCGAACTACATCCGAATATTCAGCGAGGGGGCTCAGACCCGGATGGTCTGGGCTCCCTCGCTATTCGACCACCAAGAAAGTTCAGCCATGCAGAAGACCCTGACTGTCGTCGCCGCCACTGGTGGCGCCGAGTTCTACATTCCAGGATTCGTCAAGATCGATGCTATGCGGCAGACCGGCCGTTTCGGCCACGCTTCCGAGTACGACGTCGTAGTCGACGACCAGGTACTCGACGAGGTATCCGTGGTCTCGATCGGCAACTCTTCCGATATGCCGGCGGATCAGTTCCCCGGCAACATTCCGCTCGGCAAAGCTTTCCTCGGAGATAGCCCCAGCTACGCGTATTACACCGCTAATCCGGCTCCGTCATGGAACGTCGAAAAGACTGTGGTGATCAGCGGACGAGCCTGGGGAATCGAGGCATACATCAAGGGCTTCGTGGCCATCGACGCCATCCACCCACGAGGTGACTGGGACCGCCAGGATGTTGTCGTGCGGTACCGACCCAACGATGCTGCGCTGCACAAGATCACGGTGTCGACAACCGCGCCGGATCGTGAGCTGCCGGAAAATGGCGTCGACCTCGGTGTGGTCTGGCTGGACGACATTGCCCGCTACGCGCGCTACACCGACGAGATCATCACCTCGACCCCGTAACTCTTTGCCAGGCTCGGCCGGTTCGCGCTCGCCGTGTGCTCGGCGGCTTGGTCGGCTTGCCGCCCGGCTCTGAACCTACTTCTGAAGTCGTTGTCTACAACACGTACTGGGAGGTTCCGAGCAACGCGATGGCAGGCGAAGAGGCTTATCTGATCCGCCGCGGCGTTCTGCCCGACCCTGCCGTCGGCAGTCCCGGTGAGCCGACGTCGTCCGCGGGCGTTTGCAGGACGTCGCGTAGCTGATCGGCCCGCACCCTTGAACAGGGTGCAGGCCGTTTCGCCGTTTGTGCGGCTCCACGAACGCGGATCCGGTGAGATCTCGCCTCGGGCCGGATGAGGAGTGTTCTGGCTCGCGGTCTGCGTAGTGCTCGGCTGGCATCCGATGATGTGATGTCGACAGTATGGCTAAAATGTTGGGACACAACGGATTTCGACGTCCAGTAGAGCATATGTGTGTAATACTCTGCAGTTGGCCGCGCATCAGTGGCTGACCGGGGGACGGAATTGGTCCACCGCTGTGTGAACATAGGGATAGCAACTTGAAGACATCACACCTGCGGCGCATCAGCGTCGGCGTCATCGGGGCATCGGCTGTGGCGGTGGCGGCGCTGACGGCCACGTCCGCGCAGGCAAACCCCATCACCATGACGGTTTCTGGCACCGAACACTATGTGAACAGCACTTACACGCTCACCATTCAGTGTGATGTTCGGTCGACTGTCGCTGTGATCGACAACGGCGAAGTCGTCAGCGGAACTCCGACCCCGCCGGACGCCAACAATGTGGCTGTCGCGCAATGGACTCCGACGACAACCGGCGTGCACACGCTCGTGGCGGAAGGTTGCATGGATTCCACGCAGACCAACACGCCGATTCAGATCACCGTCACGGTGATGGACGCGGCGCCCGTCACGCCGACCTGGCAGTTGAATGGCACCTATAAGGTCGGCGATATCGTCACCTACGAAGGAGCGAAGTACCAGTGTCGTCAGGCGCACACTGCCTACGCGCCCAACTGGACTCCGCCGAATACTCCGGCGCTCTGGCAGCAGCTCTGACGACTGTCTGTAATTGATCGGCCCGTACTCCTGATCGGAGTGCGGGCCGTTTTGTCATTTCTACTGAAAGAAGGCTCGACGAGGGCTAATCGGTGAGGTGGGCGGGGGAGTCGACGACGATGCCGTAGAGGTCGGTGATGGTGGCCAGGGCGCTGGCGTGGAGCTGGTCGGCGGGGACTTCGCCGAGGGGGCGGGTGGCGCAGGCGTTGGCGACCACGGTGGGGATGTTGCCTCGGAGGAAGGCTCCTTCGGTGGTGAAGGTGACGCACATGTGGGACATGAAGCCGGCGATGATGAGGTTGGTGTTGCCTGCGGCGTCGACCAATTCGGCGAGGTCGGTGTTCACGAAGGCGTTGGGGACGGATTTGACGACGGTGGGTTCGTCGGGGGTTGGGGATAGCTGGGGATGGATTCGGCCGATGTCGGTGGTGATGTCGTAGGGGGTGTCCTTGCCGCCGTCGTTGATGACGTGGATGACGGGGGTACCTGCTGCCCTGGCCGCGGAGAGGAGTTCGGCGGCTGCGTCGAGGGCGGGTTCCCAGCCGGTCAGCTCCATGACGCCCTGGGTGTAGGTGTTCTGGTAGTCGACCAGGATCAGGGTGGAGTTGGTCAGGGAGGCGGGGGTCTCGTCGAAGCCGTTGAGTTCGCGCAGGGTTGTGGAGGTCATGGGATCCACGGTATGGACGCCGCGTTGTGTCGGCAATGTCATGTAACCTGCAGATTCGGACATGGAGGTTGTGTGTGACTGAGCGGCTCGTGGTGATCGTGCTCTTCGACGGGGTGGATCTGCTCGATGTCACGGGGCCGCCGGAGGTCTTCTCGTTGTTGCAGCGGGAGATGGTGGAGCCGACGGGGTACCGGGTGGTGTTGGCCGCCGAGTCGATGGCGCCGGTTACTACCTCCGCGGGGGTGCGGATTCTGCCGGATGTGACATTCGCCGAGGTGGGGCCGGCCGACACGGTGGTGGTGCCGGGGGCGGTAGAGACGGACAGTCACCGACGGGTCAGCGCGGTGGTCGATCCGGGGGTGGTCGCGGCGGTGTCGCGGTTGGCCGAGGGGGCTCGGCGGGTGGCTTCGGTGTGCGTCGGTGCGCATATTCTGGCGGCCGCAGGGCTGCTCGACGGGAAGCGGGCGACCACGCATTGGTCGACGGCGCAGCAATTGGCCGCCGAGCATCCAAAGGTCATCGTCGATGCGGATCCGATCTACATTCGCGACGAAAACATCTGGACGGGTGCGGGACTCACGGCTTGTCTGGATCTCACGCTGGCATTGGTGGCCGATGATTTCGGGGACGAATTGGCGTTGCGGGTTGCTCGCCAGTTGGTGATGTATCTGAAACGACCGAGTGGGCAGAGTCAGTTCAGTGTCTCGCTCGAGCCGGTGTCGACCACGCGGCGGATCGAGGATGTGCGGCACTACATCGCGCGCAATATCGCGAATCCGCTCACGGTGACCGACCTCGCCGAGCAGGTCCATGTCAGTGATCGCCAGCTCACGCGGATCTTTCGCACCGAACTCGGGATGACGCCTGCGGCCTATATCGAGTCGGCGCGGGTGGAGGTGGCGCGGCATCGGCTCGAGACGAGCGACGAAACGCTCCAACGGATCGCTGCCGCTTGCGGTTTCAACACGATCGATACTCTCGCTCGCGCCTTCCGCCGCCAGCTCGATACGACCCCCAACGAGTACCGCCGACGTTTTCGTATCGGGTGACTCACTATGATCTCGGTCGGGACATTGTCGGTGATGATTTGAGCTACAAGGGGTTTCATATGGGAACGGGTATCGCCGAGGAATGGCCGACGGGGTCGGCGACGACGACGCTCTGGGGGCTGACGTCGCTCCTGCAGCTGTTGGTGAGCGGGTCGGGGTCCTGAAACATCACCGATAGTTCTTGCCACTGTCCGTCTCGTTCGGGTGACCGAGCGTGACGAGCATGAGGTGCACGGTTCCGCCGCCTGATGAGTCGCGCGCGACCGCATACCAAATGCGGCCACCGTCGGTGATCTTGTACTGCCATCGTTCGAACGTTTCGCCTCCGATGGTCACCTTGTTCAGGTCGCCGCGAAGCGGGTAGCACCGGTCGCAGCGCTCCTGCGGGCTACGGGTGAGGAAGTCCCACGCATCAACCAGGGCGTTGCGCGCGGTAGCGCGCGCATCGACCCAGCCTTTCTCTGCTTCGCGTGTTGCGAAACGAATCTCGAACTCGACCTTCTTCAGTGGGCGCGAGACAGCACGGTTTTTGGACAAGTCGCGCCCTACGGCCTTTCGACAACAGGGCCGTCGCTATCGATCCAGGTCAGGTCCCCGTCGCCCGATCGTGGCAGACCCGCCGCGTATGCCTCGGCAGTTCCGGTCCAGCTCTGGACGCACTGCAGGAGGCGGGTGTACTCGCCCAGTTCCGCGGCGCTCCAGATCAACTCCGCCACTTCGGCGATGAAGTCGGCTCGCTCGTTCGCGCTGAGCGCATCTATCCAAGCGAAGGTGTCGGCAACAGCCTCGGCGACATTGCCTTGTCGACGAACCGCAGCGCGCATCAGTCGGCTGGCCAACGCGATACCCGCGTCTTGACGATCCAGGTGGCCGGCCCGCATCAGGATCAGGTCCTCGGCGTCGCGGCGGGTAATCCGGACGATGCCGTCCCCGGCCTTCTCCACCACGTCTTTCGGATGGCGGAGTAGCTCGGTGAAGGTAGCGGTAGTGCTCATAAAACCAGGCTACACCTACATCTGATGTTTATCAGATGTCTGCGACAAGCTTGTCTTGCCCCCTTTCATCGGTCTCCCGCCCTGGGTTGGTCCGCTGTTAAACATCTTGTGCGGCGGAAATCCGTGGCAAATCTGAATAACGAGGGGTTCACAATGAGCAAGATTCGTGTCTTCGGTGTGGCTATGGCTGCGGCGGCGAGCATTGCCGTGCTCGGTGCGGGTACGGCGTCGGCGGAAGAGCCTGCCCCCAGCACCGGATCGTCGGAGCAGCTGGCCGCGATCCTGGCCTCGCTGACCTCGGGGTCGGGCGAGGAAGCCGAGGACGTCGTCGAGGAAGAGGCCGAGACCGGGTCGGCCGATGGTCTCGCCGCGCTGCTGGAGCAGTTGACGTCCGGGTCGGGCGAGGCTGCCGAGTAACTCCTGAGGAATCGCGGGCCCCTGTCGTCGCGGCGACGGGGGCTTCGCTGTGTGTCATCGAACGGGGATCAGGCGGTACAGCCACCACGGGCGGCTGGGGAACGCGGGGTCGTAGATGCGCAGCATCATGCGCCGCTCCAGGCCGCTGCTGCGTTCGCGCAGGCGCAGGTGGCGCCGCGCGATGTCCTGCGGGCGAACTTCGCTGGTCCACACCGGATCCCAGTCGGGAGAATCGCTGCACGCCGCGGTGATGGCGGTGACGCGCTGGGTGGGGGCGAGCGGGGCGAGCATGCGGAAGGCGTGGACCAGGAGCTGGGCTTCGGTGGTCCAGTCGAGGTAGACCTTCTTCGCCACGGGGTTGAGGAACATCCACTCGAGCATGTTCACGCCGGCGCCGAGGCCGGGGAACAGGCGCTGGTAGTCGGAGTTCGCCGCGAGCATGTCCATGGTGGGGAAGCGGGCGAAGCAGGCGGGGTGGGTGAGGCTGGCCAGGTCGGCGAGATCTTCGGCCGAGGGGGTCGTGGGCGCGGTGCCGGATTCGATGGCGGGCAGGCCGCGGACCAGGATGTGTTTGCGATACCACTGGGGCACCTCGAGGCTGTCGAAAAGTCGTTGCAGCATAGCGGGATTCGGGACGAGTGCCCCGGATTCGATCTGGCTGATGAGAAGTGGCGCGAGCTGGGTGCGGGTGGCGAGTTCGCCCCGCGCGAGCCCCGCGGCCAGCCGCCGTTCGCGCAAATACACACTGAGCGCAGTGCTTTCAACCATCCCAACCCCCGAGCCTCACCCCGACCGACGGTAGATCCCAGGGTACGCCGAGTGGGTAGCCGGATGGCGGGGAACCGCGACCGCCGAGCCCGTCAGCGCGCTGGTTTCAGGTGCTCACCGCGTCGAAGGAGGACTGAGCGGGCATGTTCGCTCGGCGTTCACCTCGTCAAGGTTGTAGGTAACCATTCCGTGATAGGAATGGCCGACCCACTTCGAAGGAGATTTTCATGGATGGCCTGATGTACTTCCTCACGACGCTCGCTGCACTCTCCAGCGGCTCCGCATAGAGGCAGAGACAGAAAACGGGCCGGAGCTGAATGCTCCGGCCCGTTTTACGTGGATCAGGTGAAGAAACCTCAGAAGGCGGCTTCGTCCAGGTCCATGATGTCGTTGTCCAGGTTGGCGAGGATCGCGCGGGTGGCGGTCAGCTCGGGCAGGACGTTGCGGGCGAAGAACTGCCCGGAGGCGACCTTGCCGGTGTAGAAGGCGACGTCGGAGCCGGTGGCGCCGTTGTCGAGGGCGGCGAGGGCGATCTCGGCCTGGTTCAGCAGCATCCAGCCGATGAACAGGTCGCCGACGGCCATCAGGAAACGCACCGAACCCAGGCCGACCTTGTACAGCTCGGTCGGCTGCTCCTGCGCGGCCATCAGGTGGCCGGTCAGGGTGGCGGCCATGGCCTGTACGTCCTCGAGCGCGGTGGCGAGCTGCTTGCGCTCGCCCTTGAGGCGCTCGTTGGCGGAGTCCGAGTCCAGGAACTTCTGGATCTGGCCCGCCACGTGGGCCAGGGCCACACCGCGGTCACGCGCGATCTTGCGGAAGAAGAAGTCCTGCGCCTGGATGGCGGTGGTGCCCTCGTAGAGGGAGTCGATCTTCGCGTCGCGGATGTACTGCTCGATCGGGTAGTCCTGCAGGAAGCCCGAGCCTCCGAAGGTCTGCAGCGAATCGGTCAGGTACTGGTAGGCGCGCTCGGAGCCGACACCCTTGACGATCGGGAGCAGCAGGTCGTTCACGCGGAACGCGACGTCGGAGTCCGCACCCGAGACGACCTCGGCGATTTCCGGGTTCTGGTGCGCGGCGGTGTAGAGGTAGATCGCGCGCAGGCCCTCGGCGTATGCCTTCTGGGTGGCCAGCGAACGACGCACGTCCGGGTGGTGGGTGATGGTCACGCGGGGCGCGGCCTTGTCGGTCATCTGGGTCAGGTCGGCACCCTGGACGCGGGTCTTGGCGTACTCCAGCGCGTTCAGGTAACCGGTCGACAGGGTCGCGATGGCCTTGGTGCCCACCATCATGCGAGCGTTCTCGATGACGTCGAACATCTGCGCGATGCCGTTGTGCACCTCGCCGACCAGCCAGCCCTTGGCGGGAACGCCGTGGCCACCGAAGGTGAGCTCACAGGTGGTCGAGGCCTTGATGCCCATCTTGTGCTCGACGTTGGTGACGAACACACCGTTGCGGTCGCCGTAGGTCTCGGTGTCGAAGTCGAAGTGGGTCTTCGGGACGTAGAACAGCGACAGGCCCTTGGTGCCCGGTCCGGCGCCCTCGGGGCGAGCCAGCACCAGGTGCATGATGTTCTCGAACATGTCGTCGGAGTCGGCCGAGGTGATGAAGCGCTTGACACCCTCGATGTGCCAGGTGCCGTCTTCCTGCTTGATCGCCTTGGTGCGACCGGCGCCGACGTCGGAACCGGCATCCGGCTCGGTCAGCACCATGGTGGCGCCCCAGTTGCGGTCGGCGATCTTGGCCGCCCACTTCTTCTGCTCGTCGGTGCCGTTGTTGAAGAACACCTGCGCGAAGCCGGCGCCCGCGGCGTACATCTGGATGGGCGGGTTGGCGCCGAGCACCATCTCCGACAGGGCCCACGCGATGGCGGACGGGGCGCCGAGGCCACCGAGTTCCTCGTTCAACGGAACCTTGGCCCATTCGCCGTCTTCGAGCGCCTTGTAGGACTTCTTGAAGGACTCGGGCAGCTTGACGGTGTGGGTGTTCGGGTCGAACACGGGCGGGTTGCGGTCCGCGTCGGCGAAGGACTCGGCCAGCGGGCCCTCGGCCAGGCGGCGGACTTCGGAGAGCATTTCCTTGACGGTGTCGGTGTCCAGGTCGCCGAAGGCGCCTGCGTCGAGCACCTTGTCGATGCCGAGAACCTCGAAGAGGTTGAACTCGAGGTCGCGAACGTTTGCCTTGTAGTGGCCCATGTGACTACTCACTCTCCGTTGAGTTCTGGTGCGGTCGGTGGTGTGCCGTTCCCGCCCGTCGCCGGTTTTCCGCATGCTACTCGCGGGTAACTTATCCATCATATTACCGGTGGGTAATGGCTTCGGCAAAGGGGTAGGCGGCAATGTGATGTGGAAAACACGCGCGGGTGCGGAAACGTTGCTCGCCGCGACCTCGGGGCTACCGTGAGATGTGCGCATCGTGACGACTGTGGGACCGGCCGAAATCGAGCTCGACGAGGTGCGTGATCCAGCGTTCCTGCTGGTGATCACGCACGGGGCCGGTGGCGGCGTCGATGCCAAAGATATTCTGGCCGTGCGTGATTCGGCCGTCGAAGCGGGCGGGGCGGTAGCTCGGGTGGTGCAGCCCTATCGGGTTGCCGGTGGGCGAGCGCCGGGGAACGCGGACAAGCAGGATCAGGCCTGGCGCGAGATCGTGGCGGTGTTGCGGGCGAGATTTCCCGGAGTGCCGGTTGTTCAGGGGGGTCGCAGCAACGGCGCGCGAGTCGCGTGTCGCACAGCCGTGGACGTCGGGGCGAGGGGCGTCATCGCGCTATCGTTCCCTCTGCATCCGCCGGGCAAGCCGGAGAAGACCAGGCGGGATGAACTGCTGGCGACCGGAGATATCGAGGTCGTGGTGATCAACGGGGGAAGTGACCCGTTCGGGGTGCCCGACGCCGCGGACGCCGCCGAAGTGCGGGTGATTCCCAAGCAAGCGCACTCGTTCCGCACCGGATTCGACGTCATCGCGGCGACCGTGACCCCCTGGTTCGCCCGCTGGGCGCAGTGATCAGTCGGTGGATTCGGGGAGCGGGCATTCGGCGATCAGTAGGGAATCGATCGCGTCGACACCCTCGGTGGGGCGGAAGACCTCATTCGCGAGGGAGATGGTGATGTCGTCGCGGGCCAGGTCTGCTCGCAGGTCTTCGGGGGAGAAGAGGATCTGCGCTTCCTGGGGGCCGCCGTAGCCGTCGGTGATGTTGCGGGTGGCATGACCGAGGACCAGGAGCATGCCGCCGGGGGCGAGCATGTCGGACAGTTGGTGCAGCAGGGTGCGGCGCTCGTCGGCGGGGAGGTGGACGAAGACCATCAGGATCAGTTCGAAGGGGCCGGTGATCTCGGCGGCTTCGAGGTCGGTGATGTCGGCTGTTTGCCAGTGCACCCTGGAACGGACCGAGCGCGACAGGCGAGCGGCGACGGTTCTGCCCTTGTCGATCCCGACCTGGGAGAAGTCGACGGCGGTCACCTCCCAGCCGTGGGTAGCCAGCCAGAGTGCGTGGCGGCCCTCGCCGCAGGCCAGGTCGAGAGCCCTCGGGAGCGCCGGCGCCACCCCTGAATCATCGGGGAGCAGGGGGATTCTGCGGTCGAGGCCGTACACATGTTCGACGACGGTGCTGTTCGGCGGTGCGCCCCAAACCAATTCACTCTGCGCATACCGCGCATCCCAATCCGCCGCGTCCATGTGTCGAGTGTAGGACCGGCGAACGATGTCAGAGCGTGGTGCGCATCAATACGACGTTGTACTGGGTGTGGATGGTTGTCATGAAGTACAGGTCGCGGCCGGTTTGGTACGGGAAGATCGACGGGGCGTAGGCGGTGGGGAGTTCGCGCGCATCGATGAGCACCTCCGGGGCGCTCCACGGGCCAACCGGTGAGGACGCGCGGCGCATCACCACGGAGTTGAACGGGTCGGTGGTGAGGGAGATGAACTGGCCGAGGTATTCGTTGTACATCACCGAGAGTTCGCCGACGCCGCCCATGATGGGGGCCGCCGCGTTCACGTCGTTGAGCTTCCAGTCGTGGCCGTCCCAGTACTCGTAGGCGGCGAGGTTTTCGATCTGGGCTTCGGGGACGCGGGCGATGAAGGCCTCGTTGTTGCGGCCGGCGCGGGTGCCGTATTCGTAGACGAAGCCGCCGTCCTTCACGAAGCTGTTCATCTGGAAGTTGGCGTTGCCACCCTCGTCGGGACGGCGGGTGTGGCCGAGATCGGCCCAGGTCTCGCCGTTGTCGGCCGAGGCGGCGAGGCCGGAGAAGCTCGTGGTCCATTCACCGGGGGCGTCCCAGGTCTTCACCGACATCAGCGACATGTACTGCACGCCGTTGGCCGAGATACCCGCGGTGGGGATGCGGCTGATCTCGAGGAAGGGGATCTTGGGGCTGGGGATCAGGTCGCGTGCCTGGCCGATGACATCGCGCACGACACTGTTGAACATGACCCCGTCGGCCGGGTTCTGGTCGTGGCTGCGGACCAGGATGTTGGAGCGCCACGCCCAGGTACTGCCCGCGAGCAGGTTGGGGAAGCCGATGCCCGCGGTGTCGCCGAAGGCGGTGAGCATCTCGCCGCGCCCGTTGTCCCACATGATGCCGAGGTCGGTGCCGAGAACGTTGTAGTTCTGGGTGTTGTTGGGGCTGGCCATGCCCGTGACCTGGAACACCGCCTGGGTGCGCCCGTGCAGGACGGGCAGGCCATGGGTGCCGTTGAGGACGGGAATCGGGTTGATGGCGTTCGGGTTCGCCACGGCGGGAGGCGCGGCGCTCACGAGCAAGGCCGTAGTACCTGCGAGTGCGGACAGCAGGATGGATCCGGTCTTGTTCACAGGTGTTCGAGCCTCCGGGTCGGGCCGAAATCCGGGAACGTCGCGGCTTTTCCGTCACGTACCACTGGTTCGGCTGGTCAGCGAATCGAAGCGATGCTAACAGCCGCTAACAGTGATATGCGGTACATACGTTGGGTAGCCGACATGAATTTGCAGGTGGATTGCTTGTCAGTCGCTACTACTCATGGCCTTACGCAGGAGCAATGGCAGTTGGGCCAACCGCTCGGCGGCGAAGGTCGCACGGGAACCGCGGTGCCACGAGCGGTCGAACAGGTGCTTGGCGGCGGCCACAGCGTCGCGGTCGCGGGCCGTGACGCGGTCGGCGAGGGCCTGCGCGGCCTTCACCGGGTCGTCGGCGACGTCGGTGATCAGGCCGATCCGGAGCGCGTAGTCGGCGTCGATCGAGTCGGCGGTCATCGCCAGCAGCTTGGCCTGGTCGATGCCGATGAGCTGTGACAACGTGGCCGGGCCCGTCATATCGGGAATCAGGCCGTGGGCGACTTCCATGACCGAGAATTCGGCCGTGGGGGCGGCGATCCGGAAGTCGGCGGCCAGTGCGATCTGGAGGCCGCCGCCGAAGCAGCGCCCGTGGACCGCGGCGATCACCGGGACGTCGAGTCGGCGCCAGGCCCAACAGGCTTCCTGGAAGGTATTGGTGCCGCGCAGGGGCCGCGGGAGGAATTCTTTGACGATAGCCACCGGATTGCGAGTGGCGGCGGCGATATCGAGTCCGCTACTGAAACTCGGCCCGTTTCCGGTGAGGATCACGGCGCGGGTTGTCTTGTGGTCGGCCACTTTTCGAGCCGCCTCGACAAGATCGCGAAGCATTTCCAGGGTGAGCCCGTTGTGTTTGCCGGGCCTGTTCAATTCGGCATAGGCGAGGTCGTTGTCGAAGCGGACGGTGATGTGGTCTCCCATATCACTATCTTACTCGTGAGTCAGTTCGAGTGGGTGGCCACGCGGACGATGGTGCGGCATGATCCGAACCGCATCGCGCGTCGTCGATGCGCGACGATCGAGAGGACTCACCGAATGCGGATCTGTCTGATGGCCGCGGCGCTGCTCGCGCTGCCCGTGCTGGCGGCCTGCGGCAGTGACGACGAGGCACCTGCGGTTACCCAGGCCGAGCTGTCGAAGTCGTTGCAGGACAAGGGGTTGAGCAATCCCGCGCTGGCCGACTGTGCCGCGCAGGTGTTCCTCGACTCCGGGATGTCGCAGGACGGGCTGCGGGTGATGGTGTCGAACGCGCAGTCCGACGATCCGGCCAAGCTGCTCAGCGAGGGCGACGCGGCCAAGGTGAGCTCGGCGCAGTCGAAGATCGCCGCGGATTGCGTGCGCGTGGGGAGCTGATCGGAGCCCGTATCGATCGCGTCGATTCAAACCCTCGTCGGGGTCGGCTGCCGGTGTTGCACTGGAACAGCCGACGACGAGGAGGAACTGCCCGTGACCACGGAGAGAATCGCCGACCAGGTCTCGTTCGCCTACTGGGTACCCAACGTCAGTGGCGGGCTGGTGACCAGCGATATCGAGCAGCGCACCAGCTGGGATTTCGACTACAACAAGAAGCTCGCCCAGACCGCGGAGCGCAACGGTTTCGACTACGCGCTCACCCAGGTGCGCTACACCGCTTCCTACGGCGCCGAGTTCCAGCACGAGTCGACCTCGTTCAGCCTCGCGCTGCTGGCCGCCACCGAGCGGCTCAAGGTGATCGCCGCCATCCATCCTGGACTGTGGCATCCCGCGGTGCTGGCCAAGTTCGGTGCCACGGCCGACCACCTGTCCGGCGGTCGGTTCGCGATCAACGTGGTGTCGGGCTGGTTCGCCGGTGAGTTCAAGGCGCTGGGCGAGCCGTGGCTCGAACACGACGAGCGGTACCGGCGCAGCGCCGAGTTCCTCGAGGTGATCCGCAAGATCTGGACCGAGGACGCGGTGAACTACGGCGGCGACTTCTACCGGATCCGCGACTTCACCTTGAAGCCGAAGCCGCTCAACACCCCCGAACGGCCCAATCCCGAACTGTTCCAAGGTGGTAACTCCACGGCGGCCCGACGCAACGGTGGCCGCCACGCGGACTGGTACTTCTCCAACGGCAAGGACTTCGGCGGCGTCACAGAGCAATTGGACGATCTGCGCGAGGTCGCCAGGGACAACGATCGCGAGGTGAAGTTCGGGCTCAACGGGTTCATCATCGCCCGCGATACCGAGAAGGAAGCGCGCGACACCTTGCGCGAGATCGTCGAGAAGGCGAACAAGCCTGCGGTGCAAGGCTTTCGGGACGCGGTGCAGCAGGCGGGCGCGTCCACCGGTGATCGCAAGGGCATGTGGGCCGATTCCACCTTCGAGGATCTGGTCCAGTACAACGACGGCTTCCGGACGGGGCTCATCGGCACGCCCGAGCAGATCGCCGAGCGGATCGTGGCCTACCGGGCGCTCGGCGTCGACCTGATCCTGGCCGGGTTCCTGCACTTCCAGGAAGAGGTCGAATACTTCGGCGCCAAGGTGCTGCCGCTGGTGCGTGAACTGGAGGCCGCCGCGACGCCGGTCGCGGCGGGACGCTGATGACAGTGGTGACCGCTGAGCGGATCGCCACGGCCGACCAGGCGGTGCGGATCGCGGCCGAGTTGGCCGAGGCGTTCGCCGCGGGCGCCGCCGACCGTGATCTTTCGCGTCGGCTGCCGCACGAGGAGCTGGATCAGCTCTCGGCCAGTGGATTGCTCGCGATCACCGTGCCCGCCGAATTCGGTGGCGCCGACCTGCCGCCGAGCGTGGTCGCCGAAGTAGTGCGGATCCTGGCCGCGGCCGATCCGAATATCGCGCAGGTGCCGCACAGTCACTTCGTGTATCTGAACCTGTTGCGGCTGGCGGGAACTCGGGCGCAGCGGCGGGACTACTTCGGCAAGGTGCTCGCGGGTGCGCGGATCGCCAACGCGCAGTCCGAACGCAGTGGGGCGACGGTTGCCGAGATCGCGACGGTGCTGCGGCCTGTCGATGGTGCCGTCGGCGATCCCGGCGGTGCTCGGCGGTTCGTCGTAGAGGGGACGAAGTTCTATTGCACAGGGTCGCTGTTCGCCGATGTGCTCGCGGTGTTGACCAGACTCGATGATCCGCAAGGCATTTCGGGCCTGGAGCCGGGGGAGTACGTGGCTTTCGTGCCCGCGCTCGAGCCGGGCGTGCGGATCGTCGACGACTGGGATGCGCTGGGGCAGAGGACAACCGGCAGCGGCACGGTCGAGTTCGACGCGGTGGAGGTCGGGCATGAGCAGCTGGTCTCGCGGGCGTCCGCGGTCAACGCGCCCACCGGCTACGGCGCGTTCGCGCAGCTCCTGCACGCCGCCATCGACGCGGGTATCGCACGCGGTGCTCTACAGGCGGCGGCGGAGTTCGTCCGGACGCGCAGTAGGCCCTGGTTCGAGGCCCAGGTAGCGAATGCGGCCGACGACCCGCTCGTCGTGCAGCGGTTCGGCGAACTGGCTGTTGCCGTCGCGGCCGCTGAATCGACGCTGATCGTCGCGGGTGCGGCGGTCGACGCGGCGGTGCGGTCCGGGGTGATCGCGGAGGGCGAGGATCCGGAGGCGCACCTCGAGAGCGCGGGCGCGCGGGCATCGATCGCCGTCGCGACGGCCAAGATCCTCGCCGACCGTGCTGCGAACGAGGTGGCCGCGGCGATATTCGAAGTGGGCGGCACCCGCAGCGCCGCGTCCGAGCACCGGCTCGACCATTTCTGGCGCAACGCGCGCACCCACACGCTGCACGACCCGGTTCGCTGGAAATACCAGCACATCGGACGAGCCGTTCTGCACCACCGACCGCCGCCGCTGCACGGCGTCATCTAGAACCACCACGCGAGACAAGGACAGCCCATGACAGTGACGGTCGTCGTCGGAAACCCGAAACCCGCTTCGCGCACCCTCGCCGCGGCGGTGCAGGTCGCGCGGGCACTTCGCCCTGATGCCGAGCCGCAAGTGATCGACCTGGTCACCCTCGGGCCCGGCCTGCTCGGCTGGGGTGACCCGGCGGTGACGGCGGCCGCGCAGACCGTCGCGACCTCCGAACTCGTCGTGTTCGCCAGCCCGACCTTCAAAGCCACCTATACCGGGCTGCTGAAGCTGTTCCTCGAACAGTTCGACGGCGGTACCGGGTTGGCCGGTGTGGTGACCGTGCCGGTAATGCTCGGCGCGGGTCCGACCCACGCGCTCGCACCCGATCTGCTGCTCAAGCCCGTGCTGGTGGAAATCGGTGGCACCGCCGCGCTGCCCGGGCTCTATCTGTCCGACCGGACTTTCGGTGCGGACGGCGTCATCGAGGAATACGCCCGGCGATGGGGACCCGTCGTCGCGGCACTGACAGACCCGGCCGTGCGGCCGGTGGAGGCAACGAATCATGCATGAGCTCTTGGACTTTCCCGCCGACGGCAACGGCTTACGTCGCGCCTTCGCCAACTTCCCCAGCGGGGTGGTGGCCGTGTGCGCCGAGATCGACGGCGTCCCACACGGTTTGGCGGTGAGTACTTTCGTGCCCGTCTCCCTCGATCCGCCGCTCGTCTCGTTCTGCGTGCAGAACTCGTCGTCGACCTGGCCCAAGCTGGCAGGCGCTGGCCACCTCGGCCTGAGTCTGCTCGGTACCGACCAGCAGGCCGCGGCCAAGGCGCTCGGCGCCCGCAACGGCGACCGCTTCCGCGAGACCGCCCTGCACCGGGGTACCGGCGAGGCGGTGTTCATCGACGGCGCGACGGCCTGGATCGAAGGGGTGCCGGAAACGCAGGTCAGCGCAGGCGATCATCTCGTGGTGATCCTGCGCGTGAATCGTGTCGCCGCACGGGAGGACATCGATCCACTGGTGTTCCACGGCAGCAAGTTCCGCACTCTGCACACGGGCTGAACCCCGCCGCGACGACGAAGGCTCCGCATCGATCGATCCGGAGCCTTTGTCGTACCGCTCAGGACGGGCGCTGATCCGTCACTCGGCCGCGGACGAAGAGCACGAGCACGTAACCGCTGATGATCACCAGCATGGTGAACAGGCCCGCGGCTTGGAGGAAACCGCCCGAGGACGCGTCGGCGGCGACCTCGTCGACGCCGCCGGTGGCGAGCATCGTGGTCGGGTCGGTCAAGCCGTGCATCACCATCGCACCCAGCAGGAAACCGGTCACCCGCATCGTCAGATACATCAGTACGCCGAAGGAGAAGGTGTAGAGGACGGTGGGGCCCACGACCGTGATCGACTGCCCGCTCAGCAGATTCATGCTGTGCGACAGCGCGAAGGCGAGCGAGGTCACGGCCGCGACCACCAACTCACCGTGGCCCCCGTCGCGCAGCATCTTGACCCCGAACCCGCGGTAGGTCAGTTCCTCGACGAAGCCGATCAGTAATCCGGTGGCGAGCAAGAGCGCGACGACGTCGGCCTGATGCCGGCCCCAATCGATCCCGAGCACGCGCAGCACGATCGGCGTCGCGACGATCACCGGTGCGATCCACATCCACTTCGAACGGTAGATGGGCTGTCGGCCGAACATCTCCTGGTTCCAGCCCAGATACGCGGAGAACGCCGCCAGGACAACGCCTCCGATGAGCAGCGGCGCGGTGACCTGGAGAAACACACTGCCCAAGCTGCTCAGCAGATCGTCGTCGATGTAGTGCCCGCCGACGTGGCCGATCACGAAGCCGGAGCCGAGGTAGATCACGAGATAGACGACGAGGAAGGCGAGGAATCGCCAGAATCCGCCGCGATTCATGAAGCCCCGCAGTCCGCGTTGTTCCCGCGACACAGGCACCGTATCGGTCATTTCGACTCCAGCTCTATCGGGCAAGGCTGAGCCTGTCCACGGTAGGTGATGCGTCTTCCGACAGTGGGGATTTCGCCAGCGAGTCAGGTTCGCGGCGATCTGTCATAGAAAGAACGAAAGACCCCAGGTGACCTGGGGTCTTCGTTGTTGAGCCGATGACGGGAATCGAACCCGCGCCATCTGCTTGGGAAGCAGAAGTTCTACCATTGAACTACATCGGCAGTGCGCTGTTGGGCGCGTTCGCGACTCTATCAGACCTCTGGCCGTGCGAGGCAAGGGTTGGTGCGTCTGCGCTCTTGGCCGGTGGGCAGGCGAGGGCGCTCGCTGAACGGAGCCGCAGGGGTGCGGGTCCGACCTGGGGTGCAGCTGCCTACACTGGGCCGGTGCTGCTCTCCGATCGTGACATCAGGGCCGAGATCGCCGCGGGGCGGCTCGGCGTCGAACCGATGCTCGAGTCGATGGTTCAGCCGTCGAGTATCGACGTGCGTCTCGACGGGCTGTTCCGGGTGTTCGACAACAGTCGCTACACCCATATCGATCCGGCGCAGCAGCAGGACGAGCTGACCAGCCTGGTGGAGCCGAAGCCGGGGGAGCCGTTCGTGCTGCATCCGGGGGAGTTCGTGCTGGGGTCGACGCTCGAGGTGTGCTCGCTGCCCGACGATCTGGCTGGGCGGCTGGAGGGCAAGTCGAGTCTGGGGCGGCTCGGGCTGCTCACGCATTCGACGGCGGGTTTCATCGATCCGGGGTTCAGTGGGCACATCACCCTGGAGCTGTCGAACGTGGCGAATCTGCCGATCACGCTGTGGCCGGGGATGAAGATCGGGCAGCTGTGCCTGATCCGGTTGTCGAGCCCGGCCGAGCACCCGTACGGCAGTGCGAAAGCCGGGTCGAAGTACCAGAATCAGAGGGGGCCGACGCCGTCGCGGTCGTACCTCAATTTTCCCCTGTCGCCCGATTCTTTGAGCGCGGTCGAGACGCGCTGAGGGCCTGCCGCCACCGCGATACGCAGCACCAGCGACAGGGCGGGCAGGGTGTCGCCGCCACCGGACGGCGGGCGCACCCAGTGGCAACCCTCGCGGCTCCAGCGACCCAGATTGGTCGGCAGCATCACGGCGCTGCCGATGCCGGGGATATCGATGTCGAGCCCCGCGAGCTCGGCGGCCTCTTCCTCGGAGGGCCGGGCGTCGGGTGCGGCGAGCACGCTCCAGCGGATCTGACGTGCCAGCACCGGACCCTCACAGCGTTGCTCACGCAGCGCCATGAGCACCTTCTCGGCGCGCGTGGTCGGCAGATGCACCACGCAGAGCCGGTCGGTGATCGGCAGCATCACAAAGCCACCGCGCTCGCGGACGGGTAGCCGGAATTCGCGCTGGTAACACTGCACCCAGTCGTCGACAGTTCTGGCTTCCACGCTTCCAGAATCCCGCATACGAGAGGGCCTGACCACTGCCCCGCACCGCCCTTTCACTGCCTCTGGCAACCGATTCCGCGAACTTGTGGTGTGTCTCACTGTCACGCTCGTACTCTGGAGGGAGTTGTTCGTCGGATGAGGTGACGCCGTGGTCGGAGAGTGGACAGGGAGAGAGGCCAGAGCTCTTCGCGATGCCAAACGAATGAGCATCCGGGAGTTCGCGGCTCATCTCGGTGTGCACGAACGACTGGTGTCGAAATGGGAGGCCGGTGGGGTGCGGGTGCGCCCACGTCCGGTGAACCAGGCGGCGCTCGATACGTCACTGGCTCGCTCCGATGATGTTGTGCGCGCGCGATTCTCGACCCTGCTGGCGCCCGCGGGTGATGCTGACCTGCTCGCGTTCGTCGATGCGGGAACTGTTAAAGGTGCTGTCCCCGAGGTGTTGTCGGAGAGGGAGTTGATCATGGCGGCTGCGCACGAGGCCAGCGAACACGCGGCCGCCGCGGAGGGCACGAACGTGGGGGCGACGACGTTGGCCCAGCTCGACGCCGACGTCCGGCGCATCGCCAACGAATACGTTCATGCCGCACCGGCGCCGATGATGGTGGAGATGCTGCGGGTGCGCAGGCGGGTGTACCGACTACTCGACGGGCAGCAGAAGCCGGTCGACACCAGCCACCTATATCTGCTGGCCGGTACGTTGTCGGGGCTGTTGGCCAACGCGAGTACCGACCTCGGCTATCTCGATGCCGCGGGCGAACAGATCAGGGCCGCTTGGGCTTACGCGGAACTGAGCGGGCACAACGGGTTGCGTGCGTGGACCCGCGGCATGCACGCGCTGATCGAGAACTGGTCCGACCGGCCGCGCAACGCCGTCCAATTGGCCCGCAGCGGACAGGAATTCGCCGGCCCGGGGCTGGGGCGGGTGCGGTTGCTCAATATCGAGGCAAGGGTGTGGGCACGGCTCGGCAGCGATGCCGAGACCGACCGGTGCCTGCGCGCGGCCGAAGTGGCGGCCGGTGACCGTCGCGACGAGCTGCACGACGAGATCGGCGGGGTGTTCGGGTTCGGCCCACCCAAGGCCGCCTACTACGCGGGCGCCACCTGCATCCAGCTCGGCCGCGCCGAACAGGCACTTGCCGCTACCGAACGCGCCATCACCCTCTACTCGAGCGGCCCGCCGCTACAACGTTCCTACGGCGCCGAATCGCTGGCCCGCGTCGACAACGCGGCCGCCCACCTCATCAACGGCAGCATCGACGGCGCCGCCGACGCCTTACGTCCGGTCCTCGACCTTCCCGAGGACAAACGCATCGCCCAGCTGAGCGAGCGCCTCGTGGGCCTGCGCCGCCGCATCGCCGCCCCGACTTATCGCGACGCGGTGGAAGCGCGTGGACTCGACGAACGCATCGAAGAATTCTGTGTAGCGACCGCCGCGCTTGCCAGCCACCCGCGACCGTAGAGGGCTGTCACCAGGCACAAGGCGACCGTGCGACCAAATGAGGTTGCGCAGGATGGCAACATGGGACCGGTGAGTCCTCAATCGCCGCATGTGCCCCCGCGCGTTCTCGAGCAGTCGACCAAACTGCAGAACGTGGTCTACGAGATCCGTGGGCCGGTTCACGCGCAGGCAGCACGCCTGGAGGCCGAGGGCCACCGCATTCTCAAGCTCAACATCGGCAACCCGGCCCCCTTCGGGTTCGAGGCGCCCGATGTGATCATGCGCGACATCATCGCCGCTCTGCCCTATGCCCAGGGGTACTCCGAGTCCAAGGGCATCCTGTCGGCGCGGCGCGCGATCGTGACCCGCTACGAGCTGGTGCCCGGCTTCCCCGAGCTCGATGTGGACGACGTCTACCTCGGCAACGGGGTGTCCGAGCTGATCACCGTCACCATGCAGGCCCTGCTCGACAACGGCGACGAGGTGCTGATCCCGGCGCCCGACTACCCGCTGTGGACGGCCATGACCAGCCTGGCCGGCGGTACTCCGGTGCACTACCTGTGTGACGAGGAGAACGGCTGGCAGCCCGATATCGCCGATATCGAGTCGAAGATCACCGACAAGACCAAGGCCCTGTTGGTGATCAACCCGAACAATCCGACGGGTGCGGTGTACTCGACGGAGGTGTTGCAGCAGATCGTCGACCTGGCGCGCAAGCACCGGCTGTTGCTGCTGGCCGACGAGATCTACGACAAGATCCTCTACGACGACGCCAAGCACATCTCGCTGGCCTCGCTCGCCCCCGACCTGCTGTGCCTGACATTCAACGGCCTGTCGAAGGCGTATCGGGTGGCCGGTTACCGCTCGGGTTGGCTGGCGATCACCGGGCCCAAGGAGCACGCGGCCGGTTTCCTCGAGGGCATCGATCTGCTCGCGTCCTCGCGACTGTGCCCGAACGTGCCCGCTCAGCACGCCATCCAGGTGGCGCTCGGTGGACATCAGAGCATCGAGGATCTGATCCTGCCCGGCGGGCGGCTGCTCGAGCAGCGCGATGTGGCGTGGGAGCGGCTCAACATGATCCCGGGTGTGTCGTGCGTGAAGCCGCGTGGCGCGCTGTACGCGTTCCCGCGGTTGGATCCGAATGTGCACGAGATCCACGACGACGGAAAGCTCGTGCTGGATCTGCTGTTGCAGGAGAAGATCCTGATGGTGCAGGGGACCGGGTTCAACTGGCCTGCGAACGACCATCTGCGGATCGTGACGTTGCCGTGGGCGCGAGATCTGGCCGTGGCGATCGAGCGATTCGGCAACTTCCTGTCCAGCTACCGTCAGTAGCGATACAGTCGGCGCTCACTTGTAAGGGCTTTGACCAGTGAGTTTTCGGACCTCTGGCCAGGATGGGCATCCTGGTATCGCAGGGAAAACAGACTGTGAGTTCGGAATGTTGGATGTTATGAAGATCTACTAGTGCAAAAGTCCATCTTTTGTGTACAGTAGACCTCGGCGCTTCGGCGCCCTGGCCCGGTTGTCTACCCCCCCTGGACAACCGAGAGCCTTAAGGTATGCGCGCCTACCCCCCTGGGCGCCTACCTCCGGCGGCGGAGACACCCCCCTGCTCTCCGCCGCCGCACAAACCCGCCTCCCCGGGCCTAGGTCAGACCTAGGCTCGGGGAGGTTTTTGTCTGCGGCCGGGGGTCGGATTGGTGTTGCGAGGGTGTTATTGAAAACCGCAGCCTTTAAGCTCTGGGCGTGAGCGAGCATCATCACCATCATCACGACCATTCCGGGCCGATAGCCATCAGTGACACCGCGGCGAAGGTTGTTGTCGGGCTGTTGGCGATCATCGGGGTGGTGGTGTTGGTCGCGACGGTGTTTCTGTGGCCGAGCGCACAGCACGTCGAGATTCCGTTGCCGATGCAGACCATGTCCGGTGGGGCGGTGCAGACCGAGGCCGGAACCGTTGTCATGCAGGACATCGGGGCCTGCGGGAGCCCGTCGATCGGGAAGGTGTTCGAGGACAAGCCGGAACCGCCGCGGGTCGCCGCGTATACGTGTCAGCGCAGCATCATCGACATCAGGTCGGGGCCCGACGAGGGCAAGAAGACGCTGTTCGAGATCGCGCCGGGGCCGGGGCAGCCCGATCTGCAGGCGGGCGACAACATTCGGGTGGTGCGGGCCGCGGATCCGGCCGGAATCACCATGTACGGGTTCGAGGACTACGCGCGCGGGCTGCCGTTGACCTTGATCGTGCTCGCGTTCGTCGTGGTGATCTGTGTGGTCGCGCGGTGGCGGGGTTTCCGGGCGCTGGTCGGGTTGTGTTTCGCCTTCGGTGTGGTGGTGATGTTCCTGTTGCCCGCGCTGCTCGACGGGAAGTCGGCGATTCCGGTGGCGCTGGTGTCGGGGGCGCTGATTCTCTACGTGGTGCTCTATCTCGCGCACGGGGTGAATCTGCGGACCAGTTCGGCGTTGCTCGGGACGCTCGCATCGATGGTGCTGGCGGCGGTGCTGTCGTGGGTGGCGATCGAGGCCACCCATCTCACCGGGCTGTCCGAGGAACAGAACACCAACGTGGCCACCTACATTCAGCACGTGAGCATCACCGGGCTGCTGCTGGCGGGGTTCATCATCGGATCGCTCGGTGTGCTCAACGACGTGACCATCACGCAGGCTTCGGCGGCCTTCGAACTCGCCGCGCTCGACGAAGGCGCGACGCGGCGGGAGATCTTCACCGCGGCCATGCGGGTGGGGCGCGACCACATCGCCAGCACGGTCTACACGCTCGTGCTCGCCTATGCCGGTGGAGCGCTGCCGCTGCTGCTGCTGTTCAGCGTGGCAGGGCGGTCGATCACCGATGTGCTGACCGGAGACGCGGTGGCCATCGAGATCACACGATCGGCGGTGGGCGGTATCGCGCTGGCGTTGTCGGTGCCGTTGACGACGATGATCGCGGTGATGTTGGCACGGCCGTTCGGTGCGAAGCAGACCGCGGTGGCGCCCGCGCGGGCCAAGCACGCTCGGAACTGATCCTGTTCGGACGCCGGACCAGTTCGCGGAATTCGGTTCGGCGAGCTGGACGGTGTCCGGCAGGAGTTCGGGCTACTGACCGGCAGGTGGGAAGCCGGGGAGGAGCACCGGGGGCAGAGTGGGCAGCACCACCGGGGGCAGACCAGGGACCACAGTGAAGGTGTTGGGGCCCTGTGATGGTGGCGCGTCGGTGGTTTCCTCGACCCGGCGCGGATTGACCGGTGGCGCCGCGACGGTTTCGTGTTGGGCCTCGGTGGTCGCGGCCGGGGCCGCCGACGGGCCGACTGCGCTGGGGCGCGGGGGCGTGGTCGCGGGGACGGCCTGCGAACCATCGCTCGACGAACCGCGCTCGAGTACTTCGGGACCGTAGCCGAGGCCGAGCCCGATCGCGGCGACGACCACCAGCGAACTCACCGTCAGCACCGCCACATTCAGTTCGCGGCGGGAATGAGCCCGGTTGGTGAGTGCGCTGAGCGGGCGGCGGCCACGGGTGGGCGCGGTGAGCCAGGCAGGGGTCGTGTCGTCGTGTTCGTCCATCGGAACCGGCGCCGGAGCGGCGGGCGCCTGCTGGACCTGGGCGGGGCGGGCGAGCAGCGCGGCGCCGCGGGCGAGCGCGGTCTCCGGCTCGGCCGGCACGATCACCGGCACGCCGATCGTGCGCTCGAGCACGCGCGCGATCAACGGAATCCGGGCGCCACCACCGAGAACCATGACGGCCTGCACCGGATGCTGCGCGCGGATGATGACATCGCGGGTCATCCGGGCCGACGACTCGATGGCCAGCATCATCAGCGCTTCGAAGTTCTCCTGCGTGAGCAGAACCAGGCCCTGCTCGCTGGGCAACGCCACCGCATTGCTGTTGGACAGCTGCTCCTTGGCGGCCCGGCACAGCGCGTCGAGGGCGGCAAGGCCCGCAGGGTCGGCCGGATGCGCGATCCGGCCCGAGGCGATCTGCTGCTCTCTGATCAGCGAATCCAGGTAGTCGCCGCTGATGTCGCTGATCCGCTCGCACTGGTACACATCGCTGGTGCGGGCGTTGATCACGCTCACCGTGAGACCCGAACTGCCCAGGTCGTAGACGGCCAGCGTGGACACATCGCGCATATCGCTGGTGGCGTGGGCGAAGTGCACGGCGGCAACGGCTTCGGGCACGAGCTGGTAGTTGGTGAGCTGGCGTCGTGCCATCGCGGCGCGCACCGCCCTGGCCTGCGGCTCGCTGCGGAAGGTGATGGTGGTGGCGGCGATCTCGGGCGATGCGGCCAGTGTGGCGGCGATCGCGTCGGCGGCGGTCTCCTCGGCCCGCTGTTCGGGCATGGGGATCGATTGCTGGTCGAACGAATACGGCGGGACGGAACCGTGTGGGCCACCGTGCTGCGGACGCGCGAGGCGCACCGTCCCGGCCCCCACCGAAATTCCCAGAACCGAACTCATCCGCTGCCCATCTCGTCCGTGCTGCACGACATACGAGGACTGCGATAACGCGGACCGAAATCCGCTCCAGCCCCCGCTTGGCTCGTTACTCTACGGGGTGCCGAGTCCGGCGTATACCCACCCGGCCGCACGCCAGGTTGCGCTGTCCAAGCAGTTGCGACCGTCGATGATCGAACGGGACCGTACCACCGGGTCGAGGTCGGCCGGGGTCAATGCGGTGAATTCGTTCCACTCGGTAAGGACCAGCACCACGTCGGCGCGATCACACGCCTCCGAGACCGAGGTGGCGTAGTTCAACGTGGGGAACACGCGGCGCGAATTCTCCACGGCCTTGGGGTCGTACACGGTGACCACGGCACCGTGCAGCTGGATCATTCCCGCCACATTCAGGGCCGGTGAATCGCGCACATCGTCGGATTCGGGCTTGAAGGCCGCGCCGAGGACTGCCACGTTCGCACCCAGCAGGGAACCGCCGCAGGCGCGGGCGGCCATGTCGACGACCTTCGTGCGGCGGCGCATATTGATGTTGTCGACCTCGCGCAGGAACGCGACGGCGTGATCGGCGCCGAGTTCGCCCGAGCGTGCCATGAAGGCGCGGATGTCCTTGGGTAAGCAGCCGCCACCGAAACCGAGTCCGGCATTGAGGAATCGGCGGCCGATGCGGGCGTCGTAGCCGAGGGCGTCGGCCAGCATGGTGACGTCGGCGCCGGTGGCCTCACAGACCTCCGAGACGGCGTTGATGAACGAGATCTTCGTCGCCAGAAAGGCATTCGCCGAGACCTTCACCAGTTCGGCGGTGGCCAGGTCGGTGAGCAGGAAGGGGATCTCGGCGGCGATGAGGTCGGCGTAGATCTCGCGGATGTGCTCCTCTACCCAAGCCGAGCGTTCGCGAGCATGGTCGAGACCGAGTACGAGGCGATCGGGGCGCAGGGTGTCCTGAACCGCGAAACCCTCGCGCAAGAACTCAGGATTCCAGGCGACCTCGACGTCGACCTTCGCTTGCTCGCGGGCCCGAACGCCGAGGGCGGCGGCGGTTCCCACCGGCACCGTGGACTTGCCGACGATCATCGCCGGGCGTTCCAGCATCGGGGCGAGCGTATCCACCACCGCGTGCACGTATTTCAGATCGGCGCCGTACTCGCCCTTCTTCTGCGGTGTTCCGACACCGAGAAAGTGCACGTCGGCATGGGCCGCGGCATCTTCGTAGTCCGTGGTGAACCGTAGGCGGCCGGCGGCGAGGTTGCGTTGCAGCACTTCCTCGAGCCCCGGTTCGTAGAACGGCACCACACCATCGGCCAACTTGGCCACCTTGCCGGGATCGACGTCCACCCCGACCACGTCGTGTCCCAACTCGGCCATACACGCTGCATGCGTGGCCCCGAGGTACCCCGTTCCGAAGACTGTGCATCGCATAGTTCTGTTGGTAAGCGGTGCGCGTGGCTACGCCGCGTCAGCGAGGCAAGAGGGGGCGCAACATCTGGTGTACAGGGGGAAACGCCCGCGAGGGTGATCCGGGTGCGGGGCTCTCACCTGCGCAAATGAGAAAGTTGGTGGGTGCACGGTTCGGATCGTCGGTCTGCATTCGCAGCGAGCCGCTCGAGTGCGTGGGGGTTGGCATAATCGTGCGGGATCGCACGAATACGCCATCGCGGATGGAGCATTGACTATGCGTCGGGTCCTGTTCGCCACGGGTGGATTGCTGGTCGTGGTGTTGCTCGCGGTGGTCGCGCTGTGGCCGGTGTATGTCCGGCCGCGCACGGACGATCCGCAGGTCGCCGATGCGATTCTGATCCTCGGTGGGGCGCACGACGGCCGCGAACAACTAGGGCTGCGGTTGGCCGCGCAGGGGTACGCGCCGCGCATCCTGGTTTCCAACCCCTATGACCACAGTCCGATGGTGAATCGAATCTGCCACGGGGGCTACAGCTTCGAGGTGATCTGCTTCGACCCGAGTCCGCGCACGACCCTCGGTGAAGGCCGTGAACTGGCGCGCCTGGGTGCCGAGTGGGACCGCGTCATCGTGGTCACGTTCACTCCGCACGTCTCCCGCGCTCGCTACATCCTCGGAAAATGCTGGGACGGGGAGTTGCTGTTCGTCGATCCGGAGCCACATCTGTCGCCCGTGCGCTGGGCGTGGGACTACGTCTATCAGTCGGCGGGGTTCGTGAAGGCTTGGTTCGCCGAGTGCTGAGAGCGCCGTGATCGGCAATCGGGGACGCGAAAGGCCCCGCTCCGAAGAGCGGGGCCTGGCGGGGAAACTGGTGAGGAGGCCGATCAGTTGGCCGGAGCGGCCTGCGGAGCCGGAGCAGTGACTGCCTGCTGCTTTTCGGCCCACACCGAAGTGCCGTCCGCAGCCTGCATGACGTTCAGCAGTTCGATGCCGGCGACCATCATGGTCGGGCCACCGATAGCGATCATGCCGACGACGCCGCCGATGGCAGCGCCACCCACGATGCCACCCATGCACAGCGGAACCGAGAAGACACCGACGCCGACGATGCCGCCCGCGATGCAGCCCACGACCGCGCCGATGGCGGAACCGACGAAGGTGCCGATGGCGGTACCGATGCTGAACTTGCCGGCGAAGTCGTTGATCGCCTTCTGGTTCTCCTGCGCCGACGCGATCGGCGCCGCCTTCAGGACCGGCTTCACGCCGACCTGCTGGTTGGCGGCGATGTTGACGCCGGCAGGCTTCTCCGGGGTCAGCTCGAGCACGGTGGAGTCCTTGACGACCTCGGCCTTGGTCGGGACCTCCGCGCCGTTGAACGAGAACGCGATCGGCACGGCCACTACCACGTCACCGCGGGTGTCCTTGATCTCGGCGATCTTGGTCTTGGGGGCCTCAGGGGTCTCGCCGGCCTGCTCGACAATCGAGAAGGTGCCGTTCTTCACGGTGGCGACGACAGTCTTGTCGACGAGCTTGACCGAGTATTTGATGTCCTGCGGTGCCTCTTCGGCATGAGCAGTGCCCATGGCAACGGTCATCGCCCCGATAACCAGCGCGGCAGCCGCAGTGGTCCTACGGAAGTTCATTCAGGTTCCAATCCATCAGGTGTGGTGCGTAGTGCGATCGAGCGACACGCGAGACCCGTCAAGCAGGGCATCCCTATGAGATGTCCCCTACTTCTCCCCGAGCAGTGTGAAGACCGGCACAGCATGCAGAACAGCTGGAGCCTAATGTACTGAATCCCCTGAGGCCAGAAGGAATTTCGGTGGGCCTAGTAAGCCTGACCTTAGCTTCGCCGCAGTTCACGCACGGTTTACGGTGTTCAACAGTCGCTACGGGAACCCCGTGGCAAACAAATTTGTGATATTGCTCACAGGCAAACCACAGGTCAAGTCCCAGTAAACGAGGTCAGAGCGCAAAAGCCGATCCTATGGTGGACAGCGTTAGTTACTGGCCGGTAACTTAGTGGCGGTTACGATACGAGCAATCGGGCGAGGTCTCCTCGCTCAGAACCTCGTGTTGCCTCGAAAGAAAGGTCGCGACATGAATGCCCTGACTATCACGTTGGGCACGATTGGAGCTGTGCTCAGCCTGTTCTGTTGGGCGTCGTTTATCGGCGGCGCATGGAACATCGGCAAGGCAGTCACCATCGGCCAGACGGCCCCCGACCGTTGGCGACCGTTCTTCCCGCGGTTCAAGAACATGTTCATCGAGGTCGCGGCCCATACGCGGATGAACAAGTTCCGCACCGTCGGTTGGGCGCACTGGCTGGTCATGACCGGCTTCATCCTCGGCGCGATCCTGTGGTTCGAGGCCTACGGCCAGACCTTCGACGGCTCGTTCCACTGGCCGATCATCGGCAACTGGGCGATCTACCACCTCGTCGACGAGATTCTCGGCATCGGCACCGTGGTCGGTATCGGCGCGCTGATCATCATCCGCCAGCTGAACCACCCGCGGATTCCCGCGCGTCTGTCGCGTTTCAGCGGCTCCAAGATGGCCCCCGCCTATGTCATCGAGACGATCGTCTTGATGGAGGGCCTCGGCATGATCTTCGTCAAGGCGGGCAAGATCGCCACCTACGGACACGGGCACGCCGCCACCGACTTCTTCACCATGCAGATCGCGAAGCTGCTGCCCGCGAGCCCGACCATGGTGTCGATCTTCGCGTTCATCAAGCTGATGTCGGGCATGGCCTTCCTGTACCTGGTCGGCCGCAACATCACCTGGGGCGTGGCCTGGCACCGCTTCTCGGCCTTCTTCAACATCTACTTCAAGCGCAATGCCGACGGCAGCGTCGCGCTGGGTGCGGCCGCGCCGATGGTGTCCAACGGCAAGGTTCTCGACATGGAGAACGTCGACCCCGAGGTCGACACCCTGGGTGCGGGCCGCATGGAGGACTTCTCCTGGAAGGGCTGGCTCGACTTCTCCACCTGCACCGAGTGCGGTCGCTGCCAGTCGCAGTGCCCCGCCTGGAACACCGGTAAGCCGCTCTCGCCGAAGCTGCTGATCATGTCGCTGCGCGACCACGGTTACGCCGCCGCCCCGTACCTGCTGGCCGGTGGCCGCAAGGATGCCGGTGGCGACGAGGTCGGCCTGGTCGACGCCGACGGCAAGCCCGATGAGGCCGCGCTGGCCAAGATCCCCGAGGCCGCTCGTGCCGAGGCCGAGCGTCCGTTGGTCGGTGGCGAGGATGTCCACGGGATCATCGATCCCGAGGTGTTGTGGTCGTGCACGACCTGTGGTGCGTGTGTCGAGCAGTGCCCGGTCGATATCGAGCATGTCGATCACATCATCGATATGCGCCGCTACCAGGTATTGATCGAGTCGGAGTTCCCCTCCGAGCTCGCTGGTCTGTTCAAGAACCTGGAGAACAAGGGCAACCCGTGGGGTCAGAACTCCAAGGACCGCCTCAACTGGATCAAGGAAGTCGATTTCGACATCCCGGTCTTCGGTAAAGACGCTGACAGCTTCGACGGGTACGAGTACCTGTTCTGGGTCGGTTGTGCCGGTGCCTACGAGGACCGTGCGAAGAAGACCACCAAGGCCGTCGCCGAGTTGTTGGCGACCGCGGGCACGAAGTTCATGGTGTTGGGTGCGGAAGAGACCTGCACCGGTGACTCGGCTCGTC